>ONRD01000001.1 GCA_900320185.1 uncultured Bacteroidales bacterium
CCCATACCGCACGATGGTATATGGCCCCATGCCGTATGATGGTAGATAATCCCATGCAGGAAGATAGATTAGTTGTACCCGCAAGCGAAGTGAGGGGGAGCGGAGCGAACGGTTTGTGGGTGGACCGTGCTGGCAGGCATGGGATGGCTACTGTGGATTTATGCATGGGCCGTAAGCGGTGTTGTCCTACGGACCCATGCAGGCAGGGATGCAGGCAGGCGGAGAGGAAGGCGGAGAAGCATGCGAGGAAGGAAGGAAGCAAACATGGAAGGAAGCAAGGAAGCAAGGAAGCGAGGCAGGGATGCAGGAAGAGATGCAGGCGGACGGAGAGGAAGCAAGCAAGGAAGGAAGGCGGAGAGCGCGAACGGAACCTTCAAGAGGCGGACCGGCGCCTGCGCGGAGCATGAAAGACAATGGAGGCGACCTATAAGTGATTATCGGTCGCCTCCCACTCTTTCTACGTACAGGGCAGCGGTAAGCCTACAATCCTATGCTCTTGATTCTACGTACAGGGCAGCGGTAAGCCTACAACCCTATGCTCTTGATTCTACGTACAGGGCAGCGGTAAGCCTACAATCCTATGCCCTTGATTCTACGTACAGGGCAGCGGTAAGCCTACAATCCTATGCTCTTGAAGAAATCGTTACCCTTGTCGTCGACCAGGATGAAGGCGGGGAAATCTTCGACGCGGATCTTCCAGACGGCTTCCATGCCGAGTTCAGGGAATTCCACGCATTCTATGCTCTTGATGTTTTCCTGCGCAAGGATCGCGGCTACGCCGCCGATGGTACCAAGATAGAATCCGCCTGGAACTCGTCGACATAAGGGTCCATACGGTTTGCCGTAGTCGGGCCCATAGAGCCGCAAGGGTATCCTTCCGGAGTCTTGGCCGGGCCGGCGTACAGGACCGGATGGTCCTTGAAATACTGGGGCAGGCCCTCTCCGGCATCAAGACGGGCCTTAAGTTTCGCATGTGCTATGTCACGGGCTACGATGATCGTTCCGTTGAGGCTCACGCGCGTGCTGACCGGGTACTTCGTGAGCTCGGCACGGACGGCGTCGATGCCCTTGTCAAGGTCGATCACGATGCCCTTGGGGCCTTCACCGGCACGACGGTACTCCTCGGGGATGAGCTCGGAAGGATTGGCATCCATCTTTTCAATCCAGACCCCGTCAGCGTCGATCTTGCTCTTGATGTTGCGGTCCGCCGAACAGCTGACTCCCATGCCTATAGGGCAGCTGGCACCGTGGCGCGGAAGGCGGATGACACGGATACGGATGACACGGATATCGTGGGCCAGATACTTGCCTCCGAACTGTGCACCGAGTCCTATTCCGGCGGCCGCGTCGAGCAGTTTCCGCTCAAGGTCCGTGTCACGGAAGGCACGGCCGGTCTCGTCGCCCGTCGTCGGCAGGCTGTCGTAGTATTTGATGCTGGCGAGCTTGACGGTCAGGAGGTTCTTTTCCGCGCTCGTCCCTCCGATCACGAAGGCGATGTGGTAAGGCGGGCAGGCTGCGGTACCAAGGCTCTTCATCTTGTCGATCAGGAACGGAAGGAGGGTCCCTTCGTTCTGGATCGTAGCCTTCGTCATAGGGTAGAAATATGTCTTGTTGGCGCTTCCGCCTCCCTTTGCAACCATCACGAAGCGGTATTCGCTCCCCTGCGTGGCTTCGATGTCGATCTGCGCGGGCAGGTTGCACTTCGTGTTCACTTCATTGTACATGTCCAGGGGTGCGTTCTGGCTGTAACGGAGATTCTCCTGGGTATATGTGTTGAATACACCGCGGCTGAGAGCCTCCTCGTCCTCGAAGTCAGTCCAGACATGCTGTCCCTTCTCGCCGTGGATGATGGCCGTACCGGTGTCCTGGCAGAACGGGAGGACACCCTTCACGGCAGTCTCGGCGTTGCGCAGGAACTGCAGGGCGACGTACTTGTCGTTGTCCGAAGCCTCGGGATCGTGAAGTATCTTTGCTACCTGCTCGTTGTGCGAGCGGCGAAGCATGAACTGGCAGTCGTGGAAAGACTGCTGGGCGACGAGCGTCAGGGCCTCGGGAGAGACTTCCAGGATGGTCTTGCCGCCGCAACCGCAGTTCCCTCCGAGCTTGGAGGTCTTGACGAGTTTCTCGGAACCGGGAATCTTGTAATACTCAGTGGTGTCTGGCCCCAACTGGAACATTGGAGCATATTTGAACTCAGCCATAAATCTTTTATTTAAAATTACTTGTTATTCCAAATCTTCAATTGGTCCGGTCGCGCCGCCGGCTCCCTCCTGCATGAGGTAGCGCTTCATGAATTCATTCAAGTCCCCGTCCAGCACGCCCTGGGTGTCGGCAGTCTTCAGTCCGGTACGAAGGTCGGCGACCATCTTGTAAGGATGGAGCACATAAGAGCGGATCTGGGACCCCCATTCGATCTTTTTCTTCTGGCCTTCCAGCTTGTCCCTTTCTTCCTGCCTCTTCTTCATGGCAAGGTCGTAGAGGCGGGACTTCAGCAGGAGAAGGGCCTTCGCCCTGTTCTTGGGCTGGTCGCGGGTCTCGGTGTTCTCGATGAGGATTTCCTCCTCCTTGCCGGTGTCCGGATCCTGGTAGAGATAGCGGAGCCGCACGCCCGACTCGACCTTGTTGACGTTCTGTCCTCCGTGTCCTCCGGCCCTGAATGTATCCCAGGACAGCCTGGAAGGATCCACGTTGATTTCAATGGTATCGTCGACAAGGGGGTAGACGAAGACCGAAGAGAAAGTCGTCTGTCGTTTGCCCTGGGCATTGAAAGGAGATATCCTGACGAGCCGGTGCACTCCGTTCTCAGCCTTCAGGTAGCCGTAGGCATAGTCGCCCTCGAACTCGATGGTGACCGACTTGATGCCGACTTCATCCCCGTCCTGCTGGTCGGTTACCGTGGTCTTGTAGCCGTTCCTCTCTCCCCAGCGCAGATACATCCTCATGAGCATGGCGCTCCAGTCATTGGCTTCAGTGCCTCCGGCTCCGGAATTGATAGTGAGGATAGCGCCGAGCGAATCGCCTTCCGATCCAAGCATATTCTTGATCTCCAGAGCCTCCACATCGGCAAGGGCCTTTGAATATTCCTTGTCCAGTTCTTCCGTCTCAGTGGTTGTGACCGTCTCGTCCGTCTCCCCTCCAAGGCTCTCCTTCGCGAATTCGTAAAGGACGTCGAGGTCTTCGACCTCCATGGCCGCCTTGTCAAAGCCTGTCACCCAGGCCTTGACGGAATTGAGATTCTTCATGAAGGCTTCTGCAGCCTTGGGGTCGTTCCAAAAGTCGGGAGATTCCGTCTTCTTCTGCAACGCGTCAGTCTGTTCCCGTTTGCAGGGGATGTCAAAGACACCTCCCCAACGTCTCTATACGCTGATGCAGAGCTTCGATCTTGTCTTTGGTAATCATAAACTCTCCATGTTAAGATTTGAGTTGCAAAGATAGCAAAATTACTTCACTTGGGGAAGGAGGTCCTTGACAAGCAGCCCTGCAGGAAGGCCCGTACGGTGAAGCGGTTCGATGCCGAGCCTCGGCGGAATGGCCGTGGACAAGGTCCCCGGGTAGGTCTTCCCTGCAGAGGAGAGAGCAGCCCGGAGCATGGTTTCGCCTTCATCCCCGAGCTGGAAGCCGTCGAAGGGATCGTCATGGCAGGCCACGTCGGCAGGGATGCCGTCCGGCTCGGCCGCATTACGTCCGTCCCTGTCCGCGAACTTGCTTACCATCACGTAAATCCCCCAGTCGTCGATGAGCGAGTAGTCGTAGGTCTTCTTATAGACGTCGCCTGGTCCCAGCACGAAGCCTGCACAGTACTTGCCGTAGGTCTGTTCCCCGATGATGGTGATGTCGAGGTAGGGTGCCAGCCCCACAAGGAGGGCTTCCGAGGCGGATGCGGAACTTCCGGTGACGAGGGCGTAGAGCCTGGTGATCGAAGGATGCGCATCCGTGATGTCTATGGTCTCGGCCCGGCCTCCTTCCTCGTACTCGAAAGTATTGGAGAAACGGGTTGAGAGGTCGGCTCCCTGCTCCTTCCACATTTCCATGAGGGCGGAATTGTAGACATCTGTCTGGAAAACCTCCTTCGCGACGACACTCGAAGACGGCGCTATCAGCGAAGCCAGCATGGTTTCGGTACGGGCATAGCCGCCCCCGTTGTAACGCAGGTCCAGGACGAGTTCGGTGACCCCTTCCTCCTTGAACCGGCGGAAAACGTCAGGCAGCTTCAGCTGGGAACGGATGTCGAAACTGTTGTAGAACAGGTACCCGACCTTCTTTCCGTCCAGGTCGAAAGTCCTGCTGACCATCACGGGGTCCAGGTACATGTCCTCGGCGCTCATGGCCACAGGCTCCACGGAGGAAGAAATGGTGCCGTCCCCGTCCAGGAAAGTCACCCCAAGGATGACTGACCTTGAATCCAGGGCATCGTAGAGGTTGTCCCTCGTGACAGGCTTCCCGTCGATGGTGACGATGATGTCACCCCTCTTCAGCCCTGCCTTCTGAGCCGGGCCGCCGGGATAGACGCAGGTCACGACCAGGAAATACTGGCCTTCCCTGTTGGATATCCTCCCCGACTGGAGTTCATAGCCGTAAGTAAGGCCAAGCCCCTGCATGGAACTGGTGAAAGAATCAAAGTCGTCGGTGAGTACCGTCCAATGGTCCACCTCCCTGCCCGCGGCATGGTAGCGTATCTCCCTCACCACCCCGACAGGATCGAGACAGGTGTCGGGGTCGAGCCTGGGAAGGTCCCCGGCGATCTCGGAAGTCCACAGGTAATATGTGTTCAGCACGTCCCTGGCGAATGAATCGGCCTTGGAGATTTCCGGGGACGGCCTAGTCGCGGAATCCTTCCTGCCGAAGGCATCCTCGAAGAAGTCGCACGAGCCAAGAAGAGTCATCGCCAGCAGCAAGGCCGGCGCAGCAAGTTCCTTTTTCATAAACATCAGCAAATCGGCTGGCCACAGCCCCGCAAAATGCATACCTATTCAAGGAATATCAGTATATTTGCAGTCATCCAAGGAACGGGTAAGATGGTAGGGATATTCGATTCCGGTTCTGGCGGCCTGTCCGTCCTGAGGGAGATCCTGAAGATACTCCCCCGGGAGCGTTTCATCTACTATGCTGACAACGCCAACTGCCCGTACGGAGAAAAGACGCTGGATTTCATCATTGAGCGCGGCAGGGCTATCACCAAGACGCTGCTGGACCGGGGTGCCGGCATCATCGTCATAGCCTGCAACACGGCGACCGGCGCCGCGATATCCACCCTCAGGGCCGAGTTCCCCGTCAAGTTCATCGGGATGGAACCCGCCGTCAAGCCCGCAGCCCTCAGTTCCAGGACCGGGGTGATAGGAGTCCTGGCCACGGCCGCCACTTTCAAGACATCGAAATACCTCACCACCAAAGGGCGCTACGAAGACAACACCAGGATAGTGGAACATGTGGGAGAAGGCTTCGTGGAACTCGTTGAAAGAGGCATCCTCAAAGGGGCGGTAGCGGAAAGCGTCGTGCGCCGCAGCCTGAAGCCCCTGCTTGACGAAGGTGCCGACAGGATCGTGCTGGGATGCACCCACTACCCCTTCCTGATGGACGTGATACGCAAGGTTGCAGGCCCCGGAGTGGAAGTGATCGACCCCGCCCCGGCGGCGGCAAGGCGCCTGCTCGAAGTCATGAAGGAAGAGGGGCTTCCCCTTGAAGACCCGCATCCGGGAGTGGAACTGGTCACTTCCGGAGACAGGGGGTCCGCTGAAAGACTGTTGAAAATGATCAGATATGCTTAACTATTCCTACTGCTCCGACAAGTACCAGTACACGATGGGAAAGTCGTTTTTCGATACCGGCCGCAAGGATGAGACCGCCGTGTTCAACATGTTCTACCGGAAAGCCCCGGAGAACAACAACTGGGCTGTCTGCTGCGGGACCGACGAGGTCATCGACTGCGTCCTCGGGCTCGGGAAGGAGGAACCCGGCTTTTTCGAGAAGTTCCTTCCCGGCGAGGAATATGCCGAATTCCGCAAGTACCTGTCCACAATGAAATTCACCGGGAACGTCCACGCCATGCGGGAAGGCGAGATAGTGTTCCCCAACCAGCCGGTGATCACCGTTGAGGCGCCTCTGATCGAAGCCCAGGTACTGGAGACGCCGATGCTCTGCATCATGAACCACCAGATGGCGGTAGCAACCAAGGCTTCAAGGGTGTGCAGGGCGACCCGGAGGCCGGTCAGCGAATTCGGCTCACGCCGTGCCCACGGTCCGTGGGCGGCCACCTACGGAGCCAAGGCGGCAATCATCGCCGGCTGCGCAAGCACTTCCAACATCCTGACCGGGGTGCTGAACGGCGTCCCCTCGACAGGGACGATGGCGCACAGCTACGTTACTTCCTACGGCAGTTCCGTCGAAGGAGAGCACCTTGCATTCGTCGATTACTGCAAGACCCACTACGGAGAGAACCTCATCCTCCTGATCGACACCTACGACACCCTCAAGTGCGGTGTCCTCAACGCCATACGTTCATTCAAGGAATGCGGGATCGACGACAGTTATCCCAATGGCTACGGAATCCGCCTGGACAGCGGAGACCTCGCCTACCTTTCCCAGAAAGTCCGCCGGATACTGGACGACCACGGGCTCAGGAAATGCAAGATATTCGCCACCAATTCCCTTGACGAATACCTCATCTCCGACCTGGAGAGGCAAGGCGCATGCATCGATTCCTACGGAGTCGGGGACGCCATCGCGACGAGCAAGGCGGCTCCCTGCTTCGGCAATGTCTACAAGCTGGTCCAGATAGCAGGCGAACCCGTGCTGAAGAGGTCCGAGGATACCATAAAGCTGATCAATCCTGGGTTCCAGATAACCTACAGGATCATCAGGAAGGATCCCGACCTGGGTGAGGTTTACAAGGCGGACGTCACCTGCCTGCGGGGCGATGCCACATCCAGGAAGATAGAGAATGAAGAAGAGTTCACCATCTTCGCGGAAGACGACCGCTTCAAGCACAAGACTTTCGAAAAGGGTTCCTACACATGGAGGCCCCTCCAGCAGCTTGTCATCAAGGACGGGAAGAAGGTCGCCCCGGTCCACAGCCTCGCCGAGAAGAAGGCGTTCTACGACGACACCCTCGCCCACTTCAGCCCCTCGGAAAGGCGGTTGATCAACCCGCACTATTACAAGGTAGACATCTCCGAAGAGCTCTACGAGAAGAAGATCGGCATCCTGGAAGAACTTAACCGGCAGATTTCCGGCTTCAGTATCGACTAGTCTTCCTTGATCGATTCCCTGACACTCCGCAAGTACTCCCGGCACTCTTTGATGAGGCGCCGGGATTCCTTTACCAGTCCGCCTATATCGTCGAGGCTGGTCTTCGGGTCCTCGACCTTGGCTGCGATTTCATCCAGACGGGCGACAGCCTTCGTGTAATCAAATTTCTCCTTCGACATATTCCTGTTCCTTTACTTTTTCAACTTTGCATTCAAGCGTTCCGTCGGCGAACATCATCCGCACGTCGTCTCCCGGCTTGCTTCCCCTTGCCGAAGAGAGTCTGACTCCCCTGGCGTCAAGGGGCAGGACAAAGCCGCGGCGGAGGACGTTCCGCGGGTCGGTCGCCGCGATCTTCTCCTCGATCGCCGAAAGCTTCATCTCGGCCTTGGAGAGCAGCAGGCCGGTCCTTGCGAGGATCGTCGACTCGGCCAAGTCTACCTTGTGCTCCGCGGCGGCTATGCACGCAAGGGCGGTCCTGGATATCCTTTCATCGAGGAGGGCCACACGCGAATCCATCATGGACAGCCGGGAGTTGAAGGCCAGGAGCAGCCTGGACTCATAGGTAGACAGCCTCTGGTCCTCGGAGATGAAGCAGTCGAGGAAAACGTCGGCAAGCGCCGTCGGAGTCTTCACCGATGAATATGCCACCATGTCGGCGACATGATGGTCCCGGTCGTGCCCTATCGCGGTGAACACCGGGACCGGACAGCGTGCTATGGCGGCAGCGATTGCGTAGTCGTCGAAGCAGGCAAGGTCCAGGTCGGAACCGCCTCCCCTCAGTACCAGGACCGCATCGGGAAGATGCCCCGAAGAACATATCGTCCGGAAGGCTTCCACTATCGACGAAGGAGCCGAATCCCCCTGCATCGTCGCCTCATACAAGGAGACGTCGAAGACGAAGCCGTATTCGTTCTCGAGCAGGTGGCGGCGGAAATCCCCGAAGCCTGCGGCGCCACGGGCGGAAATCACGGCCAGAGAATACGGAAGGGCCGTCAGGCGGAGCCGTTTCTGAAGCTCGAAAAGGCCTTCCTTCTCAAGTCGGGCTATGGTCTCCTGCCGCTTCTTCTCCTTCGCCCCGAGGGTGAAGTCCGGATCCACGTCTTCGATGTTGAGGGACAGCCCGTAGACCTCGTGGAAGACCACCTGGACCTTGGCGAGGATTTCCATCCCCACCGCCATTTCGGACCCGGTAACGGTCCTGAACATCTCCTTGATGAACACCCAGCGGGAGCGCCATGCAGTGGCGCGGACCTTGGCCTTTAGCACCCCGTCCTCGCTCTGGCAAAGCTCCATGTAGCAGTGCCCGTTGGCCTTCACGCTTAGGCTGCTGATCTCCGCCTTCACCCAGAAGCGCTCCGGGAAATTGCCTTCCACGGCTTCACGCAGAAAGCCCAGCAGCTCGGTTAATTCCACATATTCCTTTTCCATCAGTTATAATCAGGGTTCTCTCGCAAATTTAACAAAAAACACCTATCTTTGCGTTACAAGAACGGGAGGCACGACAGAAATGACGATAAACGAGGCAAAATTCGTTTGCAGCAGCACCAGGGTTTCCGGAAAACCCTCACGCAGGCTGCCTGAGTTCGCATTCATCGGGCGCTCCAATGTCGGGAAGTCATCCCTGATCAACATGGTCTGCGGGAACCGGAAGCTGGCCAAGACCTCCCAGACCCCGGGGAAGACCAAGCTCATCAACCACTTCCTGATCAACGACAGCTGGTACCTTGTGGACCTTCCGGGTTACGGCTTCGCCAAGATATCGCAGTCGGGACGCGAAGAGCTCAGGAAGATGATCAACGACTACATCCTCAACTCCGGGGAGCTGGTATGCCTCTTCGTCCTGGTCGACTCGCGCCACGACATCGGTGCCATCGACCTTGACTTCATCGCAGGTCTCGGAGAGGCCGGGGTACCGTTCGCAATCATATTCACGAAAGGAGACAAGCTCGGTCCGAACGCGCTCCTCAAGCAGATCGAAAGGGACAAGGCCATACTCTCCGAACAATGGGAGGAACTGCCGCCCATGATCGCTTCAAGCGCCCAGACCGGACAGGGCAGGGACGAGATACTGAATTTCATACAACAATACCTATAGGACCCATGTACATCGAACACAGAATGGAATTGTTTGCATGCAGAGCCTCCAGGGACTTCGCATGCAAAGTCGTGGATGAACTCAACAAACTCGACGACCCTTCTGAGAAGCATCACCTCGGGGAGTCCGAAGTCACTCAGTTCAGCGACGGAGAATTCGTACCCTCTTTCACCGACAGTGTAAGAGGAGCGACCGTATTCATCCTCCAGTCTACTTTCCCGCCGAGCGAGAACCTCATGGAGCTGCTTCTGACCATCGATGCAGCCAAGAGGGCGTCGGCGGACAAGGTGATTGCCGTCATGCCTTACTTCGGATGGGCGCGTCAGGACCGCAAGGACAAGCCGAGGGTTTCGATAGGGGCCAAGCTGGTAGCCAACCTGCTGACCGCCGCCGGAGTAGACAGGATCATGACATGCGACCTCCATGCCGACCAGATCCAGGGATTCTTCGACCTGCCGGTCGACCATATCTACGCCAGCAAGGTGTTCATTCCCTACCTCAGGAGCCTCAACATCGAAAACCTGGCGATAGCAGCCCCTGACATGGGAGGAGCCAAGAGGGCCAACGCCTACGCGAAGGAACTCGCCTGCCCGGTCATCATCTGCCACAAATCCCGCGAGAGGGCGAACGTGGTGGCTTCAATCACCGCCATCGGCGATGTCGAAGGGAAGAACATAGTGATAGTCGACGACCTGATCGACACGGCCGGAACCCTTGTTAAGGCTGCCGACGTGCTGATGGAGAAAGGCGCCGCCTCGGTGAGGGCATGCGCTACCCATGCAGTCCTCTCCGGCCCGGCCTACGACAGGATCAACAACTCCTGCCTCAAGGAAGTCTTCGTGACCGACACGATTCCTCTCCGCAAGGATGCAGACACTTCGAAGATCAAGGTAGTGTCGATGACAGCCACCTTCGCCTCGATCATCCGCAAGGTCTACAATTACGAGCCTATCAGCACCGAATTCATCTTCTAGCCCATGGACACCTTCCTTGCCGCCTTGATAATCCTTGCCATAGGGATAGCAGCGATGTGCATAGGCATAATCGTCAAGGGAAGGTTTCCCGAAACCGAGGTGAGCAGGAACGAGAACATGCGCAAGATAGGGATCAAGTGCATCAACGAAGACGAAGACAGCCTGACCGGAGGGCCGCGACGCAAGAAAGCCACGGCCTGCTCCGGTGTCTACAGCGATGCCTGTGCAGGTTGCGGACTCTATCCCGGCCATGAAACTGCCGGCAACGCTGAATAATAACTGCAAACAATTAACGATCATGAGTTTAGTCGCTATAGTAGGACGACCAAACGTAGGTAAGTCAACCCTTTTCAACCGCCTTGTCGGAATGCGCAAGGCCATCGTCGACGAGACGGCCGGGGTCACCCGGGACCGGCACTACGGCAAATGCGAGTGGTGCGGGTCTGAATTCTCCGTGGTGGACACGGGAGGCTGGACCACGAATTCGGATGACGTGTTCGAAGGGGCCATCCGCCGCCAGGTGGTGATCGCCATCGAGGAAGCCGACCTGGTACTCTTCATGGTGGAGGCCGCGGCCGGAATCACAGATTACGATGCGGAGATCGCCGACATCCTGCGCCGCAGCGGCAAGCCCGTAGTTCTCTGCGTCAACAAGGTCGACTCCGGAGAGAAGATGTACGACGCCTACCAGTTCTATTCCCTGGGCCTGGGTGAAGTCTGGAGCGTGTCCGCCGCCAATGGCAGCGGCACCGGGGACCTGCTCGACGAGATCGTAAGGCGCCTGCCTGCGGAAGATCCGGACAAGGACGCCGACAGGGCAGGCCTGCCCCACATAGCGATCGTCGGGAAGCCCAATGTTGGGAAGTCCTCGCTTACCAACGCCCTGCTTGGCGAGGAGCGTAACATCGTCACACCTGTGGCCGGGACCACCAGGGATTCGATTTCCACCTACTACAACAAGTTCGGACACGAATTCATGCTCGTCGACACTGCCGGCATGCGCCGCAAGAGCAAGGTCAACGAAGACCTGGAGTTTTACTCCGTGATGCGCTCCATCCGGTCCATCGAACAGGCTGACGTCTGCCTCCTGATGATCGATGCCAACACCGGCATGGAGGCCCAGGACATGAGCATATTCAACCTCATCGTCCGCAACCGCAAGGGCTGCGTGCTGGTCGTCAACAAATGGGACCTCTTCCAGAAGGAGAACAACACCCTGAAGGAATATGAAGCCTCACTCCGGAGACGCCTTTCTCCCTTCGACGATGTCCCGGTCATATTCACCAGCATCCCCAGGAAGCAGAGGATCATGGACGTGCTGGACGCGGCCGCACACGTTTACGACAACTATTCAAGGAAGATCCCCACGGCAAGGCTGAACGAAGCCCTCCTTCCCGAGATCGAGGAGTGCCCGCCTCCCGCATGGAAGGGGAAATATGTAAAAATCAAGTACATAACGCAGCTTCCCACAGCGTTCCCGAGTTTCGCCTTCTTCTGCAACCTGCCGCAGTATGTGAAAGAGCCCTACAAGCGCTTCCTGGAGAACAAGCTGCGCGACCACTTCGACCTGACCGGCTGTCCGGTACAGATCTACATGAGAGCCAAATAACTTCCGGACATGCTCCTGAACATCCTGAAAGCCTTCCTCATCGGAATATGCGCATCGGCCCCTATCGGGCCGATAGCCATACTGGTGATGCAGAAGTCTCTCAGCTATGGCCAGGAAGCCGGCTTCGTCACAGGACTGGGCGCCACCCTTGTCGACACGCTCTACGCCGTCATATCGATCTTCGCCCTGGCAATCGCCCAGCAGTTCCTGGAAACCTACGAGTACCCGATCTACATAGCGGGAGGCCTTATCGTCGGCGTCCTCGGCTACACCATGGCCTTCAGGGATCCTTTCAGGAAAATGACGCTGGACGAAGAGAACAAGGGCATCCCCTACCTGCAATTCTTCCTGCAGGCCGTCGTGAGCACCCTTTCGAACCCCGGGGCCGTACTGGTAATGTTCGCCCTGTTCGCATTCTTCGACGTGGATGTCACCGGTGAACCCGTGTCAGTCTTCCCCATCATCCTCGCCGTCGCTGCCGGCTCTGCGGTCTGGTGGTACTTCTGTTCGTGGCTGTTCAGCAGGTGGAAAGACAGGATAAACATGAAAGCCCTGTTCCTGGTGAGCAGGATATCAGGGATAGTAGTGATGATAATAGGCATTGCACTGCTGGGAGAGGGCCTTTTCCAGGTGAGTTTCGGCAGGATCCAATAAAAAAAACAAATGAAAATGAGCAACATAACAAACGGAAAAGACAAGAATGACAGCTCTCCGGCGAAGTATTTCCTGAAGAATCTGGGCGCGGCGGTCCTGCTGGTCGCCCTGCTTGTGTTCGGAGCCCAGCTGGCCCTGAACCTCATTACCAGGCACGGCAAGACGACCACGGTACCGGACCTTACGAGCCTCACCGTCGAGCAGGCGGAACAGGTTGCCGCGGAAGCCGGGGTAAGGGTCGAAGTGGTGGATTCGATCTATGTCAGGAAAATGGAAAAGGGTGCCATCTACACCCAGAACCCGAAACCGGGATCAACGGTGAAGAAAGGGCGCAGGATCATGCTGACCATCAACAACGTCAATGTCAGGAAGGTCGAGATGCCCAATATCGTGGGGCTTTCCACCCGCCAGGCAAAGGCTGAGCTGGCAGCGAAGGGGCTCAACGTAGGGAAGCTCATCTATGTCAATGACATAGCCACGAACAACGTGATGCGTCAACTCTACAACGGCAAGCCCATCAGGCCCGGAAGGAAGATTGACGCCGGCAGCGACATCGACATCGAGACCGGCTTGAACCCGGTTGACGACAGGACCCTTGTTCCCAGGCTCAAGGGGATGAAGTACTTCAGCGCCATCGACCTCCTCCACGACAACTACCTGAACCTGCAGAAGGCCGTGTTCGACAGCACGGTCAGGAACTACGCCGACACCATCACGGCCACCATCTACAAGCAGAGCCCCGCCAATTCCAAGAACACCGTAAAGATGGGTTCCGGCGTCACCATCTACCTGTCCAAGAACAAGCCTGCCGAATAGTGGACGAAGGGAAGATCCATAACGAAGAGGCTTGGGCCTCCTCCGGACTTGAAGGCATGCCGCCGGCGGGCCCGGATGAGACCGTGGAAGACGAAGAACAGGGGATGTTCGAACATTTCCGCCTGGTCGTCGATCCCGGACAGGCCCCGATGCGGGTGGACAAATTCATGGCCAGCCACCTGGAGGATACCTCCCGGCACAGGATCCAGTGCGCGATCAAGCAAGGATACGTCCTAGTCGGCGACAAGACCGCAAAGGCCAACATGACCGTCAGGCCAGGGGACATAATCAAGTTCGTGATGCCGTACAGGCGGCGCGGACTGGAGATCCTGCCCCAGGACATCCCGCTTGACATAGTCTACGAGGATGAAGACCTCCTGGTGGTGAACAAACCCGCCGGGATGGTCGTACACCCAGGGCACGGCCATTTCGAAGGGACCCTGGTAAATGCCCTGGCATTCCACCTCGGGTTGTCCCAGGGACCGGAAGCGGAGGATGAGAGGATGGGGATCCTGGTCCACCGGATTGACAAGGATACTTCAGGCCTCCTCGTAGTGGCCAAGAACGACGAGACCCAGCTGGCCCTGGCTGACCAGTTCTTCAGGCACAGCATCGAGCGCTGCTATGTGGCGGTGGTATGGGGCAACATCAAGGAAGACGAAGGTACGATCGACGCCGCCATAGGAAGGGACCCCAACGACAGGCTGCGCTTCAAGGTCTGCCCTGAGGACGACGAGAGGGGCAAGCACGCTGTCACGCACTACAGGGTGCTGGAGAGATTCGGTTATGTCACCGTCGTCGAATGCAGGCTCGAAACAGGCCGGACACACCAGATAAGGGTCCACATGAGCAGCATCGGGCACCCCCTTTTCAACGATGAGAGGTACGGCGGCGCAGAAATACGCAAAGGTACGATCTATGCCAAGTACCGGCAGTTCATAATGAACTGCTTTGAACTCTGCCCCCGACAGGCGCTCCACGCCAAGACCCTTGGCTTCATCCACCCCAGGACCGGCAAGCCGATCCGTTTCGACTCCCCCCTTCCCGAAGACATGACAGCCCTCATGGACAAGTGGCGGGCTTACTCCGGCGGGTTCTCCACAAAGGAATGACCGAAGGCTTCGGGACGCGCCGATCATCAGAACACAGGAAAACGGGTGACCTGCAGCCGATGCGGCTTTCCGGTCACCCGTTTTACTTTCAATCGTAAAGGCCTACCTTCCGGGAGGAGGGCCCATGGGACCACGTCCGCCCATAGGGCCGCCGCCACCCATGCGCATCCTGTTGCTTCCGCTGCCGAAGGAACCGAAGCGGTAGGTAAGGGAAAGTATGATGTACCTTCCAAGCGTGTTGTTCCAGGTCTCCTGATGATAGTTGGAAGCATCGGTGACATTGATGTTCTTCGACTGGTTGAGGAGGTCGTAGCCACGAAGGGCAACCGTCAGCTTATTGTCGAAAAGAAGCTTGCTGATCTCGGCGTTGATGACGATCTCGCTGTCCTGGGGAGTCGTGTAGCCACGGTACCAGTTGTAGTTAGCATCGGTCTTGAAGCCGAATCCCGCAGGTGCGGTCCAGTTGACGGAACCGTTGAGCTGGTTGCTCCAGGTCGTAAGGTTCTTGGCATTCTCCAGGGTGTACCAGGACTTGCTCATCCTCGTACGTCCGCCTGCGGTGACTTCGATGACGTCGTTGCGGTACGTAAGGCGCAGCCGCTCGGTAAGGTTCCATGACTGGGTCTTGTTCTCGGTGAACTGGCTCTCGAAGTTCTTCCTGCCGCCCTCGTCGAGATAATCCTTCTTGAACTTGTCGTAGTCCGTGAAGACTCCTTCCTCGTCAAGGTAGCTCGACATGTCGAACGTGCTCTTGCCGACGTATGACGAAGACTGGGAATAGTTCGTGAAAGTCATCGTATATATTGAGAAATTGGACCTCGCGATAGGAGTGGAGATGTTGAGGCGGAGGTTTGCGTTGCCGGATGAAGGGCCGTTCAGGGGCATGGTGTACTGGACACCGCCGCCATCGTACCAAAGGGCGGACACGATGGGATCCTGGACGAGACCGCCGCCGAAGCCGACATTGATCGTAGAGAAGGTCTGTTTGTTGGTCATCCTGAACTCTCCGTTGAGGTTGTGGTTGAAATACGGAGTCAGGCTCGGGTTACCGAGGGAGATGTTCAGAGGGTTCGAGTTGTCCGGCACGGGCATCAGCTGGGATGTGGAAGGCTGTGCGGACTGGCCACGGTAGAACAGACGCATGTTCGTGTTGTCGTCCACGTCGTACCACAGCATCGCCGAAGGGGCCCAATTGACGACGTTGCTGTCATATTCCTTGAGGACGCCTGCCGAAGTCGTCTCGTTGTGGGTCTTGGTGGGCATGAAGGAGATACCTACCTGGGCGTGGAGCTTGTCCTTCTGGTACTGGAGGTCGAGTCCTGCACTCTGGTTGGTGTACTGGTTGACGATCTCGCTTGAGTATGTGACGTCCCTGCTCTCTCCGACAGTATTGTAGATCAGTTCGTTGATGCCGACCACGTTGGTGCCGCTGTTGTAGGTGTCCTTAACCGACTGGTTGCGGCTCCACCTGTAGCTGTAGTTGGCCGAAGCATAGAAACCACCGCCCAGGGGCTCGGTGTAGACAAGCCTTCCGGACAGCGACGTTCCCTTGGAGTACTGGTCGATCCTCTGGTTGACTATGTCCTGAAGGGCATCGGTCCCCTTATAAGTCTCGGTCAGGGACTGGTTGTAACCGTCAAGGTCGTTGTTGCTGAGACTGTAGTTGCCCATGAAGGACAAGGTCCTGCCGGGCATGCCGAGTCTCTGGCGGAAAAGGAAGAAGCCGCTGGTCGACCAGTTCTTGTTCTCTCCGGTAGTGTTGGAGAAACCCTTGTTGGTAAGGCTGGTAGCCGAACCGTTGACCTTCATCGTCTCGAAATCGGAGAATTCGCTGTAGTTGCCGCCTCCGAAGTTGACCTGCGGCTGGAACAGTATGGAAGTGTTCTCGGAGAACTTGTGCTCAAGACGCATTCCGAAACGGTTGCCGTAGGTGTTGGTGATGTTGACTCCCGGGGCATCCAGGCCGTTCCTGTAGATCAGGCTGGTGCCGTCGTCAAGATAGGTAGTCTTGACGCTTTTCTCCTGTACGGTCCTGTTGCTGTTGTTGTAGACATAGTTGCCGCCAAGCTGCATCTTGTCGTTGAAGAGGTCCCAGGCACCGTTGAGGCCGGCCATCCAGGAACGGGTGATTCCGTTGCCGCCGCCCCAGCCGCCCTGGCCGCGGCCCATACCGCCACCGCCGCCGCGCATTCCCTGCATCATGTTGCCTGCAAGGTCGCTGAAGCCACGGTTGTTGGTGTTGTTGCCATTGAGGATGAAGCTGATCTGGCTGCCTTCCGTGAACTTCCCGATGAAGGCTCCGCCCTGATAGCGCCAGTCACCGGTGTTGTCGGCAAGGGAAGACCCCGAGTTCTCGAGGACATCGTGGCCGCCTCCGATCGAGACATTGCCTATCAGGCCGTTCATCATGCCCTTCTGGACAGTGAGGTCTATGATCGTTTCCTCGTTGCCATCGTCGATTCCCGTAAACTCAGCCTGCTCGGACTTCTTGCGGACGACCTTCACCTTGTCGATCATCTTGGCAGGGATGTTCTTGGTGGCAAGCTGGGGATCGTCGAGGAAGAAGGTCTTCCCGTCAATTGTGATTTTCGGGATGCTCTCACCGTTGTAAGTGACGGTACCGTCCTCGGACACCTCGACTCCAGGAAGCTTCTTCAGAAGGTCAGCCAGGACATCGTTGTCCGTCGTCTTGAAAGAGGTCGCATTGAACTCGACAGTGTCCTTCTTTATTATTATGGGGTTGCCTGCCGCCGTCACGGAAGCAGCGTTGAGCACCTCCTGGTCAAGTTCCATCTTGACGGTGCCGAGGTCAAGGTCGCCCTTCATCTCTATCTCCTTGATGAATGGCTTGTAACCAAGCAGTTCGGCCTTGAAGGTGTATTTGCCTGCGGCCACCTTCTCGATGGTCACCGCTCCTTCGGAGCTGCTCAGGGCGTATTTGTAGGGCTTGGTATTTCCGGTCTTGGTGACCGACACGGTCGCGAAGCCGATGGCTTCGTCCGTCGTAGCGTCCTTCAGCAGAACTTTGAGGGTACCTGAATTCTGGGCGAATGCCATCGTGAAAGACATGACCAGGCCGGCGAGGACTGCTGCGATTCTCTTGATCTCCATAAATGCAATAAGGTAGAATAACTACTTGACTAATTCAACAAACACTACTTTGACACGACAAGCCCCCCCCGGGTTTAACCATGAAGGAGAAAAAAATGTCATTTCACCCTGTCAGGGTTGTTTTTTATGAAGTTTTCCCAGCTTGACTTCCCTTTCACCCTGGCAAGGGGGCTCGAGGAAGCATAATAATGGCACATGGCGATGGCCAGGGCGTCGGTGGCATCCAGATGCTCGGCGGCCAGGTTGAACCCCAGCGTCTTCTCCAGGATCAGGCTCACCTGCTCCTTGGACGCGGCTCCGTTGCCGGTGATGGCCTGCTTCGCCTCGCGCGGCGCATATTCATGGACATCGGTGATGCCGTACTCCATGGCGGCGATCATCGCGGCTCCCTGGGCGCGCCCGAGTTTCAGGACGACCTGGGCGTTCTTGCCATAGAAGGGAGATTCAAGCGCCATCTCTGTACCATGGTATGTCCTGCAGACTTCGATGACGGTGTCGTAGATCTGGCGGAGCTTTGAATATGCATCCTTCTCCTTACGGAGGTCCAGCACGCCCATGTCCACGAACCTTGGCTTGCCGTCGATGACATCGACAACCCCGAAACCAAGGAGATTGGTTCCGGGGTCTATGCCTATGATGGTCCTCTTGTCCATTTTGGGGGAAGGGGATCTTGACTAGTCTATCCTGTCGAATCCGGTGTAGGGACGAAGTACCTCGGGGATGATGATCCCGTCTTCGGTCTCGTTGTCCTCAAGGAGGGCTGCGACTACGCGCGGCAGGGCGAGCGAACTACCGTTAAGGGTGTGGCAGAGCTTGATCCTGCCGTCCTCATCACGGTAACGGAGATGGAGCCTGTTGGCCTGGTAGGTCTCGAAGTTGGACACTGAAGAAATCTCAAGCCAGCGGCCCTGCGCTGCCGACCAGAGCTCGAAATCGTAGGTGATCGCCGAGGTGAAGCTCAAGTCGCCTCCGCAAAGGCGAAGGATCCGGTACTTGAGGCCGAGCGACTGGACGAGCCTTTCCACATGGGCGACCATCTCGTCGAGGGCGGCATAGGAATCCTCCGGCTTCTCGATACGTACGATCTCGACCTTGTCGAACTGGTGGAGCCTGTTCAGGCCGCGCACGTCCTTGCCGTAGGAACCGGCCTCGCGGCGGAAACAAGGAGTGTAGGCCGTCATTTTCTGGGGGCACTCGCCGTTCTCGAGGATCACGTCCCTGAATATGTTGGTGACGGGGACTTCGGCGGTAGGGACAAGATAGAAGTCGTCCAGGCCGACATAATACATCTGGGCTTCCTTGTCGGGAAGCTGGCCGGTACCGAAACCGGAGGCGGCGTTGACCACCACCGGCGGTTCGACTTCCTTGTAGCCGGCGGCCGTGTTGAAATCAAGGAAATAGTTGATCAGTGCGCGCTGGAGCTTGGCTCCCTTGCCCTTGTAGACGGGGAAACCTGCTCCTGTAAGCTTGACTCCGAGGTCGAAGTCTATGATGTCGTATTTCCTGGCCAGTTCCCAGTGCGGGAGGGCATCCTGGGGGAGATGGACCTCGGGGCCGCCCATCTTGACTACCTGGTTGTCTTCGGCTCCCTTCCCGGGAACGACCAGGTCGCAGGGGATGTTGGGGAGAAGGACTATCTTTTCATCCAGCTCCTTGTTATTCTCTTCGGCCTTTGCCAGCAATTCGCCGGACCTGGCCTTCAGCGCGGCCACTTCCTTTTTCACCTCTTCGGCCTCTTCCCTGCGTCCTTCCTTCATCAGCGAGCCGATCCTTGCGGACAACTGTTTCTGGGAGGCGATGAGGGAATCGCTCTCTGTCTGCAAAGCCCTGCGGTTGGCGTCCAGGCGGATGACGTCCTCGACTATTGCCCTGGCGTCGAAATTCTTGACTGCAAGCTTCTCGATCACATGTTCGGGATCGTCACGAAGCATCTTGAGTGTCAGCATGTTCCTATATTATTCTTTGTTGCCGTCAAATGAAAAAGAGAGCCGTGCACGATCAACTCGAAGCCAGCTCTCTTCATGTTCAAAATCCTCCGAGTCTAGTTCTCAAAAGGAATAACCGAAACGTAGGATTTGTCTTCCTTCTTCTTGGTGAACTTCACGGTCCCGTCGACGAGGGCATAGAGAGTGTGGTCCTTGCCGATCCCGACGTTGGTGTCAGGATTGTGGGCGGTTCCCCTCTGACGCACGATGATGTTGCCGGCCTTTACGACCTCACCGCCGAATTTCTTGATGCCCAGCCTCTTGGAATGAGACTCACGACCGTTCTTCGAACTTGACTGTCCTTTCTTGTGTGCCATAATGTTCTGATCTTTTGAAATTAAGCGATAGCATCAATGCGGATCTTGGAAAGCTTCTGGCGATGGCCGTTGCATTTCTGGAATCCCTTGTGCGGAATCTTCTTGAAGACGAGTACCTTGTCAGCCTTGACGGAGTCGTCGAGGACGGTGGCCTTGACCACGGCACCCTTTACGTAAGGATTACCGAGCTGAATCTGCCCTTCGGTGTCAATAAGCAGAACCTTGTCGAACTCCACGGAGGAATCCTTGGCCTCAGGGAGACGGTTTACGAAAATCTCCTTGCCGGCCTCGACCTTGAACTGCTGTCCTGCAATGTCTACGATTGCGTACATAAAAAAAAAACTTAATTTAAGTTTCAGCCGCAAGCGCCCGGGCTCTTGCACGGGACTTCTGGAGCTCCACGGCCATAAAACGGACTGCAAAAGTAGCAATTTCCAACGAAAGCGCAAAATATTTTATTTATTTTGTCAAAAGCCTAATACTCCATCACTTATGAAAAACCTCCTCCATAGCCTTCTGCTGCCGGCCGCACTCCTGCTGGCCGGTGGAGCGGCAAACATTCCGGCACGGTCAACTTCCCCGGCGGCCGGCACGGCCCCAGGGCCTTCACTTGGCGTCCGGGATGATGCCTCGGTTGCCTTCCGCGCTCCGCGCTCCATCCCTCCCACGGGACTACGTCCGTGGGTCCCTCCCGCTCACGAGGCCGCGGGCGGCCACGGGCCCCTCGGCATCACGCCCGGCCTCCAGGACACCCTGACGGGGACGGTCAAGGGAAGGAGCACCGCTGCACATCCCAGGAAAGCGGCCTTGAATTGCAGGGTTAAAGCCTTTCTCGTCAAAACAAGCTATTTCAGGAACTTGGTCATGAAGGTCTCCATGCCCTTCGTCGCAACTTCGCGGATGTGGGTTATGCGGCTGTCACGGACAGGGACATCCTCCGGGTCTATGATGTAGATCGGGGTCCCTGCCTTTGCATAAGCGTAAAGTCCGGCGGCCGGATAGACCTGCAGGGATGTACCGACTATGAGCATCAGGTCGGCGTCCTCGACGACGTCCACGGCCTTGCCGATCTTCGGTACGCTCTCTCCGAAGAACACGATGTGCGGACGAAGCTGACTGCCGTTCGGAGCCTTGTCCCCGAGGACTACCGGGGAATACCCGACGTCGATTACTTCCGCCTCGGAATACGTCCGGTCATAGACTCCCTCCTCGGGACGGACCTTCGTGGCCTCGCCATGCAGATGGATGACACGGGTGCTGCCTGCCCTCTCGTGGAGATTGTCCACGTTCTGGGTGATGACAGTCACGTCGAAACGGTCCTCGAGGGCAGCTATGGCCCGGTGTGCAGCGTTCGGAGCGGCAGTCTCAAGGGTCTTGCGAAGGTCGTTGTAGAACCCGAGGACGAGGCTGCGGTTGCGGTACCATCCTTCTATGGAAGCGACTTCCATGGGGTCATATTTCCCCCACAGGCCGCCTGAACCCCTGAAAGTCGAAAGCCCGCTTTCGGCGCTCACGCCTGCACCGGTGAGCACCGCTATCTTTTTCTTTCCCATATTCAGTTCTTCTTGAAGTAATTGTTCCTGAGCCAGTACTCGAAAAGAGGATCGAGGATGACGGGACGCTCGTCGGTCCCGGTGAAAGTTATTATCTCCTTCTTCATCAGCGCATCCTTGACGCGACGCACGTTGGCGGACGAGTTCAAGGAATACTTCCGGATGACTTCAGCCGTGCTGAACTTCGTGTAGCCGTCTATTATCGCCTTGAGGAGGCTGACCTGGAACGTAGTCAGGTCGCCCATCATGGAAATGAAGCGCCCCTTGTAGATGGCAAGCATGGTCTGGAGCGCCTCGAGGAGGACGGGTTCCATGATGTATCCCTTGGAGAGGGAGTCGCAGATGGAAGTGAAATGATTGATGTAGAACAAGTTGCACTTGAACAGACGGCAGGCTCCGGCGATGAGGTCACGGTCTATGACCTTGCCGCTGGCAAGGAAACCCTTGATGATGTGTTCCACGATTTCGCGTTCCTCGACCCTTGAGAGCTTCAGCCTCTGGACCCTGCGGTAGAAGAAATGCCGCCGCACGAAGATGTCCGCCATGGCGTTGACCTGGGATCCCAGGAATATGTAGGAGAAGTTCTTCATCCCGGAGGCGCGCATCTCGTCCATCACCTCCTCCATGAGCTTGAAGACCAACTCGCCGTCCTCGGTGAGGTCTATGTTCTGGAACTCCTCCACGATCATGTACATCCGGTCGGGTCTCGAAGCCGAGAGAAGGTAAGGCAGCCTCAGGACAGCCTTGATGTCAGCCTCGTCCAGGTCCCAGTTCGTCGAGAGGATGGTGTCCGAGTCGGCGAAAGCCTTCCTGTCGAAAACGAGATGGGTACCGCCCAGGTACTGAAGGACGACCCTTTCATATTCATCGGGAGTCGATGCGACCATACGTATGGCAGCAGCCCCGATCCTTCTGACGAAAGTTTCGTTGGACCGCACGTCCAATGCAGTCACATCAGCCACGGTGAACCTCATACCAGCCACTTTCAGTCTCGTCAGGACCTGCTGGACGATGGATTTCTTCCCTGCTCCTACCGGTTCCCAGATGACCACGTTCTCGCCCTGGGAAAGGAGGTTGCCGAGGATGGTACAGTCTTCCTTGCGGCCCAGGAAATGCTGGCCGGTGACATATTTATTATAGAGAAAAGGACTGTCCATCGAAATAACATTTTTGTTTTGACAAATTTAATATTTTTTTCATATCTTTGCACCCGCTAAAAGAAAAAGGAGGTGGTAAAAACATCATGATCATAGTTCCCATCAAAGAAGGCGAGAACATCGAAAGGGCTCTGAAGAAGTTCAAGAGAAAGTTCGAGAAGACCGGCGCTATCCGCGAACTCCGTGCGCGCAAGAATTTTGAGAAGCCTTCCGTGAAGAAGAGAGCGGCCAAGATGAAGGCTATCTATGTGCAGCATCTCCAGCTCCAGGAGGAGCAGTAATCTTTTGCGAAAGACCCGTAGCGAGGCTGGCCCTGTGGCCGGCCTCGTTTTTTTGTCCCTCAAGCATATCTTTGGCTTTTTTTGCCTACATTTGTTCCTATGGAGAACGAAGGAAAAGTCCAGTCCAAAAGCCCCCGCAAGGGAAGGCGGATCGCCAGGGGGATCCTGATCGGCCTCCTGTCGCTCTGGGCCCTTGTCGTCATAGTGCTCCAGGCCGTCCTCACCCCGGCCGTACTGACCAGGGTGGTCAACCACTTCGCCGATGAATATGTCGACGGGGCTGTCTCGTTCTCCGGGATCAAGGCCTCGATGTTCAAGAGTTTCCCCAACCTGAACGTGACGGTGGACGGCCTTTCGCTGACCTATCCCCACGACAGGTTCGCCGCATTCGATTCCGTCTACAGGGATGTGGTGGAACCGCTCCGGGACGCAGGACGCAACCCTGCAGCGGACACCCTGGCTTCCCTGTCGCGGCTGTCGGTCTCGGTCAATTACGTGGATCTCCTGTTCGGGAAGATCCACATCCGGCACGCCGTCCTGGAACGGCCAAGGGTGTTCGCCCACCGCTTCGGCCAGGAGGCTGCTTCCTGGGACATGTTCCGGACCGGAGAAGACCCTGCCGACACGACCCGGTCGTCCATCCCTCCGATCAAGATCGGCAAGGTCAGCCTCGCAGGCAGGCCGCATGCCGTGTTCACCGACCCTGCAGACACTGTTTTCGCCCAGCTGGATTTCAAGGAGCTGAACCTAAAGGGAGGACTGGACCTTGACAAGGTTTCCTTCAGCGACGTATCCATCGGCGTCGATTCCCTGCTCGTCTTCGGAAGACTCCCGGCGGACACTCTCTCGTTCGCCCTTGACAGGTTCTCACTCAAGAACCACAAGGACCACTACGACATCAGCCTTGCCTCCCGTGCTTCCCTTGCACTCAAGTCCGCAGGCAGGATGGATGTCCCTTTCGACCTTGACTGCCGCCTGGTCCCCGATTTTGACGCCAAGGTCTTTGAAGTCGACAGGTTGAAGGCTTCCGTCGCCACGATAGGTATCACAGGGAGCGGCAAGGCCGCCCTCGCCGGCGACAGCACCTACCTTAAGGCCGACCTCGCCATAGAGGACGAACCAGTGTCCAAGGTGACAGAGTATTTCGGCAACGCCTTCCCCGTACTGAGGAAGGTCAGGACGGACGCCCGCGTCTCGCTGGACGCCAGCTGCGACGGCTGGCTGGTCCCGGCACGGAAGTCACTCCCCCACCTGGAAGCTCATCTGACCGTGCCCCGGTCCTCCCTGGGATGGGAAGGGTTCAAGGAAGACGGAACGTTCGACCTTGAGGCAAAGGTTGTCTCGGATGGCGGGAAGCTTGCCCTTGAAGTCCCCGACCTGTGCCTGGCCATCGACGGAGCATCCGTCCAGCTCAAGGGGAACACCCTCGACTTGCTGGAAGACGACCCTCTCTTCTCCGTGGACAGCCGCATACACACCAACCTTGATTCCTTGATGAGGTTCCTGCCGGAGGATTCCGGCATCAGCGCCTCGGGGAAGCTGGACGGCACCCTCAAGGGCAGGTTCCGCACAAGCCAGCTGGACCTCTACAATTTCGGGGAGACATCCCTGGAAGGCAAGCTGGTCAGCGACGGGATCACTCTGAGCGCCTTATCGGACACCCTGGTGGCCTATCTTGGGCATACAAGCATCGGACTGGGTCCATATTCACACAAAGAAGCTTCCCAGTCCGACCACAAAGAAGCATCGCACGACCACATTGGAGTCACCGCCAGCATCGACTCGCTCTACGCCAGCTATGGGGAATCCACCTTCTTCAGGGGAAGCGGGATAAACCTCGCTGCACACAACACCGACGAGAAGATTCCCGGCGCTCCGGGAAGGCACCCCCTCCACGGCCATCTCGACATTGCTTCCTTTGGGATGATGGACACCGATTCCTGCTTCGTCGGCCTGAGGAACTCCAGCAACGTGTTCAAGCTGACGCAAACGCCCAAGGGGAAACAGATGGTCCCGTACATGAGCCTTTCGAGCAGCAACAAAAGCATCGCAGTCCGCGAAGGCGTGAACAGGCTGTCGGTGGGAGACGCCTCCTTCAGCGTCTCCGCACACCCGGTGAAGGCCGAGAACGAATCCAGGCGCAGACACCTACTGGACTCGCTCCAGAAGGTGTACCCCGGGACTCCGCGCGACTCCCTTCTCAGGAAGGCTTTCGCCGAGCGGAACAGGTCCCGGGCAGACTACCTTTCGGACAAGGATTTCGCCGCCAGGGACATCCACATCACCCTTGCCGGATCATTGGCTGAATATGTAAGGGACTGGGACATCTCGGGCAGCCTCAAGGTCAAGGAAGGAACCGTCATCACGCCCTACTATCCCCTTGAGAACAGATTCTCCGACATCCGGGGCAAGTTCACCAACAACATGGTCAACCTGTCGAGCCTGAGGGTCGATTCCGGAGTATCGGACATCTCGGCATCAGGCACGCTCACCGGCATCAGGCGGATGCTCACCTCGGGGCGAGGCCGCCTCGACCTGGAGATGGACATTACCTCGGAGCGGATCGACCTCGACCAGATCCTCTCCGCCATCGATGCCGGCAGCCGCTTCGTGGCCCCCGGGTCCAACATAGCCCTGTCCGGAGTGGACGACAGGACCTACCTTTCCGCCGTGCAGGGCTCGGCACAGGAGGACTCAACTGCCGGCAGCCGCCTGCTGGTCCTCCCCTCCAACCTCAACGCCAAGGTCAACATCCAGGCCGGTACGGTCAAGTATTCGAAGCTTGAGACTTCGTGGGTGGCCTCCAGGCTCGAAATGAAGGAGAGGTGCCTCCAGGCGACGAACACCCTGGCGATGACCAACATGGGGGAGGCCTTCCTGGAAGGATTCTACTCCACGAGGACGAAGAAGGACCTCAAGGCCGGATTCGACCTGACCCTTTCGAACATCACCGCCGAAAAGGTAATCGAACTGTTCCCGGCGGTCGACAGCATCCTCCCGATGCTTCAGGCCTTCAAGGGGCTCCTGGACTGCGAAATCGCAGCCACTTCCCTGATAGACACCGAAATGAAGGTTGTCATGCCGACCTTGAGCGGAATGATAAAGATTGACGGAAGGGACCTCTCTCTCGCCGACAGTGAGGACTTGAACAAATTGCGGAAGACCCTGTTCTTCAAGGACAGGGACTCCAGCTACATCGACAGGCTGTCGCTCAGGGGCATAATCCATGACGACCTGCTGGAAATATTCCCCTTCCTCCTGAAGGTGGACCGCTACACCGTCGCCGCCTCCGGGCTGCAGCACTTCGACCAGAATTTCAAATACCATGTCACGGCGATCAAGTCGCCCGTCCCGGTCCGTTTCGGGGTCAACCTCAAAGGTGTCTTCGACGACTGGGACTGGAAACTCACCAAGGCCAGGTACAAGAAGAAACTCCCCTCCTTCGAGGATGAAGTGGACACAGTGAGGTTCAACCTGGTCAACGCCATCCACAACATATTCGAGCGCGGGGTCGACCAGGCGATCCGGCAGAACGAGCAGTCACAGGCGGTGGTGGAGAGCAAGAAAGCAGCCGAGAACTACTCGGCCGACCAGCCGGTCGAAGAACTTACCGAAGAAGAAAAACGGCAGCTTGAAAATGCCGGCGGGGAAGAAGGAGAAACCGCAGGTGAGTCCGCGGAAGGGGAAGCCGGGAAGACCGGCGGAGAGGAAGAGACCGGTGGAGAGGAAGAGACCGGCGGAGAGGAAGCCTGACAGGCCGCCTGCTCGTAAAGGAAAGGCCAGGAGCGCCAGGCTTGCAGTTTGAGGAATTTGTGTCTATCTTTGCAACCTGTCACACAGGAAATGCGGGTGTGTTGAAATTGGTAGACAAGTCAGACTTAGGATCTGATGCTTGACAGCGTATGGGTTCGAGTCCCTTCACCCGCACGAGGGAATGGCTGAAAAGTCCTTGGGACTTGGAGGCCATTCTCTTTTCCATTTCCCGGCGCCGCCACGAAGGAAGGATGTCGGGCCAGCCTCATCAGTCAGGGCTTCCCCATCTCCACGTCCGGAGCGGCAGAACCGGCCGAACGGCTCTTGCCGACCAGGACGACGCCGCCCACAATCAGTACTGCGGAAAGTACTTTCTGCCATGAAAGGGTATCTATTCCGCTCCAGATGCTCACGACGGCGGCTATGACCGGCTGGAGATAGGAATACATGCTCACAAGGGTCGGCCTTAAGCGCTTCTGGCTGTAAGGGATCAGGAAATATGCCACGAAGGTCGCGAACAACACCAGGAAAGCGATCTCCCAGCGGACGTTGACCGGTATGGCTGCGAAATCCGTAGAGACAAACCCTCTGGCCGAAATCGGCAGCGAAACCAGGAGAGAGAAAAGGAAGGTCCATTTCATGAACGTCACGACGCTGTACTTGCTGATCAGCGGCCTGAAGACTCCAAGATAGAACGAGAAACTCAAGCTGTTGACAAGCAGCAGCAACACTCCCATCGGCGAAGTGACGGCCGCACCTCCCTCATGCACTGAATTGAATATGAGCCAGAGGATACCCGCCAGGCTCAGCGCCACTCCCCCAGCCTTCTTGCCGGTGATCGGCTCCTTGAGGAAAAGGAATGCGAAGAACATGGTGAACACCGGCCCCAGGGTCCCGATGATGGCGGTATCTATGGCGGAGGCCATGGTGATGGCCATCAGGAAGGTCATCTGCGGGATGAAGAGGCCGACCAGGGATGCCAGTGCTATACGCCAGTAGTCTCCTTTCTCGATGCGCTCTTCCTTCCCGAAGGCCCCGAGCAGCCAGAAGAGGGCGCTGGCACCGGCGGCACGAAGGGTGAACAGGACATAGGGGGAGACTGACTCCGAATTGGCTATGTCCTTGCAGAACACGAGGTTCAGCCCGAAGATGGTGTAGGCCGCCCCGATTGCCAGATGTCCTTTCAGTTTCTCATTCTGCATGACCATGTTATACTTCGCAGGATATTTTTGGCAATTTCCACTCTGTAAATCAATTAGTTCCGCTTCTAAATCTGTTGCGCGTAACAAACGTGCAACAAGAATGCACTTTTCAAAAGCAAGCATCGGAAAGATCTTTCGGAGACGCAGAATCTCTCTGCATAGTTACGAAAAATCACTAATATTTCCGCTCAGGCTTCGATTTCTCTACAAGGTGTTCAATTAATGCGCACGATAAAATGGCTAGCCCACATCCAGGATCCATGACGGATAATGCTTTCTTACCGGACGGAGTTGCCAGTCCTCCCATGAACTCCGAGATTGCTAAAGGAGTAAAGAACTGCCCTTTATGTTTCTTATCCTTATGAAAGGAAGAGTCAGCATAGTCTTGGCCAACTCTCTCTGCGAATCGAGAAGGCCGTTCTCCAAAAATGGGATCAATATGTGACTCTCCCGCCATACACGATTTCATCAATCCGTATTCAAATACAAATTTAAGGATAATTATCGACAGGCATAGCATGATGATGCTTGCTTCTTAGCAAGCAATCAGTTTTTGTACGATAGCTTTCAAGGGCTCTCGGCATTTAGGAGCAATAAAAAAGAAAAACGCTCAATGATGAGCGTTTTCTTGCTTAAAAGCTGAGCTTTAATGACATACCTGCTACGGGCTGCATGCCAGATGATGTAAATGGTGAGTAGGTAAAGAATGGCTCAATATCAAAATCAAAGGAGGCTCTTTGAGCACGAAGATCTTGATTATACATATTCTTTACCTTCGCCACGTGAACGGCATCGCAAATACTCCAGACATTCAATCCAATTCGTGCCGCCGTTATTGCCCAATACAGCCCAGAATACTCATAGTATGTGTATCCATTCTGGATCACAGGTGTTCTCTGCGTATAACTAAGAAGGCCAAGTCCAAGATTTGAAAGGAAGAAACCCGCAGCACGGCCCCATTCGCCGGTTATGGCGTTGCCAAGACCTGGAATAAGAAAGTCGCCGAAACCAATCCAGAAAGGAGTATATGGATCCCCTGGCTGTCTAACGTAATTGCGGGTATTGTAGAAATCCTTATAATCTCTATACCGCATCCCGGGGGCAACATTATTATCGGTGTTCAAAGCGACAGTCTTCTGATTATCATTGAAAACCTCATTCTCTCCATTCTCATAGCGTACAATCAGAATCTCCGATTTTGGCATGGTAAATACAGGACCATCAAGGTTACTGTATTTTTTATACTTCACTTCAGAGGTCGTCACTTCGAGAATCTTGGCCTGAATATCGGAGCCGTCCTTCTTTGTAATAATATCTTGGGCCGATACAGAAAGGCAGCTGCCAATAATAACGGCAACAATGATAAGAAGAATTCTTTTCATAGTTTAGAACTTTAAAGCGATACCCATACCGTACTGCTGAGCCCCAATGCTGACTTCTGGAGTACTGTGTGCAAAGCCATGCTTGGAGTTATAATCTGCAATGGCATTATTGATCTTGTTAACTCCAACAATATGCAACGGAAGACCGATAACGATCAAGCCAGCGCAGATGCCATAAATAGCACCACCTCCTTCAGTATTACCGGTAGCGAGAGAAGCGGTGAAATAACCGGCCGCACCACCAGCACCAGCTGCCATTAAGACATCTCCCACTGACGATAAGGAGTCTCCACTTTTGTACATCGCATCTGCTTCAGGAGAGAGATAGAGATGAGTGGATTTTTTATCGATGTTCATTCCATTGATTGATAATCTTCCAGTCCAGCGGTCAAGAGTCATAATGCCCTCAGGAATAGATGTATTAGATTTTGATTCTGTATTGAAAATATCTCTTTCTCCATTCTCATAGGTAATCATTAAGATATCCGACTTTGAGATAGTATAAACTGGTCCATTAAGATTGGAAAAGTTCTTATACTTGACTTCAGTTGTACCAACCTCGGAAATTTTGGCCTTGATGTCAGTCCCGTCTTTCTTGGTAATAATATCCTGCGCAAAAGCAGAATAACCAGCCACAAGCAAGAAAGCAAGAAGAATTAAACGTTTCATAATGAAATTAATTGGTTTAAGCAAAGGTAATTCATTTCTGCCATTTCAGCAAACTCTTTCTCTTCTTAGTGCTAAGATATAGTATGCTTATTCGGCAGGTAGGTTTCCGAAGATGTCATTGAGTTTTTGTATCGCCTCAGTCTTCTTCTCCATGACGACATCCGCATAGATCTCGGTGGTCAGGACACTCGTATGGCCAAGCAGTTTACTCGTGGTATAGATGTCGCCTCCAGCGGTCAGGGTCAGCGTCGCAAAGGTATGACGGCTGCAATGGAACGTGATGGTCTTCTCAATCCCAGCCCGTTTGGCCATGATCTTTAAGGCCCGGTCTGCAGTGGATATGGTTGGGGCAATGGGAAACACTTTCTCATCCGGTGAAGCGCCATTCCGGTCCGGGAGCAAGGCTTTTGATTGCGCCCCCAACGGAACAGTGACGGGCTGCTTCGTTTTCTTCATTGATGAGAGTCGGATAATCTCCCCTGCGTCAGTCTGCTGAATATCCCTCCAGCGCAGCGCTACCATGTCACTACTTCGCAGGATTTCAAGGTCCCTGGCCGGCATTGAAGACGGTTCCGCCTGCCGGGACTTACCCGCCGGAAAAGACCGGGGGCAACTACTCGGTGACGTAAGTCCTGGAGAGTAAGTTCTTCAAGACATCAGGGTTGTTCGTCGTGATGAAGTCGACGCCAAGCCCGGCGAACTTGAGCATCGAAGCGACGTCGTTGACGGTCCAGACGTTCACGGTCATGCCGAGGTCACGGGCCTGTCCGATCCATTCCGGATGCGAATCCAGGACGGAAGCACTGTAGTCGATACCGTCGATACCGTCGGCATGGAGGACGGAAGGCTGAAGGTTGCCGCTCAGGTACTGTACCTTCGCGTCCGGAAGCAGTTCCTTGACCATCTTGCAGTTGTCGAGGCTGAAAGCGATCCAGTCCACCTGGCCTTCCATCCCCATGGCCTTGACCATGTCCACGCAGGCCTGCACGCAGGCAGCGTTCTTCGCTGCGCTGTCGTGGGACTTTATTTCCAGCACGAGACGCATGTCCTTGTCCTCCTTTCCTTTCAGGAGGTACTGCTCCAACGTGGGGACATATTCACCATTGCTGAGTTTGACATCCTTTATCTCGGAATATGTGGAATTCTGGATGACGTGGCTGTCTCCGGGGATTGAAGGGTTGTGGTTGACGACCACCACGCCGTCCGTCGTGATCCAGACATCGAACTCGGAGCCGTATATCCCCAGGTCCTGGGCGGCCTGGAGTGCCGCAATGGAGTTCTCCGAGACCGAAGAAGAATGGAAGCCCCTGTGGGCCACCACTTTGGTGGAACCCGTGTCGGATATTCCGTCACCTATGATGAACCTTACCACTCCAAGGGAGGCGATACCTCCTCCTCGGGTGACGAAGACCTTGTACTCGCCGTCGGTGATCCCGGAAGGGATCTGCGGGGCCACGAAACCTTCACCCAGCGAAGAAGGACAGTCGAAGCGCTTTCCGTCCGATGACTCGAAACGTATGACGTCCCCGTCCTTGAACCCGTCTCCATAGATACGGAACCTGCAGCCCGGCATGACGCGGGCAACCGTCAGGAAACTTACGTCGTTGACCGTGATATGCTCCGGCTGGCTGTCCAGCTTGACTTCGTTGTAGAGGAGCTTCACCTGCGCGGCCGTGAGCGGATCGTCGTAGATCCTGGCCAGGACCACTTCACCGTCCCAGGCCGAATCCGCGTTGTCGCCTCCGGGATCGCCCCCGATGCCGAACCACAGGCATGATTCCGGAGTCGGGAAAGTCAAGTTTCCGACAGCTTCGGACTGTCCCTTCAGGGCGCCGTCCATGTAGAGGTAGGCCTTCCCTTCCTTCTTGTTCCACACCCCGACTGCATGGTAGTACACCCCGGCCTTGGGTGTGAATCCACAAGGAGTCCATATCCATTTCGACTTCCCGTCAGAACTGACGTTGGGCAGGAAGTTGAACTGTGTGCCGCGGGCGGATGTGGAGATGAGGAAGCCTGTGCCGCCACTCTGATGGGAACTGAAAACCTTCACTTCAGCCGAACCGTCGGAAGTGTGGTTGGCCTTGAACACCACCTCGAGGGAATGCCCATCGGCGAGAGCGTCGCGGAACGCCTTGTCGTCCTTGTAGTCAATCCTGTAGAATCCGTCGGACACCGAAACGCCCATCTTGCGGGTGAACGCAGCCACTACACGGCCGTAGGTGTCGTTCGAGTAGGTGGCGAGCGCCGGTCCGGGAACGTAGCGTACGCTCATTCCCTTGGCAGATACGTCCCGGGCGCTCCCGTCGGCCGAAAAGACCACGTCCAGAAGGTCCGCCTTGGGGACTTTGGCCTCCTCTCCCTGTCCGCCGGGAGAAGGTGGCTGCGGGGTAACGGACGGTTCTTCCTTCACCGGGTCCTTTTCCGATGCCGGGCCTGAACAGGAAAACAACTGGGCCGCCGCCATGACGGCCGCAATGAGAGTGGTGATTCTACCAGGGAGATGCATGGGAAATGATTTAAGGAGCAAAGACGATGATGGGAGTTATCAGGTAGAGCCTGGCTCCGGAGCTGTAGAAATTGACATAATACCTCCCTCCGGCGTAGAACATGCTCTCCGACTCCATGTTCAGGTCGATGTGGAGGTCCGCGACATGCTTCCCTTCCCAGTCGTAAGTACAGAGGATGTTGTCAGTCCCTCCGCCCGACTTTGGGCTCATCGGGAAATACACGTAGCTGTCATCGCTGCCCATACCCTGCGCGGTGTAGGTGTTGACCATGCCGTCGCTGCGGCCGAAATCCTTGGTCATGACGAAGTTCTCATCGGCTATCTGGTACTTCTTCCCGCCCTGGGTGATGCCATAGACGTTCCTTTTTGGATTGTAGGTCATGCCGCCTATCCCAAGCGAAGTCTTGATGGTGGAGACTTCCAGGGTCTCGGCGTCGAGGGCCGTCAGCTGGGATGACGCTCCCGTACCGTTCACCACGAGGACCCTTTTATTCTTCGTGTCGAACGTCATGTCATTGGCATGGTGGCCGTTGAAGTCCTCCGAGAAGGCGACCTGCTCGAAAGGAGAGAGGGTGTATTTATAGACGATGCAGTGGGAGTCATGGTTCGAGTCTTCGCCGCCCTTCATCGTGAAATAGACATGCTTCCCGTCGGAAGCCGCACCTTGCGCAACAGTGTAGGTGCCCTTCTGGGGAACCGTCCCGACAAGGGTCGCCTGCAAGGTGAACTTCCTTCCCGACTTCAGGAAGCTGGCTATGAACTGCGGGTCGGCGTCCTTCCTGGTCTCGGAATAGTTCCCGGGAAGTTCCAGGGTGCCGTCGTGGCAATATTCAGGATTGGAAAGACACGACTTCGCGAAAGCCTCCATTGCCAGGACCGTCCACGTCTCGTCCGAGCCTGCTATGATGAGCTTCTTGCCGACGACCTTGATCACATAGCCGCTGGTGATGTCGCCCAGGGCCTCTATCGACTCCGTACGCGCCTTGCTGGAACCGAGTATGATCTCAAGGTCCGTTGCGTTGCTCGATGCCGTCTTGGTGTCCAGGGCAGCTCCCGTAGCCTTCTGGATGGCAACCGAGAACAACCTGAGGTTAGACCCCAGCGTGCTCGGAGCACAGATGGTGTAGCCGGACTTGCCGCCTTGCACGAAAGTGACATAGCCTTCATGCCCGCCGCTCTCCGGAGTGTCAGCGGCTTTTGAGGAACAGCCTGCCAGAAGCAGCAGGACTGAAAGGACTGCGATTGCGTTTTTCATTTCTCTTCCATTCAATTATCATTGATTCCGCAGCACGATGCATAACGGATATGGGCTCGCCAGGGCCCATAATGCAAAAATAGCAATAAATTCTTATATGCGGTGCACGGAGCGCCTCTCCGGAGCCGTCCCGCCATCGAGTCGTCCCGGTCCTGCCTGGCCATCCTGCCACCTGCGCAGCAGGGAACCGGAGGGGAGAGGCACAATCTTGGCATAGCATATTCGCAATTCCCGACAAAAGTGTTAATTTTGTCCGAATATGCGCAATTAATGAAAACATCACTTCACTCCATCCTGAAGGCGGTGGCAGCCGCCTCCATCGCGATGATTCCGCTGCTCGCCGTATCCTGCGGCGAAGACGGGAAATCAGAGAATACTCCGGTGATCCAAAACACAAACGGCATCCCGGTTTTCAGCATAAAGACGGAGAACGGCATCGGAGTTCCTTCCGACAAGAAGATGTCGGTCGGATGCAATATCCGTTACATCGATGTTTCCGGGAAGACGGAGAATGTCACAGCCCACGGCAAGATACATGGCCGCGGCAACGCGACATGGAGCTATGCGAAGAAGCCCTACAAAATCAAGTTCGACGAGAAGGTTTCCGTCTGCGGATTCCCGGCCAACAAGGACTGGGTCCTGCTGGCGCACTACTGCGACAAGTCCCTTCTCCGCGAGACTTTCATGCACACGATCAGTGAATACCTGGGACTTCCCTACACTGTCCGGCACAAGTTCGTCGAACTCATACTGGACGGAGACAACATGGGGGTCTACCTGCTGACCGAGCAGGTGGAAGGTGCGAAGGAACGTGTCCCTGTCGACAACGACGAAGGCTACATCATGGAACTGGACAACTACTGGAGCCAGGAGCCGCTGTACATAACGACGACCCGCGGCCACCACTTCACCTTCAAGCATCCCGAAGTGGCCAAGGAAGGCGGCATGATGACAGGAGACGACAGGTACAACTTCATCCTGGACTACATGAACCGTTTCGAAGCTGCCATCTACGGTTCTTCGTTCAAGGATCCGGCAAAGGGATACCGAGCCTATGTGGATGAATACACCTTCGCACGCTGGTACCTGGTCCATGAGATCATCGGCAACTACGACACGAACATGTACATAACCATGCGGAACCGCTCCAGCAAACTCGAGGCGTTCCCCGTGTGGGATGCCGAATGGAGTTTCGGGCTTGCCGGCATCGGCCAAAACGGCTGGGCCACCCCGCCCCAGAAACCGATCGTGGAAGGGAACATCAAAAGGTCTTCGACTTTCATAAGGCAGATGATGGACGACCCCTATTTCGTAAACATAGTCAAGGACGAATGGGCAAAGCTCAAGGCGCAGCTTCCCAAGGTGAAGGGCGACATGAGGGACTACGCCTCCTCGATCGAGAAAGCCCAGAGGTACAACTTCAAGCGGTGGCCGATCCTTGACAAATACATCAGCGTAGGCCTTATCCACATGGACAGCTGGGAGGCCGAGGTCGACTATGTCTTCGACTGGTTCGACAAGCGCTGCGCATGGTTCGACTCCTGGCTTGCCACCCAATAGGCGGCCGCCGGCTGGGGCGCCGGCAAAGCCATTCCCAGAACACGACAGACAACTATAAGCATCATGAACCACAAAACTACAATCCTGCCCCTGGCCATGGCAGCCGCCGTGGCCCTTGCAGCATGCTCCGGACCCAAGCCGGAACAATTGACTTCCTGTACGGAAAATCCCGTAGCAAAGGAATTCCTCGAAACCGCTTCCTACCCTGACGGGGATTATTCCGAATCCGCGATGCCGGGTTTCGACACCCTCAAGACAGCTTTCCGGAAGGACCAGCCTTCCCCGATAACCGTCCGCTGGAACGCCCCCAAAACCCCTCTCAAGGATGTCCGGCTGGTCGTCTCCTGCGGGAAGAAGCTGACCGACACCCTGTTCTGCATACCGGTAGACCCCGGCGCGGACTCAGCCCTGGTGTACAACCTTGTCCCTGGTAAGGAATGCGCCTTCCGCGTCTGCGGTCTGGACGGCAAAGGCAAGGAAGTCGTCCTTTCCCGCGGCACCCTCCAGGCAGAAGGGCCTCTCAGGATGATCTACACCGACGCCCTCAACAACGTCCGCGACCTCGGAGGATGGAAGACAGCCGATGGGAAGACCATCCGCTACGGGCTCATATTCAGGGGCGGACAGCTCAACAGGCAGACTCCCCCGAGCGAGAGGGACATCGACCTTTTCAAGCGCGTCCTCGGCATCAAGTGCGACGTGGACCTGCGCTGGGACTCCGAACTTGACGGCGGCACTCCCGACGATCCGTCCGACGACCTGTACTTCACACCTCTTGGCGAAGGCGTTGAATATGTGCACATGCCCGTCAACCTCTACGCACTCGGACAGGCCGACACAACCCAGTGGAACAACCTCCTCAACCACATGCTCGACAAGGCCATAGCCGGAGAACCTTCCTACGTCCACTGCGCCGCAGGAGCCGACCGCACCGGAACAACCTGCTTCCTCCTGGAAGGTGTGCTGGGCGTGACCGAAGAATCCCTGGCCAAGGACTATGAACTGACCTCGTTCTCCATCTACGGACGCCGCACCCGCAACGATGCCAACAGCTACCGCCACATGGTGACTTACCTCCTTTCAAGGGAAGGAGAGACCCTGCGTGACAAGTTCGAGAACTACTTCACCGAATACATCGGCATCTCCGCCGAGAAGATCGAGGCCTTCCGCGCCGCCATGCTGGAATAGGCTGCAGATTTACAGCTACCGTCAGGCAAACTCCTCGTTCAGCATGCCCTGGGCAACCTGGAATAGGCTGCGGATTTACAGCTACCGTCAGGCAAACTCCTCGTTGAGCATGCCCTGGACAACCTGGAACAGGCTGCGGATTTACAGCTACCGTCAGCCGATCCCTTGCTGAGCATGCCCTGGGCAACCTGGGATAGCCTGCGGATTTACAGCTACCGTCAGCCGTCGTTTGCGGCCATGGAGCAGCATCAGGAAAAAGAGGGATGACTAAAAAGTCTGTTGGCTTGGAGGTCATCCTTAATTTATTTGTCGTCGTTCGCGGGCATGGTGCACACAAACCTTTCGCTTTGCGCAGGCGGCTGCTCGCCTGACGGAAGGATCCGTGTCCGCGGGCATGGTGCACACAAACCTCTCGCTTTGCGCAAGCGGTAGCTCGCCTGACGGAAGGATCCGTCCGCGGTCGCTCACAAGTGGGAATGGAGATGCCGTCCTTGGCCTACACCCCACATTTTCAAATAGCTCACACGCTAGGTTTTCGGAAACTACTACTAGTCAATAGTTTAGGTTTTACGAGCGTGTTAAGTGGCTGTTTTTAGGGGGTAGCTTCACACGCTACTGTTTTGTAATATGCTAATAATTAGATACTTCTCTTTTTAGAGCGTGTGAGCTATTTGAAAATAAGTCGACCAGGACATCCCAAGATTTTCAGATTATCCAATGACTCAGCACCGTCGCTGATTTATCAATGACTCTGCCTCTGACGTTGGTCAGTACAAGGAATGTTTGCTTATCAAGTCCCCGCCAGACAGATTCTTCGCTTCGCTAAGAATGACAGCTTCGCTAAGAATGACGGTCCACTTGACTCATCCACACTGGGGGCCGGTTTTTGTGGATGACTTCAACCTGAGGACCGACTTATCATCAGGCGTATAGGAGTTGAAGTGGATATGCGCAGGGTCGTAAGCGGTGTTGCCCTGAGGACCCTGGCCACCCGCGGCCGTAAGCGGGCGGGGCCCACAAGCGAAGCGCTGTGGGAGGGATGGAGCGAAGCGGAAGGTCCGAAGGACAATACCGCTTGCGACCACCCAGCAAAACAACAGCTCTGTGCGTGGGAGGATGGAGCGAAGCGGAAGGTCCGAAGGGCAATACCGCTTGCGACCACCCAGCAAAACAACAGCTCTGTGCATGGGGAGAGGGATGGAGCGAAGCGGAAGGTCCGAAGGACAATACCGCTTGCGACCACCCAGCAAAACAACAGCTCTGTGCGTGGGAGGGATGGAGCGAAGCGGAAGGTCCGAAGGGCAATACGGCTTGCGGTCCACGCCTGACAGCAATACCGCTTACGCCACTCCGGCAACCTTACTCGGTTTGATTCTCTAACATTGCTCGAGAAAGCGCCTGACAACAATATCGCTTACGCCACTCCGGCAACCTTACTCGGTCAACTAAAAAAAGAGGGAGACCTCAAGTCTTTTTGACTTTTTGGTCCCCTCTTTTTAATCGGGATATGCAATCCGCGGGATCCTACTCGGCCTTGATGGCGAAGATGATCACCCTGGTGTTGGTGCCGGAGGTCGTCACCGTGACTTCGGTGTCGGCCTCGAGGGCGGAGCCGAGGTCCATAGTGTACTTGTCGCTCGAAGCGACGGTCAGAGTGTATGGAGAATTATTGTTGGCTCCCGCGTTCGCTGCAGGATCCACGGAATAAATCTCAGTGTCTCCGACCTTGGCTACCAGCTTCGTGGCCTTGTTGTTCCACGAGACGGCGTAGAACGTAACCTTCTTGGTCCCCTTCGGAACCGACAGGGTCGCTTCGCCTGCCGCTTTGGATGTGCCAAGCTTGAGGACGGAGACTCCTGCTGTGCCGTTTACCGTGGCCTCCTGGGTGCTGGCATTGGTGCCGAGAGTCCAGGTTACATTGCTCGTGAAATCATCCTCGAGGGCAGGCTCGTCGCCGCCACCGGGCTCGTCGCCGCCTTCGCCGGCCTCATGGCTGACATAATAGGCGTACATGACCTCGATCTTGTCGTTGAAGGAACCGCGGAAGCCGATGAGCGTCACCTTGTCGCCCGCCTTAAGGCCGAGGGAAGCGTAGGACTTGTCGTTCGAAGCACCGTAGCCGAGGTTAGTGGCGGTAAGGCCGTAGACATACACGGTACCTGTCTCGTCGGTGAGGTCGAAATTGCCGTAGGTGGTGTTGATGTTGCCGCCAATGGTTCCGGTCAGCTGGTAAGGCTGGGTTGAAGACTCCTCCGCAGCATTGAACTCGGCCACGGTCACCGCCTTGGGCTCGGCAATCTCGCCCCATTGAAGTAACCGGTCACCGTGACAGTCTTGCCGACAAGTCCGTCAGCTCCGAGCGAAGAAAACGGATTATAGATGCTGCCCTTGCGGGTTGCCGCACCGGGAACGTTGACGTTGTAATAAGACCCGGATTTGACGAGATCTCCGGTGAACTTGATGAACTCAGCCTTGCCGGATTCGTAGGTGTCAATGGTTGTTGTAATGTCAGATGCCTCAGGATAGGAAACGTTGTTGCCGGAAGACTCGACAGACAGGTCCGTGACTGTAGTAGCCTCAGGGACTCCGTTGTAGGTCACCTTGCTTGCCTGGAAAGCGACCTTGTCTCCGATGGAGATACCGTTTACGTTGCCGGTATAGACGAAGATGTCTGATGTTCCGTCGGAAACCACGAAGCCTTTCGTACAGAGGGCCACGACGAGGGCACCGGTCGTCTTGAAGGGAGTGTTGTCCGCAAGTCCGACGACCTCGGTGATGGTCCTGGCTGCAATCTCGACAGCTCCGTTGTCTACGAAACCGGTCACGATCAAGTATTTGCGGGGAGAGGTGGACAACTTTCCGTTGTAATAGCCCTTGAGAGTCACGTTGTGCCCGTTGACGGAAGCAAGTCCAAGGGACTTGTCAGGGTAGTAGACATTCAGAGGGGTATCGGCTCCTTCGACGGCAAGGTTCGCTTCCGAGTCAGTGGACGAAATGACACCCGTAACGCTTACATAATCTGCGACAGCGGACTCGAAGTCATCAAAACCGGCGGTGATGTCAGCTGGCTCAGGATAATTGACATCGGCTGACCCCACTGTTTCAAAACCTTTTATCTTTGTAAGCTCGGCAACACCATTGTACACCGTCCTCGTGGCGGTGAAAGTGACGACGTCCCCGACCTTGGGCGTATTGCTCGAGTCATAGACGAAAACCGCCTTGGCACCGTCGGAGACGACATAGCCCCTCCTGCAGATCGCCATGACGGTCGATTCTCCGAGTGTTACGACTTCGCCTTCAGGCCTGTCGAGGACCTCGGAAACAGTGAGGACCTCCTGTTCGGGACAATCCTGGATGACCGTTATGGTTTGGGTGACATCATTGCCCTTGAAGGTTACGACAGTCGACCTGGCGACACTCTGGGTGTTGGCCTCGGCCTTCAGTTTGACCACCTTCTCGACAAGGGCCCTGGTGTAGACGTCGAGAGTGAGCCATGAATCGGCGAAGGTGGTCTCTACCTGGTCGATGTTGGTCTTGTAGACGACCTCGAAGCTCTGCTCCTCGGATGAGATGTTCACGGTAGGCTCCGAGATAATGATGGCATCGTTCTGGAGCTGGTTGATGTTGATGACGGTCCCGTTGTCGAGCGTTACCACGGCCGAACGGGCACCATAGGTGTCATTGGAAAGGACATTGAGGACAACGTTCTCGCCGACGGAGACGATGGTGACCCAGTCCTGGTTGCAGTCGGCGGAAGCGGCCGCATAAGGGAGAACCAGTTCACCGCCAGTAGCATCGACGGTCTCATTGACGGTAACGGCCGGATTCTCGCCGCCTTCTATCGAAACTACCTTGACGAAGGAACCGCCCTTGTCGTCGGTAAGGATGAAGAGGATCTTGCCGGATACGAAGGGATCGGGAGCCGTGACGGCGATGCTGCCGGCCCTTTCGGAAGACTCGGTGAGCTTGACGGTCCAGCCGTTGTTCTCGAAGGTCTGCAGGTCGACCACGGCGTCTTCGGCCGCCTTGATCTCATAGGTTGTGGTCACTGTCTGCCCGGCCTCCATGCCCTCGAATACGGTGTCGTCGAACACGAGCTGGAGCTTGACTGCCGTCGATGCAAGGGGAAGGGTGATCACGCTGCCGTCGGCAAGGGTGAAGTAGGCATTCTCGGAGTCGGTGGTGACGCTCTTGAATATGCACTCGGGAGCGCTTTCCTGGCCCTGGACCTCGTTCCAGGTCTTGCCGCCGTCATAGGAAGCCATCCACTTTCCGTCGGCGATCTTGAGCTGGGGAGCGACCCCTGAAGCGGCCACCTTGTTGCCGTCCGCATCGGTGAGGAATTCCCCGTTCACTGTCCAGTAATAGGTGCCGTCCTCGCCCTGGGCGACGCTGATGACGGGAGCCTCGGCGTCCTTGCCGTCCTGGCCGTTTTCACCGTTCTTTCCATCCTTTCCGTTGGTGATGGTGGCAGTATTGCCATCGCTGAAAGTGATCACGTAGCCATTTGAAGTGGATGTCACGGAAGTGACACTGACATTGCTCTGGAGAGCCTCGACCAACTGGCGGAGGGTTCCGATGTCCGAATTCATGGAATTGCACCTGGATTCGAGCTCGGCCAGCTTGGCTTTCTGGGAATTAAGCTCATTCCAGATGTCCGTGTCGTCATACTTGCAGCCGGCGAACAGGAGCGCCAGCGGCAGAAGCATAAGAAGGATTCTTTTCATGATTGTTGATTGATTATTGTATTGTGTCAAAAACATATGCCCATATCTTGACAAAAATAATCAAAATAACCGGAGGAGCAGGCAGTCCAAGACCGTTGGCATGGAAAAGTTATCAACCGTCCTTTGTTGACAACTTGTTCCAGATGTAGACCTTGTCGCCCCGGCGGACCTTCCCCGCGGAGACGGGAATGGAGCACAGGTCGCCTTTGGAAGCCCTGGGGACGGGATCAAATTCAAGACGGACCTCCCTCACGGTCTCCTCGACCACTCCGGTAGAGGGTCCTGTGATGAGGACATCGTCGCCTGGCTCGAGACTCCCCGACTCCACCAGGATCTCGGCTACACCGATCCTGTCGAACCAGTTGGTGACCTTCCCGCAATAGACCTTGCGGCGGGTCGCCTGGCTGCCGTAGACTTCACTCCACTCTCCCAGCCTGGCGCCCTGGTAGTATCCGTCCCAGAAACCACGGTTGAACACCTCCGAAAGCTCTTCCTTCAGTCCGGCGGCCAGGCCTGCGGTGAATGTCCCGTCGCAGATGGCATCAGCCGCCCTGCGGTAGCAGGAGACGGTCCTTCTTACATATTCGGAACTGCGGGCACGGCCTTCTATCTTGAAGACGCGGACACCGACATCCGCCATCTTGTCCATGAACTCTATGGTGCACAGGTCCTTGGGCGACATTATGTACTTGTTGTCGACAACCAGGGCGTTGCCTGTCTCCAGGTCAGTCACCCCGTACCCCCTCCTGCAGACCTGATAGCACTCACCCCTGTTGGCGGAAGCCCCGTAGGAGTGGAGGCTCAAATAGCACTTGCCCGAGACTGCCATGCACAGCGCCCCATGGGCGAACATCTCGATCCTCACCGGCGCGCCGCCCGGACCTTTTATTCCCTCACGGGCCACCGCGTCGTGGATCTCCCTGACCTGTCCGAGACTGAGTTCCCTGGCCAGGACGACCACGTCGGCAAAGCCGGAGTAGAACCTCAGTGCCTCGACGTTGGAGATGTTCAGCTGGGTGGAGGCGTGCACCTCCACTCCTCTTTCGCGGCAATATGCTATCACAGCCATGTCGGAGGCTATGATGGCATCCACGCCACATGCCTTGGCTTCGTCCACCAGGGCGCGCATCCGGCCAAGGTCGCCGTCATAGACGATTATGTTGAGGGTCAGGTAGGTCTTGACGCCGGCCTCCCTGCAGGTTTCCACGACGGAGCGCAGGTCCTCCTGCGAGAAGTTGTTCGCGGAATGGGAGCGCATGTTGAGATCGCCGACTCCGAAGTAGACTGAGTCCGCGCCTCCTTGGATCGCGGCCCTCAGGCACTCGAAATTGCCCGCCGGAGCCATTATTTCCAATTCTTTCCTGTCCATGTGCTTTCAGTTGGCAGTTGCAAATATACTGCTTTTTGTTTTTTTTGATTAATATTGCAGTTGCGTCCGACAAGGCGGACGCATTTGTCTTATGACCATCAGAATAAACCTGGAATATTTCACACGGCAAGGCGAAACGATGACCCTTGTCCTCAAGGACGGCGGCAGGCTGCCCATGGACTGCATATACAACGGCATGTGGACCGTCGCCGTCGATCTCCCCGCCCGCAGGAAGGGCCTGGAGTATTCATTCGAAGTGGAATCGGACGGCAGGACTGTCCGGCGGGAATGGCGCGGCCACCATTTCATCCTTCCCTCCGGGAAGAAGTCCTTCAAGGAATGTGAGGTACGGGACTGCTGGCACGACCGCCCCTCCGACTCTCCTTTCCTGAGCAAGGCCTTCACCGATGTCATATTCGGAAGGAAGGCATCCGTACCGGAGAAAGCCGGGAACCTGGCATTCTGCGTCACCGCCGCCTGCATCCGCAAGGACGAGACCCTCGCCATTACCGGAAGCGGTCCTCTGTTCAAGGATTGGAAGGAGTGCTTGCCCCTGACCTGCAACGGGATGCCCTCATGGAGCATCTGGCTTGACGCCGAGGCCCCCTTTGAATTCAAATTCGTCATCCTCGACTCCTCCACCGGGGAAGTCAAGGCCTGGGAATCCGGCCCCAACCATTTCTTCGCCGAGGTGCCCCGGAAAGGCTCAGCCATCGCCGTCTGCGACACCGACCCTGTCTTCGAAGGAAGGACCTGGCGCGGCGCCGGAACCGCAATCCCCGTCTTCTCCCTTCGCAGCGAAGACAGTTTCGGTGTAGGAGAGTTCGCCGACATAAAGAAACTTGCCGACTGGGCCGCCATGACAGGGCAGAGCATAATACAGCTCCTGCCCGTCAACGACACCACAATGACCGGGACCTGGACCGATTCCTACCCCTACAACGCCAACTCCACCTTCGCGCTCCATCCTCAGTTCATGAACCTTCCGGCAGCGGGCGTGAAAGTGACCAAGGAATACAAAGCCCTCCGCAAAGAGCTCAACGACCTTCCTGAAATCGACTACGAAAAGGTCAACGACGCCAAGAGGAGACTGCTCCTCGAAGCCTTCAAAGCCAAGGGGGCAAAGGACATGGAGAGCCCCGCCTACAAGGCATTCTACGATGCCAACAAGCACTGGCTGGTTCCCTATGCTTCATTCTGCGTCCTCAGGGACATCAACGGGACCCCCGAGTTCGGCAAATGGAAGACGAATTCCGTCTATTCCGACTCACGGATCAAGGCCTTCTGCAAGAAGCATTGGAAGGAGACCGGCTTCTACTGCTGGGAGCAGTTCCATCTGGACAGCCAGCTCAAGGATGCGGTGGCCTACGCACACTCGAAGGGAATAGCCATCAAAGGCGACCTTCCCATCGGGATTTCCAGGACCAGCGCCGAAGCCTGGCAGTTCCCCAGGCTCTTCAACCTCGACTCACAGGCAGGAGCACCCCCGGATGCATTCTCTGCGGATGGCCAGAACTGGGGCTTCCCCACCTACAACTGGGAAGAGATGGCAAAGGACGGATACGCCTGGTGGAAGTCACGCCTGGGCAAGATGAGTGAATATTTCGATGCCTTCAGGATCGACCACATCCTGGGTTTCTTCAGGATCTGGGAGATTCCGGTCGGCATATCTTCCGGACTCCTGGGTCACTTCAATCCGGCCCTGCCCTACTCCGCCGGGGAGATCAGGGACGCCGGCTTCGACCCCAACTCAGGACTCTTCGTCCCGGACCCTCACAAGGACGGCTGGTACCACCCGGCCATCGGAGCCCGCAGCACCGACGACTACCGTGCCCTGGGGCCTGTCCCGAAAGAGAAGTACGATGCCCTGTACAACGACTTCTTCTACCATCGGCACAACGGGTTCTGGAAAGAGACCGCGATGAAGAAACTGCCCGCCCTGCTTGATTCGACCAGCATGCTTGCTTGCGGGGAAGACCTCGGAATGATCCCCGCATGCGTCCCGGAGACCATGAAGGAACTGAACATCCTGTCGCTGGAGATCCAGAGGATGCCGAAATCCCCGGAGAAGACTTTCGACGATCCGGCCACCTACCCCTACCTGTCCGTATGCACGACAGGGACTCACGACACCTCCACCCTGAGGGGATGGTGGGAAGAAGACCGGGAAGCAAGTGCAAGGTTCTTCCATGAGATGCTCCACTGCGAGGGAAACGCTCCCTATTTCTGTGAACCGTGGGTCTGCGAAAGGATCCTTGCCCAGCACCTTGCCTCTCCGGCGATGTTGTGCATCCTCCCCCTCCAGGACTGGGAGTCCGTGGACGGCGAAGTCAGGTTCCAGGGCGACCCTTCTAAGGAACGCATCAACATCCCGGCCAATCCAAGGCACTACTGGCGCTGGAGGATGCACACAACCATCGAAGACCTCATGTCGAGGACTGGCTTCAATGCGCAGCTGCGCGGGATGATCGAGGGATCGGGCAGGTAAGGCCTAGCCCATGTGGCTGAAACGCCGCGGCCCTTCCATGCTCCTCCAGTAGTCCTGGTCGAAGGTTGTCGGACGGACGAAGGCTCCGTCATGGTCGATCGTGAACTCCAGGTAAGTGATCTTGTATCCCTGCGAAAGGAACATCCTCTCGTAGAAGGTCTGGACTTCATACAGGGCAGGGTTGTCAATGCTCCTTTCGCCGTAAAGGTCGGTCGTGGAGCAGAGGACCTGCAGTCCGTTCTCGCGGGCCACCGCCTTTGAATATTCATGGAGGAAGCGGCTGTCCGTCTTGAGGCGGACTATGCCCCCCTTCCTGAGGAACTTCCTGTAGCGTTCAAGGAACACCGGGCTGGTCAGGCGGCTGTTCTCGCTCTTGAGCTGGGGGTCGGAGAAGGTCAGCCATATCTCGGACACCTCACCCGGCGCGAAGAAAGCTTCGATGAATTCTATCCGCGTACGGAGGAAGGCGACGTTGGGAAGGTTGCCCAGGGTGGCCTGTTTCGCCCCTTTCCAAAGCCTTGCTCCCTTTATGTCGACACCGATGTAGTTGCATTCGGGATTCCTTTGGGACAGGTCGATCGTGTACTCCCCCTTTCCGCAGCCCAGTTCAAGGACGATGGGAAGGTCACGCGCGAACATGGTCTCGTTCCAGCGGCCCTTCACCGGATGGTCATGCAGGCGAAGGCCTGCCTCCGGACCGCCGGTCTTGTCCAGGACCTGCCTTGGATCAGGCTGCAGCAGGCAGCGGAATGTCTCGTTCTCGGCGAACTTCCTCAGTTTGTCATGTCCCATCTATTTCCTCCTGAATATTATTCCCATTCCCCGGAGTTCTTCCGGATTTCCGGGGACGCGCACCTTGAGGCGCCAGTCCCCGTATTCACCGACCTCGAGCCTGTCCTTGTAACGGAAGACAAAGTCACGCGAGTAGTAGGAAGAGTCCGAGGGATGGCCGAACCTCATCACCACCTTGTCCTGGACCACCGAGTCGGAAGGAGAGACAAACTTGACCTCCAGGATGACCGAATCCGTCGAGAACGGCACAAGAGGCTTCCTTTCGAGCCTTGTGTAGAAAGCCAGGCTGTACGACCTGGTGGAATCGTCCATCGGCAAGGTGAAATTGTAGGTGTCCCCGTATTCAGCCTTCTCCCTGGTCACGAAAGGTTCCTGGGAGGAAGGCCTCGAGCATGAGAGCGCGGCCACGGCGAGCAGGAATATGAGGACAGGCCTGCGCATGCTCGTCATTTGTTCCTGGCTTCCCTGCCACTGGACTGACGGTGCCTTGCGCTTCCCTGGGCGGGATTGCCCTGGGCGGAAGGATCGCCCTTGCCGCCGGAAATGCGTTTCTTGTTGCGGCGCTTGGCCTTCTTGGGCTTGTCGAAACGGGTTATGCTGTCGTCTCCCACGGCGGAAACGAACTGGGGGCCGACAGGCTCCGGTTCGAACTTCAGGGATTCCGGCCTTTCTCCGTCCCTGTTCATGGCTATGATTTCCCTTACCTCTTCGGTAGAAAGCGGGTACAGGTTCGACAGGGAGCCTTTCTCGTAGGAGAAGTACATTATCTCGCGAAGGATGTCGGTCTTCACAAGGTAGGCCGGACCGTCTTCGAACTGGAGAGGTTCCTGTACCTTGGGTATCCTGGACTGGGCGTCAAGATAGCTTGCCACCTCGTAATTGAGGCAGCACTTCAGCTTGCCGCACTGTCCGGCGAGTTTCTGGGGATTGAGGGAAAGGTCCTGGGTCCTTGCTGCAGAGGTCGAAATCGACTGGAAATTGGTGATGAAGTTGGCGCAGCAGAGTTCCCTTCCGCAGACTCCAAGGCCACCGATGAGGCCGGCTTCCTGGCGGGCGCCGATCTGCTTCATCTCGATCCTGATGCGGAACTCCTCTGCATAAACCTTGATCAGCTGGCGGAAGTCCACCCTGCCGTCCGCGATGTAATAGAAGATGGCCTTGCTGCCGTCGCCCTGGTATTCGACGTCGCCTATCTTCATGTCGAGGCCGAGTTCGGCAGCTATCCGGCGGGCATGGATCATCGTGTCCTGCTCCTTTGCGATGGCATCCTGCCACTTTGCGATGTCGAAAGGCTTGGCCCTGCGGTAGATCTTCTTGAAGGGGTTGCTCTCCGGGTCCAGGCCCTTGCATTTTATCTGACGGCCCACGATCGGCCCTTCAAGGGTCACGATGCCAAGGTCATGGCCGTTGGCGGCCTCCACTATCACCAGGTCACCGGTCTTGATTCCCTGGCCGGAGGCATTGACGTATATCCCTTTCCTGGTGTTCTTGAAACGCACCTCGAAAAGGTCCTTGAACTGTTCCTGGGTGACTCCTTCAAGCCAGTTGTAGTCCTTCAGCTTGCAGCATCCCCTGCGGTAGCTGCATTCCGGGGCGCCGGTTTCCTTGTCCTGGGTAACCGTGCAGCCGCGGTTGCAGTCGAACCTTATGTTTTCGTTGTCAGTATTCTCCATCTCGAATCAAAAACTTAAGTACAGCCTCCCCACAAGGTCACAGAACAGGATTTTCTGGTTCACGTTCCTGTCTATGAGCATCCTCGCCCGGTCAAGACCGGCAAGCGCGATGCGGGGGAAAGTCTTCCTGCACCGGGAAGCGACGGTCCTGAGGAACTGCTCCTCGTCCGGGGCAATGCCGGCGATAAGGGTGAGATTCTGCTGGATCAGGAATATCTTCCTGAGGCACTCACCTGCAAATATACAAAAAGCTTTCTGTTTTTCCCGCGAGCCCAAAGCCGCCAGTTCGTCGCCTATCGGCAGGGCTGAAGGCAGGTCCCTGGAAGCCAGGGCATCCATCAGCCGACGGAAAATGTCCATCATGCCAGCGTGCCCTGCCCTGTCGGAAAGGAAGCTGACTGCTTCCCCGACGCTGCCTCTTGCCATCTGGGCAGCCGCCATGGCCTCTTCCTCGCTCTTGGAGAAGCGTTCCACAAGGACCTTGACGATCTCTTCCTTTGAATATGGAAGGATCCGGAAGGACTGGCATCGCGATGAAATGGTCTGAAGGACTTTCTCGGGAGCATGGGTAACCATCAGGAAAAGGGTCTTCTCCGGAGGTTCCTCCACTGCCTTGAGAAGCCTGTTGGCAGCCGTGGCGTTCATCTTCTCGGGGAGGTAGACCACAACCGCCTTGTAGCCGCCCTCGACCGAAGTCAGGTAAACCGTCCCGAGGACCTCCTTCGCCTCGGCGTTGTTGATCACGGTCTGCTTGCCCTCGACTCCGAAGGCATCGCTCACCTCGCTTTCAAGGGAGAACGGATTGGCTGCCATGAGGTCCCGCCAGTAGCCCAGGAACAACTCCGCCCGAAGGTTCTCGGTCTTCTCCTTGACCTTGGAGCCGGAAGCAACGGGATAGATGTAGTGGACGTCAGGATGGATCATCCTGCCGACCTTGTGTTCGTCGCGGAAGACCTCCGAGAGGAAGGCCAGCACTATGTCCAACGCTCCGCAGCCATCGTTCTCGTAGAACATCATGGCATGTGGGATCCTTCCGCTCCGGGCCATGTCCCGGAGCGCCTTCACCACAGCGGTGTTGCCTGTTATGCCGTCAAGTGTCATTCGGTCCTGTCTGCGGTAAAACGTGCAATCTGTGCAAGATAGTCTTTTTCAGCCGAATCCGGCAGCACCTCCAGTGCGGCTTCAGCCTTGCCGACATATTCCTCGAGCCTTTGCCTGGCGTAGTCGATCCCCCCGCTGCGCAGGACGAAGTCGCGGATGCTTTCCTTGTGCTCCGGGTGCTCGTCGATTTCCATGACCTGCCTCCGGATCCTGGAAGCGGTTTCCGGATCCGTCCCGGCCAGGGCGCCTATCAAGGGGATGGTTATCTTTCGCTCCGCCAGGTCTATCCCGACTGGCTTCCCGATGGTCCTGCCGTCCGAATAATCAAAGAGGTCGTCCTTGATCTGGAACGCGGTGCCAAGGCTGACGGCATAGTCCCTGAGAGCCGAGACCAGGTCCTCCGGCGCATCGACGGAGATAGCCGCGGACCAGACGGCCGCCTCGAAGAGAGAGGCGGTCTTGCCATAGATGATCCGCAGGCAGTCAGCCTCCGTCGTGTCGCAGCTGGCAGCCTTCTGAAGCTGCAGGATCTCTCCTTCGGCCAGGTCGCTGAGGGTCTTCGAGAATATCCTTATCACCTCCCCTCCGTGCTTCCGGGAAGAGAGGATGTTGTCCAGGGCCTTCGTCAGCCAGAAATCTCCGATCAGGACTGATGCCGGGCCGCCGAGGATCGAGTTGACCGTGGGCCTTCCCCGCCTCTGCGAACTGCTGTCGGCGACGTCGTCATGCAGGAGGGTCGCATTGTGGAGGAGCTCCGCGGAAGCTGCGAACCTGATGGTGTCCAGGGTCACCCTGCCGCCGGAGCATGACCTTGCGGAGAGAAGCGCCAGCAAGGGGCGGAGTCTCTTGCCGCCGTTGGAAATGATGGCCTTGTTGGTGGCATCAAGGAGTTCCTGGTCGGTTGCAAGGGAGCAGCGGATCATCTCCATGGTGTCCGTCCAGTCCTTTCCGAGGAATGCCTTTATTTCGTCAAGAGTCATCTCTGGTCATCATTCAACGAAGGAGTGTTTCCACCTGGGCGACGGTTTCGGGGAAGGAAATCATATCCCTTGAGGCGGAGTCCATCATGCCGGTCCTGACATAATGGTCCAGAAGCGCCTTCAGGGGCTCGTAGAAACCGTCATAATTGAAGGCTATCACCTTCCCGGAATAACGACCCAGCTTGGCGACGGTCAGGGATCCGATGAGCTCGTCGAGGGTTCCGATACCGCCTGGAAGGGCGATCGCGGCACATGTACCTTCCCTCATCTTCTCCTTCCTCTCGTCCATGGTGCCGGTCCAGACCACCTCATCGAGGTCAGGATACTCGTAATCCGCCATGAAGCGGGGAAGCACCCCGATGTGCCGTCCTCCGCAGCGCACGACCTCGTCGGCAACTTCCTTCATGGTGCCTTTGACAGTCCCGCCAGAGACGATCGTATAGCCAAGCGAACAAGCCGCACGGATTACTTCCCGTGCAGCTTGGTTGAATTTGCCGTCTATGTCTGAACTGGCGGAACAGTAGATTACGATTTTTCGTTCGGCACTCATCATCAGCCCGTTAGAAGAAAAAGGCGAGCGAGACTGCGAATCCGTTGAAGTTATTGCCGTTGTTTATGGCATCCTTGACGGTGTCGTAGGCTGTAGTACCGGACTTGTAGATCTCGCCGAAATTCCAGAAGTACTTCCCGGAGACCTGGACCCTTCCGATCTCGACTCCGGCACCGAGGCTGAGTCCGTACTCGACTTTCTTCATGGCGTCGCTCAAGCCGGCGGCTGCACCTTCGGAGCTGCTGTCGGTAAGGCGGTAGCCCACGAAAGGCTCGACGAAACCGTAGGGGCGGAAAAGGACGAGGTCAGGTCCCCACTGAAGCTGGAGAGGGACTTCGATGAAGCCCACCTTCGCCTCGAAGGAATTGCCGATGTCCGAAATCGAGGAATCGTTCATCTTGTCGAGCTGCATCCCCTTCACCTGGTAGAGGGCTCCGGTCTGGAAACCGAAACCTGACCCGAGGGGAATCTCCACAAGAAGACCGGCATGGTACTGGGTGATGGATTTGGAATTGAAATCCTTTATCTTCGACTCGGAGGATGTCACGCCTCCGACGATTCCGAAGCGGGTATAGTTGTAGTGCTGGGCGGAGACTTCCGTCCCGAGGAGCAACGCAGCAAGGAGTGTTGCGGCGGCAAGGATCTTTTTCATGGCGATTGGTTGAAGTTGCGTAAAAAGACTAGAGCAAAGAATCCAGGCGCTGGGTGATTTCGGCCTTGGGAACGTTTCCGACAAGCCTCAAGCCCTCCTGGAGCTGTCCCTTCTTGAAGAAGAGTATAGTAGGGATGTTCCTGATGCCGTACTGCATGGCGGCATCTTCGCACTCGTCCACGTCGCACTTGACCACGACGGCCTTGCCGTCATATTCCGAGGCGACTGCCTCGATCGTGGGTGCGAGCGCACGGCAGGGTCCGCACCAGGTTGCGGAGAAATCTACGAGGACCGGCAGGTCGCTGTTGATGAGATCCTGGAAATTCTGTGGTGTTGCCTTATATTCCATTTCAATGATTGTTTTGGTTGACTATGCAAATATAATAAAAACGCCTTCCTTTTCAAAAAGGGTCATACCGCGCTCTCCACGGTCCACAGGAAGGCCCTCAGGCCAAGGTTCGGGTAATCGCCGTCCTTGCGGTGCAGGGCTTCCATGATGCTGTCGGCCTTGTCGTCTGGGACTATGGTCATTACCGCGTAGTTCTGGGTAGGCCACGCATGGTCGCCGTAGTGCGGTTCACCTTCGACGCCTCCCCTTCCCTGGATGTCCACCCACTGGGTGAAGCCCCTCTGGCCGTACTCTTCCAGCAACTCGATGATCTCGTTGCCGTAGGCCTGGTTGTATGCTATGAATATCGCTTTCATATTTCCTTGACTTTGTTTTACTTGTTGTTCCTGCGGGCCCTGCGCCTTTCCTGCATGGAAGCGAGCGAGCAGTAGGCCGCGGGGATGAGGACAAGGGTGATGAGTGTGGAGAACGTAAGGCCCCAGCACACCGTCATGCCCAGGGAACGCCACATCTCGGCGCCTTCACCGGTACCGAGGGCCATTGGAAGCATACCGAGGACTGTGGTGAGGGTGGTCATCAGGATAGGGCGCAGACGGCTGCGGGCGGCCGTGACGGATGCGTCCACGATGCCCATGCCCCTCTCGCGCATCAGGATAGTGTAGTCGATCAGGACTATACCGTTCTTCACGACTATACCGAGCAGGATGATGATTCCGATCATCGACATGACACCGAGGGCGGTGCCGGTAAGCCTGAGGCCGAGGATGACCCCGGTGAACGCGAAGGGAACGGAGAACATGATCACCAGAGGGCTGAGGAAGGACTCGAACTGCGAGGCCATCACCATGTAGACGAGGATTATGATCAGCACCATCAGCATGATGAGGTCGCGGAACATGTTCTGCTGGTCCTCGTAATCACCGGAAATGTCGGTCGAGATGTTTCCGGGGATATCCGTGTCCCTGATGATGGACTGGGTCACCTCGACAGCCTCGCTCAGGGCGTGCCCCCTGGAAACGATTCCGGTTGCGGTTATGTACCTTTCACGGTTCTTCCTTTCGATTGTGGGAGGGACCTTCGACTCCACTACCCGTCCGATGTCCTTGATCCGGACCGAAGCGCCCGTAGGGGTGGCCATCACTATGTTCTCGATGTCCTCTATGCTGGAGCGGAAGCGTTTGTCGTAGATGACCCTGATGTTGTACTCGTCGCCTTCCTCGCGGTAGAAGGATCCGACGGAGCCGTTCATGGCAGCGCTGAAGGCAGCGGCGGCGGTGGTCGAACTGAGCCCGTGCATGGCCAGTTTCGTCCTGTCGAAGTCCACCTGGTATTCAGGTGTGTACTCATCGCGGCTCAGGACGACCTGCGTGAATGCCGGATTCTCCAACATCCTGCCACGGATCTCGTTGGCGATCCTCTCGGTCTCCTCGAAGTCGTAGCCGTAGATCTCGAGGGTGATCGAAGAAGCCCCGCCGACTCCGCCCATTCCCTCGGAGACGGTGGCCTTCTTGACCTCGGGATATTCCCTCAGGTCGCGGCGGATTATGTCCGCGATCTCGGAGGTGGAACGCTTCCTGGTACCCTTCGAGCCGATGTTGACGTTCATCGAGACTATATAGGAGCCGTTGTTCTGGATCGAACCGATCACATTCGAAGAGCTTGCCTGTCCGAAGCGGTACTGAAGAACCTGTATTTCAGGTATTTCTTCTTCAAGCCTGTCTGCGAAATCCTTCGCGAAGGCGGCCGTGACGGACTGCTCCGTGCTCACCGGAAGCTCGACGGAGACCGAAAGACGTCCTTCATCCATGGTCGGGAAGTACTCGTTCTTCAGGCCGGGCGCAAAGAACGCCAGGACCAGGACGAAGATGGCGAGAGCACCGAAGATCACCGCCTTCCTGTGCCTGACGGACCATGCTATGAGCCTGGAATATCCGACCGAGAGCCTGTCCAGGAACTTCTCCACGCGGTCGAAGATGGCCCTGTGGATCTTCCCTGTCTTCGGCTTGGTGGAGAGCATCCTCGAGCAAAGCATCGGCACAAGGGTCAAGGCTGCCGTCGTGGATATGATCATGATGATGCTCACGATGAAGCCAAGTTGCTTGAATATGATTCCCGCCATTCCCGAAACCATCGTCAGCGGCAGGAACACGCACAGCATGGTGAGGGTCGACGCAATGACCGAAATGCCCACCTCGGAAGTGCCATGGACGGCCGCTTCCTTGGGTTTTTCACCGCGCTCCAGATGGGTCGATATGTTCTCAAGGACCACTATGGCATCGTCCACGACCATTCCGATGGCGATGGAAAGGGCGGACATGGAGATGATGTTGAGGGTGTTCCCGGTAGCGTACAGATAGACAAGCGAGCCCAGCAGGGCGATCGGGATCGAGAGCACTATTATGAACGTGGCCCTCCACCTTCCGAGGAACAGGAACACCACCAGCATGACGACCAGGAGGGTGATGATTATGGTCTCCTTGAGTGAATCGATGGTGTTGAGGATGCTGTCCGAACTGTCTACGACCGTGGTTATCTTTATGTCGGCAGGCAGGTCAGAGGCTACTTCGGAGAGCTTTTTCTTCGCCTGGCGGATCACGTTGACGGTGTTGGCTCCGGACTGCTTCTGGATGGCGATCATGGCGGATCTCTCTCCGTTGGTGAAGGACTCCTGGGACTTCTCCTCGAGGCCATCCTCGACGCGCGCCACGTCCTTGAGGCAGACCACCTGTCCGTTCCTGGTGCTGACCACCACGTCGAGCAGTTCGGAAGGGTCCTTGAATTCCTTTTCCACACGGAGCGCGAAGGATTCGCTCCCTATGTCTATGCTCCCGGAGGGGACGTTCCTGTTCTCAAGGGCGATGGTCTGGGAAATCCCGGCCACCGTCAGGCCGTAGGCCTCCAGCTTTGAAGGGTCACAGTAGACGTGGATCTCACGCGCGGGGGCTCCGGCGACGGACACGGTACCCACCCCCTTCACCCTGCCGAGCGGGGTGACGACCTTGTCGTCGAGGATCCTGTCAAGACCGGCCAGGTTCTTGTCCGCCGTTGCCGACAGGATCAGCACAGGCATATCGTCCATTCCGAACTTGAAAAGCACCGGGACGGAGGCTCCGTCCGGAAGGGAGGAGTTGATCAGGTCCAGCTTGTCGCGGATGTCGTTGCAGGCATCGTCTATGTCTGTTCCGTACTCGAACTGAAGGACGACGACGGAAGTGTTCTCCTTTGAACGGGACGTCAGGTCCTTGAGGTTCGCGACGCTGTTGAGGGCGTTCTCAAGGAGTTTAGTCAGGTTGTTCTCGACGTCGGTCGCACTCGCCCCGGGGTACGAAGACATGACCAGGACGACGTTTGCGTCGAAGTCCGGCATCTGGGCCACTGACGTGTTCATCAGCGAGAAGATGCCGAATATGGCGAATGCAGTGAAGATCAGGGCCGTCGTCACCGGCTTGTTCACTGCGGACCGGATGATGTTCATACTCGAATGCCTTTAATCGTTGCCGGAGATCTCTACCTTGGCCCCGTCCTTGAGGCTGACGCTTCCCTTGGTGACCACCGTCTCTCCGCCGGAAAGGCCGTCGAGGATCTCGTACATGTCCTCGAAATGGCGGCCTATGGTCACGAGCGTCTGTACGGCCACGTTCCCGTCCTCGATGACGAAAACGCTCTTCTGGCCCGAGCCCTGCATCTTCACGATGGCCGCATCCGGCACCGCGACACTGTTGTTGACTCCGAATTCAAGTGTAGCCTTCGCATACATTCCGGGACGCAGCACCCTGTCGGAATTGGTCACCAGGACCTCTACCTGGAAGGTGCGGGTCTGGGGATCGATCGTGGGATAGACTTTGTTGACGGTACCGGTGAACTCCTTGCCCGGAAGGGCGTCGGCCGTGATCCGGACAGACTGTCCCTTCTGGACCTTGGTGTAGTCGGATTCCGAGACTCCCACGAGAAGCTTCACCGGAGTGATCTGTTCCACCACGAAGATAGGCTGCCCGGAATAAAGGTCGCCGCGGTCATAGTTTCTGGCGGTCACGACACCGGAGATGGGCGAACGGAGATAGGTGTTCTCCAGAAGGTTGTTGTAAGACCTGCGGCTCACGTTGAAGGCCATCTCGGCGGCATCGAAGTCTGACTTTGACACTCCGCCTTCCTCGTAGAGGCTTCTCAGGCGGCTCAGTTCAGTGGAGTCGTTGACGAGCTTGAGACGGGTCTGGTCAAGCTGCGCGGGATCCATGGTGGCAAGGACCTGGCCGCGTCCGACGAAAGAGCCGACATCGGCGCGGATTGTCTGGATCCGGCCTCCCGTCTGCGGAGCTATGTTGTTGATTGCGAAAGCCTGGACAGTGGTTGAATATGTCTCGGTCTGAGGCACTTCCATCCTGGTTGCGGTCACCGTCGCCACGAGGGTCGCCTTTTCGGCCGCCTCGGCGGGCGCTCCGGCCTCGGCCTTCTTCCCGTTTCCTCCGCAGGAGACCATCATGACGGCCGCCCCGGCAGCGAGAATCGTAGTCTTGATCTTGTTCATATGGTAGTTCTTTTGTTTCTTCATGATTACATCCTTTCAAGGTCCGTTTCACCCTTCTCGTCGATGAAATCGCACCCGATGGTCTTCTCGAGGTTGGACTTGGCGACGACGAAATTGTAGACCGCCTGCGACTGCGACAGCCTGGCCTGGGTGAGCTGCAGCTGGGAGTCGTTCATGTCGGTGATGGTGCTCTTGCCGACCTTGTAGGACTTTGCCGCTATGTCGTAGGCCTTCTGGGCCAGGGCCACGGCCTCGACGGCCGAGTTGTAGCTGTTCATGTTGGTCTCCATGGTGTTGAGGTAGGAGCGGATGGCTATCTTCAGCTGGCGCTCGGTGTCGATCCTCTGGAGGTCCAGTTCGGTTGCCTGCACCTGCGCCTGCTTGACGTCATGGTACCTCTTGCCCCCTGAAAAGATCGGGATGTTGAGGCTCAGCCCGACGTAGGAATACGGCGACCATTTGTACTCGCTGAACTTGAAGTCGTTGGTCATGGCTATCATGTTGTAGGCATAGTTCGCCGCCAGGGTGGGCAGGTATGCGGCCTTGTACATCTTCACCGTCGAAGCAAGCTGCGCGGCCTGGATCTCGAGCTGGCGCATGGTCGTGTTGTATTCCAGGGAAGGGTCCCTGTTCTCGTTGACGTCCCTGAGCATCTGGGATGCATAGTCTTCCAGCTCGCCGGCCACGTCGATGTTCCTGTCGAGGTCTACTCCCATCACGGCCTTGAGCTGCCAGAGGGCGAGGATGACCGAGTTCTCCGCGTTCAGGACATTCGGGATGGCATTGGCCACCACGGACTTGGCACGCGTCAGTTCCAGTTCCGAGGCTTTCTCGGCCTTGTATCTTTTCTCCGTCTGGGAATAGTTCTCGACGGCGTTCTCGTAGACGCTCCTGTACACGTTGAAGGCCTCCTTTGCGAGAAGGACGGCGTAGAACGCCTGCTTGACCTGGGTCACCATGTCCAGCCTTGAGGAACGGGCCTTCTCCACGGCGAGGTCGACGCTCTGCCCGGATATCCTCAGGCTTTCCCACAACTGGGCATTGACGAGCTGCAACGAAGCCGAGACGCCTCCGGAGTAGGTGTTCCAGCGGCCTACGGCGAAACCGTTGTTCGAGCTGGACGAGCTCTGTCCCGAATCCACCTGCACCGGTTCCATGCCTCCCATTACTGAAAGTTCGTTGATCCTCTGGAAATACGGAAGGAGGGAACCGAACATCCCCATGGCTCCGCCGCCCTCGTCGTCACTCGACGAGTCCATGTACATCACCTGCTTCTTTATCGTCCTCTGGTAGGATCCCGAACCGTTGACCTGGGGGAAGAGAGAGGAATAGGTGCCCTTCCTGGCATATTCGCTCCGCTCGATCTCCTTGTCCGCAACCTTCACGGCCACATTCTCCGACAAGGCGATCCGGAGCGCCTGGTCCAGGGTTATTACAACCGCCGAAGTGTCCTGGGGGACCTGGTCGGTCCTGTACTGCGCCCGGGAAACCGTCCCGGCCAGCAAGGCAAGCGCGGTTGCTAAAAGTTTGATACTATTGGTCATAAAATCTAATATTTCTCGGTAAACGACTTCGGTGCAAAAGTCTTCCTTTCCCTGCAAATGTAGTGCTAACTTCTTTCTACAAAGGAGAAAAAGATCAAATAAGTTTAGTCCGGGACGGCTTGCCGGAAACACAACCTACAGATGCTCTGCCGGTTAAAACGATACAACCCGAAAACGTCGCATTATCAGCTGTTTCCGGGTTGTCGTCGTTCCTTGGAAGGATGTCAGGCCTCTGGCTGTCATTTCCTTTCAAGACTCCTGGCATAGTGGGTCGGATCCGCCTTCTTCGGCCTGGCTTCCGGCACCACTGCCTTCGCCGGAACCTTCTTCCTGCGGGCATAGACTATCAGGGCGATCCCGGCGATGATGAACGGAATGCTGAGGATCTGCCCCATGTCCAGGAACATGTACTTCTCAAAGTCTTCCTGAGGCTCCTTTATGAACTCGATGAGGAAACGCATGCCGAAGCAGACGAGGAAGAAGATCCCGATGAACTCACCCCTGTACATCCTGTCGAGTTTCTTGACGTAGAGCCACAGGAGCCCGAGACCGAGGAGAAGGTAACTGAGGGCTTCGTAGATCTGGGTGGGATGCTTGGGAAGGGTCTCTCCCCTCCTCTCGAACACGAATCCCCACGGGAGGTTGGTCACATCTCCGTAGATCTCTGAATTACAAAGGTTTCCAAGCCTTATGAAAGTGGCTGCGAAAGCCGTCGCGATGGCAAGATGGTCCAGGATCCAGAGGAAATCGATGTGATTCTGCCTGCCGTACTTGCGGGCGAACCAGAGCATGCACAGCAGGAGCATGAGCGCACCGCCGTGGCTTGCGAGGCCGCCTTTCCACACCTGGAATATTTCCAGGAATCCCTTCCAGGAACCGAAGAAATAGTCCGGCTGGTAGAACAGGCAGTGCCCCAGGCGGGCTCCCACCAGGGTTCCGAAGAGAAGCGTGTAGAGGAGTGGGTCGAGTATCTTCTTGTCGAGGTGTTCCCTCTCGAAGAACTTGACGAACATCCAGTAGCCGAGGACGAAACCCGAGACGAACAGCAGACCGTACCACCGCACGGCGAAACCGCCGATGCGGAAGATCTCAGGATCCAAGTTCCAGTGTATCGCAAGCGGGTTCATGGCAATGGAATCTATTCACGGATGGCAGCAATACCAGGAAGGTCCTTGCCTTCGATGGCCTCGAGCATCGCTCCGCCGCCGGTAGAGACATAGCTGACCTTGTCGGCGAATCCCATCTTGGTGACAGCCGCGACAGAGTCGCCGCCGCCCACGAGGGAATATGCGCCACGCTCGGTAGCCTTGGCCACCAGTTCGGCGATCTTCTCGGTACCCGTGGCGAAACGGGGGAATTCGAACACGCCGGCGGGGCCGTTCCAGAGGATGGTCTTGGAGGCCAGGATGATCCTGCCCCAGTTCTCTATCGAAGCGGGGCCGCAGTCAAGGCCTTCCCAACCGTCGGGAATCTTGTGGGAGGGAACGGTCTGCTCGGGGGCGTCGTTGCTGAAGGACTGGGTAACGCGCGTCTGGACCGAAAGGGAGACATTAACACCACGTTCCTGGGCCTTGAGCATGATTTCCTGGGCCTGGGGGATGAGTTCGTCCTCATGGAGGGAATCGCCGATGCTTCCGCCTTCAGCCTTGATGAAGGTGTAGCCCATGCCGCCGCAGATGATGAGGTTGTCGACCTTTCCGAGGAGGTTCTCGAGGACGGCGAGCTTCGAAGACACCTTCGATCCGCCGATGATGGCGGTAAAGGGATGCCTGGCATTCTTCAGGACGTTGTCAATGGCCTTGATCTCCTTCTCCATCAGATAGCCGAACATCTTGTCTCCGGGGAAATATGCAGCGATCAGCGCTGTGGAAGCATGAGCCCTGTGGGCGGTTCCGAAAGCGTCGTTGATGTAGCAGTCGGCATAGGAGGCAAGCTTCTTGACGAAGTCTTTCTGGCTCTCCTTCACGACCTTCTTGGCCGCCTTCTTCTCTTCTTCGGTAGCGTCTGCGGCGAGTCCCCTGGGCTTTCCTTCCTCTTCTGCGTAGAAACGGAGGTTCTCGAGGAGGAGGACTTCGCCGGGCTTGAGGGCGGCAGCCTGCTCGTCAGCCTTCTGGCAGTCGGGCGCGAACTGGACAGGAACACCGAGGCACTCGGAGACATGGCCGACGATGTGGCTCAGGGAGAATTTCGGGTCGACTCCCTTGGGACGTCCGAGATGGGACATCAGTATGAGGGAGCCTCCTTCGGCGAGCACCTTCTTGAGGGTAGGGAGGGCCGCACGGATCCTGGTATCGTCGGTGATGTTGAAGTTCTCGTCGAGGGGAACGTTGAAATCCACCCTCACAATAGCCTTCTTTCCTTTGAAATCGTAGGTTTCGATGTTCTGTTGCATAATCATTAAGTTGTTTTGTAATAATTCGTAATTATCCTGCAAAAATCTTGCAAATATAGTAAAATAATGGGAATTGACCGCCGGATGCAGAGTTTGCATCCCCGGAGTGGCATTGTTGCGCTTTTTGGACTATCTTTGCAGCATGACTATCGAATTTCCATCCCCTGCATGGGAAGACTACGAGCTTATCGACTGCGGTAACGGAGCCAAGCTTGAGCGCTTCGGTTCCTTCATCCTCTCGCGACCAGAACCCAAAGCCCTGTGGGACAAGAGCCTTTCAGGAGAAGAATGGGACAGGGCCGCCCACACCCGCTTCACCCCCGGGGCCGGTTTCGGAAAAGCCGGGAAGGAAGACAGCGGCACATGGGAGAAGCTCCACTCGATGCCAGGCCAGTGGTGGATCCGCTACACCGGCGGCCCCCGTTTCAGCCTCAGGCTCGGGCTGACCTCTTTCAAGCATGTCGGAGTATTCCCCGAGCAGGCCCCCAACTGGGAATACATATTCAGGCAGACCAGGAGGATCGCAGCCGCCGCGGAGACACGGCCGAAGGTCCTCAACCTCTTTGCCTACACAGGAGCCGCGTCCCTGGCCGCAAGGTGCGCCGGGGCGGACGTAACCCATCTGGACTCGGTACGCCAGGTCGTCACCTGGGCCCATGAGAACCAGGACCGGAGCGCCCTTGACGGGATCCGCTGGGTGGTGGAGGATGCCATGAAATTCGCCCGCAGGGAAGCCCGCAGGGGCAACGTCTACCAAGGCATCATCCTCGACCCTCCCGCCTACGGCCATGGGCCGGACGGCGAGAAATGGAAACTGGACGAATGCCTCTTCGACATGATGAAGAATGTCGGGGCCATCCTTGCTCCCGAGAACAGCTTCCTGGTCCTGAACCTCTACTCCAACGGTTTTTCCGCCAGCCTGGGCGAGACCCTTGTCCGCCAGGCCCTGGGCATCCCGTCCTCAACCTCTCTCGAAAGCGGCGAACTCGCAATAAGGGACAGGTTCGGGAAGAACCTGCCCCTGAGCATATTCGTGAGGGTGGAACGCTAGCCTTCCGGCTCCGTCGCCTCCTTAGTCAAGGTCCTTGATGAAGGCTCCAAGGTCCTTGGCGACCTCGTTCGAATATTCCGTGTCTCCTGCATCGTCGCAGATCTTCACAAGATGCTGCATGTAGGAGAACAGGTAGCTGAACGAATCGGAACAGTTGCCGTAGTCGTAGAATTCGCGCAGGAACCTGAAGGTCTGCTTGCTCTCGGCGACGATCCCGTCGGCGAGCGCCCTGGCCTTGTCGCCCTGGCCGAGGATGTAGTACTGGCGCACCATGTTGATCGGATAGACTATGTTGGAAGTCCAGCCGTAGAAGGTATTCTCGTAAGGGAACCTCTCCGGCTTCATCACCTCCTGGCACTTGTCCAGCATCTCGAGGGCACGGTCGTTCTCCCCTGCGTCGATGAAAGCCTCGGCCGCATTGACGAACAGGGTCCGGACGGACATCACTCCGAGATTGGTGTACATGTTCTGGTGGTCGATGAAGTAGTCGTCCCGGGAAATGGCGTCCCAGCTGTAGCTGGTGGTCATCTTGGAGTAGAGGTCATCGGTGTCGACCAGGCCGGGATCCAGGCTGGTGACCTTGTTCCTGAGCGGGATGAACTTGAACGAATAGCCCTCGAACATCAGGTAATCCTTCAGTCCGATGTCGAGGTCGCCTCCCTGGTTCAGGAGGTTGAGGGGACGGTCCCATTCATAATTCGACAGGAAGTCCAGGATGAACAGTTCCGGCTTGGTAAGGTAGGTCTTGCTCTCGGGTATCTCCAGCACGATCGACTCGGGGATCTGGTCCAGGTATTTCTCCGAGAGGATTCCGCTCTTGACGCAATTCTCCCTGTTGACCGGTATCACGAGTTTACGGGACACCCAATAGTCGCGGAGGGTACCGTCCGAGTACTGGATCCTGGCCTTAGGCTCCTTGAAGACGGCGATGGCATCGGAGATGCTGACCGGGACACCGCGCTTGTCCTGGATCGGGATCCATTCATTGGTCCCGTACAGGTACTGCTCCTGCCCGATGGACAGTTTGATGGCGGGAGAATTGTTGCTGGCATATTTCATCTGGTCGATGTACCAGTCCGTACCGAGAAGGGAGGTGTTGCATATCCTGACGTCGTTGCGGAACCCTTCGACCTCCTGGACGTACCAGAGAGGGAAGGTGTCGTTGTCGCCATGAGTCACCAGGAGCCCGTTCTTCTCCACGGAATTGAGGTAGTTCCGGGCCACCTCGACGGCAGTGTAGCGGTTGCTCCTGTCGTGGTCGTCCCACTCCTGGGCGCACATCAGCGCAGGGACGCCGAGGCAGGCTGCCGTGGTGACGGCGGCCGTCACGACGGAGCCCCTGCCCTTCAGGGCTGAATCCACCCATGAATATATCGCCGCCACGGCAAAGCCGATCCAGATGGAGAAGGCATAGAAGGAACCGGCATAGGCGTAGTCCCTCTCCCTCACCTGGTAAGGAGGCTGGTTGAGGTAGACCACGATGGCGACTCCGGTAAGGATGAAAAGAAGGAAGACCAGCCAGCTGCCCCTCTTGTCGCGGTCGAACTGGAACACGAGGCCCAGGAGGCCGAGAAGGAGCGGAAGCAGGTAGAGATGGTTCTTCCCGGGATTGTCCTTGAGGTAGTCGGGCGCATCGTCCTGGTCGTAAAGGTGGATCCGGTCGATGAACTTGATGCCGCTCTCCCAGTTCCCGGTGAAGAGATCGCCGGAAGGGGAATGGATCTCGTTCTGCCGGCCGGCGAAATTCCACATGAAATACCGCCAGTACATCCATCCCAGCTGGAAGTCGAAGAAGAACCTGAGGTTTGCCCCGAAGGTGGGTTTCTTGTACTGGGCGTCCTTGACGGGAATCCCTTTCCCGTCGGTATATGTCTGGTAGAATGCTATGTGGCGCTCGTCGTTGCTCCACATGCGGGGGAAGAACATCTTGGCGTCCGAAGGATAGGTGACGTCGGTCGGCCCCTGCACCTTCTCGTACCTGCCCTTCAGGGGAGCCCAGTAATCCTTGTGGAACACCGTCTCGTAGGGAGCCCCGAAATACTGCCCGTACAGGAGGGGCGCGGAGCCGTACTGCTCACGGGAAAGGTAGCGGACAAGGGTGTAAGGGTTGTCGGGCTGATATTCATTCGTAGGAGTCTTCGCGCATGAACGGATTATCACTATGCTGAACAGGGAGAACCCGACCACCACCGAGGTGAAGCAGAGCAGCAGGGTGTTCCAGAGGACCTTCCCCTTCCTGAGAGTGGAGAACAAGCCCCAGAAACAAAGGCCGAGGACGGCGGCCATGAACAGCGCGGCGCCCAGGTTGTAGGGTGCGTGGAAGCCGTTCACGAAGATCCGGTCGAAGAAAGCCGCCACCTTCGGGAAAAGCGGGACGAAGATGAACACCACGAAGCCGAGGATGGCTACGGAGAGCAGCAGGATCTTGACTATCTCCCAGAAAGTGAGAGGCTTGTCCTCGCGCTCCCTGTAGTAGTACATGAACACCATGAAAGGTATGGCAAGGAGGTTCAGCAGGTGCACTCCGATGGAAAGTCCCATGAGGAAGGAGATCAGCACTATCCAGCGGTTGCTGTAGCGCCGGTCCGTCTCTTCGTACCACCTGGTCATCGCCCAGACGACCATGGCGGTGAACAGGGAGGACATCGCATAGACCTCGCCTTCCACGGCGGAGAACCAGAAAGTATCGGAGAAGGTATAGGCAAGGGCTCCTACCGCCCCGCTGCCCATTATCGCGACAGCTCCTCCCGTCGAATACCCGTCCTCTCCGTCAGGGCCCTTGCGGGGCACCAGCCTCTTGGCGAAGAACACTATGGTCAGGTAGAGGAAGAAGATCGTGAAAGCCGAGCAGACGGCACTCATGGCGTTCACCATCACCGCTGCGTGCGAGGCTCCTCCGAACATAGTGAAGAACCTGGCGATCAGCTGGAACACCGGGTTTCCCGGGGGGTGTCCCACTTCCAGCTTGTAGGATGACGCAATGAACTCGCCGCAGTCCCAGAAGGACGCGGTCGGTTCCATCGTGGAGAGATAGGTGAAGCCGGAGACGAGCAGGACCGCGACGGCGGTCAGCATGTTCCACTTCTTGAATTGTCTGTTGTCCATATTCCTTGGAGCTAATCCTTCAAAACAAAACAGGCTCAAATCAAGCCATAAATCAGACAAAGATACGAAACGATTCGCTATCTTTGCAAAAAATAGATCCATAAAATGAAGGGTGACAACGATTGGAAGGCAAGGCTCGGAGTGGTCTACTCGACCGACCCGGGTTTCAAATACGCCGAAGAGAAGGCCGAAGAGGCTGTGACCCCCGAACCCGGGAAGCAGCGCCTGACGGTCACGATCGACCGGCGGAACCGCGGAGGCAAGCAAGTCACCCTCATCTCCGGATTCAAGGGGGCCGCTTCCGACCTGGCCGCACTGGGCAAGGAACTCAAGGTCAGATGCGGGGTCGGAGGATCGGCCAAGGACGGGGAAATCACCCTCCAGGGAGACCTCAGGGACAAGGTGACCGCCCTGCTCCTGGAGATGGGCTACAAGGCTAAAAGAGGAAACTGAGATGCCCATGGACACATTCGATCTGGTATTTTCGGGCCTCGCCGTCCTCTTCACGCTGCTCTTCATCATTTCGATAAGGAGTTTCCTGAAGATCCTGCCGCAGCTCGGCAGGTGCATTGGCAGGTACAAGGCCAACCTGGACCTTGAAGACAGCCTCCAGCTGAGCAGGAGCCGCAACCTTGTCGCCACGGTCCTGTTCGTGCCGTTCTGCATGACAGTCCACTATTACGGCCTGTACTCCCCTGCCGTCTTCGAAGGGCTGCAGCCCCTGCTCCGCTTCGGGATCGTGGTCGGGGTCATGCTGGCATACATGCTCCTCAGGACCTTCCTTAACTGGCAGCTCGAGATGCATTCCTACGGGACCAGGACTTTCACTGCAGCCAACAGGTCCTTCCTTAATTTTGGAATAATTCTATTTTTAGAATTGTTCTGTTGTGGAGCCCTCCTTTTGGCATTCACCCATGATCCAGGCCTCACCAGGACCGTTCTGCTTTGGATTGCAGGCATTTCCTACCTGGTTTACATATTCCGGAGAGGTCAGATTTTTTCGACAGTTTGCAATCCTTTCGCAACATTTTTGTATCTTTGCGGCCTTGAATTACTTCCCACCGGCGGACTGGTGCTTTCGGCAGTCCTGCTCTAGCCTGCCGGGAGATGAGACAAATGCTGGATTATGGCAATTAAGAAGATACTGATCTCGCAGCGTCGCCCCATCAACGAGACTCCTTACACAGCGTTGAAGGAAAAGTTCGGCGTCGACATCACTTTCAAACAGTTTTTCCTTGTCCAACCCCTCTCTTCCAAGGAATTCAGGGCGCAGAAAATAAACATCCTGGACTACACGGCCGTAGTCTTCTCGTCCCGCCACGCGATCGACGCATTCTACGGGCTCTGCGAAGAACTCCGAGTCAAGATTCCCCAGACTATGAAGTACTTCTGCACCACTGAAGCAGTGGCGATGTACCTCCAGAAGCACATCATCTACAGGAAACGCAAGATATTCTTCGGCGACGGCACCCCTGAATCGATCATCGCCCTCATAGGGACCAAGCACAAGGATGAGAAATTCCTGGTCGCCCAGTCCGAATCCGGCAGCGGTGCGGTACTGACCGGGCTGATGGACGAACGCGGACTGGAATACAAGACCGCGGTTTTCGTGAAATCAGTGCCCCAGGACCTCAAGGACATGGACCTTTCGGACTATGACCTTATAGTCTTCTACAATCCCAGCGACGTCAAGTCGCTGTACGAGAACTTCCCGGATTTCAAGCAGGGAGACATCAAGTTCGTCTCCTACGGGAAATCCATTGTGAAGGCCATGCAGGATGCAGGCCTCACCATCGACGTACAGGCTCCCACTCCCGAGGCACCTTCAGTCGCCCGTGCAATCGAACTCTATCTCGAGAAGCAGCGTTAAAACCCGATGGACACACTTCCGAAATCCGAGCGCCTTCACGGGAAGGCTGCGGTTTCGGCTCTGATGTCCGGGGGCCGCTGGGGAAGCACGCCCATCTTGAAATACTGCTTTCTTGCTGGCTCCTCCGAAGGGATGGCAAGGATCATGGTCTCAGTACCCAAGAAGCTTTTCAAGAGGGCCGTCCGGCGCAACCTCCTGAAAAGACGCATAAGGGAGGCCTACCGGACCAGCAAATCCCTTCTGGAACCTTCCGGGGACAGCATCATCTTCGTCTATAACAGCAAGGAAGAAGCTTCCTACCAGGAGATCCTCCTCTCGGTCCAGGCTATCTTGAAACGTATCGGACATGAAAGAAAGCGGTAGCCTCCCAGGGTGGCGGCTCTTCCTGAGGAAAGCCGCGATCGCCCCTTTCACGGCGCTGATCCTGTTCTACCGCAGGTTCATCAGCCAGTACCTGCCGAACTCCTGCAGGTTCACCCCCACATGCTCCGCCTATGCACTGGAAGCTTTCCGCAAATGGGGGCCGTTCAAAGGCCTGTACCTGACCATAAGGCGGCTGCTCCGCTGCCATCCATGGGGCGGCAGCGGCTACGACCCTGTACCTTGAGGGTTCACACCTTGCGGTTCTTTTTCCTCGAGCGGAGACGCGTGGCGCTCTCGACGAGCAGCTGGTCGCGCAGGATGTACCTGGCCGCGAAGAAATCAAAGACCGCGGCGAGGAGTGGGAATATGGCCGTGAAACTGAAGACGACGCCATCTGGGGCAGTGAAATAATCAAAGGCCAGCCACGCCTGCAGTGCAACCAGCACAATCCCGGCGAGCACGCTGGTGCGCAGCTGGAAGACCCGCACCCTGAATGCAAACAGGGCGATCAGCTGAAGAATGGCGGCTACGATGAGGAGCACCAGGTAAGGGAAAGCCTGGATGTAAGTCGCCTCCTGGGCGTGCACGCCGCCCTGGCCTATCGAATACGCCTTGACGCAGAAGAAAAGCGCCGCTACAAGTCCCAGCGCAATGGCCAGGAACAAAGTCTGGATTCTTTGCCACATGCTGCAAAAATAGTCATTTCCCCCGAATTATCCTTTATTGACTCCCATCCCAGGGCAAAGAATCTTGCAGATTGACGATTTTTTCGATATCTTGCATGCCTGTTAAAACTACAACGACATGAGAATACCAGAATCAGAACTGATAATCAATGACGACGGATCGGCTTTCCACATCCACCTCAGACCGGAGGAACTGGCCGACATCGTCATCCTCGTAGGAGACCCGGGAAGGGTGGAAATGGTCGGGGAATACCTTACCGACATCGAATTCCGCCATTCTTCCAGGGAATTCGTCTCCACCACCGGAAAATACAACGGCAAGCGCCTGACCGTCCTCTCCACCGGGATCGGGACCGACAACTGCGACATCGTGATGACTGAACTCGACGCCCTCGCCAACGTTGACTTCGAGACCCGCGAACCGAAGGAGACGCACCGGACGCTGACTATCCTGAGAATCGGTACCACCGGTGCCATCCACGCCGACATCCCGCTGGGCAGCCCCATATTCTCGCACTACTCCGTAGGCTGCGACGGGCTCCTCAACTGGTATGCGAACAGGATGGAGATCACCGACATCGAGATGGAAGAGGCCTTCAAGGAGCACGTCGGCTGGAACAGGCACCTGCCTTCCCCCTATTTCGTGAAGGCAAGCGAGAAGCTCATAAAGAGGTTCGAGGACTGCACCGTGAAGGGAGTGACAATCTCGGCGCCCGGTTTCTACGGCCCCCAGGGGCGTGTCGTAAGGCTCGGCCTCGCAATGCCTGACATGCTGGAGAAATTCGAGTCTTTCCGGTACAACGGCTACAGGATCACCAATTTCGAGATGGAGAGTTCCGCAGTCGCAGGCCTTGCCAAGCACCTTGGGCATGAGGCCGGGACTGTCTGCTGCGCAATCGCCAACCGCTACCTCAAGAGCAGCAATCCGGATTACAAGCCCCAGGTACGCAAACTGGTGGAGCTTGCGCTGGAGCGGCTCACCCGCTAGGACAGGCGGCCTGCATTGCTGTTGAAGCGGGCAAGGACGTTTTCAGAATAAGTCTTCGTGATGGGTATGGACGGAATGGAGTCATTGTCCAGTTCCAGTTCGTACCCGTCTTTTTCGCGCCTGAGGACCTTCACCTTGTCCATATTGACTATGTACTTCCTGTGGCAGCGCACCAGGCTGCTCCCCTTGAAGGACTCCTCGACGGTCTTGAGCCGGCAGCGGAGCATGTATTTCTTCAGTTCCCCGCGGCTGTCGGTGTACCAGACTATGATGTAGTTGTCATCGGACTCTATGTAGTAGAGGTTTGAGGCGCTGACGCTCAGCCGCAGGTTGCCGCTGTTGTCGAAAAGGGTGATCTTCTCTAGCTGGGAAGGGCTGAAGCGCTCGTCCGAGACGACGTTCCCGTAGTCCATCAGCCGGATGGTGTTGTTCTTGTCCTGGATTGCATAGTGCATCCCGGCGAGGATGTAAGGGATCACCAGGGAGACCGAGCCGTAGAGCAGGGCGTTCCCGAGGGTCTGGAAGAACTGGTCCCATCCCACTCCCGCAACGGTAACCGTGAGGAAGGTGTAGACCAGACATATCACCAGGACTTCCCCCAGGCACCAGGCGATGTAGGCGGGGAAAGAGAGTGTGGTACGCCTGCGTGTCCTGTACATGACGAACTTGCTCAGCGACACGAAAGCGATGCACCCCAGGGCGAACAGTACGGCGAAGAGGATGAACTTGAAAGGGCCGAAAACAAGCCATGCGTTATTGGTGAAAGGCAGGCTCAGCAAAAGCAGGATAATGGCGAACAGGGCCGTGAAAAGCACCGTGTTCACCAGCTGCGTCTTCCCAAGGAGATAGTCCGGGACTTGTCTGTCGACGAATCGCTCCATCATGCAGATTTGTACAAATATAGCCATTTTTGACGAGCGGGCAAACCCCGGATTTCGCCACTGATACGTGGATACCGCCACACAGGCGGCGAAGTCGCGGTGCTTTTTCCAACTTTCGCCACTTATTTTTTGCCACTTTGAACAAGTGAGTTATTTTTGCAAGTCAAAATAAAAGATAGTATGAGAATTATCGGAACAGGAAGTGCCCTTCCCAAGAAAACCGTCACCAACGACATGCTGGCCACCTTCCTCGACACAAGCGACGAGTGGATCCAGACCAGGACAGGAATCAAGTCCAGGCACGTGATCTCTGACGAGAACATCGAGGACCTCGGCGCGGAGGCCGTCCGCAAAGCACTCGAGATGTCAGGCCTGCAGGTTTCCGACATAGACATGTTCATCGTCTCCAACGTCGTTTCGGAATATGTCACCCCGGGGATGAGCTGCATCATCGCCGAGAAAACCGGACTGTCCTGCCCGATGCTGGACATCAACTGCGCCTGCCCGGGATTCATCTACGCCCTGGACATCGCAGAGACCTACTACAAGGCCGGGAAGATCCGCACCGCCATAATCGCCTGCGTGGAAGAACCCACCAGGATGGCCAGTTGGGAAGACCGCTCCACCTGCGTCCTCTTCGGGGACGGAGCCGGCGCGGTGGTCCTGGCGGAAGGCGACAACATCAAAGGCACCAAGCTTCACAGCGAACCTTCGCCCGACAAGCTATGGCAGAGGAGGACCCTCGTGGACACCCCCTACATCACTAAGGCGGAATTCGACGTCCCGCTCCAGATGAAGGGCCGCGAAGTGTTCAAGTTCGCCGTGACGGAATGCACCCGCGGAGTGGACGAGCTCCTCAAGGATACGGGCATACCCAAGGAAAAGGTGGACTGGTTCATGGTCCACCAGGCCAACAGGAGGATCATCGATGCCATCATCAGCTACATGGGCCAGCCGGCGGCGAAGTTCCCCGTCAACATCACCGACCACGGGAATTCTTCCTCCGCCTCCTGCCCCATCCTGCTGGACGAATGCAACCGCAAGGGCATGTTCAAGGAAGGGGACACTATCGTCTTCAGCTCCTTCGGAGCCGGCCTGCTGTCAGGCGCGGCAGTGGTCGAATGGTAAATTGTAAATGCAAGATTATTGCTATATTTGTAAAGAAGAAATCAAAGATTTATGGACAAACGAGTTGTCATCACAGGTATGGGAGTGATCTCCCCGGTAGGTAACGACGTCGACACTTTCTGGTCGAACCTTTGCAACGGAGTTTCAGGTATAGATTACATAACTGCTTTCCCGACGGAGCAGCTTCCCGTCAAGATCGCCGGGATAGTCAAGGACTTCAAACCCGAGGAATACGGGATGGACAAGCCCTTCGTCCGCAAGCAGGACACCTTCACCCTCTACGGAGTAGCCGCCGCTTACCAGGCTGTCCGCCAGAGCGGAATATGCTCGCAGGGAGAGGGACAGAACATCGATCCCTTCAGGCTCGGCGTCTATGTCGGGTCGGGTATCGGAGGTTTTGCGACCCAGTACCGCGAGATCAGCAAGATGATCGAAGACCCTTCCGGGCAGTGGATATCTCCCCTGTTCATCCCTACCATGATCTCCAACATAGCGGCAGGCCACATCGCGATAAAGAACCAGGCGAAAGGCCCATGCCTTGACATAGTCACCGCGTGCGCCACTTCGACCAATGCTATGGGTGAAGCCTACAGGGCCATCAAGCATGGCTATGCCGATGCCATAATCACCGGCGGATGTGAAAGTTCCACGATTCCTATCGGAATCGCCGGCTTCGCGAACGCAAAGGCTCTTTCCAGGTCCAACGATCCCGCCTACGCTTCCCTTCCTTTCAACGGAAACAGGGGCGGATTCGTCATGGGAGACGGTGCCGCGATGCTGGTGCTTGAGGAATATTCACACGCAAAGGCCCGCGGAGCCAGGATCCTCGGGGAGATGGTCGGCTACGGCAACACTTGCGACGCCTACCATTCCACCGCACCCAGGCCTGACGGAAGCACCCAGGCCGAGTGCATCAGGCTCGCGATCAAGGAAGCCGGCTTCGATGCTTCCAAGGACAACGTCTACATCAACGCGCATGGCACAGGCACCAAGCTCAACGACGCTGCCGAGACCCTCGCCTACAAACTCGCTTTCGGAGACTTCGCCTACAAAGCCCACATCAGTTCGATCAAGTCGATGACAGGACATATGTTCGGCGCTGCAGGAGCCGCAGAAGCCATCGCTACGATCCTCGCCCTCAGGGACGACATCTGCCCTCCTACCATCCATCTCGATACTCCCGACCCGGAATGTGACCTGGACTACACCCCCAACACAGCGGTCAGGACCGAACTTACACTCGGAATTTCCGACTCCTTCGGCTTCGGAGGCCACAATGCCTGCGTAGCCTTCAGGAAATGCAAAGACTGAACACCCAAACGGTAACACCGACAACCATGAACAAAGAAGAGATCAAGCAGTTCATGCCGCACCGCGAACCGATGCTGCTTATCGAAGAGGCAACCATCGACGAGACAGGGGCCGCACATGCCAAGTACACCATCAAGGAAGACGAATTCTTCACCAGGGGCCACTTCCCCGGGAATCCGATCGTCCCCGGTGTCATCCTGTGCGAAATAATGGCCCAGAGCTGCGCCATCCTCGTGAAAGACGAGATCCCCGGCCACATCACCCTTTACGCCGGCCTCAACGAGGTGCGCTTCAAGAACTCCGTCCGGCCCGGTGACACTTGCGAAGTCACTGCGCGGATAGACGAGAGGAAGGGGCAGCTCTTCTTCTGCACGGCAAAGTTGGAAGTGAACGGAAAACTCTGCTGCAAGGGGAAACCCATCTTCTCGCTGGTCCCCATAGAAAACGGGAAATAAGATGGGAGTCTACAGGAGGTTGCCTGAAAAGGAATTCTCCGACATCCGATCGAGGATAATCTACGAGGACAACCATATCCTCGTCTTCAACAAGCGCCCCGGTGAGATTGTCCAGGGAGACAAGACCGGGGACGAGTGCCTTGCCGAAACGTTGAAGGCCTTCATAGCGATGAGGGACGACAAGCCGGGCAGGGTGTTCATGGGCATCCCCCACAGGCTTGACCGTCCCGTAAGCGGAATCGTCGTATTCGCAAAGACATCCAAGGCCTTGTCCCGCCTTTCCTCCATGTTCAGGGAAGGGCAGGCGCACAAGACCTACTGGGCGCTATGCTGCAGCGCTCCTCCCGCTCCTGCCGGGGAACTGGACGACTGGCTGGTCCGCAACGAACAGATGAACAAGAGCTTCATCGCAAAGGAGGGCGGAAAGGTTCCCGGTGCGAAACTGGCCAGGCTGACCTACAGGCTGCTCGGCCGGACTCAGAGGTATTTCCTCCTTGAAGTCAATCTTCTCACAGGGAGGCATCACCAGATCCGCTGCCAGCTTTCCGCGATGGGATGCCCCATAAAGGGCGACCTCAAGTACGGCGCCCCGCGTTCCAACCCCGACGGAGGCATAAGTCTTCACTCGCGCAGGATAACGTTCATCCATCCCGTCCGCGGGGACGGGATGGATTTCACGGCGGATGTCCCTGGCTCCTGGAAAGGAGCTGAGGATTTCCTTTAAGGTCGGCTAGCGGTAATTCTCCGCATTCTTGAGTTCTTCCTTGGCCTTCTTGGCCTGCTTCTGGGCTTCTTTCCTGGCTTTCTCAGCCTTTTTCCTTGCCTTGTCAGCCTGTTTCTGGGCCTTCTTGCGCTCCTTTTCCGCCTTCTCCCTGGCAGCCTTGGCCTTTGCCTCGGCTATCTGGGCCTCGGTGTTCTCGTACTGGCGGGCAAGCTGTGTGGCATTCCTCCTGGCTGCCGAAGCCGCAGATCCCTTGACCAGGGAATAGCAGACCACTTCGAACTGCCGGCGGCTCTTCTTGTAGACGAAGAACGTTTCGCCGATGTCGGCAGGGTCATATCCGGCCAGGGCGTCCTGGCGGGCCATCGCCCTTGCTTCGTTGAGGTCCTTGGACGTAGCCTTGCCGATCACTTCGACTGCGCCTCGGTCGTTGTATTTAGCTGTCAGGAAAGACTTCACCGATTCATCGATCTTTTCGTTGTCGAGAGCCTTGTACCCCTTGTCCTTAAGGACCTGGACCTGGACCTTGGAATCTTCTTTGACCTTCTTCGCCATCTTGGCACCCGGAGCACAGCCGGGAAGGACTGAAAGCATGCAGACTGCTGCTAAGAGAAAGAATTTCTTCATCGCGTCATTGGTTTGTCATTTTCAAAATTAGGGAAAAAATTGTTATTTTCGAAGAAAAAACCGGACAATGCTAGCATCGTTGGTACTATCCGTCATCACAGGTGTCTCCGCCCTGGTCCACAACCCAAGGACGCCGGTAATCGTAGACCGTCCCTACAACATTGTCTCCGAAGTGAATATCCCTCTCAAGGAAGCCGTCGAAGCGGACGGGGTCATCGAGCTTGCACTCGAAGACATCCCCAGGAAGGCGGTCAGGAGCGTGAGGCTGATGTACACCGGAACGGCCAAGCCCCTTGTCTCAGGGACAGGTTCGGCGGTGTTCCGCCAGCATTTCAACCAGTGGGCCGGAGGATGGAGCCTCTGGCACGATCCTGAATATTCCCTGGAACTTGCCAGGTGCAGGCCGGGAAAGGACGGTCCGGTCCTTCTCCGATTCCACCATAGGCTCGTCGCGGATGACAACTACTTCTATGTCAGCCTGGAACTTGATTCACGGAAGATGGACATCTCCGAGAGTTTCCTTTGCGAAGTCCGTTCGGCCTGCCTGGATGCCGGCGAAGGGATGCAACCCCTGGAGGTCCGGCAGGACGGCTTTCCGAGGCGCTATGCGGGCGTTGCCGTCCGCAACCATCTGGATGACGGCGTCGACAGCTACCGCATTCCCGGCCTGGTCCGCACCGTCAAGGGCACCCTTGTCGCAGTCTACGACATAAGGCGGGATTCATCCTTCGACCTGAACGGAGACATCGACATCGGGGTGAGCCGGAGCACGGACGGAGGCAGGACCTGGGAAAAGATGAGAGTGGCCGTCGACATGGGAGAAGCCGGCGGGCTTCCAAAAGGGCAGAATGGTGTCGGGGACCCTTGCATACTGGTGGATGACGGCACCGGGGATCTCTTCATCGCCGGCCTGTGGGCTCACGGCCGCGGAGGCGGCACGGCAATATTCACTTCCAGGACAGGAATGGACCCCATCGACGTGTCCCAGATGGTTCTGGTACGCAGCACCGACGACGGGAAGACATGGTCCGCTCCCGAGAACATCACCCCCCAGGTCAAGGAACCCGGCGAGTCGTGCTGTTTCCAGGGACCAGGAGCCGGGATCACCATGAAGGACGGTACCCTGGTCATCCCCTGCCAGTGGTGGAGCGCAGACAAGGTCCCTTCCGCCGGGATAATCTACAGCTGCGACCATGGCAAGACATGGAAACGGAGCAGGCAGGGTGTCCTGCACACGTGTGAGGCCCAGGTCGCAGAGACGACGGAAGGAACGCTGATGCTCAACATGAGGAACTACGGCACTCCCGACCACGCCAGGAAGGTGTTCACCACCGGCGACATGGGCGACTCGTGGCAGCCCCATCCTTCGAACGGGACGCTGCAGGAACCCGTCTGCCAGGCAAGCCTGCTGAAAATCCCCGCAGGAGACAACATCCTTGGAGTGGACCTCCTGTTCTTTTCCAACCCTGCCTCCGACCCTGGGACAAGGAACCGCATCACCCTTCGCGCAAGCACGGACCTCGGCCTGAGCTGGCCATTCGCCCTGATGCTGGACGAAGAGCACGGATGGGGTTACAGCTGCATCGCCCCGGTGGACAAGGAAACTGTCGGAATCCTTTACGAGAGCGGTTCAGCACAGCTCGTATTCCAGAAAATCAAGATAAAAGACATAGTAAAACCACAGACAAACTGACACAACCATGAAAAGATCTTTGAAACTTTCCATTTCCGTAGCCACCTTGCTGCTGCTTTGCATCGGCCTTGCCGCTGCCTGCGGGAAGAAGAACCCGGACGGGGGCAATGAACAGAAGGAAGAAGGCACCAAGCCCTCCAAGACATATTCGGAATTCACCCTGTCACTGATGACCTTCAACATCGCAGTCGACAACCAGAGCGCCGAAACGGGCTGGGAGGCCAGGAAGGGAGCCGTGGTCAAGATGCTCAACAAAGTCAAACCTATGCTCATAGGGTTGCAGGAGGCCCAGGCACACGAGATCACCTACCTGTCCAAGCACGGTCCCAAGTACGCCCGCTACGGCATCGGCCGCGATTCGGGAAAATCTCCGTCCCTGCAGGACAACTATGCGGCGGAAGAGACCATGATGATCATGTGGCTTCCGGACTCCCTCGAGGCTTTGAAGCATGGTACTTTCTGGCTCTCCAAAACCCCGGAGACCCCCGGAATCGGATGGGATGCGGCATGCAACCGCAACGTCAACTGGATCCACTTCCGCCACAAGGTCACAAAGCAGGAGTTCTTCTTCTTCAACACCCACCTGGACCACAAGGGAACCACTGCGCGCGAAGAGTCGATAAAGCTCATCAACGACCGGATGAAGGAACTCAATCCCGACGGCCTTCCGGTCTTCCTCTCTGCCGACTTCAATGCGAAGCAGGGCAACAAGATATTCGCTCCCATCAAAGAGTGGATGAAGTCCACCCGTGACGTAGCTCCTGATTCCGATGCATCCAAGAACACCTTCAACGGTTACAGCGCCCCGAAGAGCCAGATAGACCACATATTCTTCTACGAGGGCAAGGAAGGCAAGGTGAAACCGCTTACCTTCAAGGTCCTTGATGACAATTACGGAGCCACCTGGATCTCCGACCACTTCCCCGTGGTCGCGACCTACAGGTACTCCAGGTAGAGATCACTCTCACAGCATCCGGCTCGCCACATAGTCTCTCAGCCAGTCCGACGGCGTCTGTCCCATGTTGAGCTTGAACGCCATGTTGAAGGAGACGACCGAGTGGAATCCGGACATTTCGGCCACCTCCGAGACCTTCAGCCTCGGATCCTGCCTCATGAGTCCCAAGGCGTACTGTATCCGGTGGTAATTGACGTACTGCCTGAAATTCCGGCCTGACATCAGGTTTATGGTTTTATATATTTTGATAATTTCTGTTCCATAACTCAAGAATTGTAGTTATATTTGTAACCGGCAATACTACATTGATTATGAAAGCAATAGGACTTATCAGAGTATCTACTTTAGTACAGGATTTACAACAGCAGGCTGAAGTAGTAAAGAATGAAATGATTAAGGATGGTTATATTAATGATCCGGAGCATATCATTCTGATAGAAGATAAGGAGTCAGCTACAAAATTGTCAGAAGAGGAAAGACAAGGCCTGAATAAAATGAAGGCCAATATTGAATCCGACCCTGATATAAATCGTGTCTATGTATTTGAACTATCTCGCCTGTCACGACGCCCGGAGATATTGTATTCCATAAGGGACTATCTTATAAAGAAGAACATTAACCTAATCGTTCTTAAGCCCTACATGAGGCTGTTTGAAGATGATGGGACAATCTCACCTGCAGGAAGTATAATGTTCGGAATCTTCGGAGCCATGAGTGAGCAGGAAGGATACATCCGTAAAGAAAGGTTCAAACGAGGAAAGATGAAAGCCCAACTGGAAGGGAAAAGCCTCGGCAACTGGCTTCCACTTGGTTATACCACTGATTCCGAAAGACATATCATAGTAGATGAAGAAAAGGCCAATCTCGTGCGAAAGATCTTTACGATGTGTGTCAATGACAACAAAAGTACCACGGTCATAGCAAGAGAGTTGACAGAGACTGGTGAATACCCGACCAAAAGCACCATTCGTGGACATTCTTCTTCAATCTTGAACATACTTCGTAATACGGCATACATCGGGAAAGCTCCTTATAATAAAAAAGATAAAAAAGAAAACTATAACCAGTACCCAAGAATCATCCCCACTGAGTTGTTCGAAAAAGCCCAAGAGTTGCTGAGCAATCGTAAGAAGTTACCTAAAACAGGGCATAAGAACATCTACTACTGCAAAGGATTACTTGTAGACAAGAATAGTGGGAGAGTATTAAGGGCTACACCAGCAGTTGCCTCTTATGGGTTCACTAGCGACAGAAGCGACCCTGTTAAGTATCCTACGATTACGGTTCCAATCAACCTGTTCGATAGCTTTGCTTGGCATCTTACGGTACAGTATCATAAGAAGAATGTTCCTATTGACACCCAAAAGATGCGAGCCGAACTCTTAAAAGAGATTAATATACTTAATAAAAAAGCCGAGACAGGGAAGAAACAACTCACCGAATTAGAAAGCCGTATTGAGAAGATTCAGGAGCGTATTATATCTGGCAAGTTGAAAGAAGCGCTTGGAGATAAGATGCTCAATGAGATTTACCAGCAACAGGAAGAAATCCTTGATATGATTCCCCATTGGGAGACGGAGGCTTTCAACAAATCCGCATACTGGCATGCCACAGCAATGATAGATGATGATGGTGCAGCAAAGGATCTAAGTTCAGTCACAGACCATGAAAAAAGACAACAATTAATTCATGAAGTTATAGAGAAAATAATTGTAGAGAAGGGCGGAATCCCTGAAAAAGGGCGAATTAGAAAGAGAGGATTAGGGGTTAAGTACGGGACAATGGAGGTTCATTACGAAAACGGAACGGTTGAACAATATAAATATAATTCTTATACGAAGAAGTGTTTTACTATGGATGATGTTGAGGTTCCGTATGAGTTCGTTCTACGAATCAAAGGGCAACAACATCAACCTGGATATAAGATAATTAATAAGAAGATGAGAGAGAGGCTAAAAGCGGAGAAGGAAAGCAAGAAGTCAAAATCATAAATCTCACATTTTCAGCGCATTAGCAGCACAAAAATTGTCATGTCTCACGGGTTATGGTTATATTTGTACTAACAAAAAAGAAACAGATATGACTACTTTAACAACCCATCATTCGACTAGCGATTATCTCCCTTGGGACACGATGCTCTCCCTTGTCCGGAAGCTCTATCGGGACAAAAATTATACAATGAGCCTGTACATCGGGTGCGGAGCATTCTTCGGACTCCGTGTCAGCGATACCAAGCGGCTGACTTGGGCGATGCTCCTCAACGACACAACTTTCTCCATCATCGAACAGAAGACACAGAAGCAAAGGACAATTAAGATCAATCCCGACTTCCAGAACCACATCCGTAAATGTTATACGGCGTTGAGGATTCGAGACATCAACTCCCCCTGCTTCATCTCCCAGAAGAACACCGTATATAGTACACAACGGCTGAATGTGGTACTAAAGGAAATAAAAGACCAGTACAAGGTCAAGGACATCGACCATTTCAGCAACCACAGCCTCCGGAAATGCTTCGGCCGTAAAGTAGTAGAGATGTCTGGGGAAAACAGTGAAATGGCCTTAATCAAGCTTTCCGAACTGTTCAATCACAGCAGCGTGAATGTGACCAGAAGATATCTAGGGTTGAGGCAGGAAGAGCTGCTGAACACCTACGACTGTCTGGACTTCTCATAATCAGGAATAAATGGTTATCGGCTTTAATTTCAAATAACCTATTTGCTTGCGCCTGTCGTAAAAGTAGATATAGTGGTTGTTGTCCACTCTCTTGTAGGATGCGGTTATATGCTTCTGTTCTTCAGGATCGGTCAAAGTTTCGAAGAACTGCATGTTGTTGAAATAGAAAGCAGGTCTAAGTCCAGTGATTAATGCACTTTCATTAAGTGTCTCGACGATGTTTTTCATAGTATCTTTTTATTAATAATACCTCATTATCAAGACAATAGTTTACTGGATTATCTCATACAAGACTTGTCCAGTAAACTATTTATTTAGATTCTTGATAGATATTATATATAATTAATCGAACTGCGACTAATTAGTTTACTAGGACTTCTACGAATCCATACTTTCGGCAATCTGGACCAATCCATTTTTTCCACTCGTTCCTGTTCTTCGGATTGTCCTTGGCAGTCTTTATACATTGAGCCAGATGTGATTTCTTGATGCCAGTTTTGGCCATCAAATCATTTCTCGTAGAATAGACACCGACAACTTCACCAGTTTCAATATCAACTTGCTTAATCTCACACTGCCTGCTCTTTCTTCCTGCGGAAACCGGAATAATTACCCACTTGTTCTCAATGCCATTCTCTGCGAACTTAAGCAGTTTGGCCAGTTGTTCTACATTAAGATATTGAAGTGTCTCCCAGATGAACTGATAAACCTCATAATCAGTCGCTAATCCGTTCTCGGTGTTGAGGTCATCATTACAGCCGAGTTCAAATTCCAGATCTTCCGGACTTGCCCAGTCATCCGGTTCTGGAATCTGATCATATCGTTCAACATATGATTCATGTTTACCACCAAACCACCACAAACTGCGATATACATTCAGAAAGGCTTCTCTTTCATACTGAAGTTTCTTAATCTCACGATAGTTTTTCTCCTCGTCTTGCTTGAGCTGACCGATTTCGTAATCTATCTGATTATGTCGTAGAAGTTTTTGGTAAATCATGTCAATTTTTTCATTACTTGCCCAGGATGACTTTATATATGCTATGACACGACTTGGATTAGAATGATACTTCTCGGTCAGTATTTTAATCATCGGACTGTCCTTTTCTTCCGGCTTCAACTTGTATGTTCGATAATACTTGAACCACCATGTCGTAGCATAGACACCCAGTCTTTTATATAAAGCGACTAATTCGTCTTGTGTATATTCGTCTATCTTTTTCATTCCTATTTGTACTTTATATTTCCAGTAAACTAATTGGCTCAAAGTTACGATATTTTATATAATAATAACAAATATGAAGATAATTAGTTTACTGGATATGATTAAACGGCTTGTCCAGTAAACTATCTGTGATCTGACCTGATTTTTTTATTTCTTGTCCGATAATTATTTGTAAACCGAGTGAACGACAACTCTACTATATCCAGACGATGCTTTCGTTTAACATTACTCATCAAACGGTCATAAGTTACCTTACGTACTCTTTTGTAAACCGTGAATAATAAGGCCAAAGATTCTATTATTAATTATATAGCGACTGATATAATTGATATGACAGAAGTTGAAAAGAAAACACTATTTGAAGCTCTTAAACGGATAGCTCCCGATTGGCTTGAAAGAGCCACACGACAGCTGAATCAAAAAAAGGCAATGATTTCGACCTGTCTTGATATCGCCTATCACAGCGATAGTCCTGATTACCAAGATGAGATTAATGATGAGTATAACCGATTCCGTTGCCCTATGAATCAGACAGAGGTAATTCTTTTGAATTACATTTGTCTAATCAGGCATAAAGAACATATCATCAATGGTATTAATAAGGACGATGATGAGATAGAGAAATGGTTAAGGATATTACAGACATACGTTGAAAGAGTGAAGGACAGGTCATTAAAGGAATCTGTCATATCCTGTCTGGACAGACAGGCTCGTCAAATCCTCAACCAATATAAAGTCACGAATCGAATAGGAAGGCCTAAAGGGAAAGGGAAACAGATCTATTCATATAACGGTAAAGAGTACCATACCATCCAAGAGTGTGCGGATGATTACGGAATTACGAAGCAGGGAATGTATAAGCGATTAAAGAAATTGTCCGTCATATGAAGACAATGACGGACAGTCGTGTCAATCGAAAAATGTTCAATAACAGCACGTTTTAACGTAAAGGAAATAGAGCACCATGCTGTAAGTACGCAACTGATTGATTTTTAATACACAAGCAGCAAGAAAAATATTCATTAATTATATTTTTGAATATTTTCGCCTAATGGACTAGAAGGGAGCAACACCGAAAAGTGTTGCTCCCCCGAATTATTTAACTCGTATTAAGATAACAGAAGATAGATCATCATCTGGATAAACATTGTATGCGCTCAACCATAAATGATTGTCTTCTTTCCACTCTTTAACGGAATGGTTAAACTCTCTTTCCACAATGATTTATGATGAAAATCATAAGGGGGGTCCTCATCCTCATATTCAACACTTAATTCCGCAGAGACTTGATTATACCCTTTGTTTAGAAGATGCGGCCATTCAGGGAAGAAAACATTGAAATCATTTAGAATTTTGATAATAAATGATTTAAACCAATAAGGGTAATACTGTGAAAAGTCAAGGTCAGTATCAACGATATAACCGGAGACATCAATCCGTCTTGAAGCGTCGTCTTTGAAATAAATGATACCTTCTTTATTGAATCTAAACTCATACCATTCATCATCGTATCGACCATTAGGATATCCAATAAAAGAAAGAGTCAATGTTTTATACTGAAGGAACTTCAGTTGATCTTCCGTTATTGTGCCGTAGTTCATATAAAAATGCTTGTTGTTTATCTTTAAAAACTTTTCTCTCCTTCAACCTTTGTTCTCGCAGTAGCTTACGCTCCTGCCTTCTCTGTTCATATAGTCTGCCGTTCTCGATTATCTCCCCCACAACCCTTTCTATCGTTTCCTCAAACCGTTTCTTCTCCAACTCACACTCCCAAACGATGACAACCGACCACCCTTTCGCTTCAAGTCGCCTCCAGACCTCTTGGTCTCGCCGCTGATTCCGTGCGACCTTCTGTACCCAGAAGTCCGTATTCGTTTTCGGGATAGTGTATTTCTTACACCCATTATGGCCATGCCAGAAGCAGCCGTGAACGAATATCACAGTCCGATATTTGGGTAATACGATGTCCGGACTGCCGGGAAGTCGTTTGTCGTTCTTTCTGTATCTAAATCCTTTCCTCCACAACTCCTTCCTCAACCTTATTTCGGGTTTCGTTGAGGTAGAGTGGATTTTGGACATGCAGTCATGTCGTTGTTGAGGGGATAGGATATCGGACATACTTTAATAAGAAGTTCCTCTGCCATCTAAGAAACTCCTGACACGAGGGAGAGAGATGAAATCTTCAAAATCTTTCCTAATCTTTCCCTCTTGTCTCTTGCCATAATAGTAATCATCGATAAGGGCATCGATAGGATACGTGTAAATAAATGTTATCTTATCCGGATCATCAGACACAGGTGTATGGGGGTCAGGAATATATGAATCCTGAAAACCAATTCGCCCTTTAATATGTGGTAAAAGGAGAATGCTAACTATTCTCTTGTTAGGGTTCTTAATTTTAGCTTCAAGATAATAGCCAAACTGTTTTCCAAGATTATCTTCAGTAAGAAGTGAGATTTGATCATCATACATCTTGGAATCTATCACAAAGACATAATCTAAATCTTCATAAATAGTATCAGGCTGCGTGCGGGCTTTCCCCTGGGTTTCATGATTGGTCGTTATTGAGAACGAACTATAAAGCTTTCCATACTCCGACTTACTCCTCGAGGTCTGGTCACCGAACACATAATCGACGATACTTTGCCAAAAAGAAGATGCAGGAATAGCATAATCCCAATCCCCTTTATTTTCATAATCCGGATTTAATAGAATATCCAAGTAACTAATACCCCATCTTATTAGGCTTTGTTTACGAGAATTAAAGGTATTAATCAACTCTTCTCGAAGAAGCAATTTGGTGCGTTTACAAACATCAGCGTTCGTAAAATCTATACGCTTAGCAGTTTCGATTCGAAGGGATTGACCAAATAGAACATCTCCACCATTCTCCATAAAGTGATTAATAATGTTCTCTTGGACCAAAGAGACAATACTATTCTCTACAACTCTTTTTTTGTTCATAATAAAAGAGTCATAAAACAAGTTGCCATTGATCAACTGTGGTCGGATTCTCTTAATCGTCTGCTTGAAGTTAATCTTTCCCGAATCTGATTCTTTAAAGGTAGATTCATATTCAACATATCTTCCCAGAGAAAGATAGTCATGAATTATGTTAATAGCGTATTTTAGGTTGTATAAACCTTTAGCTTCTTTCTCGTATTTTCTTTGTGCTGAATAACTATTAAGAACTTTTTGAATGACTCGTACAAACCTTCTTAATCGAATTACATTGACCTTATCTTTTGAATCGACGCTCCCAGGGAAGACATGTCCATAAGGTACGGTTATGCTCGTTCTATCAGCCTCTCCATTTTTTAATCTAGAAACGCCAATGTAACTCTTGCCGTCAGATATGTTGACAATCGAATACTCCACGTTTTATCTAACCAGTAACTCAAATATATCTTCACCTTTGTTGACAAAGCTGTCATATAGCTCTTGATATGATAACTTTAAAATGCCTTCCGTGTATTTGAAAACATCCTGCTTCAAATAATATAGAACTTTATCTGCAAATTTTTTTCTGTCTTTTATCTCTTCTTTTGAGACGAAGAAAGGTCCCAGTTTTTTATCTTCAGAGATAGAATTGCCTTCTCTATTACTGATATTAATCATCTCATTAACAAGTTCGGCAAAAGACGGCCAATTACGGTCTAAGTAAGTATGACTACCAACATAAGCGGATAACGTAGTATTCGCGAAAACCCCTATTAATGGTGAATTAGCCTTATCGAAAATTGTATTGTCCCAATACTCTAGCATATTAGGATTATTCTGATCCAGTTTAGTAAAATCAATAGGAACATACTCCATAGCAAACCTTCTCTTTAAAGCCGTATCAAGAACGAACACATTTTGGTCTGCTGTGTTCATTGTACATATTATATTCAAATTTTCAGGTAATCTAAATCTATCATTTGGAAAGTGCATTTTACCTTTATTTAAGAAAGCACAGACCTCTTTATTCGTAATCGAATACGTAGATACCCCATTAGAATCTCTATCAAGCAACTGGAATAAGTCTCCGAAGATTGCTGCTGGATTCCCTCTATTAATCTCCTCAATAACCATATAATATGGCAGGTTTGGATTATCCAAAGCTTTCTTTAGCAACGCAGTAAATGGACCCTCTATAAAATCATATATAGGCGTGTTTCCATTTTGCTTTGGTCCCAAGCCACCAACAAAGTCAGTGTATGAGTAGTCGGGGTAAAAGATCACTCTCGACACCTGGTCTTCAGGTACACCAGCTTTTTTTAATTTCTCGTCGACCAAAAATGACTTTCCTGTTCCTGGGGCACCATAGTAAATGATTTGCTCCGTTTTCCCTGTTGGGATTGCAGGTATAATAGTGGTCGTATTAGGCACGGGAGTCGTCTTAAATCTTAAAGAAAGATTGCCACTAGCATCTTTATCAAAAGTTACTTCTGTATAATCAGCAATGAAAAACTTTCGAATATTAAATCCCGAACTCTTCTGCAACCCATAAAGATACTGCCTACCTTGAGTGGTTGTACTAATAGAAAAACTATCATAGATGGCAGTAGGATTATTGCCAAAAAAAGCTTCAATATCATTTAAAAGACTACTGAACTCCTGAAACTTATTACCATGTGTTATAATCTTACCACCTTTGTTAGAATAAAGGGGCAAAGAGAAAACCAACGCAGTTAGTGCTCGAATACAATCTTCTTTATAAATTGTGAAAGATAGGTTTGTTAAACTACCCAAAAAAGTAATCAAGTCCGGAGGCAGGAAAATACCAGTATCTTTTGAAGACGTTGCACTCTGTTTTAAATCGGCACTGTGACCTGCAATTGTCATTTGATATGTTGCCATGTTATATGTGTTTTATGGTTTCTTTTATAATTGCCATCATAACATCTACCACCATAGAATTGCCGGCCTGTTGGTACATTTGAGTATCTGAAACAACTTGTAAAAAATCGTCAGTAAAACCCATCAATCTGAGACACTCTCGAGGTGCCAAACGACGTATCCTCCCATCAGTGGTCACATAATTATCCTCTCCAGCACGATGCATCTTATGCATCGTGCGCATTAAAGGCCGTGCTATCTTTAAATCAATCTCTGGTTTCATACTAAACCCACCTGTCCCTTCACACATAATCCCAGGCAATATTTTATCCGAAAGGAAATACTTCTGAGGGACTTCTCCTTTCTGGTGGCTAATTGTAATTAAACCATTAACCGAAGAAAAACAACCAATAGGAGTATTATCTAACAAGAAGTCCTGCATGGTAAATGTCAGTGGGACTGATGTTGGGAATGAAAAACCATTCTGCTTTTCTTTAAAACCAACAACAAATATTCTCCGTCTCTTTTGTGGTATTCCAAAATCAACGGCATCTAAAACTTTGGAATAAATATCATATCCTAACGACTTGAACACTCTCTGTACCACGTCCCATGTCCGACCGTTATCATGCTTCACCAATCCTTGAACATTCTCATAAATGAACGCCTTCGGTTTAATCTCGCTCACTAATCGAGCAAAATCATAGAAAAGGGTCCCCCGCGCTTCGTCTAGACCTCTTTGATAACCAAGAAGTGTGAAACTCTGACATGGACTACCTCCAACAAATAAATCAACACGGCCTTCATACTCCTTCCCTTCAATAAAACGGACATTATGGTGAAAGTCTTTTTCTGAGATTTTATAGTTGGCTAAAAACGACTCTTTAACATAATTCTTTTTATTTGGTATTTTGGATTGAATATACGCTCTTCTCTGGTCGCCATGAAGATCCTTCATCTCTTTTAGCATGTCGTCCTCGGGTATTGTACATTCAATCTCCCCGTTATCACAAGCAAAAACAAGCTCGTGTGAAACACCTAAACGCCGAAGAGCGAACTCTGGAGCGCCAATGCCACTAAAAACTGTAGCTATCCTTAAAACATTAGTCTGCATCTTTTCCATCAAAAACACCTGTTTCCATTATACTGCGAAGCACAGCTTCAACAACATTGACCGCCATAGAGTTCCCAGATTGCCGATACATCCTTGTGTCATTAACAACAATCTTGAAATCATCAGGAAAACCCATTAGTCGTAAACACTCTCGCGGTGTCAGGGTCCGAGCAACTCCTCTTTCTCCGTTGTAATACCCCTTAAAAACACGAGTATCTTTTTCAAGTTCTGGCGTGACGAATGATTCAAAACGCATGTCTCCAAACCAATTGTATTGTTGACAAGCAACTTGACACCTTGAAATCTTACTATTGAGAACAACATGTTTGGATTGAGCAGGGTCAATAACTCGGACAAATCCCTTTTCAGGCAAATAGTATTTGTTAGGAATATCCTTTTCAAGGAAACTCTCTACAAATACATTTAACTCTTCTTTTTTAGGTGTTTTTAATAGGGCGAAATAAGGTTCTAGATCTCTCCTGAATCCAACGGCAAAAAGTCTTTCCCTATTCTGAGGCAGTCCAAAATGCTTTGCATTTAACTTCCAATAGGTCCAAGAATAATCTAAATCGTCAAATATACGGGATACGACATCCCATGTCTTACCGTGGTCATGATTGAGCAATCCAGTAACATTCTCAAAGACAAAGACTTTTGGCTTTGTCTCCGAGATAATCCTTGCATATTCATAAAACAAAGTTCCCCTAGCCTCGTCTAGTCCTTTCCTTTTCCCCATAACGGAAAAAGACTGGCATGGGCTCCCCCCAATGAACAAATCGACCAAATTCTTGTACGGAGTCGCATCAAACTCTTTAACATCATTATGCCACCTATCCTCTGATATAGGATAATTCGCAAAATATGATTGTTTGCAAAAGATATCGATATCCCCCGCAAATAAAATATTATGAGGTATTTTTAGTTTTCTTAGCGCTTGCTCAGGGGCCCCAATGCCACTAAAAGCGGTCGCCACATTTATTGTCCTCATCTTAATTGTTCGTTCTCATTACACTTTTATCCAAGTTTACAAAGGTACCGAATTTTTCCCACTTGACAATGAGAAAAGCAGTGTCCTTATCGAACAATCCATCAAAGTGTTAAGTGCGATTGATTTATATATTCCCATGTGTTTTGTCATCCAGTAAACTATCTATCTTTATGTCTCTATATTTATATATAATAAAGCGATTCATCGCAATTAGTTTACTGGACTATATATCATAATAATGAGCTTATAACGGCAAAGAAGCAGGCTGATCAGCCCGCTTCTTTAAGTCTATTAAATAAAGACTGGGCTACAGTGTCTCTTTCATATCCGACAATTGCTCTATCTCCTTGTCAATCAGTTTATATTTTGTCCGGATATCTTCTCTCATATAGAAGTCGAGAAAGTCATCTTTCGTCATCGTACCATCTTGAAGATATTTAGTCAGGTATTGCTGATCAAATTCGATAGACAGCAGACTCTTTTCAATGGTCTTTAAGATCTTCTGGTTATTGGTGATATTACTTTTCACCATTGATGCAACACCCTGTATATCTTTGATGTCTTTCAGTAGTCTTTGGAGGAAGAAATTAACGAACTCGGCATCAACATTCTTACCGTCACTACGACATGAAAGACTTCTTGCAAGCATATATGCTATAGCGATATTCTGGAAATCTCCTGCCTGGTAATCAATAATGCAGACAAATCCAATATCATTGATATAAGCGACACCATCAACCGCTCGTAGTATCGTAGCATCTACAAGAGATTTATCAAAGACGATAATGCTGGCATTTGCCTCTCGGTTGACACTTGCTTCCAATAGTTGACTCCATGCTGTATCTGAACGATTAGCAGCAATATCTGGAGTAGTGACATCACCAAGTTTGTAGCTTTTATCAAACTTGCACTCAATAGCTATCTTATGGTCACTATCTCCGTTTACGTTAGCGAGGATATCCCCTGTCTTGTTCCTCGGTAGCTTACCTTTAAGCTTTCCTGTGCCTCTGAGTGTGTCTTTAAGACCTCTTTGGTCAACATACCCCTGAAGAAAGTCTAAGATATCATCTTCAGCTGCCGTACCTTTTACCGATGTCTTATGGAAAATCTCCTGCTTGGCATCAAACATCAGCTTTAGGTTTTCAAGTTCGACACCCAAGTCATTGGTAGTCTTAGCAAAGAATGCTGATATGCGGTCTTCCATCAAAGCAAGAACACCGATACGAATTGCTCGGACTAGGACTGAATCTCTTTCACCTTCAGGAAGTCCATTGAAGTACTTGAATACGAGGTCATCTTCAACCTCAAAACTTTCAATCTCTACTCGAGAGAGTTTATGATTTAATTTCATATGAAAAGTGTTGTTTAACGCGACTATCGAAACGCTTACATGACAACCCAGTAAACTAATTAACTCAACATTTCTTTTTATAATAATATAATATCAAGGCAAATCGTCCGAATTAGTTTACTGGATTAATCATCCCAGCCTTTTTCTATAGGCTCGTCATCTATATAATATGTGTCAATGTCTAAATAATCTTTGTCCCATTTATAATTAGTGCTTAGAATATGATGACTTCTTTCCATGGTGCTGATAATCTCATAATAACTTTTTTTCCGATTTGATATCGTGCTGTCATCATCGGCTATATCTACGATTTCTTTGGCCTCATCAAACGATATGTTTTTATAGTCAGCTAGACGAAAGGCCTCGTAATTCATGATGACTTCTTTATCAACCTTTCTCCACCACTTAAACTTTCTGTTGCACTTAATCATATCCTGAATCATCTTGTCCAGGGTGAAGTTATCCCCTTTAACAAGTTTGTAGGCTTTATTCCAAAGCTTAAGATCATTGACTGTAGTTTCAGGCAGGTTCAATGGGGTGTATTTTACCTTCTCTTTCTTCTTTTTCATGCCATAAAGTTATTTCATTAAAACAACTTTTACAAGAATCATTTAAAAACTTGTAAGAAATAGCATCGTATCAGATTGATTATCAATGCGAAAAAAAATTTTCGAAAAAACATTGAATTCGACTATTGGACATCGAGAGTAAATAGTAGAGTTTAAGATTAAAGTTTAATGATTTAAAAAATTAAAAAAAAATGAAAAGGTTGATTAATAAAAAAACCGGTGAGATTGCCATTGTTGACCCCTACCTCAACACCATCACTTTCTCCAAATCCAAAACCACTCACAAAATCACTATCCAAAAAGATTCATCCACTCACAAAATCACAAAAATCACAACTTCCTCAGAACCCATCCCCACACCCGACGAAATCAAATCCGAACTCGGTTCCAATCCCTCTACTACCTCCTCCGACACTATCCCCTCTAAAAAGGAATCTACCCCTCAACCCATTAACAACCCCATCAACTCCAATCCAATCGAACCGGATTTCACTATCATCGATGACTTCTCAAAATTTGAAATGATTCCTGAAACAGAACTCTTCTTCTCGCCCGATCCTCTAAATCCATCCCTATTTACTCCAACTTATAAAGAATCTGCTTAACATGACATACACACATAAAAAATACCTTAACTGCATTCCATTCACATAGCTCCCACTATACCTATCATTCTTAACCTACACTCAAACTATACACTTCTCAAATGATTAATTGTTAACTATTTAAATACAAATTATTATGAAAAAGAATTTTAAAAAATTGCTTATGAATGCAAACAAGAACAACAATGATGAATTCATCAAGGAAATCTATCTCAACGTGCCACATTATGATATGGCCGCAGTCGCAGAAGGACTCAAAGAGTCATTCATGACGGAACCCACATCACTTGTCTTAACAGATGATATTTATCACATCCGGTTAGTGATTATGTGGACACCCAGGATTCAAAGTAATGAAGACGGTATGTGTACCTTTGACTCCCATGCATTCTCGTTGTACCATAACGATGAAAAAATTTGTGATTGGGCAGACGGTAAGACCGCAGAAGAATACAATACAGTCACTATTGATTTCAAGAAAATCCAATATCGAATCAATAGAATCGTAGAAAAGGACATGCAAGAGGTACGTCACAGTGGAGTTAACCTCGATGACCCTTATGTGAAATACTGGATGACAGGACGTATGATTATGGCTCCAGTTGTTCCGTTTCCAATAGAGTTACTGAACGATTAAAACAAAAGGCCTTTTGGGGTGCTGGCCTTTGATAGCACCCTATCTCAAAACCTCCCGATGTAAAGGTCAATCGGAATAATCTTAAAAAAAGTCGGTCAAGACCATGAATTTCTTGTGGTGATGTTCCGATATAATAGTAAGAGTTCATTAAAAAGGACGAGGGATAAGTATGCCCTCACAAGTATACATTAATTTTTTAAAAGCCTCCGTAATAGGGCGGAGCCGTAAAGGCGGAATCTTGATTAATATGAATTATAATAATTTCAAAAGACACAATTATTATGTTACGTGGGTAGGTACTAAAAATGCTGATGGCACTTATTTTACAATTCAAGTAGTATTTACACGAGATTATACCTATCCAGATGGTGGGGAAATAATTACCGATCCATTTGAAGTCAAATATGCATGCAAGACTAATGGATTTGATTATGGCTCGCTCCAAAAGGATTATAACTGTTATTTCATTAAGAAGAACTCTATCGAATGGAATAAATATCTAGCAGAACCCGGTGAAAATGTTGAAATAGACGCAATAGAACGAATTAAAAAGACACGAGTTCTAGTATCGAAGCTTAAAGAAAAAGGAATTGAGTTCGAGAAGCAATTATGTGATGGAGTATTTTGTGTAAAAGGAGATGAAAAGACCATCAGAGAAGCATTGGAAAGTGCAGGACTGCGTTGTGATAACTGACAATAACAAAGGCATTTTGGGGTGCTGGCCTTCAATAGCACCCATAAAAACTAATCTTTAAGCAAAATGAAAATAAGGATTCATTATAAAACAACTCTCAACTATACTGTGGTATCCCGTAGTAACCCTCAGAATGTGTTCAACATCGTTGCCATAGTAGATAACTATTTTGATGTTTATGGACGATTAATTGAATTCCATACATCCTCTGTCAATTTCTATGGGGCAATACCTGACAAGACTGAATGTGAAAGCATTGAAAAAGAAATCAAATTGGCAATAGACTCTAGTAATCCTGAAGCTTGGGAAGAATATGGGAATATAACGGTTCAAGAATTTAGGGCCTATAGGGAAGCTCACCCTGAATGTGTACCTTCCTATATGCCATAATAATGACCAAAATGTCCAGTAAACTAATTAACTCTATTCTTAATAATTATATAAAATATTACGCAATTCGTTGTAATTAGTTTACTGGATTGTCTTTTGATTCTATTTACCTGACGAAGATATACATATCCGTCAGTTCCTCAACCGCACTATAATTGACCTCAGGTGAATCACCTTTCATATCCAATAATTCTATTATCGGATGGAAGTTGTCATCATCTGGGGTCATTTCTCTATTAGCCAGATGAGCTTCGTCATCCTCATCGACATATATACCATCATTCTCATCTATTCCGTTACCGTATTTAAGATAATCCTCGACAAGATCGGTAACGGAATCGGCGAATCTGTGCCAGTCCTGAATGCTATGATACCACTTCTCCATACGCATAAAAAAAGGCCATTCCACTTCGGATAGACTATCCTATTGTCGCAGAACTGCGAGAAAGCAAGCAAGTGGAATGGCCTGAACTTTAGTCGTTGATTACTTCAAATTCATCAAGTCCAGGTATCAAAGCTAATCCATGTCCTTCTAGATGAACTTGACCAGCATCGTCTATATAATCTATTACTCCTATGACTCCGTTCATTCTGGAGGCCTGCCAGTCCTTGCCTCCGGCATCGTCCATACGGATTATTCTTACTTTATCTCCTACTTTCATGACTTAATCTGTTGTTGATATATAGTACTCCAGTTCTTCTCCGCTGAGGTTGTCAAATATCCAGTCATCCAACTGATGGTATAACTCTGTATAGAGTATCGAAAATTCGTTGTTCACCTCATGCCACCTCCAGCATTTCCAGTTCAGAACCATCGCAAGTTCAGTCAGATACTTGTAATTGTTTTTCCAACTGCTGAAGGCAACTTGATAAGTGGATTTGATGCCGTCAACCCCGAATTTTTCAGCGATGCTGAAATCCGTATAGAAGGTAGTCAGTGGCTTGTAGCCAGTGGTTTCCTCAATAGTCCAGTTCTCCAATAAGATAGCCATAGTATTACTGATTGATGATTGATATTGCCTGTGCCATGATCTCATTTTGGCTCCGCTCAATTCCGTTGCCGTCCACATACCTTTGTTGACGGACTCTGCCGACCACATAAACATTGTTTCCCCTTTTTATATTCTCAATTGTTGATTGTGTGATACCTTCACTCTTGAATCCGATTACGGAAAACCATGTGTTCTCAACCACACACATTCCGTCTTTTGCCTTGTAACAATACTCAGTCGCTAAAGAAAAGCGAACTGCCTGATTATTATCAAGAGTGGAGGTCCTTATAGAACCTACCACTCCTTTAACTTCAATCCTGTTCAGAAACTCCATGATTATTCGCTCTTTGGGGTTTTCCGTTCGATTACGACTCCAGAAATGGCAATTCGATATGGTATTACCATACCTGTATTACATTTCGTGCAGCATTCTCCATCGGCCAATGGGGCTGCGTTGTGCGGATATCCCTTAATTGGCCGATGGCAGATGCAGCAGATTTTACTTCCCTTCTTCATCCTTACCTTTAGGTTGAGGGGTACTAGAAGCGGCTTTATTCGTCAGCTTCATTTTGGCCTCCTTGATAGCCGCTTTCTTCTCCATCCGTTCAGCCTTCTTGGTCTCCTTAACCTTCTTTTCGGCCATGATCTCATCAATGGTCATTGGTTCAACCTCGCAGGCTCCGCAGATGGTTGCGTAGGCACTGCGAAGGTACCGGATGTTGGACTCGGTCTTCTGTAAGTCTTTGACACTCTCGCTCCAGATGTTGAAAAGAGCTTCATTGGAGCGCTCATTGAGATAGGACTCCTGGCTGATTGCGACCTTCTTGACGAGGCCTTCTACGAGTGAATGCTGGTTGAAGATTTCGTTCTTCAGGACGTTCATGATGTGTTTCATTGCTTTGGGTGTTAAAAGTTTGTAATTATCTGATACACAGTTATTTACTAATTCTGGTACAAATATAACAACTCCCTGTGAGCAATGACAATAAAAGTGAGAAAAAGTGAGCGTAAATCTCTGATTATCGGAGAGTTACATACAATATACTTTACCATATACCAATGACTAGGGGGAGGGCCTCAATAGCCCTCCCCCTAGTCTATTAAAGGTTATTTATGTACGATCTTAAGCCCTAACTTATTGAATAATAATTAATTATGTAAATGGCAGAAATTATTAAAAAATAACATACTATTTTGACGGTCTTCGAGAGGTAGAGCTTGTTGGAATACATCTGTCTTGACATCTCGGCCATGTCGAAGGTCGGGTCGAGGTATGGCTTCTTCTCATTCATGTAATTGGTGATCCTGGCATACATGCTGTTCATCCTGCCGTCCTCGTCCATCTTCCCGGATGTGCCGGAGCGGAGGTCGCCGCGGATCAAGTGCTTGACCTTCTGCTCGGCCTCCTTGGTGATTACGAAGGTGCGGCCGGTAAGGCAGCGGGCGTAAAGGATGCAGTAGAGCGCAAGCAGCAGGACTGCAGCAAGCGAGGAAAGGACTATACCCAAGTTGCCTGGAATCCTCACCGCGCAGAGGCCGAATATGAGGAGAGCCAGGAAAACAAGTGAATATATCAGGCGGCTGTACTCCTCGATGTTCTGCCAGACGGCAGTGTTGCGGAACAACATCCTTATGGACTTGAATTTCCGGACAGTGTTGGCTACCGAATATCCCATGAAGACCGAGACCAGGAGCATTATGCATGTGATCGAGCTCTCGTGCCTGAACCTCATGTGGCCGGGAGGGAGCAGCCGGAAATAAAGATAACCTGCAAGGACGCAGGCTGAAAGGATCACTGAAACGCGAAGGGAAGCCGAGGCTTTCTCGAAAGAACAGGGATAAAGCATCAGCAAGGTGTCTGCGACGACGATGCCGGCAATGACCTCCGGAATGCCTTTCTGCGTGCCGGGTAATAAGCATCCCGCGGCCAGCAGGCCTCCGGTGATGCAGGAAAGCAGCCTTATAAGTCGCAATTCCTTCCTTGTCTTCCCTCCTAATTTGTTTTCGAATGACAACGCCAAAAGAAAAACTATGACAGCAACTGAAGAAAGTATTGTACCCATATGCTTTAAAGATTTTGATTAAAAAAATTATGGTTGATGTTTGGTTTACTCTTGCTTTTTACAGTAGGAAATTTCATTCAAAATAAAAAGAAAAACCCCTTCCCGGGAACTCCAGGGAGGGGTTTTAATAAAAATTTTCTGTTTTTTTAAGCTTCTTTCTCTTTTTTGCTGCCCTTGATCGAATCGAAGCCCCTTCCATACACCCCGGAAACGGATCCGACGGAGAGGAACACATCAGGGTCGATCTGCTTGATGGAACGGAGCAGCAGGTTGACATCCGTCTTCCTGGTAAGGACCATCAGCACATGGGTAGGCTGCTTGGTGTACCAACCCTCTCCTTCGAGAACGGTCACGCCGCGATGGAAGTCGGAGCCGATCATGTTGGCGATCTCTTCATATTTCTTGGAGGTGATGAACACCTGGACACTCTGCCTGGAACCGTTGAGGTAGATGTCGCAGACGTTGCCGCAGACGGTGACTATGATCATGCCGTAGACGGCGGTAATGAACTTCTCCACGAACGGGAGCGCTGCGCCGTCCGGACCGTACGAAGGCACCAGAAGCGACGAGGCGATGATGAACACGTCCATAAGGAGGATGACTTTCCCGGGAGAGATGTTGCGGTACTTGGTTATGATCAGCGCCACAATGTCCGTTCCTCCGGAACTGCCTCCCTGGGATATGGAGATCCCTATGCCGAGGCCGGCCATCCCACCTCCTATGATGGAGCAGAGAAGCTTACCGTTTGACAGCGCGAAGTCCTTGATGAACTCTGCCGGGATGACGGCCTGGAACATGTTCAGGCAGAAGGAGGCCAGGATTATGGCGTAAATCGTCTTCGCGCCGAACTTGGGGCCGATGACGAACAATGAGATCAACAGCAGGATGCCGTTGAGGACCAGATAGGTGTAGCCCATCTTTATCCCGGTGGCATACTGGATGATAGCCGCGATACCCGACACGCCCCCTCCGACAAGGTTGTTCGGAGTCAGGAAGATCGACCAACCGGAGGTGTAGATCATGATGCCAAGGGTTATTATCACCCATTCCTTGACACTTGAAAGGATGGCTTTAGTTTTCTGTGCTGACATTCTTTGCTTTCTTTTTCAGATTGATTTCCACGCCTGTCTTCATCTCGTCGAAGCCTTCGCCGTAGACCGTGCTGGCCGAGGAGACGGAGACGAAAGCCTTTGAATCCAGATTCTTGATAACTTTGGTCAATTCCCTGAGTTCCCTCTTGCGCACAAGGATCAGGAGGACCTTCTTGTCGTTCCCGGTGTACCATCCGACGGCATCGAGAGCCGTCACTCCCCTGTTAAGGGTATGGATGATGTAGTCGGCGATCTCCTTGTATTTCTCGGAAAAGATCAGGACCTGGCACGTCGACTTCCTTCCCAGCATCACCCAGTCCACCATGAGGGAGAACACTATCATCGCCACGTAACCGTAGACCATGTCTTCGAGGGTCTTCCCCGGTACAAGCAGGACGGAGGCGATGATGAACAGGTCGCAGTAGACGAAGACCTTGCCGAGGGAGACTGGCCAGAACTTGTTGACTATCAGCGCCACGATGTCGGTACCGCCGGTGCTTCCCCCGCGGAAGAGGATCATCGCTATCCCGATGGCTTCTATGGTACCGGCGACTACGACCAGGAGCAGCTTGTTGTCGAAGAAGATGTGTATAGACGTGATCTTGCCCAGGAAGTCAAGGGCCAGGGTCGAAAGCAGGATCGCATAGATGGTCTTGAGCCCGAATCCTTTTCCGAGGACAAGGGACCCGATGACCAGAAGGATCGAATTGATGACGATGTAAGAAAGGAATACCGGAATACCGGTCGCGAAATTGATGACCGTACAGATACCGGTGAGGCCGCCGCTTGCTATTCCGTTCGGGATAAGCATCGCCGCCCAGGAGAATGTGTAGAGCAGGACTCCCAGGGACAGGACCAGGTAGTCCGACACAATCCCCAGGGCCTTGTTCTGCCTGATGGTCGGTTCCATGACTGCAACTATTTGATTACGAAATTGACTATCTTGCCGGGTACCACGATCACCTTGACGACTGTCTTGCCTTCAAGGTATTTGGACGACTGATCCGCATTCCTTACCGCGTCCTCGACTTCCTTGGGCGAAAGGCTCTTGGGAAGGTCGAGGGTGAACCTCATCCTGCCGTTGAAAGAGACCGGGTAGGTCACGTTGTCTTCTGCGGCGAGGGCAGGGTCGTATTCCGGGAAGGATGCCGTGGAGATGCTTTCCCCATGACCCATCAGGGACCACAGTTCCTCCGCTATGTGGGGTGCGAAAGGAGAGAGAAGCACGGTCAGGGGCTCCAGGATCTCACGCTTGCGGCACTTCATGGCCGACAGGTCGTTCAAGGCTATCATGAAGGAACTGACGGTGGTGTTGAAAGAGAAATGCTCGATGTCTTCCTGCTCCTTGGCGATGAGTTTATGGAGGACCTTGAGCTCCTCTTTCCCTGCCTTTTCATCCGAGACGGCAAGGTTTTCTCCGTCGAAGAACATCCTCCAGAACTTCTTCAGGAACCTGTTCACTCCGTCGATTCCCTTGGTATCCCATGGCTTGGATTGCTCGAGCGGTCCGAGGAACATTTCGTAGAGACGCAGGGTGTCGGCCCCGTAGTCGTCGCAGATACTGTCGGGATTCACCACGTTGAACATGGATTTGCTCATCTTCTCCACGGCCCAGCCGCAGACATATTCTCCGTTCTCGAGGATGAATTCGGCATCCGCGAACTCGGGCCTCCACGCACGGAAAGCCTCCAGGTCGAGCCTGTCATTGCGGACCAGGCTGATGTCCACGTGGATCTCCGTGGTCTGGTAAGAGTCCTTCAGGCCGAGGGAGACGAACTTGTTGGTGCCTACGATCCTGTAGACGAAATTGGACCGTCCCTGGATCATTCCCTGGTTGACCAGCTTGCGGAATGGTTCGTCCTTGCACACGTACCCGAGGTCGTAGAGGAACTTGTTCCAGAAGCGGGAATATATCAGGTGCCCGGTTGCATGCTCGGTGCCGCCGATGTAAAGGTCGACATCCTGCCAGTATTCGTCCACCTTGCGGTCCACCAGGGCATCCTCGTTGTGCGGGTCCATGTAGCGGAGGTAGTAGGCGCTGGACCCGGCGAAACCCGGCATCGTGCTGGTCTCGAGAGGGTAGCCCTCATAAGTCCAGTCCTTGGCACGGGCAAGAGGCGGTTCGCCCTTCTCGGTCGGACGGAACTCGTCGATCTGCGGAAGGGTAAGTGGAAGCTTGTCGAAGGGGACAGGTGTCGGGATACCGTCCTTGTAGTAGATAGGGAAAGGCTCGCCCCAGTACCTCTGGCGGCTGAATATGGCATCGCGGAGGCGGTAGTTGACCTTCCTGTGCCCGAGGCCGTGGGCCTCCACGTACTCGATGGCGGCGGGGATGGCTTCACTCACGTCCATCCCGTCCATGAAACCGCTGTTCATCATCTTGCCTTCCTTGGCGTCGAAACTGTGCTCGCTGACATCGCAGCCCTCGATCAAAGGGACGATGGGAAGGTTGAACTTGCGGGCAAAGGCATAGTCGCGGCTGTCATGGGCCGGTACCGCCATGATGGCGCCGGTACCGTAACCTGCCAGCACATATTCGGAGATCCAGACCGGAACCCTTTCTCCGGTCAGCGGGTTCACTCCATAGGAGCCGCTGAAGACACCGGTCACGGTCTTGGTGTCCGCTATCCTCTCGCGCTCCGTCTTCTTCTTGACATATGCGAGGTACTCCTCGACCGCGCCCTTCTGCTCCGGCGTGGTAAGAGTCTCCACGAGGTCGCTTTCGGGTGCGAGGACCATGAACGTCACGCCGAACATGGTGTCCGCCCTGGTGGTGAATATGGTAACGTCGGTCTCCGCCTCACCGGTGTAGCACTTGAAGACTACTTCGCAGCCGTTGGACTTGCCGATCCAGTTGCGCTGCATCTCCTTGAGCGAATCCGTCCAGTCGATCCTGTCCAGTCCTTCCAGGAGGCGGCCGGCGTAGGCGGACACGCGAAGCTGCCACTGCTTCATCTTCTTCTGCTCCACAGGGAACCCGCCGCGTACCGAAAGGCCGTCCTTGACCTCGTCGTTGGCAAGTACGGTCCCGAGGCCGGCGCACCAGTTGACGGCAGTCTCACCCTGGTAGGCGATACGGTAGTTCATCAGCATGTCCGACTTTTCCTTCTGCGAGAACGCCTTCCACTGCGCCGCCGAAAACCTGGCGTGATCGGAACAGGCTGCGTTGACGGCCTCGCTTCCGCCCTCTTCGAAGGCAGCCGTGAGTTCCTCGATGGGGCGGGCCTTGTCGGCATCCTTGTCATACCAGCTGCCGAACATCTTGAGGAAGGCCCACTGCGTCCACTTGTAGAATTTCGGGTCGCAGGTCCGCACCTCCCTGTCCCAGTCGTAACTGAACCCTATCCTGTCCATCTGGGAACGATAGCGGTTTATGTTGACCGTCGTGGTCTCCTCCGGGTGCTTCCCGGTCTGGATGGCATACTGCTCCGCGGGAAGACCGAAGGCGTCATACCCCATGGGATGGAGCACGTTGAATCCTTTAAGCCTCTTGTAGCGGGAAAAGATGTCACTGGCGATATAGCCCAGAGGGTGGCCTACGTGGAGTCCGGCACCCGAAGGATAAGGGAACATGTCCAGTACGTAGAACTTCGGCCGGGAGCTGTCTTCCCGGGTCTTGAAAGTGCCCTTTTCGGCCCACCTGGCCTGCCACTTCTTCTCGATTGTCCTGAAATCGTAATCCATAGGTATTTCCGTTTCCTTTTATCTGTCAATATGAACTTTAATTCCTGATAGCCTGCATTCCTGTGGGGGAGCTATTTCTTTATTCCGAAAGTCCTCCCCTTCTGGAGCTTGAACTCGATATAGAGCGACATCTCCGCCTTCACCGGACGGCCTCCGACCTTGCCCGGCTTCCACTTCGGCGATGCGGAGACGACCCTCACGGCTTCTGCGTCGAGAAGCGGATCGGCGCCCCTGACGACCTTGACGTCCCCGACCTTTCCGTTCTCATCGATGATGAACTCCACCTGGACCCTCCCCTGGATGCCGTTGTCCACCGCCTCCCTGGGGTACTTCATGTAAGTATACACCCACTTCTGCAAGAAATACCGCGGATCGGAACTTCCGTAGAATGAAGGCTTTACCTCGCAGTCATAGTAAGGAACCGCTCCTTTGCCGCCCCTGGTGAGGGAAGAAAGGTCGGACGGGTCGAAGACAGGCTTCTCCCCTCCTGCGAGCACGACCGAATAGTTGTAGATGTACTCCAGTTCCTTCTCCATGGTATAGAAGTCCAGGATAGACTGGGTGTCCCTCTCGGTGTCGTGTTCCGGATACTGTCCGGTGGAGAAGAACACGGAAGGTATCTTCTTGTCGTAGAAAGCGATGTAGTCGGAAGGATATGGTTCCTTGGTCACCGTTTCCGGCTTTATCGGCTGCAGGTCCGCTGCCAGCCTCTCGGTAAAGGCGTTCATGTCGGCATTCGATGCCGTGTAGGCGAAGAACCCGCCCGTACCGGTCCCAAGCATGTCGAGGTCGATCATGGCATCTATGTTGGAGACGTCGGAGAACGACCTGTTGAGGAAATACCAGGAGCCGGCGAAGGCCTGCCTGGAAGCTCCGAACCCGACGATGAGGACAGAACGGCGGAGCATCAGGCGGTTTGTCTGGAGCATCCTTGCCAGTTCGAGGAGAACGGCCAGCCCGGAGGCATTGCCGTTTGCCCCGTAATAGATCTTGGTGACAGGTTCTCCATCCACCGTCACGGTGCCGGTCCCAAGGTTGTCCATCCTCGCGCCTATGACTATGTACCTGTCCCAAAGCGTCTTGTCGGTCCCCTGGATGAATCCGACGACATTCCTTGAGGTGAGGGTGTCGCCCCCTTCCATCCGGATGCCGAAAAGATCGCCGGAAGCGCCTGAGATGATGTCCACTCCGTATTCCTTAAGTTTCGCGGTGATGTATTCGGCCGTCATCTTCTCTCCTTCGGAGCCTGCCAGCCTGCCCTCCATCATCGCGGACGAGATGGTGGCTACATGGTTCTTCATCGCAGTGACAGTCTCGCTGTCCGTAAGGTCTGCGTAAGGGTCTTTCTTGAACTGCGCGGCCGAGGGGAACGCTGACGAAACCACGAAGAGGGCCGCGAGCAGGGCGCTTCTGATCTTCATCTTACTCTGTTTCTAGGATCCAGATCCCCTTGGGGCAAAAACTTTGCCGCTTGAGTTTCTGGAATTCCCGGTTCAGTGCGACTATGTCATCGGTCCCGCAGACTCCGACTCCCACCTGGGAGTTCCTGAACGGGACAATCACGCCGGAATAACCTTTCCCGGCAAGGGATTCGATGTATTTCCGGGCGTTGGCTTTCCCGGAAAAAGTGGCCATCATTATCGTATAGCGAGGGCGCGGTTCCTGGCCGGAAGAGTCCCCCCGGTAGGAAGACTTGACAATCTTCACCCCGCGGAGCGAATCCGCCGCCGCCAGGGAGTCTGCCGAATACTTCTTCACCGCGTCCAGGGAATCCTGCCGGGCCTGCCTGGCAGCCGTTTCCGCCTCCTCCTGGTCGATGGCGTCCGCCATCGCCTCTATCTGGACTGAAGTCGGGCGGCCGGCAAGCTTACGGAAGAAGTCGCATCCGGAAGCGACAAACACTACCGGAAGCATCACTGCCAGGATTGCAAACTCCTTCTTCATGGTCATTCGGCTGAAGAGTCCTGAGTACCTTCGACGAAGGCGACGATCTCGCCTTTGGCGACCTTGTCGCCCTGCCTGCCAAGGACGGCCACCACCCGCCCGTCGACCGCGGGAAGCAGTTCCTCCATCCCGTAATAGGTCTGGACGAAGCCCATCCCCTTGCCTGCTTTCACCTCGGTACCGGCAACTGGAGCCGCGGAACTGTCCTCCACGTCCACCTGCCAGAGCAACTGTCCCTTCGCGGGAGCCTGGACCGGAACGGCGTGAGGGTACCTGGCTGAATATTCCCCGACATCGAACTTGGGCATCTCGACCACGGGACGGACGACCACGACCGGTGCCCCGGCCTTGGCCTTCAAGTCTTCCAGTTCCTTGTTGAAGCGTTCCTTGGCGATACCGCTCCTGTAGTCGCGGTACTGGCGCTCGTGCATGGCCATCTCGAAGAGTTCCTCGTCGTCTTCGCCGTAGTCCCAGCCTTCCTTGTCCATCATCTCGCGGAACTTGGGAAGTTCGTCAGGGTAGTTGTCCTGGGGGTTGCCGGTCGTGAATTCGAGGCCCTTCTCCTTTGCGAGGTCAACGATCTCCGGGGCAAGAGGCCCGGGAAGCTGGCCCATATGCCCGAGGATCATTCCCCAGGTGTCCTTGTCAATGGTGGTCCAGCGGGGCTTTCCGTTGAGCATGTTCAACAGGTTCATCAGGGCCGTGTTTTTCACATACTGGCTGAACGGAGTCACGAGAGGCGGATAGCCGAGTCTCGGCCAGACGTATTCCACCTCCTGGAAGAGTTTGACCATCAATGTGTCGAGGCTGATCTCCGGACGGCCGTGTGCCCTTTCCGCCGCATTTATGGCACCCTGGAAGCCCTTTAGGTCGGCCATCATCGAGCCCATCATGCCGCCTGGGAGGCCGCAGCCGACCAGCAGCGAACTCATCTGGGAGTTGGAAGGGTTTATCCAGTAGCCGAGGAAGTCGTCGATGAATTTCTGGGTGAGACGACGGACCTCCATGTAGGCATCCATGTTCAAGTCCTTGACCAGGAAGCCGTCGGCCTTCATCATCTCCCGGATGGTGATCACGTCAGGGTGGACCTTGCCCCAGGAAAGAGGCTCGACAGCCACGTCGAGATAGTCCGCCCCGGCCCTTGCAACCTCCAGCATGGAAGCCGGGGAGAAACCGGGACCGGTGTGCCCGTGGTACTGGACCACGATGTGCGGATATTTCTTCTTGATGTCCCTGACCAGCTCGCCGAGGAAGGTCGGACGGCCGATTCCGGCCATGTCCTTGAGACAGATCTCGTCGCAACCGTATTCGACGACCTTGTCCACCACGCCCATGTAATACTCCACGGTGTGGACGGGAGAGTTGGTTATCGAGAGGGCGACCTGGGAAACCATTCCGCCCTTCTTCGCTCCTTCAACGGAACCACGGAGGTTGCGGTGGTCGTTCAGCCCGCAGAATGAGCGTGCGATGTCGGTGCCCTGCTTTTTCTTCACCTTGAACATCAAGTCGCGGACATCCCTTGGGACGGGATTCATCCTCAACGCGTTCAAGCCTCTTTCAAGCATGTGGGTCTGGATCCCGGCCTTATGGAACGGAGCCGTCCACTTCCTGACGGCAACGTTGGGATTCTCTCCGAACAGGAGGTTGACCTGTTCGAAAGCCCCACCGTTCGTCTCGACCCTGTCGAAACACCCCATGTCGACGATCGCAGGGGCGACTTCGCAAAGCTGGTCGACCCGGGGGACGTACTTTCCGGAAGACTGCCACATGTCCCTGTACACCAGGGAGAACTTTATTTCTCTAGCCATAATGATTAAGCATCTGTTGTAAACCTACAAAGATACTCATTTTATTTGGTTCCCGGTCTACCGGACACCCTTTGTCAAAAAAACAATTCCAAAAGGTCGGAGGCAGAAACGCCGCGAAGATAGCGGGAGACCCCTGCCCGGGCCAGGGCCTCTGAGATTTCAGAAGGAGTGAAACGATGGCCGACAAGCTTTTCCGCAAGGCCGGACGCAGGTTCATCGAAGAGGAAGTCGCCCCAGAAGACCAAGTGGGTCAGGACGCCGCCCTCGACCTTGAAGTCGGCAGAGACAGTACCGCACGACAGTTTCACGCTCCTTGTGAAACCCGCCTCCTTGGAGCGCCCATACACGAAATCCCAGGTGCTGAACTTCGAGTCCGAGAGGGCCTGCACCTCGTCCAGGGGAACGATGTCCGGAGGGAGAGGCTGGTCGCCGCCCGAGAGGATGTCCTGCAGGGCGGCCTGAAGCTCATCAAGCGACGCCATGGCCGGAAGATGGTCCTTCAGGTTGCACACCCGGCTCTTCACCGAGGCTATCCCCTTGGCGTTCATCTTGGAAAAGGGTGTGTCAAGGACATGGGAAAGAGTATCCAGGTCGACGTCGTACATGAGTGTCCCATGGATGATCTCCTGCCCGTGGGACACCCTCCTTGCATAGCCCGAGCATTTGCGGCCGTCCACGAATATGTCGTTGCGGCCGGTGAGCTGCGCATCTACCCCGAGTTTCCTCAAGGCCTCCACGAAGGGTTCAGGGGAGGGATGGGCACCGATGATGGTGTAGTTGAGGTTCTGCAGGTCATGGTAGACCGCACCGCCGCCCGTCACCCTGCGGGCAAGGGTGATCCCATGGGCATCGAGATACTCGAGGTTGACCTCGGAATATACATTTTGGTTCAGGCCGACAATCACCGACGGACGGTTCCGCCAGAGGAAGAAATAGGGCTGCCCGGACTTGACGTTCTCAAGGCAGTATTCGTCGAAAGCGAGGTTGAAGTACGGGTCAGTACTGCAGTTTGTCAAGTATTTCATTCTGGATTACGGGCAGGAAGTACTGCTTTATCTGTGGATAGTTCGGAAGGTGCGTGCCGGGATAGCGTCTTCCCCTTCCAGGATAATGGAGTTCGAACTCGTCGAAGCAGTCCACCATCTCGTCATGGTCGGCGAACAGTCCCGTGACAAGTCCGGTCTCTTCCGGCGGGATATTCAGGAATTCCGTCTCTTCCAAAGCCTCATAGCGATTGCACAAGTCTTCGGTAATAAGGAAGGAACGTGCTCCGTCCTTCCTGGGGGACAGGAACTCAACCTCGCCCATCATGGTACGCATGAGCCTGGAGACATGGAAATCGGGATTGACCAGCAGCCTTATGCGGCCGCGGAGGAGCTGTGCCCAGAACCCGCCCATGGAATGGCCGACCACGAAGTCCGGATCCTCATCCGCGCATATTCCCTGCAGGAGGGCCAGGGCCTCCGAAGGATCCGTCGGCACGTCCGGAGCGACCACTTCGCTTCCTTTAAGGAGGATGCGGAGCGACGAGGCCATCTTGTACTGCCCCGAGGAAGCCAGCCCGTGGATGAACAGTATCTTCATCTAATCCGCGCGGCTTTCGAGGATCATCTCCCCGAGTTCCTCAAGGTCACGGCAGATGAAATCGGCCGTACCGACTTCAAGGGCGGTTTCCAAGGTGGTCTCTCCGGAAAGCACCAGGACGGACACGGCCCCTGCCCTGCGGCCCATCTCGATGTCGGTGTAGATACGGTCGCCGACCATGGCGATCTGGTCAGGGGCAAGGCCGTTGCGGTCGCGGATCCCGTCGAGCATGGTCGGGTCGGGCTTTCCCATCACCTTGTCTGGCTTCCGGCCGGTGGCGGCTTCTATGCACTTCTGCAAAGAGCCGCAGTCTACGAGGATGGTGCGCGCATCGGTCGGGCAGACCCAGTCCGGATTGGTCGCGATGTAGGGAATACCCCTGGAGGCCCACCATGCAGCCCTGCACAGGCGAGGGTACACCAGGGTTGTGTCAAAGGCGACGACAAGCATGTCCGGGACGTCGTCCGGATCGTCGGCGCAAGCTTCGAAGCCTGCCTCGACGAACTGCTCCTGCATGCTTGGGGTGCCGAGCATGAAAAGGCGCTTCACCTGGGGATATGCTTTCCTGAGGTAGTCGATCGTAGCCACGGGAGTAGTGTACATGTCCTGCCTGGGGCAGTCTATACCCATCCTTGCAAGCTTGGCTATGTAGTCGTCCACCGAACGCGTGGGGTTGTTCGTGAGGAAGGAGTGCCCTATGCCGGCGGCCTTGAGGGCGTCAAGGGTCGGCACGGTGAACGGGAATATGTTGTTCTCCATGTAGATGGTCCCGTCCATGTCAAGGGCGAGGTGCCTGATCCGGCGCAATTTTTCACGCTGGGCCGGCGAAAGGGCCTTGTTGTAGGGAGCTCCGCTCATGACCGCACCTCCTCGGCTTTCCCGTTATCATATTCCCTGCGGTATTCCTCGATCAGGCGGTCCGCCTTGGCATAGCCGTTGGCCGGTTTGTTCCAGAGCATGGCCAGGAGGACCATTCCTACAAGGCCCATCAGGATCGCGATCTCGAAGACAGGATTCCATCCCTTGGCATCGGCGATCACTCCGAAGGCATAGCCGGAGACGGTGGTGCTGGCATAGCCCAGGATGCCGGCGATTCCGTTGGCTGAAGCCGCCACCCTCTTGGTAGCCTGGTTGGAAAGCGAAATACCAATCAGGGCCTGAGGCATGTAGATGAAGAAACTGGCCATGATCAGGCTGGCCACCGCAAGGCCGTTCATGCTCTTGGGGATGAGCCAGAAGGCCAGGAAGCACAAGGTCGCTCCGGCAAGGCCGAGGAAACAAGTCCTCTGCGACCTGCTCCCTAAGAACTTGTCCGTGGCCCACCCTGCCAGCAGGGTACCGCCGATGCCTCCGATCAGTTCGGACGCGGCCACCACGGACGATGCCGTGCTGATGCCGAGTCCCCTGTCCTGGGTGAGGAACGTAGCCCCCCAGTCAAGTATGGTGAACCGGATGACATAGACGAAGAAGTTCGCTATGGCAAGTATCCAGACTATCTTGTTGCCGAAAACCATCTTCTTGACAAGGCGCTCGTAGGCGAACTTGGTAAAGCCGGGGTCCTCCTCTTCGACCGTCCGGGCCGGAGCGTTCTCATCCATCGTTTCAGGGTCGGGAAGGCCGACCGACGCCGGGGTGTCCTTCAGTCCGAAGAACAGAAGGACGGCGCCCGCTATCGCAAGTATGGCCGGAGCGAAGAAGCACCACTGCCATGCCTGGTAGCCGAAAGGCTTGAGGATCAGCGTTCCGCATATTATTGCGACCAGGCCGGCCCCGATCGAATGCGAGCTGTTCCAGATGGACTGCTTGAACGCTAGTTCAGAAGGCTTGATCCAGTGCGCCATGAGGCTGCCGCAGGGCGGGTAGCCCATCCCCTGGGCATATCCGTTGATCAGCCACAGGCTCCCTATCACGGTGACAAGGCCCATCGTAGCCTTGCCCTCGGCATCCAGGAAATGGAACACCCCGTTCATCTCCGGACTCAGTCCTATCAGGATGTTGACGAGGGCGGAGAGAAGAAGGCCTGCCGACATCATCAGTTTCCGGGACGTCCTGTCGGCGAGGAAACCGTTGACGAAACGGGAGAAACCGTAGATGACACCGTTGAGCATCAGGAAAAGTCCCAGCTTGGCCTTGCTGATGCCGAGTTCGGATTCAAGGGCGGGCATTACGATGCTGAAGTTCTTCCTGACGAAGTAGAAAAGCATGTAGCCGATCATCAGGATGATCAGCGTACGCCACTGCCAATAATTGTACTTTTTCTTTACGTCCTGGTCCATGATGGAGACTGTTAACAATGAGTGGGAGGAATTGTCCTCCGGTTTGTCTTGCAAATATAATGAATATCCCGGTGTTTCGCGACCGGCTTACTCGACTGAGATGAAAGTCACCGAATGGGCGGGGATGGCAACCGCCCCGTTCCTGACAGGAAGGACCTTTTCGGATGGAGAGCCTTCTCGGCACCGGGTTTGACGGCCGTGGTGTTCTGGGCGACGGCCAGCAAGCCGGCGGACAGGGACACTGCGAAAAAGGATAAGATTCTCTTGACCATAGTCGATGAAGTGATTGTTCTTGAAAAACCAAAAAAGAGGCTGGCCCGGCGGGCCAGTCTCTTGTATAAGGACCTCGAAGGGTTTATTTCAACTCGTCTGCATGGGCGAGAAGGTACTTCTCGGCCTCTGCATTCCAAAGTCCGTTGTGGGCCTTGCAAAGACGGTCGAGTTCGGCGTAGACCGGGTTGGTCCTGCCTTTCTCCTCGAATTCGGAGATGGCCGTCAGAGGCATGGTGACCTGGGTGTAAACCATCTTTTTGCCTCCGGGGATCGAGGGGAGGTTCAAGGTGGTGTCGATGACAGTGTTCAGGCCACCGATGTGGGTGATGAGTCCTGCGGGATCCATTCCCTTGCCCATCAATTCAATAGCCTCTTTCATGTCATCGGCGTTACCGCCGCTGGTACCCACGATGTGGTGGGCCTCGTAATGGACATTGTAGAAGTTGAACCTTGCACTGAAATCAGAGCTCCTGGGGCCGGAGAAGAAGTCAAGGCAACCATCGAAACCGAGGATTGCATCAGCCTGCTCCACGACGGCGGGGACAGGAGCCATCACGACGACATCGTCGTAACCGGTTCCGCCGGAAAGTTCCATCAGGGTGGCCACAGGGTCGCCGCTGCCGGTATTCACATAGTGGATATCAATCCCGCGGGAAGCGAACATCTCCTTTGTATAAAGGGTGGCGGCACGGTCCAGACGGCTCTGGTCGATATCGGTGACGACGAAGAATGAAGGGACGGGGCCCTCGCGGTGGAGTACGTAATTGATCATCGCAAGACCCATGGGTCCCACACCGGCGAGAAGGGCCATCTTGCCGCCGTCCTTGATTTCCATCTTGTGCACATATGTGCCGGGAGTAGTGTGGTAATGGGCATGGAGAGCTCCGATCACGCAGGAAATAGGCTCGCTCAGGGAAGCGGGATAGAAAGCGTCTCCGCTGTAGTGGAAGAGGCATCCTTTCTCCATCACCTCGTTGGGGATGATGATGTAGGTCGCATCTCCGCCACAGTACCTGTAGGAATAGCCGGGTGCCGACAGGATGCCGACAGGACCGCCCTCGTAATTGATGGCGGGCTGGATGGAGAATTTCTCGCCGGGCTTGAACTCGTCCTGCCACTTGGCTCCGACCTTGACTATTTCGCCTGCGAACTCGTGTCCGACAATGACCGGATTGACTGCCACGTCGTCAGGGACCCTCTTGTGCTCGATGCCGGCGTGTCCCGCCTTGTAGGTGGACATGCAGATATCGTCACTGAAGACTTTCGCAAGGATTTCGTCGTCCTTCATCTGAGGAAGCTCGAACTCTTCCAGACGGAGGTCGTCCTTGCCATAAAGACGAACAGCTTTGGTTTTCATATTCAGTAGTTTTATTTGTTCAAAAAACGGCTCAGACACCCTTCTTGGCCCTGATCTCCTGCTCGGCGACGGTCTGGTTGCTCACAGGGACATAGTCCTTCAGGGGAACGATCTTCTCGTTGATGGCATCGAGGAACCATGAAGGCTGGGGGAAGAACGCCTCCTCGAGTTCATGGCAAGGCGTGATCCAGTTGCGGGAACCAAGGACGACGGGAGCTGCGTCGAGATAGTCGAACGCCATCTCGGTGATGTTGGCTGCAAGGTCGTTGAGGTAGGATCCGCGAGCGCAGGCGTCGCCGGCGATAATGATGCGTCCGGTCTTCTTGACGGACTCGAGGACCTTCTCGTAGTTGAAAGGAACGAGGGAACGGGCATCGATGACCTCCGCCTCCATCCCGTACTTCTCCTTAAGGATGTCGGCTGCCTCGAGGGCGCGGTAGAGGGTGGCTCCGATTGTGAGGAAGGTGACATCCTTTCCGGTTCTCTTGACATCGGGCTCGCCGATAGGAATCTCGTAATAACCCTCGGGTACTCCGCCTTCGTGGAACTTCTCGCCGATTCCGTAGAGCCTCTGGCTCTCGAAGAAGACGACAGGGTCGGTTCCCTGGAGCGCGGCGTTCATCAGACCCTTGGCATCGTAAGGAGTGACAGGGAAGACGACCTTGAGGCCAGGGATATGAGTGCAGAGAGAGGTCCAGTCCTGAGAGTGCTGGGCACCGTACTTGGAACCGACGGAGACCCTGACGGTAACGGGCATCTTGAGGATGTTGCCGGACATTGCCTGCCACTTGGGAAGCTGGTTGAATATCTCGTCGCCGCAGCATCCGAGGAAGTCGCAGTACATGATCTCAGGGATGACACGGCCGCCGCACATGGCATAGCCGATAGCGGTTCCGATGATGGCAGCCTCGGCGATCGGGGAGTTGAAGAGACGATGGTAAGGAAGGGCCTCGGTCAGTCCCCTGTAGACGGCGAAGGCACCGCCCCACTCACGGTTCTCCTCACCGTAGGCGATGAGGGAAGCATCCTTGTAGAAGCGGTCCACGATGGCCTCGAAGACACCATCACGGAAATTGTAGGTCTTCATCGAGCTCACGGGCTTGCCGTTCTTGTCGAGCCAGAAGCGCTCCTTGCCGGCGATCTGCTTGACCCTGGGGTTCTCCTCAAGAGGCATGAGCACGTCGGGTTTGGCGTCGGACAGGGAGTCGATGCTCTGGTTGGAGAACATCATGTCGCCGAGAAGCTCGTTGTCCTTCACAAGGTCCATCCTGGGTGAAAGGGTGTCGTCGATGGCGAGCTTGTAGCACTCGAAGATGTTGTCGTTGACGGTCTTGCGGATTGCGTCAAGCTTGGCCTGGTCGGCGACTCCGGCCTCGATGAGCTTCTTGCCGAACGCTACGATGCAGTCTTCCTTCTCCCAAGCCTCGATCTCTTCCTTTGTACGGTAGGAGCTCTGGTCGCTCGGAGAGTGTCCGCTGTAACGGTAGGTGACGACGTCCAGGAGGGCGGGTCCCTTCTTCTCGAGCAGGTAGGCCTTCTTGCGGTAGAATGCGTCGATGACTGCCAGAGGGTTGTAGCCGTCCACCCTTTCAGCGTCCATGGCGTCCGCCTTGAAGCCGGCGCCCAGGCGTGCAGGGAAGGTGTAGCCCATGGTTTCGCCCCTGGTCTGGCCACCCATCGCATACTGGTTGTCCATCACGTTGAACAGGACGGGAAGTCCGCCCTTCATGTCGCCTTCCCAGAGAGTGTTGAACTGGTCCATGGAAGCGAAGGTCATGCCTTCGAGCACCGGGCCGCGGGCCATTGCACCGTCACCGAGGTTGGCGACGACTATGCCCTTCTTGCGGTTGACCTTCTTGTAGAGGGCCGCACCGACAGCGATCGAACCGCTGCCGCCCACGATGGCGTTGTTGGGATAGATTCCGAAAGGAGTGAAGAAAGTGTGCATGGATCCGCCGAGTCCCTTGTTGAAACCGGTGACGCGGGCGAAGATCTCCGCCATCGCTCCATAGAGAAGGAAGCGGATTCCGAGTTCCTTGGTGTCCTCTCCCGAATATGCCTTGCGCGCGACATTGAGAGTCGCTCCGCCCCAGAATTCCTCCATGACCTTCTTGAGTTCGGCCTCAGGGAGTATCTGGATCGAGCGCAGGCCCTTGGCAAGGATCTCGCCGTGGGAGCGGTGGCTTCCGAAGATGAAGTCGTCGGTGTCGAGGGCATATGCCATACCGACGGCGGCAGCCTCCTGGCCGGCGGAAAGGTGGGCAGGTCCGGGGTTGTTGTAGGCCACTCCGTTGTAGCCGCCCGTCGTCTTCACGAGGTTGAGCATGGTCTCGAACTCGCGGATGTAGGACATGTCACGGTAGATGCGGAGGAGGTCTTCCTCAGTGAACCTGCCGTCCTTGAGCTCTTCCTTGACGGTCTTCTTGTACTTCATCACGGGGATGGAGGGAAGCTTCAGTTCATGATCCGAGGGACGAAGGGTCTCGTTGGGATCGATATAAAGTGATTTGGGCATGATGGTATGCTGTTTTAATGTTTATTGTCTCTGGTTTACTTGATTGTCCATGCAGTCTCCTTGATGATCTCGGAAACGGTAGGGTGAGGGAAGACGACTTCCTTGAGCTGCTCGAGGGTCATCTCTTCCTCGATGGCGATGCAGGCGCTGTGGATGATCTCGGAGCAAGGGTTGCCCAGCATGTGGACGCCGAGCACCTCATGGTACTTCTTGCCGACGATGATCTTGCATATTCCTTCGCCTCCTTCGTTCTCCGCCACGAAGCGGCCTGCATAGGCCATGGGCAGGGAAACTACCGTGTACTCCTTGCCGGAAGCCTTGGCCTGTTCCTCGGTGAGGCCGACGCCGGCCACTTCCGGATTGGTGTAGACCACGCCGGGGATGGCATCGTAGCGCATGACGTCCTTCTTGCCGAGGATGTTGTTGACAGCCACTTCACCTTCGCGGCTGGCCGTGTGGGCGAGCATCGAGAATCCCGTCACGTCGCCTGCGGCATAGACGTTGGGGATATTGGTGCGCATCTGGGCGTCGACCTTTATACCTACGGGACGGCCGTTCCTGTTCTCGAGATAGGCCACACCCAGGTTCTCGAGGCCGAAGCCCTGGAGGTTGGCACGCCTTCCGACGGAAACGAGGATCTTGTCCCCGCTTACCCTCTGCTCCTTGCCTTCAGGATCCTTGTACACTACCGTGTTGCCTTCGATTGCGGTCACCTGGCACTTCAGGCAGAAATTGACCCCGCGCTTTGCATAGATCTTCTGAAGCATCGAGGAGATCTCGTCGTCGAGAGGGCCGAGGATCTTGGGCAGCATCTCCACCACGGTCACCTTGGTGCCGAGGGTGTTGAAGAATGCCGCGAACTCCATTCCGATGACACCGCCTCCGATCACGACGAGTTCCTTGGGCTGCTCCTTGAGGGCGAGGATCTCACGGTTCGTGACGATCACGTCGCCTGCTTCCTTCAATCCGGGGAAAGGAGGGACTGCAGCCTCGGAACCGGTACAGACAAGGAGGTTCCTGGCCACGTAGGTCTGGCCCGCGGCCTCGACCTTGATGCCTTCCTGGTCACGGCCGAGGATGGTGGCGTTCTCGGCCACGACTTCGACCTTGTTGCCCTTCATGGCAGCCTTCACGCCGCCGACAAGCTTCTTCACGACCTTGTCCTTGCGGGCGACGATCTCATCATACTTGAACTCGGGATCCTTCACATAGACTCCGTAATGGTCCCCGGTCTTGGCGTAGTTGAAGACTTTCGCGCTGTAGAGCAGGGTCTTTGTAGGGATGCAGCCTTCGTTGAGGCAGACACCGCCGAGGGATTTCCTTTCAAAGAGGACTACCTTGAGGCCGGACGCACCGGCTCTCTCAGCGGCTACGTATCCACCGGGGCCGCCGCCTATAACTGCTAAATCGTACATATCCACTGACAATTAAAATTCAACTTCAAGGTTCTCTATCTCCGTAGCGACCTGCTTCAGGAAGCGGGTTGCTTCACCACCGTCGAGAGCGCGATGGTCGTAGGTAAGGGACAGGCCCAGGTAAGGGACGAATCCGTACACTCCGCCGCCGAGGTCCTTGGGACGGGCCACGATGGTGCCGACTCCGAGGATGGCGCTCTGGGGCACGTTGATAACAGGGGTGAACCACTCGACTCCGAAACCGCCGAGGTTGGACACCGTGAACGACGCCGCTTCTGCGGAAAGGAGGTCGGGATTGATGGATCCCTTCTTGCAATCGTCGGCAGCCTTCTTGAGCTGCTTGCTCAGTCCGATTATGCTGAGTTCGTCGGCATGCCTGATGGCAGGGACCATGAGTCCGCGCTCAGTGTCGACCGCACAGCCGAGGTTGACGGGCTTGAAATAGCGCATCGAATCCCCGAGGCAGTGGGAATTGATCTTCGGGAACTTCTTCAGGGCCTTGATGACCGCGAAGCAGACCAGGTCGTTGATAGTGACGTTGGCATCGATCGTCCCTTCTTCCAGGGCCTTCTTCGCTTTCTTGCGGAGAGCCTGGATCCTGCGGGCGTCGGCGCCGAGCATGTGGGTGAGCTGGGCCGTGTTCTGGAGGGAGTTGTACATCGACTTTGCGATGAGCTTGCGCATGTTGGACATCTTCTCCACGGTGAATTCCTCACCTTCGCCTGCGATGTCGGTGTGCATGGGCTGCCAGACCTTGAGGTCGGATCCCCTGACCATCCCGGCGAGACCGGTGCCGCGCTCGGGAGCCTGGAAGGAACCGTCGGCGGTCATGGCCTTGGCAAGACCGGTCCTCGGTGTCGCCGCAGCAGCCTGGACGTCCCTTTCTATTATCCTTCCGCCAGGGCCTGTACCGGCTACCTGGGCGGTATCGATCCCTTTCTCCGAGGCCAGTTTGCGGGCCCTGGGAGAAACCGGCGCACCGGCCGTGACGGTACCTGCGGGAACTTCCGCAGCAGCGGGAGCGGCTGCGGGGGCTGCCGCCGTGGCGGGTTCAGCCTGGGCCGGTTCCTGCGCTGCAGGAGCTTCACCTCCGGGAGCGAACTCTGCGAAAGACTCTCCCGGTTCGCCTATGACCATCACGTTGGTCAGGCATGGAATCTCATCATTGTCCTGGAAGAAGCAGGCCAACACTGTCCCTGCCACCTTCGCATCCTCTTCGAAAGAAGCCTTGTCGGTCTCGTAGGTAAAAAGGATGTCCCCCACCTCGACCTTGTCGCCGGGTTTCTTCTTGAATTCGGTGACGATGCAGCTTTCAACGGATTGCCCTTGCTTGGGCATTATTACTACTTGTGCCATTAAATTATGATAATTAAACTTTGATTTTCAAATCAGACAAAGTTAAAATTTCCGTCTGACTTAAAAAAGGATTATATTTGCCTTGATATGGAAAATACCATAAATCAAATTCAAAATATCAAATAAAAAATGCAATCAGCTGAAGACTTGAAAAAGACTGCCTCTCAAGTCAGGAGAGACATCATCAGGATGGTCACGAAAGCCAAGTCCGGTCACCCGGGCGGATCGATGAGCTGCACCGATTTCCTGACGGCACTTTACTTCAACGTCATGGACCATGACCCTGCGACATGGACAAGGGACGGCAAGGGCCAGGACGTGTTCTACCTTTCCGCCGGCCACCTCACCCCGGTCTATTATTCCGTGCTCGCAAGGGCCGGCTATTTCCCGGTCTCTGAACTGGGTACGTTCCGCAAGTTCGGGACCAGGCTCCAGGGACACCCCTCCGTTGAAAAGGGGCTTCCGGGAATAATCCAGGCTTCCGGTTCCCTGGGACAGGGACTTTCCGCAGCCATAGGTACGGCCATCGCGAAGAAGATGGACAACGATGGGAAGAACGTCTATGTCCTGTGCGGAGACGGAGAGAGCGAGGAAGGACAGATCTGGGAGGCTGCGATGTTCGCCGCCCACCACAAGGTCGACAACCTCATCGCCATGACCGACAGGAACCACCAGCAGATCGACGGGACCACCGAATCAGTCGCGGGCCTGGGCGACCTCGAAGCTATCTGGAAAGCTTTCGGATGGGAGGTGATCCCAGCCGACGGCCATGACATGGAAGCCATCCTGGATGCCTTCGCGAAAGCCAAGTCACTCTCGGGCAAGGGCAAGCCTATAATGATCATGTTCAACACCGAGATGGGTCACGGAGTCGACTTCATGGCCGGCACCCACAAGTGGCACGGGAACGCTCCGAGCGAGGAGCAGTGCGCCGTCGCTATGACTCAGCTCGAAGAAACATTGGGAGACTTTTAATCTGAAACGCCATGAAGAAATACACTGATAAAGGAAAGAAAGACACGCGCAGCGGTTTCGGAGCAGGCCTTTTCGAAGCCGGACAAGCTGACAGCAGGGTCGTAGCGCTGACCGCCGACCTCAAGGGATCGCTCAAGATGGACCAGTTCGCCGCAGCCTTCCCCGAGAGATACTTCGAGTGCGGAATCGCCGAGGCCAACATGATCGGCGTCGCCGCCGGTATGGCAATCGCCGGGAAGGTTCCCTTCGTGGGATCCTTCGCCGAATTCGTGACCGGACGTGTCTACGACCAGGTCAGGATGGAGGTCTGCTACGGCGAGACCAATGTCAAGATCGCTTCCTCCCATGCAGGAATCACCCTCGGAGAGGACGGAGCGACCCACCAGACGATGGAGGACATCGCCCTCATGAGGGCCCTCCCGAACATGGTCGTCATCAACCCTTGCGACTGGACACAGACAAAGAACGCCACCATCGCCGCCGCCAAGTACGACGGTCCTGTCTACCTCCGTTTCGGAAGGCCGAAGGTAGCCGACTTCATGCCCGACGAGCCCTTCGAGATCGGGAAAGCCTATGTCCTCAACGAGGGTAAGGATGTCACCATATTCGCTACCGGACACATGGTCTGGGAGGCTCTCAACGCTGCCGAGGCCCTGGAGGCTGAAGGAATATGCGCCGAGGTGGTCGACGTCGCAACCATCAAGCCCTTGGACACCGCCACCGTCATCACTTCCATCAAGAAGACCGGATGCGCGGTAGTCGCGGAGGAGCACAACATGGCAGGCGGACTCGGCGAGCTGATCGCCGGCGTACTGGCCGCTTCCTGCCCCAGGCCCCTTGAATACATCAACGGCAAGGACCGCTTCGGACAGAGCGGGACTCCCGCCGAACTCCTCGCAGCCTACGGCATGGACGCCCTCCACATCGCAGAGGCCGCCAGGAAGGCGATCGGAAGGAAATAAGGCCTACCCCCTAAAAAAACAGAAAAACCTCAGGAGACGTTTCCGTTTCTTGAGGTTTTTTCCGTTTGGCATGGTTATCTTGCGCCCCGGACAAATACCGTCAGGCCGATGAAGATGAAAGAAATGTGCGCGGAAGAAAGGCCGCGGGAGAAGATGCTCGCCAAAGGAGCAGGAGCGATGAGCAACGCAGAGCTCCTTGCGATCCTGATCGGGTCCGGCACCCGCAACGGCAACGTACTGGAAGTAGCGAACAGGATGCTGCTGAAAGCCGGAGGCAGGCTCTCGGGCATTGCCGGGATGAGCCACGAGGACATGCAGCAGCTCGAAGGGATAGGCACGGGCAGGTATTCAGTGATCGCCGCAGCCTTCGAACTGGGCAGGAGATGCACCCTGGAGGATCCCGGGATCGAGAAAGTGCCGGTGGTGGATGCCTCCATAGTGTACAGGATGATGATCCCACGGATGAAAGGTCTCCTGCATGAAGAACTCTGGGCCGTATTCCTGAACAGGGCGAACTATGTCCTCAAAAAAGAAATGCTCACGAAAGGCGGGCTGACAGCTACCGTGATGGACCAGAAGATGATAGTGAAAAAGGCCCTCGACCTGCACGCCAGCTCTGTGATCCTGGTACACAACCATCCTTCCGGAGACCCCAGGCCGGGAAGCGCCGACATGTCCCAGACAAGGCTGGTGAGGAAGGCTTGCCAGAGCATGGACATCCTGCTGCTGGACCACGTCATAGTCTGCGACGACTCCTTCTATTCTTTTGCCGACGAAAGGGTGGTGACGGCGTGACGGCACGGCGGGAGCGGGAGCGGGAAAATTTGCTTGTCTGGAAATAAATGATTAGTTTTGATTTCCGGAACAAGCAAGAAAAAACCATGAAAGTCATCAACCTAGGAGAGACCGACTCGGTCCTTGGAAACATAGTCGCACAGATGCGCGACAAGACCATCCAGAAAGACAGCCTCCGTTTCCGGTTCAACCTCAGGAGGCTGGGACAGATCTTCGGCTACGAACTGAGCAAGACGCTCACCTTCACCCCCAAGGAAGTGCCTACTCCCCTGGCGACGGCTACCGTCCGGACATGCGACGACAAGGTCGTTGCGGCGACCATCCTCCGGGCGGGCCTTCCGCTCCACGAAGGCATCCTGGAGATATTCGACAACGCTGAAAGCGCTTTCATCGCCGCCTATCGGAAATATGACAAGGGCGACGACTTCCATATCAACATAGAATACTGTTCCTGTCCCTCCCTGGAGGGGAAAACCCTTATCCTGTCCGACACCCTCCTGGCAACCGGCGCCTCGATAGAGATCTCCTACCGGAAGGTGCTCGATGACGGCGGCGAACCTTTGTTCACGCACTTCGTGTGCCCTATAGCCAGCGTCTACGCCATAGAATATCTCCAGAAGAGAATGCCCGAAAAGACCTGCCTGTGGACGGCGGCGATCGACGAGGAGCTTACGAGCAAATCCTACATCGTCCCAGGACTGGGAGATGCAGGAGACCTTGCCTACGGCGACAAACTGTAAAACCTATAACTCCTTCCTGAGCCTGGCCTTGGGGATTCCCAGCTGGTCGCGGTACTTCGCGATCGTACGGCGGGCTACCTTGTAACCCCTTTTATTCATCTCGACGACAAGCTGGTCGTCGGTGAGCGGCCTGCGCTTGTCTTCAGCTTCCACACACTCACGGAGGGCCTTCTTGAGTTCCCTCGTCGAGACCTCGTCCCCTTCCTGGTTCTCCAGGCCTTCCGAGAAGAAATACTTGAGGGGAAGGATTCCGAAGCTGGTTTCGATGTACTTGCTGTTGACCACCCTGGAAATCGTAGAGATGTCAAAGCCGGTCTTCTCGGCGATGTCCTTGAGCACCATCGGCTTGAGGTGGGACTCGTCCCCGTCCAGGAAATAGTCGTGCTGATAGTCCAGGATCGCCTTCATGGTGCTTTCGAGGGTGTTGTGGCGCTGCTTCAGGGCCTCCACGAACCACTTGGCATTCTCCCACCTCTGCTTCACCCAGGCGGCGTCCTCCTTCTGCTTCTTGGAAGCCGTACCCTGGGCTTCGGCGATTATCTCCGCACACTTCTTGTTGATGCGGATCTCCGGGATCGTGAACCGTGGCATGGACAGCTTCAGCCCCCCTTCGTCGAGGTCGAGCTTGAAATCGGGGACGATCTGCTGGGCCTGGTCGCTGTAGGAGTCGTCTATCTGGCCTCCGGGGTAAGGGTTGAGCTTCACTATCTTGGCAAGCACCGCCCTCATGTCCTCTTCGGATATCGCCATCTTCGAGATGATCTTCTGGAAATGCTTGTTGGAGAATTCCTGGAAATAGTCGCTGATTATTGTCTTGGCGTATTTGACCGTAGGAGTCTCTTTCTGGGCTTCGAGCTGGAGCAGCAGGCACTCGCGGAGGTCGCGCGCGCCGACTCCCACAGGTTCGAATTCCTGGATCACCTTGAGCATCGAGAGTACCTCCTCCGGGGTGGCTTGTATCCCGGCCCTGAAGGCAAGGTCGTCCACGATGCTGTCTATATCCCTGCGAAGGTAGCCCGAACTGTCCAGGCTGCCTATCAGGAATGCCGCGATGTCGTGGTCGTGACGGGACAGGTTGCGGTAGCCCAGCTGTTCCATAAGGCTCTGGGTAAAGCTCTGCCTGACCGAGAACGTAGAGAACTGGGGACGGCTGTCGTCGTCCTTGCCGTAGTTGTTGACCCTCAGGTTGTAAGCCGGGATGGAATCGTCGTCGTCGTCCATCTCGTCGATGGACACGTCCTTGGGGTCGTCCTGCTCTTCCTGGCCGTCCCTTTCATCCCTCTCGTCCCCGTCCTTCTCAGGAGCCGGATTGTCATCCAGCACCGGATTCTCCTCGAGTTCCTTCTTGATCTTCTGTTCGAGTTCCTGGATAGGCAGCTCGATCAGCTTGATCGTCTGGATCTGGAGAGGGGACAGTTTCTGCACCTGCCTCTGGTCCAATGTCTGTTTGATTCCTCCTGCCATGATACTTGTGAGCTAAGGTTCAATCGCCGGCAGGACGCTTTCCGACAGCAGGATAATTGATGGATTCCTTCACTATGATCGCACCTGGGAACGCCGCCCTGACCGTCTGGAGCACCTTCAGGGCTTCGGACTTGGTCCTGAAGTCTCCGGCGACGACCTTGAAGTAGGGGTTCGAATAGGTACGGTAGGTAGGAATCCCGGGGCACATGGCCTGGAACCGTTTCTCGGCGGCTTCCGAAGACACGCGGGCACTCTGCTGGTTGTCGTTGAATATCCGGATCCGGAATCCGCTGATTCCCTTTGACGAATTTGAAGAGATGTGGCTGTTGAACGACTCCAGGATGGCCTGGGACTGGTGCACCTTGACATCTGCAGGGTCACCCTTAGCCTTTGAAGGGAGAAGCGAGAATATGCTCTTCCCGACGAAGGCCGAATCCAGGGCACCGGCAGCCGCCTTGTCCTGGGCGGCGGCGGTGAAGGTGAACACGGCAAGGGCCGTTATTGCAAGCAGCATTGATTTACTGGACATAGGCATTTCATTTAGGACCGGAATCCTTGTTCATCATTTCCTGTATGTCAAGGCCCTTGAAACGCAGGGTCTTCCCCATCCCGTTCCGGAGCCTGACCTTGGCGGAAAGGTCAGTGGTGAAACCTTCCATGCTGCCCTTCCGGATTATCGACAGCAGCGTCGCCATCCTGACCCCGTCGCTCAGCGTGGCCGTACAGGGGACGTCATAGACCTTCACGCAGCGGCCGTCCACTTCCACCTGCCCGGTCGTGGTGTAGGTGGCGAAATCCTCCCCGTTGTACTTGATCACGCCGTCAAGGGAAGTAACGGTGAACGACATGGCCGGGTTGTCTATCCCGAGGGCGAGGACGGCCGACAGGGAACGGAGCCCCTGCATGGAATACGACTCCAGTCCGCAGGACGTCACCTTGATGTCCTTCACCTTCCTGAGCGAAGAGCATCCGGAGAACAAGCATGCCAGGAGCGCCGCGGCGGCCAGGCAGACGAGAGTCTTTCCGTATGATTTCATTCTACACATGTTTTCCTTCCCAATCGCACAAAGATAGGAAAAAATACTTATTCGCTGAAAAATCCATATATTTGTAAGACAGGAAGACGTCTGCCCGACGTTTTCATCACGACAAACAAGACAATGGACAATGGCCGGGAAACTATACATTGAGACATACGGGTGCCAGATGAACGTCAGCGACACCGAAGTGATTTTCTCCATCCTCGGGAAGGAAGGCTACCAGAGGACCGCTTCGATGGAAGAGGCCGACGTGATACTGGCCAACACCTGCTCGGTCAGGGACAATGCCGAGCAGCGGATATGGGGAAGGATCGAACTGTTCCACAAGCAGAAACAGATCCGCAAGGACGTAATCGTCGGGATCGTCGGCTGCATGGCGGAGAGGCTCAAGGACAAGCTGATCGAGACCGGCAAGGTGGACCTTGTCGCAGGACCTGACTCATACAGGTCGCTCCCCAGGCTCCTGCGGGACATCGCCCCGGACAAGCCCCAGATAGACGTGCTGCTTTCCCATGAAGAGACCTACGCCGACATCGTGCCGGTAAGGACGGACCGGGCCGGAGTCTCCGCCTTCATCTCCATAATGAGGGGCTGTAACAATGTCTGTTCCTACTGCGTCGTCCCCTACACCAGGGGAGCCGAAAGGAGCAGGGACCCGGAAACCATCGTGGCCGAAGCCAGGGACGTGTTCGCCAAAGGTTACAGGGAAGTCACCCTCCTGGGGCAGAACGTGGATTCCTACCATTGGAAATGTCCGGAGAACAGCGTGACCTTCCCCGAACTCCTCGAAATGGTGGCCCGGATCAGTCCGGAACTGAGGGTCAGGTTCGCCACCAACCACCCCAAGGACATCAGCGACGCCCTCATCGAGACCATGGCCAGGTACGGGAACATCTGCCGCCACATCCACCTGCCGGTACAGTCGGGGAGCAACCGTCTCCTGGAAAAGATGAGGAGGCGCTACACAAGGGAATGGTTCCTTGAAAGGGTGGCCAGGATCAGGGAGATACTTCCCGACTGCTGCATCACCACAGACGTGATCGCCGGATTCTGCTCCGAGACCGAAGAGGACCACCAGGACACCCTGGCGATATTCAGCGAGGCCAGGTTCGACTACGCCTACATGTTCTGCTACTCCGAGAGGCCCGGCACCCTGGCGTCCAGGCACTATCCCGACGATGTCCCCCAGGAAGTCAAGACCAGGAGACTCAACGAGATAATAGCCCTCCAGAACAAGCTCAGCCTGGAAAGCAACCTCGCAGACATAGGAAAGACGTTCACCGTCCTGGTCGAAGGGCCTTCCAGGAAGAGCGGGGAAGAACTCTGCGGCAGGACTCCAGGCAACAAGACGTGCGTTTGGCGCGACACCGGACAAAAGCCTGGGGAATATGCCAGGATCAAGATAACCTCCTGCACGTCGGCCACCCTCCTCGGAGAGGCGGTCTGACGGCATAATCAATAACACACCGATATGAGCAGCTACATACTTGCACTGGACCAGGGAACCAGCAGTTCCAGGGCGATAGTGTTCAACCATGACGGAGACACAGTGGCCGTCGCCCAGAGAGAATTCACCCAGCATTTCCCGGCACCGGGGATGGTGGAACACGACCCCAGGGAAATCTGGTCCTCACAGGCCGGAGTGATGGCCGAGGCGATCGCCGCCGCCGGCCTCGCCCCTTCGGACATCGCCGCCATCGGAATCACCAACCAGCGTGAGACAACGATCGTCTGGGACGCCGAGACCGGAGAGCCGGTATACAACGCGATAGTGTGGCAGGACAGAAGGACTTCCGACTACTGCCTCAGCCTGAAAGGGCAAGGACTCACCGACATGATCCGCAGGAAGACGGGCCTCATCATAGATGCCTACTTCAGCGGGACCAAGATCAGATGGATCCTGGAGAACGTTCCCGGAGCCAGGCGGAAGGCCGAAGCGGGGAAGCTCCGTTTCGGAACCGTGGACTCATGGCTCGTCTGGAACCTGACCAAGGGCCGCACCCATGTCACCGACGTGAGCAACGCCTCCCGCACCATGCTGTTCAACATCAACACCCTGCAGTGGGACGACGAACTCCTGGACCTGCTCGGGATTCCCGCATCCATGATGCCGAAGGTGTGTTCCTCCAGCGAAGTCTATGGCTGCACCGCCGAGGGCATAACCGCCAGGAGCATTCCCATCGCCGGGATCGCCGGAGACCAGCAGGCCGCCCTCTTCGGGCAGATGTGCACCGAGCCGGGTTCCGTGAAGAACACCTACGGTACCGGATGCTTCCTGCTGATGAACACCGGCAGCGAGCCCATCCTCTCCAGGAACAACCTGCTGACTACGGTGGCCTGGAAGATAGGCGACCGGGTGGACTACGCCCTCGAAGGAAGCATATTCGTAGGCGGATCGGTCATACAGTGGCTTCGTGACGGACTGGGAATCATCCGCAGTTCCTCCGAGGTCGAGGCCCTGGCCAGGACAGTCGCCGACAACGGCGGAGTGTATTTCGTCCCGGCCTTGACCGGCATGGGCGCCCCATACTGGGACCAGTACGCCAAGGGTGGCATTCACGGGATAACCCGGGGCACCACAGCCGGCCACATAGCCCGCGCCGCCCTGGAAGGGATCGCATTCCAGACCATGGACATCGTCAAGGCCATGGAAAAGGACGCAGGAGTCACCCTTTCCGAACTGAAAGTCGACGGAGGGGCCTCCAGGAACAACCTGATGATGCAGTTCCAGGCGGACATCCTCGGCACAAGGGTCATCCGCCCCAAGGTAACCGAAACCACCGCGAAGGGAGCATGCTACCTGGCGGGTCTCGCAACCGGATTCTGGGACAGCATCGACCAGATCAAGAGCCAGTGGCAGGCAGAGAGGACCTTTGCCCCGGCGGCGGACGAAGCGACGGTGGCGCTCCTGAAAAAGGGCTGGGCGGATGCCATAGGAAGGACGATAAACAATCTTTAGGAATATGCTTACAAAATGTGTTTTCGAATTCCTTGGGACCCTCATACTGGTTCTCATGGGAGACGGCGTGTGCGCAGGATGCACCCTTGAGAAATCAAAGGCGAAGGGCGCCGGCTGGGTCGTCATCACCCTGGCGTGGGGCTTCGCCGTGATGTGCGGAGTCTTCGTAGCGGGCCCCCACACGGGAGCCCACCTCAACCCTGCCGTAACCCTCGGACTGGCAGTCGCAGGCAGCTTCCCTTGGGCAGAAGTGCTCCCTTACTGCATCGCGCAGATGCTGGGCGGCTTTGCCGGAGCCTTCCTGGTCTACCTTTTCTACATCGACCATTACAAGGCTTCAACCGGAAATCCCGACGGGATCCTCGGCACCTTCTGCACCGCTCCTGCAATCGAGCACAAGGCCGTGAACTTCTTCAGCGAGATGCTGGCCACCTTCGTACTGGTGTTCCTCATCCTCTGCATCGGAAGCAAGGGCAACACTCCGCAGGTCGGACTTGGCAGCGTCGGCGCCTTCCCTGTGACCGCCATCATCATGGCCTTGGGAATGTCGCTCGGAGGCACGACAGGCTACGCCATGAATCCCGCCAGGGACCTGAGCCCGCGCTGCGTCCATGCACTGATCCCCCTGAAAGGCAAACGCGACAGCGACTGGGGCTACAGCTGGGTTCCGGTAGCCGGCCCCCTGGCCGGAGGAGTCCTCGCCGCAGGACTGTACCTCCTGGTATTCTGACAGAAATATCCCGCGACCCTGGTTTGAAGGTGCCGCAACCTCCTTCAAGGAGCAAGGTGGAGGAACGCCTCAAGGAAGGCGTGCCCACCCTCGGGCACGTCAGAGGGAAGGACCCGGCGGATACGAGTTATCGCGAAGCGATGACGAAGGAGACGCCGGGAGGGATGGAGTGAGCGGCAGCGAACGGAACCTTCAGGGGGCGTTCCTCCGCCGACGGGGTGCAGGCATGCGGGAGTCGCCTTAAGGAAAGAGAGCCCACCCCCGGGCACGTCACTTCCGCTCCCTCAGTTCCCTGGGGGTAAGGCCGGTGTTGTGCTTGACGTACTTGCCGAAGAATGAAGTGTTCGCAAAACCGGTGAGTTCCGCGATTTCCTTGATGGAACGGTCGGTTTCCTGGAGGTAATAGGTGATGTCGGCCAGGGTGTAGCTGCGGATCCATTCCGATGCAGTCTTCCCCGAGTGCTTCTTGCAGACAAACGTAAGGTACTTGGGGGATATGCAGAGCTTCCCGGCGTAATAGGACTTCGGAAGGTGCTTGACCCTGCTGTTCTGGAGCAGGTCGATGAATCTCTGGAAGATATTGTCCCCGCTGCCTGTGCCGATACGGTCCTGCTGCTCCGTCAGGAAGATGCAGCATATCCCTGTAAGGGCGCCCTTGACCATCTCCCTGAGCAGGTCCTTCTTCAAGGCCAGGTCGCTGTCCGGCATCTCGTAGCAGACCTTTGCAAGGTCATAGGCCTTTGAAGCGAACTCCATCTCCCGGTCGTTCATCCTGCGGATCTTGATGTCCCCGGAATAGACAGCACGGTTCCATATGCCTATGTAGGGACGGAGGAAAGTCTGGATGCCCTTGTTGGTTATGCAGAGCGCCCTGCACTCGAATTCCGGGCTCACCATGATATCGGTCGGGATGACTCCCGGAGGGCATATGACGAAATCTTTCTTCTGCATCTCCAGGACCTTCCCGCCGACGCTTGCGGTCAGTTTCCCGGCGGTGCACAGGACCAGGACGTTCATGTCTATCAGCCGCGAATCCAGGGCATCCAGCTGGCGGACGCTTTCAATGAACTTGAAATCGTCGTCAGAATAACCGGTAAGCTCCTTGAGCATTGAAGTCAACGCCAGATCTTTCTCTGTTTCAGCCATTTCCTTTTATCGATAAGCCGGAGGGACAAGCCCGGACCGCCATGGCGGGGGCGCCGGCAGCCGGATCGGCGCAATTTCAGTGCCAGTTTCACCCCCGGGGATGTCCAAAATGTCTCCATTATTGTTATTTTTGCATGCCATAAGGCTATTTGTTCAGCTATCCTAAACTCCTTAATAAAATGTCAAGCATGATAGACCACCTTGCCAGGACTGCCCTCACAGCAGGAGCAGCCGTCATTCTGTCCGCCCTGAACGGCTGCAACCCCGGACCCGCCCCGTACGAACCTGAGGCATACGACGTCGTAGAAGACCATCTCAGCCACATGACCATCGAGAAGAAAGTCGCACAGCTGGTCGTCACGGACCTCTACCAGATGAACGATAAGCACGAGAAGGAGAGGGTCGACAGGATGGTCCGCGACCTTGGGACAGGCAGCATCGTCATCCTCGGACACCACGACGACAAGCAGTGGACGATGGACAGGATAAGGGAGCTCCAGGAAATGAGCGAAACTCCGCTGCTCGTCACCATGGATGCCGAGCTGGGGGCCTGGATGCGGTTCCGGGAAGGCGGGTACGCCCCATTCCCCAGGCCCGAGGAGCTGGGGCGGGCTTCGCTTGACAGCATCGAACGGGTCGGAGCTGCCATAGGAAGGGAACTCAGGAGCCTGGGAGTACACGTCAACTTCGCCCCTGTCGCCGACCTGGCCACGAACAAGACGCTGGCCGTGGGCTGGAGGTCTTTCGGAGCCGACCCCGATTCAGTGGCGGCTGACTGCATTGCCTTGATGAAGGGGATGCAGTCCGAGGGGATATTCACATGCGCCAAGCACTTCCCGGGACACGGCGCCTGCGACACGGACACCCATCACTCATATTCCAGGACGAACCTCTCGAGGGAAGCGTTCGACAGCACCCATCTCGTCCCGTTCAGGAAACTGGTGGAAGCCGGCGTGGACATGGTGATGGCTGGACACGTCTCTGCCACCTCGCTCGACCCTTCAGGCCAGTCCGCCTCAGTCTCCCCCGCCATGATAGACGGAATCCTGAGGGAAGAATATGGATTCAAGGGAATAGTCGTGACCGACGCCCTCAACATGAACATAAACAGGAAGGGTCTGGGCAACGATCCCGCCATCCTCGCCTACAAGGCAGGTGCTGACATGATCATGATGCCGTCGGACCCCGAGGCTTTCATAAAATCGGTTTCAGAAGCCGTCCGCAACGGTTCCCTGCCGGAGGAAGAACTCGATGCCAAGGTCCGCAGGGTCCTTGAACTCAAGCACAAGGCAGGCCTCCTGCGCCCCTGGATGGACCACGGCAGCTTCAGTTTCGAAGGCAGGGACAGGGAATTCTATACCTTCGTCCCGACAAAGCCGGCACCTGGGAAACCCATGATAGTGCTTCTTCACGGTTACGGAGGCAACGGCAAGGGTTACAGGCCGGAATTCGTCGAGGCTGCCCGCCGCCACGGATTCGCGATCTGCGTCCCTACCGCCTTGAAAGACACTACAGGACACCGCGGCTGGAATGTCCGCTACCCCAGCCAGGAGGGCATGACCGTGGATGACATAGCCTTCGTGAGCGCCCTTGTAGACACGGTGGCGGCCCGCTACGGGCTCAATCCGCAGAACGCTTTCCTCAGCGGCATGTCCAACGGCGGGGAGATGTGCTACCTCTTCGCATATTCACGTCCTGAAAGGTTCAGGGCGATCTCCTCGGTCGCCGGACTCACCCTGTCCTGGATGCCGCAGGAGATCACGCCGTCCGGGAAGGTACCGTTCATGGAAATACATGGCGACGACGATGACATCTCGATGTGGGAAGGCGACCCGGAGAACACCGGAGGCTGGGGTGCCTACCTCGGAGTGGAGGATGCCGTGTCCAGGATAGCCGCCATGGATGGCTGCACCGTCGCCGACGATCCCGTGGAACTCCCCCTGCTGGATCCGCAGGCCCCTTCCCGGCAGGTAACCCTCTACCGGTACAGCAGCCCGGCTGAAGGAGGACTGTTCAAGAAGAAGGCCCCGGAGTACGAAGTCCTGCTTTACAAGGTTGCCGGGGGACACCACTCATGGCATCTCGACGATTTCGACACCTGCGAGGAAAGCATCAGGTTTTTCGAGAAGTACCTGCAGGACTGAATCCGGTTCCGCTAAAGGCCCAGACGTCCCTCGATCCAGTTTTCGATCACCGCCCTGTCTTCGGGGGCGGCATGGTCCAGGGAGTTGAAGCACACGAACTTGTAGGGATGGCCCATGAGTAGGGCCATCTTCCGCTGCAGATAGCCTTTCTTTTCCTTGGGCATGAAATAGAACAGCCGGCCGCGCGGACTCCGGAGCACGCACCTGCCCTCCTTGCGGGCAAGGAGATAGAAGAGTTCCTGGGTGTTGTATTGTGAAGAATCGCGGAAGCGGTGCCTCACATTCCTTACGACAGCTTCAGGATGGGCGGAGTAATAGTCCCGGTAGACGCTCTTGAGGAGCGCCCTCGGAGTGTGGTTGATCCTTATCATCCGCTGCCCCTTCCCGACCATCTTCCAGGCCTCGAGCATGGAGGCCTTGTAGGAGACCCTCCTGTGGCCGCCGTGCACCGGCTTGAAAACCTGGAGTATCTTGGTCCACAGGGCGCTGTACCTGTCGCCGTAGCAGACCACCCCGCCGTCGGCAGTGAAAAAGTCCTCCTCCGTGACCGGGGCGGCGAGAAGGAAGTCGTCATTGAAATACACGAACTTCTCGCTCAGGTCGGGGATGTTCCACATGAGGGTCTCTATCGCCCTTGAATTGAACACGGGGAGATACTCTTCATAGCCTTTGAATATGGTTTCGTGCGACACCGTCCGCATAGGGATGAAGCCTTCCGGGAATATCCTGGCGAGTTCACCCTCGAGGGCGGGATCCTGTCCGTCCGTGAGGATCAGGATCCGGTCTATGAAGCCCTTGGCGAAACGGTTGATGGACACCACGCACCACAGGATCTCCCCGATGCTTGCATACCGGGTACTCCCGGCCACGTCATCAAGACCGCCCTCACGGGCGGACCTGTACCTGGCAATCTTCTCCTGGAATACCGGATCGCTGCCGTCGACCCATGCTATCAACGCATCCATGCCTGCCGGACGGGAAAGACTCAGGAACCGGACCTCACACGCGAGACGGCAGAGGTCGTGAGCAGATACTTGGTCAAAGTGTTGACCTTCTCCCAGGCAGGCACCCTGGCACCTCCGAGATAGCCTATGAACGTCGAGGCCACGACGTTGAAATGCTCCTCATGCCCGGGACGGTCGGCCTCGCGGACATCCACGAGCCACCTTCCAGGCACCTCCTCCGACGGAATCACGTTGGCAAAGGGGTAGTTGTTCGCCAGGCACTCCTTGACCTTGGCCACGATCTCGTCCGAGGCAGTCACATAAAGCTGCTCGACATAGCCGGTGGATTCGTCCTGGATGATCTCGACCACCGCCTCCTTGCCGGAAATCTTAGCCGAATAAGTGTCTCCGGTACCTTGAGGGGCCTCGAAGTCCCAGCGTACCGCAATAGTCATCGGAACGCCCTTGGCCTCGAAACTGAACTCTCCGTTCGAGAACACCTCGAGGTTGCCGTCCTTGACACAGCCTGAAAGGAAAGAAGGGAAGGAGTCGGCTCCGGTGGAAGCCTTGAACTGGGCAGGCGTGAGAGTCGTGGGATAGTGGGACGCACTTTTAAGGACGACATCCTCGGCCTTTACGCCCTCCCCAGGAAAACACTGCCAAAAGGCAAGGTCGACCAGATGGGTCGTCACGTCGGCGATCCCCTCGCCCTGCTGGGTGACGTCATAGTACCACTGGGGCCGCGTGAGGACCGAACCCGCTACATTCTTGTAGAAATGGTGGACGCTTTCCATCGAGACGCTGTCCAGCGGGCTGCGGAAGACCTCCCCGGATGCGACGATCCCGCGCACTATCTCATTCAGGACATCGTAACGCTCCGTCATCAGGTCATAGACAAGAAGACCTTTCTCCTCGGCAAGCGCATAGGCTTCCTTCACCTTCGCATAGCCTTCTTCGTCTATAGCCATAGGCTTGTCGCTGAGGACGTTATAGCCTTTTTTCACAGCCTCCAGGATGTAAGCCGACTTTTTGCTGTTGTTGCCGGCCAGGACGACGAAGTCACCTTTTCCCGCCTGCGGGACGGAATCCAGGAAATCCTGGCAGATGCATGGGACCTCGACCCATGATGTCGGATCCTGCTCACGGCCGTTGAAAGACGCTACGGTCGAAAGGTAGGACTGCACTTCCGGCCCTTCGGGCGCGAACACCCTCACGGTATCGCAGACCCCTTCCAGCATGCCCTTCTGAGGGAGGGCCGCATGGAAGTGTCCAGGGTCGATTATCACCATGTTCACAGGCGCCTTGACCGCAGGCTGCCTAGAAGTACAAGCCGCAAAGACGACGGGCAGCGCCGCCAGGGCAAAAACAGCTTTGATTCTCATTGCAAAGACTTTCCTGAATTTGACTATCGCGTTTTCTGTTTCAAGATTCAAATTTAGTCATTTTCCCGGCCATTGCAATACCCGTCTTGTCCATTTGACCGCCCGTTGAAAAAGTTGTGGAAAAATTTGGAAACAAGTGGAAGAAAATGGAAAATTATTCCTACCTTTGTAGTCAAGCGTGAAAGATGAAGTAAAATGATCACATTCATTGGCGAATACACAGCAAGGATCGACGACAAGGGAAGGGTTGTCTTCCCCTCGCCGTTGAAATCCCTGATGGACGCCGGAGGTGACATGAGGTTTGTCCTTAAGAAGGATATCTTCTCGGACTGTCTCCAGATGTTCACCTTCGAGGAATGGGAACGCCAGTCGGGTGAGGTCAAGTCAAAACTGAATTTCTTCAATCGTGCTCACGCCGCCTTCTGGAGGGAGTACATGCGCGACCGGGCCATCGTCGAACCAGACGCCAAGCTCGGACGCCTGTCCATCCCGAAGAAGCTTCTTGAATCAATTGGTGTAACGAAAGAGGTAGTCTTCTCGGGCAACGATTACAAGATAGAGATCTGGGCCAAGGAAAAGTACGAGGCCGCAAGGATCTCCAACGAAGAATTCTTGAATATCGCCGGACAGCTATCCCAGGAAAGGTAGGGAGGGTCCGGAATGTCTGAATACCATACTCCGGTTCTGCTTGACGAGAGCGTCTCGGCCCTCGTCACGGACCCCTCGGGAATATACGCCGACGTCACATTCGGAGGCGGTGGTCACACCGCCGGAATACTTTCACGCTTAAATGAAGACGGTCACGTCATCGCCTTCGATCGTGACGGAGACGCAATCGCAAACAAGCCGGACGACCCCAGGCTGACAATCGTGAGGGCGGACTTCCGCTTCATCAACAATTACCGGCTTGAGATCGCAAGGCGACAGGAAGACCTCAGGGACAGGCTGGAATGCGGTTTCCACGGCATCCTTGCAGACCTTGGGGTGTCATCCCACCAATTCGATTCCGAAACCAGGGGCTTCTCTTTCAGGTTCGACTCCCCGCTGGACATGAGGATGAACCAGGAAGGAGGTATGACGGCGGCTGAAGTCGTGAACACCTACCCGGAGGAAGGACTGGAGAAGGTGTTCCGCCGGTGGGGGGAAGTCGAGAATGCAGGAAGAGTCGCAAGGCTGATAGTGGAAGCCAGGGAGAAAGCCCCCCTGGATACCACGGGGGCCCTCAACGGAGCCCTGGGCCCGGCCCTTCCCAAATTCGCGGAGCACAAGTACCTGGCAAAGGTCTACCAGGCGCTCCGGATTGAAGTGAACCACGAGATGCGGTCCCTTGAAAAGATGCTCCAGGGGGCTGCGGACTCCCTCAGGGAGGGCGGCAGGCTGGTCGTGATCACCTACCACTCCCTCGAGGATAGGATGGTCAAGAATTTCATCAGGACCGGAAGGACGGACGGAGAGGAAGTGAAGGACCTGGTGTACGGTGGCGTCTCGGCACCACTGGCCGCGGTGAACCGCAAGCCGACGGTGCCTGGAGAAAACGAGATTTCTATGAACACGAGGGCGAGGAGCGCCAAGCTCAGGATCGCCCGCAAGACCGGGAAATGATGGGAATGGAGGACAACGACAGGAAATGGAGGCTTGCCGACGTGGGCAAGTGGATGAAGAACGCCTTCCTCGCAACAGTCAAGGGAGAGTTCCTGATGCGTCTGCACGTCAACAGGTATTTCATCCACATAGTCTACACTTTCTTCCTCTTCTTCATCAGCATCTGGCTGAGCCTCAAGATGGAGAAGACCTTCACCAGGGTCGAGGAGGGCAGGAAGGCGCTGCAGGACGTGGAGATCACATATGCCCAAAAGACCATCGAGCTGGCGGGCATGGGCAAGATGAGCAAGGTTATGGACATGCTGGAGGAGAAAGGATCGGCGCTGACCGTTCCGGACAAGCCGGCAGACAGGATAAGGTAGCGAAGAGATGGCAAAGAAGGATACAGAGAAGAAAGGACGGGACAGGATAGCCTTTATCCTGTATGCGCTCTATGCGTTCTTCCTGGTGATGGGAGTGGTGTTCATCGTCAGGATCATACAGATTCAGAACTTCTGGGAGCCGGACAAGGAGACGGAGAAATACTTCGTCCCGTCCAGCACAAGGAGCGTGATCGAGCCGGAACGCGGCGCGATCATAGGCTGCGACGGGAAACTTCTCGCCCTTTCCACCCCGATGTACCAGCTTTACATGGACTGCACGGTACGGAAGGATTATTTCGCGGAGAAGAAGACCGACAAGGACGGCAACGACCTGGAGCAACAATGGCTGGAGAAGGCCAAGGACTTCGCCTGGGAACTCGCAGGCGTGATGAAGGACAAGTCCGGCGACGAGTACTACAGCATGATAGTGGAAGGCAGGGACAAAGGCAACAAGTACCTCCGCCTTGGGAAACCGGTCGACAGGCAGACACTCGGGAAGATGCAGAAATTCCCCCTGATGGAAGAAGGTCAGTACAGGAGCGGCATAATCGTCGAGAAGAAAGATTCCCGGCAGTATCCCTACGGGTCCCTCGCCAGGAGGACCATCGGCTACGTGAAGGACAACCGGAACTCCAACGGCAACAACCACATCGGGCTTGAAGGCAAGTTCGACTACGTCCTCCACGGGAAGGAAGGCGAGATCTGGCTCAGGGTCACCGAGAACAAGGAGAGGATCCGCGACTACGACAGCACCTACGTCCGTCCGGAAGACGGTCTCGACGTCAGGACGACCCTGGACATAAATCTCCAGGACATCGTGGACAAGGCGCTGAGAAGGCAGATAGGGGACGACCAGACCATCGAGATGGGATGCGCCGTGGTGATGGAGGTGGAGACCGGAGCGATACGCGCGATGGTCAACCTCAACAGGGACACCACGACTAAGACCATGAACGAGACCTACAACATGGCCATCGGCATGAGTTCCGAACCCGGCTCCGTGTTCAAGACGACCACCCTGATGACCGCCCTGGAAGACGGCTATGTCAAGTCCCTCGACGACAGGATTCCCACGAACAACGGCTATCTTCCCGGATACCCGCAGGACGACCACGTGGCTGGGATGAAGGATATCTCGATCCTCCACGGATTCGAGATCTCGTCGAACTACGTCTTCCGCTACCTGGCGGTGAAGAACTATGGCGACAACCCCAAGCGGTTCCTGGACAAGCTCTACCTCTACAAGCTCGGGCAGGCCTTCGACTTCGACCTGGAAGGGCTGAAGGAACCCTTCATCCCTTCTCCCGAAGGTTCACTCTGGTCCCAGACCTCCCTGGGTTCGATAGGCATGGGCTACTCGATCCAGGAAACGCCCCTGCACATCCTCACCTTCTACAATGCGATAGCCAACAAAGGCAAGATGATGAAGCCCTACCTTGTGGAGAGCCTTGAGAAGGACGGGACGGTGAAGAAGAAATTCGGTCCCAGCGTCCTCAATGCATCAATATGCTCAAGGGCCACGGCCGACACCCTGCTGAGAGCCCTGAAGGCGGTAGCGGCGGAAGGAACAGGCGGCACCGCTTCAAGGAGGCTCGGGAAAGCCAAGCTCCAGGTAGCCGGCAAGACCGGAACCTCGAGGCAGGTTCTCTCCGCGGAAGAGATAAAGAAATACGGGATGAGCAACCCCTACGTCACCAAGGACGGGAGTTTCCACAACCTTGGCACATTCGTCTGCTTCTTCCCGGCCGACAAGCCCAAGTACAGCGCGATCATCTGCCTTCGCTCCACCTTGATCAAGGGCAGCCTCTACGGAGGAGTGCTTCCCGCGGCCGCCATGAGGGAGATAGTTGACGCCGTCCATTCCCTGGACCCTTCCTGCGGGAAGGAACTGAAGGCCCTCGCGCAGGTCCCCAGGATGGAGATGGAGGATGTAAAGCCGGTGTCGGGAGAGATAATCCCCGACGTGGCCGGGCTCGGGCTAAGGGATGCCATGTACATCATAGAGAACAGCGGATTCAAGTGCAGTTACACCGGAGAGGGACATGTGGAATCGCAGACACCCAGGGCCGGAGAGAAGGCGGCCAAAGGAGCCGCAGTACAGATAGTGCTGAAATGAGACTTGACAGGATCATACAAGACGCCGGAACGGTCAGGGTCGACGGGGACGTCCTCGCCGAGATCGGTTCCGTGTGCAACGATTCCAGGAAGGCCTGTCCGGGAGCTCTCTTCATCGCGGTGAAGGGCTGCGGGACGGACGGCCACTCCTACATCGGGAAAGCGGTTGAAGCCGGTGCGGTTGCCGTGGTTTACGAAGACGACGGTCCCTTCCTCTCCTCTTTCCCCGGGGTGACTTTCGTGAAGGTAGCCTCCTCGCGGCATGCCGTCGCAATGATAGCGGCCGCTTTCTACGGCAACCCCTCCTCGAAGCTCACGCTGGTCGGCATCACCGGAACCAACGGGAAGACCACCACGGTGACACTCCTATACAAGCTCTTCATGGCACAGGGCTACAACTGCGGCCTTCTGTCCACGATCGCGAACTATGTCGGGACCAAGAGGCTGGAAACGGAAAACACCACCGTGGACCCGATCACCGCCAACTCCCTTATGAGCGAGATGGTGGAAGCGGGCTGCGAGTACTGCTTCATGGAAGTCAGTTCGATAGGGGTCGAACAGGAAAGGGTCGAAGGCCTGCACTTCAAGGTCGGAATATTCTCGAACCTGACCCACGACCACCTCGACTACCACGGCACGTTCGCAGAGTACCTCCGGTGCAAGAAGCTTTTCTTCGACAAGCTGCCCGCCGATGCCTTCGCCATCACCAACATCGACGACAGGAACGGCGAGGTGATGGTCCAGAACACGAAGGCCAAGGTAGTGCGCTACTCCCTCAGGCGGATGGCCGACCACAGCTGCAGGATCATGGAAGAGAGTTTCGACGGGATGATGCTCCGCATCGACGGACGCGAGGCCTGGACCAGGCTCGTAGGCCGCCACAATGCCTACAACATCCTCGCCATCTACACCACCGCCGTGACCCTCGGCGCATCGCCGGAGGACACCCTCGTGGCGGTGAGCACCCTGGAACCGGCACCGGGACGGCTGGAGACCATGCACGGTCCCAAAGGCATCACGGTTGTCCTCGACTATGCCCACACTCCGGACGCCCTGCAGAATGTCCTCTCAACCCTCAGGGACATAGCCCCGAAGAAGGAACTCGTCTGCCTGTTCGGCTGTGGCGGGGACAGGGACAGGACAAAGAGGCCCGAGATGGCGAAGGTGGCCGAAGAATACTCGGACCGCATATTCGTGACTTCGGACAATTCGCGCACTGAAAGGACCGAAGACATAATGGACGACATCAGGAAGGGCTTTTCGGCCAAGGGGCTTGCGAAGACGGTCTTCATCGCGGACAGGAAAGAAGCCATCCGCACGGCGCTCATGTTCAGCCATGAGGGCGCGGCCGTCCTGCTTGCAGGCAAGGGTCACGAGACTTACCAGATAATCGGCACGGAGAAACGCCACTTCGACGAGCGCGAAGTCGTCGGGGAAGTGTTTGCCGCCATGAAGAACCTTGATAACAAAGAATAGCAATGATATACCATCTGTTCCAGCATCTGCAGCAATATGACATCCCGGGGCAGGGCCTCTTCAGCTACCTGTCCTTCAGGGCGATGCTGACCAGCGTCACCGCAATCATCATCTCCTTTTTCGTAGGCCGCCGGATCATCGGCTACCTCCAGGAAAAACAGATCGGCGAGACCATCAGGGACCTCGGCCTGGAAGGGCAGATGCAGAAGAAGGGAACCCCGACCATGGGCGGAGTGATCATCATCATCTCCATAATGGTCCCGGTCCTGTTGTTCTGCGACCTGACCAACATCTACACCCAGCTGCTCATCTTCACGACCCTGTGGTGCGGGGCCCTGGGATTCGCGGACGATTACATCAAGGTGTTCAGGCACAACAAGGAAGGCCTGCATCCAAAGGCCAAGCTGCTGGCCCAGCTCATCCTCGGCCTGGTCATCGGGATGACTGTCTGGCTCAGCGACGACATCGTCGTCAGGGAGAAAGTGAAGGTCACGCCGGGAGTCGAGAACATAGTGGAGCAGGGAAACAGGAGCGCCCTCAATGTAGATTCGGAGACCCTTGTCGGTTCCGACAGCGGCTGGAAGATGGAGAACGTGGTGAAGAGCACCAAGACGACCATCCCCTTTGTCAAGAGCCATGAATTCGACTACAAGTGGCTCTCCCCGTTCAAGGGGAAATGGGGCTGGTACTGCAAATGGGCCATCTACGTGCTGATGATCGTGATTGTGATAACCGCATGCTCCAACGGGACCAACCTGACAGACGGGATGGACGGCCTTGCAGCGGGAACCAGCGCGATAGTGGGGGTCGTACTGGGCGTCCTGGCATGGCTGGGTGGCAACCTCATAGACTCGAACTACCTGAACATCATGTACATACCGGGTAGCGGCGAGATCGCAGTCTTCATGTCGGCTTTCGTCGGAGCACTGCTTGGGTTCCTGTGGTACAATTCCTACCCTGCCCAGGTGTTCATGGGAGACACCGGCAGCCTCACCATAGGAGGGATCATAGGGGTGAGCGCAGTGCTCATGAGGAAGGAACTCCTCATTCCCCTTCTGTGCGGAATATTCCTGGTCGAGTCCCTTTCGGTGATGATCCAGAGAATGTGGTTCAAGTACACGAAGAAGAAATACGGTGAAGGGAGGAGGGTTTTCAAGATGACTCCCCTCCACCACCACTACCAGAAGGAAGGCATACCGGCCGTTATCACCAAACCGGTCCACGCGCTTCCCGAGGCCAAGATAGTAGCCAGGTTCTGGATCATCGGGATAATCCTCGCCGTGTCGACCCTGGCCATAATGAAGATAAGGTAGACGCAAAGAGCAAGGATGCCTGTCCCGGACGGACTTCCGGGGAACTGACGGCACATCGGATACAGATAAAGAGAATTGATTGAAACAGGAGACAAGGATATGTCAAGATTGGTAGTTTTGGGCGGAGGTGAAAGCGGAGTCGGAGCCGCGGTACTCGCGAAAGTGAAAGGATTCGACGTGTTCCTCTCGGACAGCGGGACCATCTCCGAAGGATATGCGGAGGAATTGCGCAGATGGGACATCCCTTTCGAGCAGGGAGGCCACACGGAGGAGCTGATACTTTCAGCCGACGAAGTGGTCAAGAGTCCGGGCATACCCGGCAACGTCCCGATGGTAAGGAAACTGGAGGCCCAGGGCACGCACATAGTTTCCGAGATAGAGTTTGCAGGCCGCTATGACACCGCCAAGAAGATCTGCATAACCGGGAGCAACGGGAAGACCACCACCACATCGCTGATCTACTACCTGCTCCGCAACGCAGGGCTGAACGTGGGACTGGGCGGCAACATCGGAAAAAGCTACGCCTACCAGGTCGCCACTGAGCACTTCGACTACTATGTCTTGGAAATCAGCAGTTTCCAGCTCGACAACTGCTATGAGTTCCATCCTGACATCGCAATAATCACCAACATAACCCCCGACCATCTGGACCGCTACGACTACCAGATGGAAAACTACGTGAAGTCCAAGTTCCGCATCACGAGGAACCTCAGTCCCGAAGACTGCTTCATCTTCGACTCCGACGACGAAATAACCATAGACCACCTCAACAAGATAATCATCTCGGCGAAGAAGCTGCCTTTCACCCAGAAGGAGACCGACCTGCAGCAGGGAGCTTTCCTCAAGGACGAACAGATTGTCGTACGCTATGAAGAAGAGGAGTGCAACGTCTATCTCAAGGAACTTGCCCTGGGAGGCAGGCACAACATCTACAATTCGATGGCGGCCGCCCTTGCGGCGAAGGCTTCAGGGATAGACAACAAGGTCATCAGGGAGTCCCTGGCCACCTTCAAGCCCGTCGAGCACAGGCTGGAACCCGTCCTCAGCATAAAGGACGTCCTGTACATAAACGATTCGAAAGCCACGAACGTCGACGCGGCATGGTACGCCCTTGAATGCCAGAAGAGGCCCGTCGTGTGGATAGTCGGAGGCAAGGACAAGGGCAACGACTACGAGGTCCTCAAGCCCCTGGTACGCCAGAAGGTGAAGGCCATCGTCTGCCTGGGAGTCGACAACACCAAGATCCGCGAAGCCTTCGAGTCCATCGTGGGGAAAGACCGTTTCGTCGAGACCCGCTCCGCCGAAGATGCCGTCAAGGAATCCAGCAGGTTCGCCTCTCCCGGCGACGTGGTGCTCCTGAGCCCCTGCTGCGCGAGTTTCGACCTCTTCCACAACATGGAAGAGAGGGGCGAACGGTTCAAGGAAGCCGTAAGGAGACTTTAGAGAGACGGAGACAATCAAAGTACTGCAAGGAAATGGCAGCGGAAAGGACAAAGAAGAAAAACACCCTGTGGAACTTCCTCGACAACCTCGAGGGAGACAAGGTGGTGTGGATGATAGTGCTGCTGCTCATGCTGATAAGCATAGTGGCCATCTTCTCTTCCACCTCCCAGCTCGCACTCCAGAAGGGCACGACCAGGGTGAGCATCCTCAAAGGGCAGATGATGACCATAGTGGGAGGCCTCGCCGTCATCCTGGTCTGCTACAGCATCAAGAGCCTGAGGTTCTTCCGGTTCTTCTCCCAGTTCGGCTACCTGGTCTCCATCGTGCTGCTGATGGTCCTGGCCGTCCACAAGCCGATTGGCTTCCTGCATCCTGTAATGCTGAACTCAGCGTGGCGCGTCATCGAAGTCTTCGGTTTCCAGATCCATGTGTTCGAAGTAGTGAAGGTGGCGATGGTCATGTACCTTGCCTGGGCGGTGAATGCATTCCAGACCGATTCTTTCGCGATAGCCGACAGGCTGTCCAAGGCCTATCCCGTCTTCGGGAAGGCATGGATGAAGAAACTGCTCTACATCTACATCCCGATATTCTCAGTCTGCATCGGGATCATGATGGGCAGCCTTTCCAGCACCCTGTTCATCGGCGGGATCATGTTCGTCACCATCCTGATCGGCGGGATGAGCATCAAGGACCTCCTCCTTCCGGGGGCGGTCGGAGTCGCTCTCCTTCTCGGCTGCGTGGGGATAAACGCCGTGGCTCCGGAGGACCACAAGCCGTTCCCGCACCTGCAGTCAGCCCTGAACAGGCTGGATTCGGAGAGCGATGAAAAGTACATGAAGGACATCGCCAACGAGCCCCAGAACAGCAAGCAGTTCCAGAAAGCCCTTGACAAGATGAAGCAGCCCGTCAGCGCCAAGATTGCGATCCACGAGGGAGGCCTGTTCGGCAAAGGGCCGGGAAGGAGCACCCAGAGGTACGTGGTCCCCATCATGTTCGAGGACTACATGTTCAGCTTCATCGTGGAGGAATACGGGCTCATGGGGGGCATCCTGGTGATAATCCTGTACATAAGCCTCCTTGCAAGAGGCTCCATAATAGTGAGGAACTGCGACAACCATTTCGCGAAGACAGCAATAGCCGGACTCGTGGTCCTGATCACGGGACAGGCGATGATGCACATCATGATCAACTGCGACCTGGGGCCCCTTACCGGACAGACCCTGCCCATGGTAAGCCTCGGCAAGTCATCATTCCTGATGTTTTCGCTCGCATTCGGGATCATCCTGTCCATCAGCAGGATAGCCAAGAGGAAGATAGCCCGCGAAGCCGAATCGATGGGTTCGATCATGGGTGACGGCGAACGCGCGGGAGCCAGGAACGAGATGGAGAGCACCCTGGAGGACCTGGACGAGATGGAAAGCTCCGGATTCGAAGGGACCGGGGTACCTGTCCATGAAAACGACATCCCCGACTACGGGATAGACGACCATAACAATGAATAGCAATATGGAATACAAACCATTGAGAGTAATCATAAGCGGAGGTGGGACGGGAGGCCACATCTTCCCGGCCATATCCATAGCCAACAAGCTCAAGGAGCTGAATCCGGAGACGGAGATCCTGTTCGTAGGTGCGGAAGGGAAGATGGAGATGGAGAAGGTCCCCGCCGCAGGATACAAGATAACGGGCCTTCCGATAGTGGGGCTGCAGAGGCAGTTGAATCTAAGGAACATAGTCAACGACCTGAAGGTCCCATTCAAGGTGCTCTCGAGCATCCGCAAGGCAAGGAGGATACTGAAGGAATTCAAGCCGCAGGTGGCAGTCGGAGTCGGAGGGTACGCCAGCGCTCCCCTGCTGATGGCCGCGACCAGGATGCACATCCCCTCCGTCATCCAGGAGCAGAACGGCTTCGCCGGCCTTACCAACAAGAAGCTCGGGGACAAGGTACAGAGCATCTGCGTCGCCTACGAAGGGATGGAAAGGTTCTTCCCGGCGGACAAGATCGTGATGACCGGGAATCCCATCAGGAGCGTGTTCGTGCCCTGCACGCCTGAAATGAAGGAAGCCGGGGTCAGGGAATATGGGCTCGACCCTGCTAAAAAGCACATATTCATAGTGGGCGGAAGCCTTGGCAGCAGCAAGTTCAACAAGAGCGTCTGCGCCTGGATATCCGAAGGGTGTCCCGGGGCGGAGGGAGTCGACGTGCTCTGGCAGTGCGGCAAGTACTACAAGGAAGGGATCGACGCTTTCATGAAGGAGCAGACCCGGAAGAATCCCGACCTGCCCTCCACGGTGCACCATTCCGACTTCATAGGTCGGATGGAACTTGCCTACGCAGCGGCCGACGTGGTCATCTCCCGTTCGGGAGCCTCCTCCGTCTCAGAGCTTTGCGCCGCAAGGAAGGCGGTGATATTCATACCCTCGCCCAACGTCGCCGAAGACCACCAGACACACAATGCGATGGCCCTGGTCAACAAGGACGCCGCGATGATCGTGAAGGACGCCGACGCGATGGAGAAGATGATGAGCACCGCACTGGAACTCCTCAAGGACCCCGGAAGGATAGCGACGCTTGAGGAAAATGCCGGAAAGATGGCACTTCCGGACGCCGCCCAGAAGATCGCAGACGAAATCTACAAGCTGGTTTAGGGACATGTCAAAGTACTCGAAGATCTATTTCATTGGCATCGGCGGCATCGGGATGAGCGCCATCGCCAGATACTACAAGTTCAAGGGCTATCCCGTAGCCGGCTACGACAGGACGCCCTCGGACCTGACCCGCGCGCTGGAAAGCGAAGGGATCGAAGTCCACTACAAGGACGACATCGACTATGTCCCGAAGGACGTAGCCTCGACCCTGGTGGTCTACACGCCTGCCATTCCGGATGACATGGGAGAGCTCTCCTACGTCCGGGAGCAGGGCTACACCGTCATCAAGAGGTCACGTATGCTGGGAGAACTCGCGGAAGGCCAGGTACTGCTGGCCGTGGCGGGAACCCATGGGAAAACCACCACCAGCACCCTGGTCGCCCACATCCTCACGCAAGGGGCGGAGGGCTGCTCGGCCTTCCTGGGAGGGATCTCCAAGAATTACGGGACCAACCTCCTGGTCTCCCACTCCCCTACGATGGTGGCCGAAGCGGACGAGTTCGACAGGTCATTCCTCCAGCTGCATCCAGCAGTGGCGGCGATCACCGCGATGGACGCCGACCACCTGGACATCTACGGCACCCATGAGGAATACATAAAGGCTTTCAAGGAATTCGCCGGACAGGTAAGCAGGACCCTCATAGTGAAAAAGGGACTGGACATCACCCCCGGGGACACCAGGGCCAGGATCCTGCACTACAGCTATGACGACCCGTCGGCAGACTTCCATGCCGCCGACCCGAGGCCGGACAGCCTGGGACACTACATCTTCGACCTGGTCCATCCGGGCGGGACGATCAAGGATGTCAGGTGCGGCTGCCCCGGATGGGTGAACGTCGAGAACAGCGTGGCCGCTGCCGCCGTCTGCCTGTGCCATGGGGTATCGCCTTCCGCCGTCAAGGATGCGATCGGATCGTACCGGGGAGTCCGTCGTCGTCTCGACGTCCACGTGAACACACCTTCCCTGACTTACATCGACGACTACGCCCACCATCCCAGGGAGCTCTCCGCGGCAATCTCCTCGATAAGGGGGATGTTTCCGGAGAGGAAACTCACAGCCATCTTCCAGCCCCACCTCTTCTCCAGGACGATGGACTTCGCTGACGAATTCGCCCAGACCCTATCCAAGGTCGACAAACTCATCCTGCTGGACATCTACCCGGCCAGGGAGGAGCCTATCCCGGGCGTGACCTCAGAGCTCATATTCAACAAGGTGGAGGGACCCGAGAAAGTCATGCTGAAAAAGGAGGACCTCATGGCCTACCTTGAAGGTGAAAAGCTGGATGTCCTGGCAACCTTCGGCGCAGGTGACATCGACAGGTTCACCGGACCGATTACCGAGATGCTTGAAAAAAGGACATGACGATGCGCAAAGGACTCGGAACTGCACTTGCGGCGGCGGCTTTCTGCCTGCTCGGCGCCCTCTTTTTCTTCACCTATTCATCGATGAAGGAGCAGAGGCGCCAGAAGACATGCGTCGGAGTCAAGGTCGAGTTTGCGGACCCCTACACCTTCGTCACCCCCGAAGATGTCGAACAGTACCTCAAGGAGGGCTACGGAGCCTATGTAGGGCAGCGCCTTGACAGCATCGACCTCCTCAAGGTGGAGAAGGTCCTGGACGGGAAGAGCGCCATCATGAAGACGGATGCCTTCACGACTCCTGACGGGTACCTCAACATCAGGCTCTTCCAGAGAGAACCGGTGGTACGGTTCCAGAAAGGAGGCTACGGGTTCTACGCCGACTCCGAGGGCTTCCTGTTCCCGCTCCAGAACAACTACACATCACGCGTGCCCATCATCGACGGGGAGATCCCACTCGAGGTGAAGGCCGGTTTCAAGGGCAGGCCCAAGTCCGACAAGGAGAACGAATGGCTCTCGGGGGCGATCGAACTGGCAAACTACATCAGTTCCTCGGCGACGTGGTCGGAAAACATCAGCCAGATAAGCGTCAGGCCCAACGGGGACCTGGTGATGGTCCCGCGGCAGGGAAAGGAAAAGTTCATTTTCGGGAAACTCGACGACATACCGGGGAAATTCTGGAAAATGGAGAAATACTACACCTCGATAGCTCCGGCCAGGGAGCCCGGGTACTATTCGAGCGTGAACGTGAAATACAAGGGACAGATAGTCTGCAGAAAATAAATTCGCGAATATGGAAGAAAGGTACATAGCATCGGCAGATCTCGGCACCTCGAAGATTTCGGTCTGCGTGGCAAGGATCGAGAACCAGGACGTGCAGGTGATCTACTACAAGGAAAGCCCGTCCGACGGCATCAGGAACAGCTACGTTTTCAACCCCCGCAAGGTCGAGGCGCAGCTTAGGAAGGCGATTACCGAAGCACAGCAGGATCTCAGGATAAAGGTGCAGAAGGTCATCGTCGGCCTGCCGCGTTACTATGTCCGTCAGGAGACTGCATCGGCGGGCTTCGACAGGAACGAGGAGGACAGCCAGATACAGGAATCCGAGATCCGTCTCCTGAAGTCGAACGCCCTCGAGTCCTATCCGCTGAGCGACAACAAGAAGGAGGTCATCTACGGAGCCGTGGCGCAGTCCTTCTCCACGGAAGACAGCTTCAACGAGGTGGAGAGCGACATCGTCGGAATGACGGCGGCCAGGCTCGACGGGCACTTCAAGGTGTTCGTCGGGGAGAGAAGGTACTCCTCGAACATCGACAACGTGTTCTCATCCATGGGGATAGGGATTGCCAGGAAGTATTTCGTCCCGGGGATAACCGCGAAGGCCGTCCTGAAGGACGAGCAGATGGAGAACGGCGTCGCCCTCTTCGATCTCGGTGCAGGGGTAAGTTCGGTGACCATATTCAAGAACAAGATACTCCGGTTCTACGCTGCCATCCCGTTCGGCGGCAACAGCATCACCAACGACATCAAGTCGCAGTGCAACATCTCCACTGAACTGGCGGAGAACATAAAGAAGGCCTACGGGGCGTGCATGCCGAACAAACTGTCCTCTTTCGGCGAGAAGATCATCCAGATCAACGATGAAGACACCCCGGCCATACAGATCAGCGTAAAGTACCTTTCCGAGATCATCACCGCCAGGATGAAGGAAATCGTCGAGGCCCTGCTCTACGAAATACAGATGAGCGGATACGCCGACGAGGACCAGCTCCGTGCAGGAGTAGTCGTGACCGGAGGAGGCGCCGAACTGGTGAACTGCGCGAACTATATCAGGGAACTGTCCGGGTACTCCGTCAAGACAGCCACCTCAAGGCGGTTCTTCTCATGCGAAGGATGCCCTGAAGCCATGGACAGCAGCGCCGCCACGACGATGGGTATGATCCTGGCGGCCAAGAACGACAAGTCTCTCAATTGCACCAGCTTCCCTGTCACGAAGTCCCCGGTCTCCACGGTGGGCGCCCAGCCGCAACGCCCTTCCAGGACAGCCTCTGCGCCATCCGCCCCGGCTGCGAAGGAGACGCCCGCAACGTCCCCTGCCCCCGACCCGCAGGGCGGGAGCACCGCACCGGCCGCAACGGCAGAAGAGTCGCCCGCAGTGACCGGCTCCGTACAAAGGCCCGAAGAAAAGGAGGAGAAGAAAGCAGACGCCGAATTCATAGTGCCGAAGGTAAGGGTGGAGCAGACCAGGGAGGAGGAGACGAGCGTCTCCATCGAGCCCTCCGTCGCAGCCGCGCAGGACAACGGCCAGGATGAGGACGAGGGCCCCAGCGTGTTCGACCCCTACACTGAGAAGGAAATCAAGGATGCCGGGCAGAAGAAAGGGAAAGCCTCCAGGGCGGCAAGGCCAGACAGGCCCAGGATCACTTGGCTGAAGCACATCAGCGAGAAGGCTACCGAAGGCCTTGAGAGATTGTTCAACGACATGGAAGAATAAAAGGAATATGAGCGATATGAATGAAACTTTCGACATTGCCGAAACCAGCGACTGGACTCCCGTCTCGTCGATGATAAAGGTCATCGGAGTCGGCGGAGGAGGCTGCAACGCCGTCAACTACATGTACCGCGAAAAAGTGGAAGGATGCAGTTTCATCGTCTGCAACACCGACGAGCAGGCCCTGAGGGGAAGCCCCGTACCGGTCAAGATCCACATCGGGAAGAACTCCCTGGGAGCCGGAACGGATCCTGCCAAGGGACGCACCGCCGCCCTTGAGGCCCTTGAGAAGATCGACAAGGTCGTTCTCGGCCCGGAGACCCAGATGCTGTTCATAACCGCGGGAATGGGCGGCGGCACCGGGACCGGCGCGGCTCCGATCATCGCCAAAAGGTCCAAGGACAAAGGGATACTCACCGTCGCCGTCGTGACCATACCTTTCGAGAATGAGGGATCGGCTCCCCTGTCACGCGCAATCGACGGAATCCACGAGCTGGTCAAGAACGTGGACAGCCTGCTGATCATAAACAATGAGAAACTCCACGACTTCTTCGGGGACCACCTCGTGCACAAGGCCCTGCCAAAGGCCGACGAGGTACTGGCGACCGCTGTCAGGGGAATCACCGAGATCATCAGCAAACCCGGCTACATAAACGTCGACTTCGAAGACGTCAAGACCATGATGCGCAACAGCGGCATGGCCCTGATGGGCTGCGGCATCGGTACAGGCCCGACCAGGCTGGACGACGCCGTGACCGGTGCCCTCCAGTCTCCCCTGCTGAACGATTTCGACTTGAAGACTGCGAAGAACATCCTGGTCAACATCACCTGCGTGGACAACGAAAAGGGCCTGACGATGGACGAGTTCCACCAGATCAACGAAAAGATCGACGAGTACACCGGGGGTGTCAAGAAATTCAAGACCGGCCTCGTCTGGGAGAAGGATCCCTCCGCCGGCGACCAGGTGAAGATAACGGCGATAGCTACCGGATTCAAGGTCAACGACCTGTCAAAGATAGCCAAGACGGACCTCGGCAACCTGATCATGATCGACAGGGACTTCAAGTACGAAAAAGGAAAAAGAGTCATCCCGGAGGACAACTCTATCTCCAATCTGGTCAACGGAGTGAAGACCATCGGTTTCACCGAGGAAGGCAACGTCAAGAGGTACCATTTCGACAAGGATGAAAAGCCGGTGCTCCTTATCGGTCCCGGAGAGAGCAAGGCCGAGCTGGAAGCCGTGCCTGCGATCAAGAGGACAGTCCGCCGCGAGAAAGAGGCTTAGAGCCTCTGCACGGCATAGGAGATCCGCCTTTCCGTCTCTGCCTTTCCGATACGGACTATGATGTCAGCGATGCCAAGGCCGCTCGCCGCACCGGTGAGCGCCAGGCGGGTTGCATTCATCACCTTGCCCATGGGCCAGGAATTGTCCTTGATGAATCCTTCCAAGGCGGCGCCGAACGCTTCCGGAGCCATGTCCCCCTGATAGGCGCCGACGAATTCTCCGACCTTCTCCACCAAAGGGACCACTTCCGGTTTCCAGAACTTGTCCACATCCTTGGCAAGGAAGGGTGCCGTCAGGGAATCATCGTAGACCTTTGCCCTCGGGTCGGCGGGACGGCCTGACGAAGGCTGGCTGAATGCGGTCCCGGCCTTGATGTCGAACTTGCCGAAGTCTTCCGGAGCCACGAAAAGGCTGGACGCAATGTCCCAGAAATCCTTTACGAACGTCGCCCTTTCCTTGGTGAATGACACGACGTCGCGTACATATTCGCGCTGCGCGCTGATCCCGTGTCCTTCCAGGACCGGCATGAAAAGATCCGCAATCTGCCCGTCGGATTTCATCCTCAGGTACTCCTTGTTGAACCACCGGGCCTTCTCGGGGTTGAATTTAGCTCCGGACTTGCTTACCTTGGAAAGCGAGAAGGAAGAAACCAGCTCTTCCATGGAGAAAAGTTCCTGCTCGGTACCCGGATTCCACCCCAGCATGGCAAGCATGTTCACGAAAGCCTCGGGGAAATACCCGTCCTCGCGGTATCCGCGTGAAACCTCTCCGCCGGCACCGGTCCACTGCAGGGGAAACACGGGGAACCCCATCTTGTCGCCGTCGCGCTTGCTCAGTTTCCCGTTGCCGACAGGCTTGAGAAGCAGCGGAAGATGTGCGAAACGGGGCATGGTGTCTTCCCATCCGAAGGCTTTGTAGAGAAGGTGGTGAAGAGGAAGGGACGGAAGCCACTCCTCTCCCCTGATCACTTCGGTAATCTCCATGAGGTGGTCGTCCACTATGTTGGCCAGGTGGTAGGTAGGAAGTTCGTCGGCCCTTTTCCAGAGCACCTTGTCGTCAAGGGTGTCGGTGTTCACCTCCACGTGGCCCCTGATCATGTCATCCATGCAGACCACGGTGTCCTCCGGCATCTTGAAGCGTATCGTCCAGTGGGATGTTTCGGCAAGCAGCCGCTCCACCTCCTCCCGGGGAAGGGTGAGGGAATTGCGCATGGACTTGCGCGTCTGCCGGTTGTAGGTGAAGGTGCCACCTGCAGCCTCGGCATCCGAACGTGCCTTCTCGAGGGCCTCGGGTGAATCGAAGGCATAGTAAGCGTCACCGCTTGCGACAAGCTGTTCGGCATACTTCCGGTAGATGCCTCGCCTCTGGCTTTGCCTGTACGGGGCATGGGGATGCCTTTCCGATGGAGTTTCGACGACCCTTCCGGCTGCGTCCACTCCTTCGTCAGGGATGATTCCGCACCAGTTCAAGGCCTCGATGATATACTGCTCGGCCCCTGGGACGAACCGGTTGGAATCCGTGTCCTCTATCCTTAAAATGAAATCTCCCCCTCTCTGCTTGGCATAGAGGTAATTGTACAAAGCGGTACGCACTCCGCCCATGTGGAGCGGACCTGTCGGTGAAGGTGCGAACCTTACCCGGGTTTTTCTTTCCATCTTTGGATTAAAGCTTGGCGGACAGCACCCTCCTGAGGTCCTTCTCGCCTTCAATGGTTTCTGAAGTCATCTGTCCGTCAACCAGCAGGAAGGCTACGGGGACAGTGTAGATGTTATAGAGGACTGCGGCGGGAGAGACGGAGCCAAGTCCGTCGCAGACATTGATCCAGGGAAGCTTCTGGTTCTTCACGGCGTCAGCCCAGACTGACTTGTCGGCATCCAGCGAGACGGAATAGATCTCGAAGCCTTTCGGATGGAAGTCGTTGTAGACCGGAAGCAGCACATCGTTGTTGAAAAGCTTCTGGGCGGCATCGGCTGCGGTCCAGAAATAGACGAGGACAGCCTTGGAAGAGGCCACAGTCTCGCTGAGTTTCTTCCTCGAGCCATCGTAGGAAGGAAGGGTGAGGTCAGGATAACCGATCTCGGGTGCGTCCTTGAGCTGGAGGTCAAGGTCGAGCTGCTTCCTGCGGAGGCCGGCTTCACGGCCAAGGGCGGCGACATACTTCGACTCGGGGATGACGGTCTGGAGCGAATCGTGCACCGTCTCGAAGATCAATGCGTCGGTTGCCTGGCTGAACACGGGGAAGTTCTCGTTTATCTTCCGGGAGAGCACCATCACCGAGGCGAGGGACTTGGGGTTCTCCATGACGAACTTGATGCACTTCCGGTAATATGCCACATAGTCCCTGGAGGCCTTGGGCCCGTCACCTGAAGCCAGGTCCGAGGAGAAGGCGGCCATGAATGAATTGAATTCGTCGTCAGCCTGCTTGAGGAGGGCGCTCTCCTCGGAACCCTCGACAGTGTAGGAGCCAAGGGTATCGGACACGACTTTCACCCTATCGCCTTTGCCCAGGATGAGGGATGCGAGCTTGGTGTCGCCTTTGTAGAGGTACACGAGTTCCGGCTGGCCTTCCTTGACCGCGACCTTGCAGGAATATCCGCCTGCGGCATCCGTCTTCAAAGTATCGAGCACGGTCTCGGCGCTGCCCGAGAACTGCTTGACGGTGATTTCAGCACCCGGTGCGTCGCTCAGTACGCCGCTGATCACAGCCTTGTCGGAGCAGGAACAGATTGCAGCCGCGACGGCCGCCGAGGCCAGGGCCATCCTATAACTTTTCATATTCCTTGAGGATTGATTCTGCTATTGCCGAGTTTTCTTCCGCCGACAGGTGGAGTTTCTCCTTGCGGAAGTCCATGTCTCCCTCAGTCTGGAGGGGGACCAGGTGGATGTGGGTGTGGGGAACTTCCATGCCGAGCACGGCGACTCCCACCCTCTTGCAGGGAACAGCCGCCTTCAAGGCGACTGCGACCTTGCGGGCGAATGCCCAGAGACCGGCATAGGTCTTCCCGTCGAGATTGAAGATGTAGTCGTCCTCGACGTTCTTCGGGATGACCAAAGTGTGTCCCTTGGCAAGGGGAGCTATGTCCAGGAAGGCATAGAAATCATCGTCCTCCGCAACCTTGAACGAAGGGATCTCGCCCTTGGCGATCTTTGTGAATATGGTAGCCATTGTCTAAAGGGATATGTCGAGTATCTTGAACTTGATCACTCCGCTGGGGACCTTGGCCTCGACGACCTCGCCCTTGGAGTGGCCGATCAGCGCCTTGGCTATCGGGGTGGTGGCGGCAAGCTTGCCTTTCGAGAAGTCGGCCTCGGTCTCGCCCACGATCGTGAATTCCATCACGGTCTTCATCGCCATGTTCTCGACCTTGACCTTGTTCATCATCTGGACCTTGTCGGTCCCCACCTTCGACTCGTCGATGACCTTGGCGTTGGCCACAAGGTCCTTGAGTTTGGCTATCTTCACTTCGAGGAGTCCCTGGGCATCGCGGGCGGCATCGTACTCGGCGTTCTCCGACAGGTCGCCCTTCTCCCTCGCCTCCGCGATAGCAGCGGAGATCACCGGACGCTGCGCAAGGGCGTCAGCCAGGTCCTTCTTAAGCTTGTCCAACCCTTCCTGGGTCATATAATGGATGTCAGCCATAATCTTTACTGTTTTTACTTATACTACTGTTTTCGCTGAAAAATTAAAACGGAGCTCCGCCCTTCTACGGCAGAACCCTGTCATTGTCATGGCAAAGATAACAATTAATTTTCAATTATCCATGCAGTCAGCCTTGTCCCGTTCCAGCTGGGCCTTCAGGGCGTCCAGGGATTCGAAACGGCGCTCCTGGCGGATCTTGCGGAGGAAAGTGACCTTGAGGTCGAGCCCGTAGATATCCTCGTCGAATCCAAAGATGTTGGTCTCCACCGTAGTATCGTTCCCGGCATTCACCGTAGGCCTCACCCCGATGTTGCACATCCCCCTGAAACGCCGTCCCAGAGTCTCGGCCTCGACCGAATAGACCCCGTTGCCGGGGAGCATCTTCAATGGTTCGTAGAGCTTTATGTTCGCGGTCGGAAAACCGATGGTCCGGCCAAGCCGGTTGCCGGCAACTACCACGCCGAGGACGGAATAGTCGTAGCCGAGCATGGCGGAGGCGGCTTCCACCTTCCCCTCAGCCAGGGCTTCCCGGATCTTGGTGGAACTGATCACCACTCCACCCGGAGTGTCCGCCCTGTCGGCCCGGATGACGTCAAGGCCCAACGAAGATGCAACGGAAGCGAATCCGTCCGGCCCCAGCCGGTCTCCGCCCACGCGGTTGTCATAGCCGATAACCACCGCAGTGCCGCCAAGGCGGCCGATGATGTAATCGCTGATGTACTCGCGGGCGGAAAGACGGCTGAATTCCTTAGTGAACGGCAGCACCTCCACGCGGTCCACATGGATCCGCCGGAGGATCTCCTTCTTCTCCGAGAGTGTCGTCAGGAGCCTGAGGTTCCTGGCGTCGTCCTGCAGGACATTGCGGGGATGGGGCCAGAAAGTGACCACGACGCTCTCCTCCCCACGCCTTCGGGCTTCGCCGACAAGCCTGTCGAGGACAAGACGGTGCCCGAGATGGACACCGTCGAAGAATCCGGTCGCTACAACCATTTCACCAGTTCGAAATCCTGCCTGTGAGGCATGAGGGGATTCTTGGCGAACATCCTGATGGCGACCTGGTACATTCCGGTCTTGTCAGGGACGATCGCCGCCTGGTAACGTGCAGTGCCATCCGCGAATTCCACCACCTTGAACTCGCAGGTCTCCTGGATGTGGAGCTCATGCTTGCTGTCAGTGGTCGCGAAGAGCATCTCCACTCCTATGTCGTCCGGAGTAAGGTCCCCGATGTTGAGGACGACCTCCACCTTGAGGCTGTTGGACGGGGAAAGGGTGTACGACGCATCCGGAGTAGTCTGGGAAACAACCTCCACGTTCTTCCATTCGCGGCGGAGCTTCTTCTTCCAGGCGGATATCCTGCGGGCGAGACGGTAGTCGTCCGAAACCATCTCCGCGGTACGGGCCGCCTGGGGAATGTAGTACTGGTTGCAGTAGTCGGTGAGCATCCTGTTCGTGGTGAAATTGCTGGCCACCTTGGCGATAGTGTTCTTGATGTAGCCGCACCAGACAGGGGAAAGGCCGAGCTTTGGGTCGACGTCATAATACGCCGGAGCTATCTCGTTCTCGATTATGGTGTAGATCGTGGCGGAATCCAGTTCGTTCTGGTAGTTCTGGTCGTCATAGGCCCGCTCGCGCGGCAGTGCCCATCCGGCACCCTCCTTGTAGCCTTCCACCCACCAGCCGTCGAGTACCGAGAAGTGCATCACCCCGTTCATGGCAGCCTTCTCGCCGGAAGTACCGGAGGCCTCCAGGGGCCTTGTAGGGTTGTTCATCCAGACATCCACACCCTGGACAAGCCTCTTCGCAAGGGAGATGTCGTAACCCGGGACGAACACGATCTTCCCTATGAAGCGTTCCTGCTTCGAGACCTCGATAATCCGCTTGATGAGGTCCTGGCCGGCCTTGTCGGCAGGGTGAGCCTTGCCGGCGAATATGAACTGGACCGGATGCTCCGGATCGTTGACTATCGCGTCGAGCCTGTCAAGGTCGGTGAACAGCAGGGTGCCTCTCTTGTAGGTGGCGAAACGGCGTGCGAAGCCTATCGTGAGGACATCGTCCCTGAGGGTTTCCTTGATCGTGACGATCTCCTTCGGGGAATAGTGGTTGCAGAGCGACGAATCGGAGATCCTTTCCATCACGGCCTTGATCAGGATCTTCTTGAGCTCCTTGCGGATGTCCCAGACCTCGGAATCAGGGATGTCATAGATGCCGTTGAAACAGGACTTGTCGTAGTGGTGCGTTGCGAAATCGGGTCCGAAGACCTTGGCGTGTACCTTCTTCCAGGCCGCGGCAGCCCAGGTCGGATAATGGACTCCATTGGTCACGTAGCTTATGAAGAGTTCCTCCGGGAGGTAGCCCCGGTACATCCTGGCGAAGATCTTCTTGCTGACATCTCCGTGGAGCCAGGAGACCCCGTTGACGTTCTGGGAGCAGTTGGCCGCAAGGAAACTCATGGAGAACTTCTCCGAAGAATCGTTGACATTGGCCCGGCCCAGTCCCATGAGGGTTTCCCAGTCTATCTTAAGGCGCTGCGGATAATGGCCGATGTATTTCCTGAGGAGTCCCTCGTCGAAAGCGTCGTGCCCTGCCGGGACGGGAGTGTGGGTCGTGAACAGGGAGGAAGCCCTCACCAGCTCCATGGCTTCGCCGAATTCCAGGTTCTCGCCCTGGATGTACTCGTGCAGCCTCTCAAGGCCCGTGAAAGCCGCATGGCCCTCGTTGCAATGGTAGATCTGGGGATTGATGCCAAGCTTGCGCAGGGCCCTGATGCCTCCGACGCCAAGGAGAAGTTCCTGCTTGAGACGGTTCTCCCAGTCCCCTCCGTAAAGATGGAAGGTGACCTGACGGTCTTCGGGGAGGTTTGCCTCGTAGTCTGCGTCAAGCAGGTACAGGTCCGTCCTTCCCACTTCCACCTTCCAGATCCTCGCGGTGATGGCCCTTCCGGGGAAGGCCACGCTGGTGGTCAGCCAGTTGCCCTTGTCGTCCAGGACCGGCTGGGCAGGTATCTTGGTGAAGTCCTGGGCGTCGTACCTGGCGACCTGCTCGCCCTGGCCGGTGATGATCTGGGTGAAGTAGCCGTAGCGGTACAGCAGGCCGACCGCCACGAGGTTCACATTCATGTCGCTGGTTTCCTTGAGGTAGTCCCCTGCGAGGATGCCCAGGCCTCCTGAATATATCTTCAGGGACGTGTCGAGGCCGTATTCCATGCAGAAATATGCAATGGAAGGGTCGGTCCTGGCGGCCTTCAGGGACATGTACCCGTTGAACTCGTCCATGACCGAGCTGAGCCTTTCCAGGAAGGAGGCGTCCTTGGCGAGCGCCTTGAATCTCTTGAGGCTTACTATGTCGAGCAGCGCCATGGGGTTGTGGCAGGTAGAGTGCCAGACGTCAGGGTCGATTGACTTGAACAGAGCCTTGGCGGAATCGTTCCAGCACCACCACAGGTTCTTCGAGAGGGTCTCCAGACCGGCAAGTTCCACGGGAAGGTGCCTGGTCACCATTACACTCTTCCAGGACGGGGCGTTGATCTCTATCTTCTTGTAAGCCATAGCCTTGTCTTCTGCCGATTCATCAGGGAAGGCCCCGCGGGTGCTGACCACCTTCTCCAGGGCCATGGAATATGCTTCGTTGTAATACTTGATCTGGTTCTCCCACAACGCGATCTTGGACACGTCCCTGGCGGAATCCATGTACTTCTTCCTGCCTTCGGAGTCAAGGGAAGCTATCTCCCTGACCCTTGCTATGACACCTTCAACGACATCGTAGTAGTCGGTATCGTTGCGGTCCAGGACGGTGATGCCCGGATGCTCGCCGGAATAGTGGGACCTGACCCACATCCCGAATCCCGAAAGGCTCGTCGTCAGGGAAGGAATCCTGAAGGCGAGGCTTTCCAGAGGGGTGTAGCCCCATGGTTCGTAATACGACGGGAAGAGAGTGAGGTCGAGGCCGACGAGAAGGTCGTAGTACTTCATGTTGAAAATCCCGTCGGAACCGTTGAGGTAGGAAGGGATGAAATAGACCTTGACCCTGCTGCCGTTGCCATTGCCGAGGCCGAGTTCACGGAACCTCCTGGTAATCACGTCGTAATCCGGGTCCATCAGGTAATGTGAGGTGCGTGTAGTGTAGTCCGACTTCTTTCCGGAGAGCTTGGCGAGGAGTTCCTTGTCGGCGCCGTTGTGCCCGGAAGGGATCATGATGAACGCCTGTATGTCGCGGTCGAGTTTGTCCTCCGAGAGTTTCTTCAAGGCGTCGATGAACACGTCTATACCCTTGTTGCGGTACTCGTACCGGCCGCCGATCCCGATGAGGATGGCATCCTTGGCCACCTCTTCCCCCGACATGGCGGCGGCGACTTCGATGAGCCTCGAACGGGCCGCCTTGCGCTTGGCCTCATATTCCTCATCCGTAGCAGGGGTGAAGGAATTCTCGAAACCGTTGGGAGTCACCACGTCCACGGGACGGCCGAGGAACTGCTGGCACTCCCTCGCCGTTATCTCGCTCACGGTCGTGAATATGTCCGCGTTTTGGGCCGACTTCTTCTCGATGGAATGCTGGGCGACAACTCCGAACTGATGGGCCTTCTGGTCCCCGTCATAAAGGGACATCGAGTCGTACAGAGGCATGTTGTTGCCGGCCAGGCAGCGGCCCATCACGGTCGCATGGGTGGTGAACACGGTAGCCACGGGAAGGCTGGTGCTCTTGAGATAGAGCAGGCCGGCTCCGGTCTGCCACTCGTGGAACTGGGCCACGACCTTGTCGGAAGCGGTCAGGTTGAACTTGTAGAAGCTCTCTATCACATGACCGGCGGCGTAGCCGAACAGGACGTTTTCCTTGTAGTCCCAGTTGCCGGAGATCGAATCTACTCCGAACCTCCGCCAGTACTCCGTCAGGATGTCGTCCTGCTTGGTCAGGAACTGCTTGAAATCCACCAGGATAGCTATGGGCTTCCCAGGGACGTTCCACCTTCCCAGACGCACCCGGAGGCCCTCAGCGGCCGCCTGGGCTTTCCAGAGGCTGTACAGATGTGTGTCTTCTATGAAATCAGGATTGCTTTCAGTATCCATCCAGACGTCCGGTCCGATCAGGATATGGTGCTTGTGGAGCTGCCGCTTGAGGAAAAGGGATTTGGTGGCTATGACCGTGTAGATGCCGCCGACCTTGTTGCAGACTTCCCAGCTGGTTTCGAACAGGTAGTCCGGATTGATCAGTTCTTTTGTCATTTGTTAGGTTTCTTTTTTACAGTTCTTGTAGTCTTTTTCCTGACCGCCTTCTTCGGGGCGGCCTCCGCTGCCGGTGCTTCTGGTTCCGGGACCGGCTCCACGGCTTTCTGTTCCGGCTTCGCGTCGGAAGTGGCGACCGCATCGTCGATCCTGATGATGAAGTCGCTCAGGACATTCATGTAATTGATGAACGCCTCGTAAGGAGTGCTGTAGGGGTTGAAGTATCTGTGCACTTCTCCGTCGGAGAAGAACTTGGTGCTCATGTAGTAGAGATGGTCGCTCTCCTGGAGATGGCCGAAATCCTCCCACAGGACAGGGTCGTTGACAAGGGCGAGTTTCTCCGCCTGCCCGTAGAGCTTGTTGAAGGCATCCTGCTGGAGTTCGTTGCCGAGCCAGGCGGTAACGTCCCTCTCCTCGTCGGCCCAGGAAATGGCATCCGGAACCTCGATGGGAGAGACCGCCTTATGCTTGCGGGCGGCCAGGGTGGGAGTGGTAAACTCGAACCTTCCGTCCGAGAGGACAGCCTCCGGGAGATACCTCATGAAGTCGAAGATCCCCGAAGACGCCTTCTGGTGCTCCCCGAAAGTCTCGTAATCCATGAATATGTTGACGATCTCCCCCTCGGCCGGATTTAGCCACGAAACGAACTTTTCGGCAGTCAGGGGCCAGTCCTGCCACCCCCGGTCGGAGAACCTGAAAGCGATGTCGTCGCTGAGGGAATAGTTGCGCAGCAGAAGCTTGAGCTGGCTGCATTCAGGATTGGAATAGACATAGTCAGGGCTCTTCCAGCCAAGGATGTGGCGGGCGCCCTCTGTCAGCATCACCTTGTAGCCGAGGTCGAAGACCTGCTTCCCGACGGCGTCGGAATAGACCAGTTCCGTGTTCCTGAAGGCGGTAGGCTTGACTCCGAAATGGTCCTCTATCGCCCTGGAATGCTTCTCGACCTGGTGCTTGAACTCACTCTGGCTGGCCAGGGATGCAAGGGAATGGTAATATGTCTCCGCGAGGAACTCCACGCAGCCGGTGCGGGCCAGCTTCCTGAAACTCTCGGTAACCTCGGGGGCGTACCTGTCGAACTGCTCGAGCGCCGACCCGGTGATGGAGAAGGTCACCTTGAAGTCGGAGCCGTAGCGGCCGGCGAGTTCCAGCAGAAGGTTGTTCATCGGGATATAGCAATGCGAGGCTATCCTCTTGAGGATTGTCCTGTTGGTAAAGTCGTCATAGTAGTGAGAGTCCTTACCGATGTCGAAGAAACGGTACTGTCTCAGTCTTGTCGGCTGATGAACCTGGAAATACAGGCATATGCTCTTTTTCATAACGATTGCTGTTTATGCATTAACGAGGGATTCGTAAATTTTCTTCATCTTCGCGGTCGCCACGTTCCATTTGAGGCGGTTGACCTCGTCGTAGCCCTGCTTTGCGGCGAACCTGGCAAGTGCAGGATAGCTCAGGAGCGCATAGATGTTGTCCGCCATGGCATCCACGTCCCAGAAATCGACCTTGAAGGCGTATTTCAAGACCTCGGCCGCTCCGGACTGGTTGGATATTATGGACGGGACGTTGGTCCTCATGGCCTCGAGCGGGGATATTCCGAAAGGTTCGGAGACCGACGGCATGATGTAGACGTCGGACATCGCGAACATCTTCTGGACCTCGGCTCCGCGGAGGAAGCCGGTGAAGTGGAAACGGTCGGATATTCCCAGGCGGGCCACATGCCTGATGCACTGGTTCATCATGTCACCGCTGCCGGCCATCACGAACCGGACGTTCCGGGTCCGCTTGAGGACCTTCGCAGCAGCCTCGATGAAATATTCGGGACCCTTCTGGAAGGTGATCCTCCCGAGGAAGGTGACCACCTTGTCGCGGACTCCCCTCTGCACGTCGATGTCCTCGCGGCCGCTGAAATCGACGGCGTTGTGGACTGTGACCACCTTGGAGGGGTCTATGCCATACTTGTTGATGACTATGTTCCTGGTAAGGTCGCTCACGGTGATGACCTTGTCCGCAGCCATCATCCCGCGCTTCTCTATGTCGAAGACACGGCTGTCGATCATGTCCTCCGTACCGCGGTCGAAGGACGTGGCGTGGACATGCACGACCAGGGGCTTGCCGGTAAGTTCCTTGGCGGCTATCCCGGCAAGGTAGGTCAGCCAGTCATGGGCGTGGATCAGGTCGAACTCGTCCTTGTGCTCCATGGCTATGGTACCTCCGACCATTGCGTAGCGGGCCACCTCCTCCAGGAGATTGGAGCCGTAGCGGCCGGAAAACTTGTACTTCGTGCCAAGATGCCTTGAGAAGGTCTCGTTCTGGAGCCTGCGCTCCGATTCGACCAGTTCATGGAACTCCTCCGGATCCACGTAGGGGACCATGTTGGAGCCGATACGGACGAACCTGACCTTGTCGAGGAACTCGTCCACGGACGAAGTCACGGAGGCCACGGCGACATCGCTGGCATTGATGATCCTGGCTGCGCTCTGGTCCTCGTCGCCGGAGGCGGAAGGCATCACGAACAAGGTCTCCACTCCGTTGTAGGCCAGACCTTTTACAATACCGTAGCAGGCTGTTCCGAGTCCTCCAGCTATGTGTGGGGGAAACTCCCATCCGAACATCAGAACTCTCATATCATTCACCTCCTGTTTTCCTTTTCCTCGTACCTGTGTATGAAATAGTCGACCCGAAGGAGAGCGGCGGTGCTCAGCGCCGATGAAATCGCACCATGCGGCTCATGGGGCGGGTCTCCGTCGTAGAGTTCCGAGAAGGCTCCGACCCCGTGCTTGGGCAGGTCCTCGTAGAACCCTTCCACAAGCCACTTGGCCCTGTTCAGGAAAGCTCCTCCCTTCATTGCGAAACTCACTTCGACGTACGGGGAAAGGAGGAAGACCCTGGTGCTTCCGCCATGGTAGGCAAGGTCCCTGTCGGGCTGGGCTCCTTCATAGACACCCTTATAATTGACGTCGCGGGGAGAAAGGGTCCTTATCCCCCTCCTCGTGACAAGTTCATTGTCGATGATGTGCAGGCACGAGCTTGCGACTTCCGGATCGACCAGGAATCCTTCGCCCAAAAGGGCGTAGATCATGTTCGGGCGCACCTCCATATGCTGGCCGCCGTTGTCCACATAATCGGCAAGGTAGCCTGCCTCGGGATTCCAGAACATCGGCTGGAAGTTCTGCCTCACAAGGTCCCTTATGCGCGTCCATTCCTTCACGAAGGCGCCTTCGGGATCGCCGAACCTGGTCTCCATGTCGACTGCGAAACAGATCGAATGGAACCAGAAGGCGTTCGTCTCAACCTGGTAGCCGGCCCTCTCGGTCACCGGATTCCCGTCTATGTAGGCATTCATCCACGAAAGTGCCCAGTGGTCAAGCTGCGCCCACAGAAGGCCGTTCGGCTGCATCGCCACCTCGGCCCTCCTTCCTGGAAGATAACTCTCGAGGATCCCTTTTATCACGGGACCGTACTTCTTCCACACTCTTGCAGGGTCAGCCCCGAAATCGATGTACTGCCACAGGGCCCCGGCAAGGCGGAGCGGAGCCTCGACCTGGGTGGTCCTGCGGTAAAGCCTCTCGCTCTCGTCGGCGATGAGGTTGTCGATGATCTCTTCGAAGGAAGCGACGTCACCGTCGGCATAGAACGTCAGCCCGGGAGCCGCCATTATGGTCTCACGAAGGAGACCGGTGTACATCCAGGAGAAACCGGCGGTTATCTTCTTCCGGCCGTTCCGTTTCTGGATAAGCAGGTCCGCCTGGCGGGACAGCTGGTCATGGAAACTCGTGATCTTCGGCGACTTGGCGAGCAAGGAGTCGAATTTCCGCCGGAGGCCTGAAGAAGCCTGCTGCGTCACGGCGGCGGAGAAGATGATGGAGCTGCCTTCCTGCATGTCGACCTCGAAATGACCGGGCACGAAGAGATCCTCCTTGCAGTCGTAGCCGCGACGGTACTCGTCAGAATAGGTGATGCCCTTGTACCAGCATGGAGTGCTCTTGAACTCTGCCTTGGAAGTGTTGAACTGGAGATTCAGGTCGGGGAAGCCGTCATACATGCAGAACGCCATGCCACCGGGAATCTCCCAGCCTTCGGTACGGGCGGCGGGATTCTCATGGGTCAGGGCATGGATGTCCCTGAACGCAAGGAATGGAGTAAGGAGCAGCCGCACTTTGGCAGGAGCGTCGGTAAGGTCATAACGGATCAGCACCTGGTCCGAATCAGGGACCAGGAGGATGGTCTTGACGACCACCATGCCTCCGACCTTGTAGGTTATCTTCGGCACGGGGTCGGCTTCGAAATCTATGATGTACTTGTGGCCGCGGGGCTCGTAGATGTCCCCGAAACAATGGATGCCGAGGTTGAACTGCTTGCCGTTCAGGACCAGGCTCTCGTCGAGCGAAGAGAGCAGCAGGTGCTTCTCACCGCCGAAAGAGTCCACGGGCACGGCCAGGAGTCCATGGTAGCGCCTGGTGTTGCAGGTCACGATGGACGTGTTGCAGTAGGCCCCTGTCTTGTTGGCGCAGATGATCTCCCTTTTCAATGAATATGAAAGGTTGACCAGTTCGGACTTGTTGAATTTCAAAAACGCCATAAACTGACATTTAAAACATTATCAAACAGCAGCCAGCACTATCGCGCACCGGCTGGGCAGGTAAAGGCTCAGGATTCCGTCGACAGTTACATGTCTCCCGTCGGCGTCCAGCCTGGAGAACCCGTTGAATTCGGATGCGTCGGTGTCCAGCACCTTGGCATACTCCCCTGCAGGGGCCTGGAAGCCATAATCGGCAAAGGATCCCACAGGATTGAAATTCAGTGCAAAGATAAGGCTTTTGCGTTTGAATATCAAGATTTTCTTTTCCTCGTCCGCCCTCAGCAGCTCCGGACGCGCGCCGAAGATCCTGTAGCGCTTCGCAAGATGCACCATCGCTTCGTCGAAATTGCGGAGGTAGTAGTAGCGCAGGTAGTCCTTGTCCTCAAGCGACCACTGCCTCCTTGCATGCTCATAGCTCCATCCGTTCCCTTCGCGGGGAAAATCTATCCACTCGGGATGGCCGAATTCGTTTCCCATGAAATTGAGGTAGCCGTCCCCGGCCGTCGCCAGGGTGACAAGCCTTATGAGCTTGTGCAGGGCGATGCCGCGGTCCACTACGGGGTTCGACGACCCAAGGTTCATGGAAAAGTACATTTCCTTGTCCATCAAACGGAAGATCAATGTCTTGTCCCCGACAAGTGCCTGGTCGTGGCATTCGGCGTAGGAGATGGTCTTCTCATCCTCGCGCTTGTTGGTCAGTTCGTACCATATCTCTCCCGGGCTCCACTGCTCGTCGGTCCTCTCCTTGATCCATTTTATCCAGTGGTCCGCGATGCCCATCGCCATCCTGAAGTCAAACCCTACGCCTCCTTCGGAGAAGGGCGCCGCCAGGCCGGCCATGCCGCTGACGTCCTCGGCGATGGTAATCGCCTCCGGCTTGATGGACTTCACGAGCAGGTTGGCAAGTCCGAGGTAGGTTACCGCATTCTCGTCCACCCCTTCGTCAAAATAGAGCCTGTAGTCCCCGAAATCCTTGCCCAGGCCATGGTCCCAGTAAAGCATGCTGGTGACACCGTCGAAACGGAAGCCGTCAAGATGGTATTCCTCAAGCCAGAACTTGCAGTTGCTCAGCAGGAACCTGACCACTTCGTCCTTCCCGTAGTCGAAACAACGCGACCCCCAGGCAGGATGGTGTCCCTGAGGCCCCTTGTAGAAATAGAGGTCGTCGCGGCCGTCGAGCCGGCTGAGTCCTTCAAGTTCGTTGTCGACGCAGTGGGAGTGGACGATGTCCATGACCACTGCGATGCCCATCCCGTGGGCCGTGTCGACGAGCTCCTTGAATTCGTCAGGAGTCCCGAAACGGGAGCTGACGGCGAAGAAATTGGACACCTGGTAGCCGAAAGACCCATAGTACGGATGCTCCTGCAGGGCCATTATCTGTATGGTGTCATAGCCCAGCCTCTTCACCCGGGGCAGCACATCCCTCTGGAACTCTCCGAATGAAGCCACCTTCGGCTCCTCGGAACTCATGCCGATGTGGCACTCGTAGATCAGCGGATGAGGCCGCCTGAGCACCCTGTCGTTCTTCCATGAATATTGCTTGGGAGGGTCCCAGACCTGCGCGCTGAACACCTTGGTGACCGGATCCTGCACAAGGCGGGTGCAGTAGGCCGGGATCCGCTCCCCGCCCCCGCCGGGCCACTCGACGTAGAGTTTGTACAGCTCGCCATGGCTCATGAACATTCCGTCGAGGCGTATCTCCCAGTTGCCCTGGCCGACCGGCCTGAGGCAATAGGCTGCGGTACGTTTCCAATTGTTGAAATCGCCGACAAGGTAGATCCTGGAAGCGTTCGGGGCCCATTCACGGAGCACCCAGCTCCCGTCGGCCTCCTTGTGCAGGCCGTAATAAAGATGGTTGTTCACCGATGACGGGAAATCCCCGCCGGGACCGCAAATCCTGTCCCTTGCCGCTTCGATCCTCGCATGCCTTGCCTTTATGGCAGCCTCGAACGGCTTCAGGTAGGGATCACGGTCATATATCATCCTCTTGCTCATATATATCAACTCATTCAGGAAGGTCCCCGGGCTTCAGGAAATCGACCCTGAGGTGCCGTTTGGAACCATCCTGGAACCTGACTTCGAAAGTAGTGGATTCCTTGTTCACGCCGACTACGGTCCCCTCTCCGAACACGTCATGATGCACCGCATCCCCGACCTTGAACGGGGACTCATATTCCCGGCGCTCGGAGTCGAAACCGTCCGCCCCGGAAGGCAGGAACCGTTCCTCGTCCAGGACGTGCATGAGATTCCTGGTACCGCGCCACAGGTCCTCCGGGACATATCCCTCGGTCACGAACATGTCCCGCTTTATCTCGGTGAGGAACCGGGACGGGTACTTGTTCATCTTCGTGGAGACGTTATAACCCTCCGACTCCGTCAGGAACAGGGCCTTCCTGGCCCGGGTGATCGCCACGTACATGAGCCTGCGCTCTTCCTCCTCCCCGTGCTTCTTGTACTCCCGGATGGTCCTCATGTTCGGGAATATCCCCTCGCTCAGGCCTATCACGAACACGTAAGGGAACTCGAGGCCCTTGGCCTGGTGGACCGTCATGAGCTTGAGGGTCGGAGAGTCCTTCCGGTAGTCCTGGTTAGTGTAGAGGGCGATGTCCTGGAGGTATTCGGAGAGGGAGACGTCGTCGTCCGACCTGGCGCTCTCGTAGAACTTCACGCTCCGGAGCAGTTCGTCCATGTTCTCAAGCCTGTCCTCGTCCTGGTCCTCGCGGAGCTGGCGCTTGAGGCCGCTCCTGTCAAGGATCCTGTCGAGAAGGTCGGACACAGGCGCTTTCCGGGCATATTCCCTGGCATCTTCGATGAGGGAGACGAACTCCCTGGCACCCGGCCTGCCCAGCACCTCGTCCTCCAGGCTGGCCTTGAGCGTAGCGAAAAGGCTTCCGCCGGCAGCGGCCGAGCGGGCCTTCAGAGTCTCGAGATACCTGCGCCCCAGTTTCCTGGACGGCTCGTTGAGTATCCGCTCGAAGGAAAGGTCGTCGGAAGTGTCGTTGACCAGCCGCAGGTAGCTCAGGGCATCCTTGATTTCCTTCCGTTCGAAGAACCTGGTGCCTCCCCAGATGGTGTACTGTATGCCGGCGGACAGGAGTTCCTGTTCTATCTGCCTCGACTGGAAGGAAGCCCGGTAGAGGATGGCGAAATCGCTTGGCGACGCCCCGCCTTCCATCAGCAGCCTGACCTGCCTGACCACCCACTGCATCTCCTCGGATTCCGTCTTCCCATGGAAATGGACGACCGTCCGGCCGGCTTGCGACCGGGTGAAAAGGTCCTTCGGAATCCTGTTCTTGTTGTTCCCTATCACGGAATTGGCCACGTCGAGGATCTTCTGGGTAGAGCGATAGTTCTCATCCAGCACGACATCCTTGTCCCGTGCAAAGTTGAGGAACCTCTCCGGCCTCGCCCCGCGCCATTCGTAGATGGCCTGGTCCGGATCACCTACCACGAAGAGGTTGCCATGGCCGGCCGCAAGTTTCTCGATGATCCGCCAGTTGTCAGCGTTGCAGTCCTGCGCTTCATCCACCATGATGTAGTTCAGCTGGTCCTGCCAGTACTGCCGCGCGTCCGGGAAACGGTCCAGGATGTAGTCCGTGAAATTCTCAAGGTCGTCGAAGTCGAGGGAGCAGTTCTTCAGCTGGCGGTGGATGTAATTGGCGACCGGGGCCCCCAGCATGCCGTCAGACCATTTGACGGAAGGAAGCATGTAGGTGTCGATGTAGTCATCCAGGTCCTTGGAGGCGGAGACCTGTCCGAGGAACTCCTTCACGGTCTTCTCCGTCCTCTTGATCCCGAGCTGTTCCATGCACTGCCTCGCAACCGACTTGGAGTCCTCTTCGTCCAGTATGGCGAAATTCTTCGGGAAGCCGAGCCTGTGGATTTCCTTGCGGAGGAATTTGACACAGAACCCGTCGATGGTGCAGACGAAGTCATTGTAGTCGCCGCTGCGGACCATTGCGGAAATCCTCTGCCGCATCTCCGACGCAGCCTTGTTGGTAAAGGTCAGGCACAGGATGTTGGCAGGGTCGATGCCCAGCACGTTCACCAGATAGGCATAACGGTGGGTCAAAGCCTTTGTCTTGCCGGTCCCGGCCCCGGCTATCACCCTGATACGCCCCTCGGTGGAGGTTACCGCCTCCGCCTGGCGCGAATTCAAACCAGCCAGTATGCTTCCTACAATGTCTTCCATCAGGTTATAAAGATACGAAATATTCCTGACATGGAGAGCCTGACGGCCTGCCTTTTGCTCAAAAACGGAAAGTTTAGTAACTTTGTCGGATACTACGCCCAGCATGAAGATGTCCAAAGTCCTTGAAAGACTCCTTTTCCCGGCAGTCATAGTCTGCTTCCTGGTCCTCCAGGTAGCCGCGATGGCCGACCGCAGCGGAACCGGCCGGATGGGCGCCGCCGTGGTTTATGCCGAAAGGTCCGGGAAACCGGACACTATCAAGTACAGGAACCAGTTCATCAAGGACGGCGCCAAGGAAGACACTTCCGGATCCTGGCTCAGCCTCATCGACACCACCCCGAGACTCTCCGCCCGCGACACCATCTTCCCTCCGGACTCGCTCCGGATGACGGACCCCTTCCGCTACAAGTACTATGTGGCGATAATGGACTCCCTGACCCACCTGGAGGTCAAGGACTCCCTCAAAGCCGCCGGTGACTCCGTGGACTGGCCGCGACTCGATTCCCTTTATGTCCTGGAATACAACCTCCGCAAGAAAGCCGAATTCGACAAGTGGTACGGCAGCCTGTCGAAGACCGAACGCAAGAAGTACGACTCCGAGGTCAGGATGAAGGCGCAGAAGCACAGGTCCGACAGCATTACCGCTGTCAGGGACAGCATCAAGGGCATCAAGGACTCCATCGCCGAAGCCACGCCGAGGATCCTCGAGACCTTCGCGCTCCCCGACTCCATGCAGTACAAGAGGATAGTGCAGTGGAGCCACGACAAGGAATTCCACAAGATGCACGTACAGATTCCCGACACCGGCTACAACTACAGGTTCAACGACTTCCCTTTCATGCGCAAGGACGTCAACGCGACCTGGCTCGGAGTGGCGGGATCGGCCGTGCAGTACTACAACTTCTTCAACAGGACCTCCGAGAACAACGTGGCCTTCTACGATCCCTATGAAGCCTGGACATATTCAAGGAACACCCTTCCGTTCTACAACACGAAGACTCCCTACACCGTCCTCTCCTACACCGGGACCCTTCTCTCGGACACCCAGAAGGAATCGGACAACCTCCACATACTGACCACCCAGAACATATTCCCGGAACTGAATTTCTCCTTGGAGTACAACCGGTTCGGCGGCAATGGGATAATGGAGAACGAGAAGACCTCCAACGGGACCTTCTCCGCCAATGTGAACTATCTGGGCAAGCGCTACCTGCTCCATGCGGGCGTCATATCCAACACGGTCGACAGGCGTGAGAACGGCGGTACCGCGGACAACACGATGGTAACCGACACCACGCTGGACGCCCGCGAGTACCCTGTCTTCCTGTCTGAAGCGAGCACCAAGATCTCCAGGCGGACCTACTTCGTCGACCAGCAGTACCGTATCCCGTTCACCTTCCTGAAGCGCAAGCAGGTCGACAGGGAATGCAGCCACTACCGCGACAGTATCCTCGCATTCGGAGACACGGCTTCGATCCTTGCCGTCGACGACCTGGTGGCAAGGCGAAGGGCCCTGATCGAAGCGGCCGACTCCACCGGCGACACCGACATCACAAGCGCGTTCATCGGGCACAGCAGTGAATATTCATGGTACAGCAAGTTGTACAAGGACGCCATCGGAGCCAACGACGCAGTCGGCAGGGCCTTCTACGACAACGTGTTCAACTACAGCCCCACCACGTCCTTCGATTCGGTCAAGGTGACCAGGCTCGAAAACAGGATATTCCTGAAACTGCAGCCATGGAAGGACGATGCGATCATCTCCAAGGTCAACGGCGGAGTGGGTAACCGGATCCAACGCCATTACGTCTTCGACCCGACCTACATCAGGGGCAACTCATTCACCACATGGAACTCCTCTTTCGTCTATGCCGGCGCCGAAGGCAAGCTGAAGGACTACATCAGCTGGAACGCCACCGGTGAATATGTGTTCGTGGGGCATGAGCGCAATGACTTTACGGTCAAGGCCGATTCCAGGCTGAGTTTCAAGCCTTTCAGGAGGGACCGCAAATCGCCGGTCAACCTCGACCTGCACTTCGAGACCAGCCTGAAGGAGCCGGACTTCTACCACCAGCACTATTATTCCAACCACTATAGCTGGGAGAACGACTTCAGCAAGGTTTCCACCACCAAGGTCCAAGCCCGGCTGGCCGTCCCCAAGTGGGATGTCGCCGTCGGAGCAGGCTACGCCCTCCTGGCGAACAATATCTATTTCGACACAACGGGAGTCGTTCGCCAGAACGGTTCGCCGATGAGCGTCCTGAGTGTATCCCTGGACAAGGATCTCTCCCTCTTCGGCTTCTTCCACCTCGACAACCGCCTGCTTTTCCAGGTCTCCTCGGACCAGGATGTCCTTCCGCTGCCGACCCTTGCGGTCAACTCCAGGATCTACATCCAGTTCCCCGTCAAGAAAGACGTGATGATGATGCAGATAGGCGGGAATGTCTGGTATAACACTGAATTCTACTCTCCTTCATGGAATCCTGCGGTAGGCGCGTTCTACAACCAGAAGGAAGTAAAGTACAACAACGGCCCGGTCATCGATGCCTTCGTCAATGTCCAGTGGAAGAGGGCTTGCGTCTTCATCAAATACGAGAACGCGGGGCTCGGATGGCCGATGGACAAGGCTGACTACTTCAGCGCCAACCACTACATCAGGACCCAGAGGGCAGTCAAGTTCGGCATCTACTGGCCGTTCTACCGGCAGCCCTTCGAGAACAAGCAGGTCACCGCAGGCTCCGGCCTCTCCGGTGGCGGCGGATCCCGCAGCGGTGGCTCGGCCGGAAGGATCGGCAGATAGCCCCCGAAGACCATAAAACCGTCCTTGATGGGTTTAAAAAGGGTAACCAAGAAATTCCTCAGGTATCTGATACCTATCCTGCTGATCTCACTGGTAATACCGGTTACGGAGACCGGCAGGATGGCACTGCAGGCCGTGAACGGCCCCTATGAGGGGAAGCGTCTGCGGTGCGTGATAGCATTGGGGGACTACGACCAGCTTTCGAAGGGCTACCTCACAGGCTACAACTACGAGATGCTGACCCGTTTCGCCGATTCGCTGGCCGGAGGTGCCAAGGTAGTCCTTGCGGATCCCAGGAGGAACTATCTCGACTCCCTCGCGCAGGACAGCCTGGACATCCTGGTTCTGCCCGCTCCCGAAGTCCCTCAGGCGAAAGGGTTCTCGGCGGTATTCCCGGTCGACTCGCAGACGGTCTGGCTCATCAAGTCCGACTACCTGAAACAGAGAAAGCTTTCCGGCTGGATGACTTCATTCGGAGCCACCGATGAATATGCTTCGGTAAAGGGCCGCTTCTTCGGAGGCTACAACCCCTACTTGAAAGGAAGGAAGAAAACGGACGGGATCATCAGTCCCTACGACGAGCTGATCAAGGCCGGGGCCGGGAAGATAGGCTGGGACTGGAGGATGTTCGCCGCCCTGATCTGGAGCGAATCGAAGTTCAGGATCCAGGCACTGTCACCCCGGGGAGCCTTCGGCCTGATGCAGATGATGCCCGGGACCGCAAGCAGGTACGAAGTCGAAGACCTGCTGAACCCCCGCGAGAACATCGAGGCAGGAGCGGAATACCTGGTCAGGCTGCAGAACATGTTCAGGGGATATGCAGCCGATGAAGAAGAGCTTGTCAAATACACCCTGGCAGCGTACAACGCCGGGGAAGGCCGGGTGATGGACATGATCGCCGTTGCCCGTTCAAGCGGCATGGACACGACCCGATGGGACGCGATGACAGGAGTGCTGCCCTCAATGGACCAGGATTCAATTTCACTTAACGGGAACGTGCGCCACGGGCGTTTCAACGGTGGAGAGACGAGGGCATACGTCCGCTCAGTCCTCAACCAGTTCGACATTTTCTGCGGGATTTCCCCGCGCTATGCCGACGCCCCTTCCGACTCTCTTTCAACCCGGCTGGACAGTCTTCCTGCATCTCTCCCCATCCCTCAAGGGTCGGGATGAGCAGGAACAATGACCGTCCGGTCTTCTTCATTCTGATAACGTGGCACTGCCAGCAAGTCCGAAGCCTTCCGGGGTCTTCGCCCCAACCGATGCATGGAAAGGTTTTGGATAATCGGAATATTCTGCCTATCTTGCAAGGAATCAACGGCCTTTGCCTTGACCCACGCCTGACTTCCGCAAAGGTTCCCATCGAACCTTGAATCTTGTTTTCCTTTACTTGCATAGCACATCGACCCGCTTCCTGTCATGAAAAACATCTTCCATAGCCTTCTTCTGCCGGCCGCACTCCTGCTTTCCGGTGCTTCGGCATACATTCCGGAGCGGGGACCTTCCCAGGTGGCGGTCGTCCTGGCCGGCTCATCGTCATACATTCCGGCACGGTCAACTTCCCCGGCGACTGGCACGGCCCCAGGGCCTTCTCCCTGCGGCCGGGGTGATGCCTCGGTTGCCTTCCGCGCTCCGCGCTCCATCCCTCCCACGGGACTGCGTCCGTGGGTCCCTCCCGCTCACGAGGCCGCGGGCGGCCACGGGCCCCTCGGCATCACACCCGGCCTCCAGGACACCCTGACGGGGACGGTCACGGGTTTGATAATACAGGAAAACTAACAGCTTTGATTGTTATCGTATGAAATTAAAGAGTATCTTACTATTCTGCTTTGCAATTATTTATGGCACTAATGCCTATCTTCCAGCTCAAACAGCCCCAAAAGTCCCTGAGATGCATAAGTTTCATATATTTCTTGATAATATATATCTCGGGGTCTTTTCTTTTGATAAAGATCAGATTCCAAAAATAATACTGGATAACTACTACAAAAGGTATATTGATTTTTCATCTATAACTGAATCAAATATTTTTCCTACAGGCATCCAGCGAGGTTTCATTTCTGATATAGCTAGTGGTAGAGATGCTTCTGATATTGGTAACAGGCCATTCGTTCATTTGTTAACAAAATATGCGAAAGATGGATACATTTATATAAATAAAGTATTGACAGAGAATATAAGAAACCTTGGTCGCATGTACTCAGATTTTACAATCGAGTATCAGTATGACAATACCCCAATCACTACGGAGGAAGATGTTATGCGAATGGTTAGATTAAAGAAAAAAAATATACAAACTTTAGTATTAGTTATCGATGAGCAAAGGAGGATGATAACTATCGACATCAAGACAAAGAAAGGAAGTAAATCTGAATCTTCGTCAATTTTCGTTATCCCCCGGGAACCGTCGTGGAGACAAGCGATTACCTCCCGTTCGGGACGAGGTGGAGCCGGACAGGAGGTAACCTCACTGCAACACTGACCGATCTATCCAACCGGTGGAGGTACTCCGGCAAGGAAGAGCAGGCCGCCGCACTCAACCCTGCACTGCCTCTGCTCGACTACGGCGCCCGCATGTACGACCCGGTCATCGCCCGGTGGATGAGTGTCGGCTGACTGGGAGATTCCAGGGCCCCTTCTACTGCGCCCTGACAGTCTTGGCCGGATCGACGTGGGAGATGAAGAGGGTCGGGATGAGCAGGAGCACCATGATGGCCAGATAGGCTCCCGCATCAGCAAGGATGACGGCAGGCAGGTTCAGATGCACCGGAACGAACGGGACGAAATAGTTTTCCGGATTCAGTTTCAGGACGTGGGTCCACTTCTGCACGGCACAGAGGGCCAATGCCAGCAAGTTGCCCGCCAGCATGCCTTTGAAGACTATCACGGAAGCGACGCGGAGGAAGACCTTTGCGATTGACCGGTCGGTCATCCCCATGGCCTTCAGAGTCCCGATGGTGGAAATGTTCCGGAAGAGCATGATGAGCAGTCCGGAAATCATGTTGAAACCTGCGACTATGGTCATCAGGATCAAGATGAACAGTACGTTGAAATCTATCAGCGTAAGCCAGTCGAATATCTGGGGATAACGCCTCATCACCGAAGTTGCGAAGAGATTGTCGTCATCGTCGCCCATGAACGCAAGGGCGATCTGCCCGATCTGGTCGGTGGCCTCTTCCATCTTCCACGAGTCCTTGTAGCGGGGCTTCAGCGTCACTTCAAGGTTGGAGACTTCATCCTCATCCCATCCGTTAAGCCTCTGCAGGTCTGCTATGTCCGCAAGGACTATTATGTTGTCCGACCCGTCCATCACGCCCTCGTAGGTACCGGTGACGGTGAAGTTCCTGACCTTAACGTTCTCGCCGACGAAATAGGAGAGCATCCTGTCGCCTTCCTTCAGGCCCAGGAGCTGGGTAAGCCTCACAGGGATGCGGACACCGAGGGACACCGTGTCCGTACCTTCGCGCGGTACACCCTTGAAAAGGACCCCGTGGATCTGGTCGCCGTTCTTGACGATCCCGGCACGGTAGACTGCCGGTTCGACGCTCTCGACCTGGGGAAGCTTCCTGATCTCTTCAAGGTAGCTCTGGTCCGAACTGACAGGGCTCTGCTCGCTGGCATAGTTCATGTCCACAGGCAGGAGCTGGATGTCTCCGGTGAGGGCGGAGATGCCTTTCCTGATTTCTTCCCGGAAGCCTGCGGAAACGGACACTGAGACTATCATGACAAGGAAAGAGACCGCGATGGACACCATCGCAATCTTTCCTCCGAAACGAAGGCGTCTGGCTATGAACCTTGTCGCGTCCAAGAAATGCAGGGAAACCTTCTTTAACAATCCGGGGCAAATTTAAGAAATAATCCCATCCCCGGAAAACCTTTTGGTACTCCCGGGCATTATCGTTATTATTGCATGGAAACGAAAAACTCCCTCAGGTCATGTACCAACACAAGAAACTTGGAGACTCCTTCATCGTCTCCATCGACAATGGATGCCGGATAGCCGCCGCCCTGACAGAATTCTGCCGCAGGGAAGGAATCTCGGCAGGCGAGATAACAGGCCTCGGAGCGGTCCGGACCGCGACCCTCCGCTTCCTGGACCCTGCCACACTTGAATACGTCGACAAGACTTTCGACGAACAGATGGAGATCACAAACCTGACCGGGAATATCTCCCGGAAAGACGGGGACGTGTACCTTCACCTGCATGCAAGCCTCGGACGGTCGGATTACTCGGTGATAGGCGGCCACCTTCTGGAGGCCACCATAAACGGAGCATGCGAACTTTTCGTCCATCCCCTTCCGGGCACGGCCGGCCGCCGGCAAGACGAAGAGACCGGGCTCAACCTTTACGACCTGTAAGCCTTCCGGCTCAGCGTTCGAGGACCCGGACCGGTCCGAAGAGGCCCGACGGCATGAGGGGGGTGTCGGCGGAATAATGCCTCCACGTAGTGAAGGTGAAGCGGCCGCTTGTTCTTGGGGTTCCTTCCTGCATCCATGAAGGCCATCTCCCGCCTTCGGGACCGTCGTAAGGCTTCTGCTCGTCTCCTATAAGGCGGTTATGCCACAGGTTCACGACTTCGATGCACAGACTGTTCTCACCTTCGGAAAGGGCTTCGCCCAGGCTGACGGTCCATGGATCCGTCCAGGCAACGCCGAGATCCTTCCCGTTGAGATTCACCCTGGCCATGACCCCGGCACCACCAAGGCTCAGGAAGTACTCCTTCCCGGGATCCGGCTTCCCGAAATCGAACACGGTGCGGTAGACCGCGGTTCCGGAATAATACCTTATAGAAGGGTCGGGATTGGCCGTCCAGTCTTCGAGGCTGGTGAAAGTGACGCTGCCCTGAGGGCCTCCCCACTTGGGATCGAAAGTCACTTCCCACGGGCCGTCGACCTCGCAGGACTCCGATGCGACTGCATTGTTTGCCGTGGCTTCCACAGCTCCCGTGCCGTCCTTGGTGAAGACGACGAAACAGCTTCCGTGCGGATCGAGGACCAGAGGGACTACGGTTCCAGTCCCGTCATCCGAATATTCAGGAAGCATCCTCCTGGTACCGGTGAGGGGATCCCAGAGTTCAGGCTTCAGGCCCGATGTCCTGAAGCGGCAGGAAGAACTGGCCTTGGCGTCCGTCCTGTTGGCCACGAAGTAGATCTCTGCGTCCCTGAGAGTCCTGTGCGTGTACCTCAGGCTTCCCGAGCCGTCGGTGAAATCCTCCGGTATGCCTGCCTCCCGCATCAGGCCGGCAGTGAAGCCGTATGGAGCATAGAGGTTGTCCGAAGGGCCGTCAAAGAGGACTACCTTTCCCTTTCCTACGCTGCGTACAGCTTCTCCGCCATTTCCGAACAGGGCTTCGGAGAGTTCCCTCACCTTCCTGTCCGAGGCCTCACGGTCGGCAAGGCCAGGAGCATTGTGGACAGGATGGCCGACAAGGGTTGCGCCATCCTTGACAAGGCGCAGGATCCTTCCGAGATACTCCGGAGTGGCTGCGTTCCAGTCCGGCATCACCATGATCCTGTAGGATGCCCCGCTGGGGAACACGACCCTGCCGTCCTTGACGCCGGCCTTGGCGAGCATGCTCGGAGGACAGCCGTCGAAATTGTAACCCTTCCTGTCCGGCATGAAGGAGAGAGGGTCGTCAAAGGCGGTGTCCGGGGCCTTGAAGGCGTGAGGCATGCTCTCGGGGGCCAGGTAGAGGATGTCGGCCACGGTCCTTCCGCGCTGGAGCAGGTACTGGCAGCGTGCAAGGTAAGTGTGGTATGCTCCTGAATATGGCCACCAGGTCTGTCCGCGGTCCCAGTGGACTCCGTAAGGTCCCATCGTCATGCCCGGCCTGAGCGAATCAGGCAGGCACTGATGCTGGAACGTGTGGAACATCAACCGGTTGATACCTGCGGCCAGGGCCCAGTCGGTCTGGTTCTTGAGGGAACCGGGATACTGTCTCCAGGCATCCAGGTAGGAAGTGAAGGACTCGGCCGGCACCACGCCCTGCCCGATGAGATGTGCGGCGGACGTACCCTCCGCCGGAGCGAAGGTCGTGTTGTACCCGAAACCGTCGCTCCAGAACTCAGCCATCGGATAATCGGCTGCGACGGCCAGTTCAAGGTCGGCGGTGGGATTCATGTCGTAGGGCTCGATCGATATCTTGAGGCCGCGTTCGTGCGCATATTCCTTTACGGCACCGACATGGTTTTCGATGACCAGTTCCTGTGCGGTCTTGCGGACGTCCCAAAGGAAACGCTCGGTACTCAGGCTGTCGCTGACTATGAGCCCGGTGTAGGCGGGGAACCATGGAAGGGGATCGTAACCGCGCCTCTTCTTGAATTCATCCCTGAAACTTGCATTCCAGTTCTGCGCACCCATCTCCCAGCTGTCGAGATGGAGGAGCTCGATGCCTCCGTCTTCGTCGAAGAGTTCGCCGCCGCAGGCCTCGAAGATCTTGTCTGTGAAATTGGAGAGATGCTCCCTGAGCGCCTCGGCGCTGAACTTGTCACATTCCATGCCCACCCCGGGAGTAGGTGCTGGCCTGGTGGCGGCGCCGTTGTTGCGGCTGCCCATCCTGAGCACCGTCCATTCTCCCTGCGGCGCATCCCACTCAAGGGTTCCGTCAGGCTGCATGGATCCGGTGATGTCGACGACCCGTGACAGGTCCACCGCACCCGGAGCCGTTCCCTCGGGGATGTCTCCGTCCGCCGGAGGGAAATATGCCCTGACCCCGGGCATCGAGCTGAACGGATGCCTGATGAAGAGGCCTTTTTCCTGTATGTCGGCGATCCTCCTTTCTTCGGAAGGGGTAGGGAAAGCCAGCACGCAGACGTCCTGGTAGTAGTCACGCCACTGCTGGATCGTCTCCGGGGTGAACGAGCCCTCCCCGAAATAAGGACGGTTCGGCGCCGGAACGGGAAGCTGGACCTTGACCCTGGTCCCTCCGGAAACCCTGGTCGAAGATGCCATGAGGTGCTGCATCGACTTCTCTCCCTTGACCCAGGGGCCGCCGCTGCCGGTCCAGCCGGGCCCTATGCCCAGGACCATCTTGATGCCGGTCCTCTTGCATTCCGAAAGGGTGTGCTTGAATATGTCCAGCCATTCGGGGCTCATGAAGTCGACGTTGCCGCGGGGCACCCCGACATTCACCTCCAGGAACACCACATAGCCGATACCCTGGTCACGCATGGCCTCCAGGTCCTTGGTGATCCCCTCCTTGGAGAAGTTCCCGTCCATGAAATACCAGTACACCCCGGGGCGTGCGTCCGAAGGGGGCGTTTCGAAATTCCGGGCAAGGACGGAAGGAGCGGTAGTGTCGGCGGGATCCGCCGTGCAGGCGGCAGCAAGGAAGCAGGCCAGCAGGGAAACGAGTCCGAAGGAAAGTGAGGAATGATTCATGGCAGGTTCGTGTTGTCTTTAACAGGTTTGAGGATATGCAGTTGTTTGCGTATATCCACAAATATAAGAAACATTTTTGCCCGTGAGCCTCTTTTTAGCGATATTTGCAGCGCTTTTGACGAAGGATGGGAAAGGTTAAGGATTTCTTGGACGACTGGATGCTGCCTCTGGCGATGGCGGCGGGCATTACGCTCTGCCTCCTGCTTCATTTCGTGCCTTCGCTTTCCTCCGGAGCCGAGCGTGGATTCTCCCGCTTTGCAAAGGATGCGCAGCCGGCACTCGTCGCCTTGATGCTCTTCCTCCAGTTCAACAAGATCTCCCCGCACGACCTCCGGTTCCGGAGATGGCACCTCTACCTGCTGGTCTTCCAGGGGGTGATGTTCATCATACCGGCGCTCGTCTGCACCCTCATCCCCCATGGGAGCACTTCCAGGATGCTCATCGAATGCGCCATGCTGTGCTTTGTCTGCCCTACCGCCGCCGCAGCCGGAGTGATCACCGACAAACTGGGCGGAAGCCTCTCCGACTCGGTCACTTATGTCGTCCTCATCAACGTCATGGCAGCCTTCGTCATCCCCTTGGTGATCCCCATCGTCCACCCTGTGGAAGGAGTGACTTTCTGGAACGGATTCTTCGCCATCTGCAAGAAGGTATTCCCGCTGCTGGTCTTTCCCCTGCTGGTCGCATGGGCCATCCGCTACACCTGGCACAGGCTGCAGGTTTTCCTGATGCGCTACGCCCACTGGGCTTTCTATATCTGGGGGGTGACCCTCGCCCTTTCGATCTACCTTGCCACCAAGGCCCTCCTCGGTAGCGGGATATCAGCCTGGGCCGCCCTGGCGATCTGCCTGGTGTCCCTGGCCTGCTGCATCGTACAATTCATTGCCGGCAGGAAAGCCGGACTTGCCTCCCCGGGCGGCACGAAAAGCGATTCCATCACGGCCGGGCAGGCCCTCGGGCAGAAGAACAGCGGTTTCCTGATCTGGCTGGGATATTCTTTCATGACCCCGGTGACGTCGGTGGCCGGAGGACTCTACAGCATCTGGCAGAACCTGGTCAACTCCAGGGAACTCTACGAACACCACAAAGGGAAGGATCCCCTGCGCTGAGACGCCCTCCTGCAAGGACCGGTGCCGGCACTCGCTCCCCAGAAGAAGGGGGCAGGCATGACGGAGGCCGGGAAGCCCCTCCTACAGGGACTCGAGCCTGGCCTTGGCTGAAGCGATCTCCGACTCGTCGTCGCTGACCTTTATCAGCATGGGCAGGTACTTCTTCTCGAGCTTCACGTCCTTGGAGTTGCGGGCAAGCAGGACGCAGTTCTTGATGGTGGCATAGTCATCCGGATTCTTCTTGAGGACCTTGTTGTAGTACTTCAAGGCTGTCTTGTTGTCGTGCTTGTAGACGAAATAGTAAGACCCGATGTTGGTCATGTAGGTGTAATCCTTGGGATAGTAATCGAGCATCTTCTCCGACACCTTGCGGAAGGCCTCGAAGCCCTCCGGCGTCCCGATCGAGTAGAAGGCGAAACAGAACTCCTGTACCGAGGCGGAGAAGACTTCGTCGTCGACCTTTTCCAACCCGGGGTACTCCCATGAAGGCTTGCCCTTGGCGTTGTAGTCGATGAGGCCGCACAGGTCCGACAGGGACTCTTCGGGGCTTTCTTTCTCGGCCCCGATGAGGGCGGAAATCTTGTAAAGCCTGCAGTCAAGCCGCAAGGGACTGACCTCGATCGCCTTGTCTATCGCTTCGATCGCCTGTCGGAAAAGCTCGCCGTCGTAATTGTCCACCTGGAAATAGTTCACATCCCTGTCGAGGGAATCCTTCAAGGTCAGTGCAGGGGCATTGCCGAGATACCTTGACCCTTCCTTCTGGACAAGTTCGGGCTTGCGGCTCTTGGAAAGGTAGTAAGTGAACTTGCCCAGGAGCATGTCCATGTCCTCCGGGTAATCCTTGCCCCATTTCTGGAGGAGGGTCTCGATCCCTACCCCCTCGGGGCCCAGCCTCTTGACAAGCATTTCATAGCGCCCGGCATACTCGTCCCGGGACATTTTCGGAGAATCCTGCGCCAGGGCGGAAAAAGACACCGCCAGGAAGAGCGCAGCTGCAATAATCGACTTTTTCATTTGCCTTTCATGTTCGGTCCGGCACTGCCGTACCGGATATTTCCATTCTGATTTTACGGTTCAGGGGATGCAGGTTGTTGCATCTGCTGCCCAGATTCTTCACAAAGCCCAGGGGATGGTCCTCGAAACAGACCAGCAGGTAGCCGCGGGGAGAGTCCGGAAGGACGAGGGTGTCGCGGTGCAGGAACCTCAGGGCCGACTCGCGGTCAAGTCCGACACGAGGATAATCCTCCGGAGGGAATATGCTTAGCGCCCAGTCGGGGGAAGGGATGAAATCCCTGCCTTTGAAAGCCCCCTTGGCGCCTCCTGTCCAGACAGGCCGGAGTTTGGAGGAGAAGTCGCGCGTACGTCCCGAAGGGGCTGTCTTGACAACGGCCGAGACGAACTGTCCTTCGCCTTTGACGAAACCGGGCATCAGCAGGCCTCCCGTCCTGGTCGGAAGCATCCCCGGGAACGAGCCTGCCCCGACATCGAGGATGGAGGCTCCGAGTTCGCGGGCCATCCATTCGACGTTGAGGTCGTTCTCGGCTTCCTCGAAAGTGCAGGTCGAATAGACCAGGACTCCCCCTTGCCTGAGCGAAGGCCAGACGTCCGCCAGAATCCTCTTCTGCCGGGCGGCACAGAGGCTTACGTTGGCTTCCGACCAGTCCTGGACGGCCTTCCCGTCCTTGCGGAACATCCCTTCGCCCGAACATGGGACATCCGCCAGGATGATGTCGAAACTTCCCTCCATCGACCCGAACACCTTGGGGTCGCAGCTTGTCACCGTCACAGCCGGGTCGCCCCAGACAGCGGCATTGTCCGCAAGGACGGACGCACGGGACCTTACGACTTCGTTCGCCACGAGGGAGAACCCCTCCCCGAGCCTTTCCCTGAGTGAACATGCAAGGTCGGTGGTCTTTCCGCCGGGCGCAGCGCAGAGGTCCAGCACACGGAGAGGCCCGCCGGAGATTCCAACCGAGTCAAGGCACTTCCTGAAAACCTCCCCGACCGCCATCGCCGACGAGTCCTGCACATAGTAGCATCCTGCGTGGAAAAGAGGGTCGAGGGTGAAGACAGGCCTGGAGTCCAGCATATAGCCGTACCTGCTCCAGGGGACCTGCCCTGCAACCGGGAACGGAGGTTCCTTCATCTTGAAGGGATTGAGCCTCACGGACACCGAAGCCTCCTCATGGAAGGCCTCGAAAGCGACCCTGGCCCGATCCGGACCGACCGCCCTCGAAAGTATCCCGATCAGGCTTTCACCGAGATCCCGCATCCGTCAGTTTCCGTAACTGCCGGGGTCTCCTCCCCGGCGGGAAAGTTCCTCCTTCATCTTTTCAAGGGTATCCTTGTCCATCCCTTCGGGCATCCTACCCTCCGATGCGGCCACGAGGCCGTCCACGAGCTTGTCCATGGCCTCGCGCAGCTTGCCCCCGATGAGCATCTTCATCATCAGGTTGAGTTCGGCTTCGAACTCGATGTGGAAATCCGTCTTGCCGGGATCGGACGGCACCGCGTCGAAATGAAGCGACCCCCGGAATGCGAACGGGGCGCCCGCATCCACGAATTCGATCCTCGAATATGGGACCCTCTCCCTGACCATGACCCCGACCTTGAACCCCTGGACGGTCGCCGAGATGGTGTCATAGTCGGCGGTGACTCCCTCCCGCTTGTCCTCCGGAAGGAAGTTCAGGAAGTTGCGCATGTCCACGAAGGCCATGTACAGTTCGAAGGGCTGCTTCGACACTATTCCGTGCTTGCTTTTTATCTCTGTTGACATATTCATTGATGTTTGTGCCGCCTCATCGCATCCATCCCGCAGGATCAGCCCTCCACTGCCGGAGGACGTCCATGTCCGACGGTTCGATGAAACCGGACTCGCATGCTTCTTCAAGAAGCGCACCATAATTTGAAAGGGTTGACAGGGTGACTCCCTCCGAGGCGAACCTTTCTTCCGCCTCGGGGAACCGGTAGCTGAATATGGCCACCATGCCGAGCACCCTTGCACCGGCTTCGCGGAGCGCCTTCACCGCCTCGAGGCTGCTCATCCCGGTAGACACGAGGTCCTCCACCACCACGGTCGGAGAGCCCGTGGCCAGCATGCCTTCTATCCTGGATCCGGTGCCATGGTCCTTGGGCTTGGGCCTGACATAGACGAAAGGCTTCCCCAGCCTGTCAGCGACGAGGGCGCCGTGCGCAATGGCTCCGGTGGCGACTCCCGCAACCGTTTCAGCCTCGGGGAAGAGTTCCCGGGCGCGGCCGGCGAGCCAGGACGCCACCTTTCCCCGAAGCCCGGGGTCGCCGAGGATGCGTCGGTTGTCGCAATAGATCGGGGAGCGCCAGCCGCTGGCCCACGTGAAGGGCTCGCCGGGGCGGAGCAGCACAGCCTTGATGCGCAGCAGCTCGGATGCAAGTTTTCTTTCTACGTTTTCCATATTCCGGTAATGTTTTCGTAAATTGCGGGCCGGATTACAAATATAATCATTTTGGGGCTCACAATGCACAAGATCTACCTTGAAAAGAGATGCATGGTCATCTGCTCTCCCGAGGAGCAGGCCCTGGGGGACCCCAATTCCATAGAGCTCCACCTGGGAGACTCCCCCGACTTCGCCGCCCTGGTCTCCATGTTCCAGACATCGGGATCGCTGTCCAGGATCTACATCCCCACCCCATGCGAGGAGAAGACCTACAAGTCGTTCTGTTCCCAGTTCAAGGAAGTGAACGCCGCAGGAGGGCTGGTCTCGAACAGGCGCGGAGACGTGCTCCTTATCAGCCGCAACGGGATGTGGGACCTTCCCAAGGGGCACCAGGAGGAAGGAGAGGACATCCGTACCACCGCCCTTCGGGAAGTTCAGGAGGAGACAGGGGTCGGTCAGCTGGAACTGGGGGAACTGATCTGCGTGACGGACCACTGCTACCTCCGCGGCGGGACATGGCACCTCAAGCACACGTGGTGGTATGACATGCTCTACACCGACCCGGTTGACCTGACCCCGCAGAGGGAGGAGGACATCACAAAGGCCGCATGGGTCGCCCGCTCCAGCCTGTCCCCATACCTGAAGAACACCTACCCGTCGATAATGGAAGTGTTCAGGGAGGAGCGCATCTGACGGAATTTCAGTGTTTGAAACATTTCCGCAACTTTTTCCGTATAGTTAAAGTATCGGTATGATTGAAACATGAAACTTTCTCAATTCCAATTCCTCCTTCCGAAGGACCGTCTTGCGCAGGAACCTACAAGGTGGCGCGACGAATGCAAGCTCATGGTCGTCCACAAGGACACCGGCGAGATCGAACACAGGATATTCAAGGACGTGATCGACTATTTCGGGAAAGGCGACACCTTCGTGTTCAACGACACCAAGGTATTCCCCGCCCGCCTTTACGGAAAGAAGGAGAAGACCGGCGCGGACATAATGGTCTTCCTGCTGCGTGAGCTCAACCGCGAGCAGCACCTCTGGGACGTGATAGTGGATCCGGCAAGGAAGATAAGGATCGGGAACAAGCTGTACTTCGGAGACGACCAGAGCCTGGTCGCGGAAGTGATCGACAACACCACCTCCAGGGGACGCACCCTCAGGTTCCTCTACGACGGCCCCTACGAGGACTTCAAGGAGCAGCTTTTCAGCCTCGGTGAGATACCCGTCCCCAAGTGGGTCAAGAACGAAGTCTCGGAAGAGGACAACGAGAACTACCAGACAATCTTCGCAAGGAACGAGGGCGCAGTCGCCGTGCCTGCGGCCGGGATCCACTTCAGCCGCGAACTGTTCAACCGGATGATCCTGAAGGACATCGAAAAGGCTTTCATCACCGAGCACATGGGGATCGGACAGTTCCGGAGGGTGGACGTGGAAGACCTCTCCAAGCACAGGATGGATTCGGAGAGGCTGATCATCACCCCCGAGGCCTGCAGCATCATCAACAAGTCCAAGGGCGAGGGGCACAGGGTCGTCGCAGTCGGCACCACCGTCCTCCGGGGCCTTGAGACCTACGTGACCACGACCCATGAGGTCAAGCCTTTCGACGGATGGACCAACAAGTTCATCTTCCCGCCCTACGAGTTCTCCGTACCTGACGCCCTCATCTCCGGATTCCATCTTCCCGAGTCCACCATGCTGATGGCTGTGGCCGCCTTCGGCGGATTCGACAAGGTCAAGGAGGCCTACCAGGTGGCCCTCGACTACAGGGACGAGGAGGGCGGAGCCTACAGGTTCGGCCCCTACGGCGACGCGATGCTTATCCTGTAGCCGCCCCGGCGAGCACTCCGCAAGGCCGTACTTCATAAAAAACGGAAATTTCCAAAAGAATCGTCAATACTTTCGCTCCGGACCCCCTTCCGGAGCGATTTTTTCCTTTTATTGCCACCGACTGCAAAATCGGATGACCATGGACGGTAGTTTTGAAGAGAAGGCCGGGCTCTGCGCCCTGAACAAGATTTTCGGCTTTTCCCCCCGCCAGGCGCTGCGCCTGCTGGAAGCTTTCGGCTCGGCACGGGAAGCGTTCCTCAGGCCAAGGGACGAGATCGAAAGGGTCCTGGGCCCCGGGGCCGGGGAGAAAACCCTGTCGCAACTGTCCTGGAGCGCTTTCGAATCAGCCGCGATCGAGCTTGAAGGGCTGGAGGGGAAGGGCTGCACTTTCATCGGGATAGGCGAGGACGGATACCCTTCCTTGCTGGCAGAGTGCGACGACCCTCCGCTCGGGCTCTACTACAGGGGAGTTTCGCCGCCGGAAGAGGTATTCGACGGTCCGCCGGCCATCGCCGTCATCGGCACGCGCAACTTGACTTCCTATGGAGCGGACTGGTGCGAAAGGATAGTCTCCGCCATGTCCGGCACCGAGGTAAGGCCCGTGATAGTCAGCGGGCTTGCCCTGGGCGTCGATGTCACGGCACACCGGACCGCCCTCGACCTCGGGATACCGACAGTGGCCGTGATGGCCACCGGCATCGATTCCATCTATCCGGGCGCCAACCGCGGCACCGGCGAACGGATTGCCGCGACTCCTGGCTGCGCCTTGGTGACGGATTACCCTCCCGGGACCACGGCGATGCCGGTCAACTTCCTCAGGAGGAACAGGATAATAGCCGGCATCTCGCGCTCTACGATACTTGTGGAATCAAGGATCAGGGGCGGAGGCATGATGACGGCCAGGCTCGCCGCATCTTACGACAGGGACGTGTTCGCCCTTCCCGGAAGGGTGGACGACCCAGTCTCCCAAGGCTGCAACCTGCTCATAAGGGAAAACCTGGCGGAAAGCATCGGCGGACTGGGGGAACTCATGGAGAAACTCGGCCTGGGAAGCGCCAAGGGTGCCTCCAGGGAAGATTTCGAAGCAGAAGTCAGGAGCCATTACCAGGGACTCACGACGCAGGAAGACACGGCGAGGATCGCCCGGCTTGCCAGGGCGGTGAAGGCCTGCAGGGGGATATCCATGGACGAACTGTGCACGAAGCTGGACCTTGACTATAGCGAGGTCGGCAGGATCGTGACCATGCTGGAGTGCGACGGGTTCATCTCTGTCGACCTGCTGCAACACTGCAGCGCCAGGATGATAAAAAGATAAAAAATACTTACCTTTGGCATGTGCTGTACATAGACACTCACTGCCACATTTCCGACAAGGCTTTTTCCGGAGAGGAAGACGCCTACATCCAGTGCGCCCTCGACAGCGGAGTCGGCCTCATGCTCCAGCCTGACACCGACAGCAGCGAACGCAAGGACATGTTCGACCTGGTGGACAGGCATCCCGACGTCCTCCGCCCCATGCTCGGCCTCTACCCCGGCTCCGTCGGCGCCGACTGGAGGGATGAGATCGGGAAGATGCTTGAATATTCAGGCAGGCCCGTCGTCGCGATCGGCGAGATAGGCCTCGACTACCATGAAGGGAAGGAGTTCGCCAGGGAGCAGGTCGAAGCCCTGGAATGGCAGTTCGACTACGCTGCAGGCCGCGGCCTTCCCGTGAACATCCACATGAGGGATGCCATGGGAGATTTCATCGAGGTGGTCCGCAGGCACAAGGGACTCAGGGGCAACATGCACGCCTACAGCGGCTCCTACGAGTCGTTCCTCGAACTGAGCAGGCTCGGGGACTGGTACATCGGCGTCGGCGGAGTGGTCACTTTCAAGAACGCGTCCCTTGCCGAGGTCGTTAGGAAAATCCCCCTGGACAGGATCGTCCTGGAGACCGACGCACCGTACCTCTCTCCGGTCCCCCTGCGCGGGAGGAGGAACGAAAGCTCCAACATACCCATCATCGCGGCGAAGGTGGCCGAACTCAAAGGGATCCCTGTCGAGGAAGTCGCCCGGGCTACGACCCTCAACGCTAAAACTCTTTTCGGACTATGACAACCCAGACAAGGTCATCGATCCTGATGGTCTACACAGGCGGTACGATCGGCATGAAGCAAGACCCGCAGGACCTCACCCTGAAGCCTTTCGACTTCAGCCAGATACTCGAGGAGGTGCCCGAACTCCAGAAGTTCGCCCTCAGGATCGACTCCTACACCTTCGATCCCCTGATCGATTCTTCCGACGTGAAGCCCGCCATGTGGCAGGAACTCGCGACCCTCATACGGGACAGGTACGATTCCTACGACGGGTTCGTGGTGCTCCACGGGACGGACACGATGGCATATTCGGCGTCCGCCCTGAGCTTCATGCTGGAGAACCTCGCCAAACCAGTGGTGTTCACGGGGAGCCAGCTCCCTATCGGGGTTCCCAGGACGGACGGGAAGGAGAACCTGATTTCCGCGGTGGAGATCGCCTCGGCGAAGGATGCCGACGGCCATGCCATGGTGCCGGAGGTGAGCATATTCTTCAACTCGAAACTGCTGAGGGGAAACCGGAGCACCAAGGTCAGTTCGGAGGACTTCAGCGCGTTCGCTTCCCCTGACTACCCGCCGCTGGCTGAAGCCGGCATCAGCATCCGGTACAACACGCCAGCCATACGCAAGCCGCAGTCGTGGGACGCCCCGCTGAAAATCTGGACATCGCTGGACACAAGGGTGTCGATACTCAAGATACATCCCGGGATCACCCCCCACCTGATGAGGCATTTCCTGTGCGATCCCCAGACCAGGGCGGTGATCATCGAGACCTACGGTTCCGGGAATGCGCCTTCGGGACAGTGGTTCCTGGACAGCGTAGAGGAGGCTTCCAGGATGGGCAAGGTGGTGATGAACGTGACGCAGTGCCTCGCCGGCCGGGTGAACATGGACTTGTACGCTACCGGGAAGGCCCTCAAGCGGGCCGGTGTCGTGTCGGGTGGCGACATGACTACAGAGGGGGCCCTCGGGAAACTGTTCTGCCTGCTTGGACGCAATCCGGACAACGAATGGGTCAAGGCAAGGCTGGGAGACGATCTTATGGGAGAAATTTCCCGCTAATCATTGCCTTTTGAAAATCTTTTCGTAAATTGCAACGGTTTTTTGTGGGGTAATTGTACCCTGCACGGAATGACTGGAAAATATAACTATCTAATACTTTATTAATTAAAACACTCAAAAACGGTTATGAAAAAATTTTTCATGTTTTTGGCAGTAGCAGGTCTTCTTACCCTCTCTGCAAACATCGCATCCGCCCAGGAGCAGCCTGAAGCAGCTCCCGCGGCAACCGAGGAAGCCGTCGAGCCCGCAGCACCGGTGTCGGGTGCCGACATCCTCAAAGGCACGGGCGAGGACGTTCCTCTCCACCAGCAGATCAAGACTTACTTCATCCAGGGAGGTCCGGCCTTCATGTCCGCAATCATCCTCTGCCTGATCCTCGGTCTCGCTCTTGCAATAGAGAGAATCCTCTACCTGTCCTTCGCCAAGACGAACACCAAGAAGCTCGTCGCAAAGGTTGAGAAAGCCCTCGAAGAAGGCGGAGTGGAGAAGGCAAAGGAAGTCTGCCGCAACACCAAGGGCCCCGTCGCCAGCATTTTCTATGATGGCCTGAACCACTATGACGAGGGTCTCGACGTCGTTGAGAAGAGGATCGCTTCCGCCGGTAGCGTACAGATGAGCCTCATGGAGAACAACCTCTCCTGGATATCCCTGTTCATCGCCCTTGCTCCTTCCCTCGGATTCTTGGGAACGGTCATCGGTATGGTCAAGGCTTTCGACGCCATCGAGGCTGCGGGTGACATCTCCCCGAACATCGTCGCTGGTGGTATGAAGGTCGCCCTTATCACGACCGTCGGCGGTCTTATCGTCGCTATGATTCTTCAGGTGTTCTACAACTACATCCTGTCCAGGATCGACTCACTCTCGATCGACATGGAGAATGCTTCCATCGACCTCGTCGATGTGCTTGCGAAAAACAAGAAATAATCAACTGTAGTAGTTAGGACAACTTTTAGAATCTGATAAAATGAATAAATTATTCAAGATAGTCGGATGGGTACTGGGACTGGTAGGACTGTTCCTCGGCATCTTCTGCCTCCTGAAAGGCAACGCCGATAACGAAGGTCCTGTCAACAGCCTCCTCAGCTACACTTACGTACTGTTCTTCGCAGCCATCGCGATCTGGATCCTTCTGGCAGTGTTCATCGCACTGAAGAATGATCCCAAGAGCCTGCTCAAGGGCCTGCTCTTCATCGTGATCGGCGTCATCGTCGTCGGCGTCGCCTACATGCTTGCAGGCGGCCAGCCGGTCGAGACGATGAAGGAAGAGATCGCCCCCGGGACCCTCAAACTCACCGACACGATGCTCACACTGACCTATATCCTCGGTGGAGCCGCAATCGTTGCTATCATCTTTGGCGCAATCAAGGGCGCTATTAACAAATAATACAAGCTATGTCCAGTAGAAAAACACCGGGTCTTAACACACAATCAACAGCTGATATCGCTTTCCTTCTGCTGTGCTACTTCCTCATGGTCTCGACCATGGACCAGCAGTCAGGTCTCCAGCGTCTCCTCCCTCCGATGCCTACAGAGAAGCAGAAGACAGAGGACACGAAGGTCAACAAGCGCAATATCATCATCGTTAGGATCAACTCGTCAGACAGACTGTTCGCCGGTGACCAGCTTCTGGATGTCAGCCAGCTCAAGGACAAGATCAAGGAATTCATCACGAACCCCAACGACGACCCCAACCTTCCTGAAAAGGAGAAGAAGTTCATCGAAGGCTTTGGTGAATATCCTGTTTCCAAAGGTATCATCTCGCTTCAAAATGACCGAGGCACCAGCTACAACGCCTACATAGCAGTTCAGAACGAACTCGTAAGGGCCGTCAATGAAGTCCGTGCCGAATTCTGCAAGCAGCACTACGGCAAGCCTTACCAGAACCTTACCGAAGACCAGCAGAAGATAGTCAGGGAGGCAATCCCCCAGAAGATTTCCGAGGCGGAGCCTAAGGATGTAACCAAAAAGTAAGGAGGAATAGAAATGCCAGCATTTAAAAGAAGTGGTAAGAAAGACATGCCGGAGCTCGGAACCAGTTCCGATATCGTGTTCATGTTCCTGTTCTTCTTCATGGTTACTACGCAGATGCGTTCAACCGAGGTCAAGGTGAAGGTGAAACTTCCCGAGGCGTCGGAAGTCGCAAAGCTTGAGAGGAAGGATTTGGCTTCTTACATCTACATCGGATCGCCGAACGCACAGTACGTGAACCAGTTCGGTACCGAAACACGTATCCAGCTGAACGATTCCTTCAAGACCACCAACGACATCCGCGATTTCATCGCCGCGGAACGTGATGCCATGAGCGAGGCCGACAGGAGCTTGATGCAAGTGTCACTGAAAGCCGACGAAGATGCAAGGATGGGTATAATCACGGACGTGAAGCAGGAACTCAGACGCTGCTCTGCCCTGAAGATCATGTACGCTGCCAGGAAGGCCGCGGTAAAGTAACCATCCGGGATTCCCAATAAAGGGAGGATGACCCGAAAGTCCATCGGACTTGGAGGTCATCCTCCTTTTTTATTATGACGCAGACTGTTTGGTGTGCCTGATTTTTTGAGTATCTTTGTGAGATTATATTTATTTGTCAAAGTACAAGGAAATGGATCAGATTACCAGGACAAAAGTTAAGGACCTTCTCAAGTCAGCCCCCGGACAGGAAGTGATGGCCAAGGGATGGGTCAGGACAAAAAGAGGAAACAAGCAGATCAAGTTCATCGCGCTCAACGATGGATCGACAGTCTACAATATCCAGATAGTAGCGGACACCTCCCGTTTCGACGAGGATCTTATCCGCAGGATCACCACCGGATGCAGCCTCTGCGTAGTCGGACAGCTGGTCGAATCCGTGGGCAGCGGCCAGGCAGTGGAGATCCATGCCAGGCAGATTGAAGTGATCGGTGAATGCGATCCCGTGAGGTACCCCCTGCAGAAAAAGGACACCTCCCTTGAATATCTCAGGACGGTCGCCCACATGCGTCTCCGTACAAACACTTTCGGAGCAATCCTGAGGATCCGCCACGCGATGGCGTTCGCAATCCACAAATTCTTCAACGACAAGGGTTTCGTCTACCTCAACACTCCCCTTATCACCGAATCTGACGCAGAGGGCGCCGGAGACATGTTCCAAGTCACGACCCTGGACCTTGGGAACGTGCCCACAAAGGAGAACGGGAAGGTGGACTTCTCCAAGGACTTTTTCGGCAAGAAGACCAGCCTTACCGTAAGCGGACAGCTCGAAGGCGAGCTCGGAGCAACCGCTGTCGGCGAGATCTACACATTCGGTCCTACTTTCCGGGCCGAGAATTCCAACACGCCGAGGCATCTCGCGGAATTCTGGATGATAGAGCCCGAAATGGCCTTCTACGACATCAATGACAACATGGTCCTCGCCGAGGAATTCATCAAGTATCTTGTAGCCTATGCGCTGGAAAACTGCATGGACGACCTCAAGTTCCTCAACGACAAATACGACGACGCCCTGATCGAAAGACTCAGGAGCGTGACCGGAATCGCCTTCCAAAGGGTCACTTACACCGAGGCTGTCGAGATCCTCGAGGCTGCCGTAGCCGCCGGGACGACCTTCGAATTCCCCGTCCACTGGGGCACCGACTTCCAGAGCGAGCACGAGCGGTACCTGGTGGAGAAGCACTTCGGGAAACCTGTGATACTCACTGATTTCCCCAGGGACATCAAGGCCTTCTACATGAAGCAGAACGAAGGTTGCGCCCCCGGAAGGGAAACCGTAAGGGGTATGGACGTGCTCTTCCCGAAAATCGGGGAAATCATCGGAGGTTCCGAAAGGGAAGCCTCCCTTGAGAAACTCGAAAGACGCATCGACGAACTCGGCATGAGCCGCAGGAACCTGGAGTGGTACATCGACACGCGCAGGTACGGTACAGTCCCTCACAGCGGATTCGGCCTTGGTTTTGAGAGGCTCCTGCTCTTCGTCACCGGAATGTCCAACATCCGTGACGTCATTCCTTTCCCCAGGACTCCGAAGAACGCTGAATTCTAGGACAGGACGATCAGACAGACAACAAGACAGTCAACCGATAAAACCCTTAGAGCAATGCTTGTGATTGGAATAGCCGGTGGTTCCGGTTCAGGAAAAACCACAGTCGTCAATGCGATTACCGAACAGCTGAAGGAGAAGGTGGTTGTAATCCCGCAGGACTCCTACTACAAAGACTCGAGCCATCTTCCCATGGAAGAGAGGCAGCAGATCAACTTCGACCATCCGGAGGCGATCGACTTCAAGCTCCTTTGCTCCCAGCTGCGGGATCTCAAGCATGGGAAAACGGTAGAGCAGCCGGTGTATTCCTACATCACGTGCTCAAGGTCGACTACCGAAACCGTCACCGTCGAACCTGCGGAAGTGATAATAATCGAAGGCATCCTGGTCTTCACATGCAAGGAACTCAGGGACCAGATGGACATAAAGATTTTCGTCGACGCGGATGACGACGACCGCCTGATGCGCGTCATGGCCAGGGACATCCTTGAAAGAGGGAAGACGGTCGAAACGGTCATAGAAAGGTACACCAAGACGGTGAAGCCGATGTACCTTCAGTTCATCGAGCCCAGCAAGCGCTATGCCGACATAATCATCCCCCAGGGAGGTCACAACAAGGTGGCGATAGACATCATCTCTGCCACCATCGAGAAATCACTCGGGGAAAAGAAACTCAAGGGAGAGTAGAGGCATGACCAGCGAAGACAAGGCAGGGCTTTACATTACGGTGATCTTCCATCTGCTGGTGGTCATCGTGCTGCTTGCCGGCCAGATCGGAGCTGAACTACGCAAAGGCAACACATTCGTCATCGACTTCTCCGAGCAGGAGCGGCAGGAAAAAGTCAAGGAGCAGGAGGCCCAGGAGAAGATGAAGGAAGACATAAGCGAGAAGCTTGACAGGCTCATAGCTTCTTCCGCCGGGGTTCCGATAAGGAACGTGGCCGTGGACAGGAGCTCCAAGGCCCTGAAGGACGACAGGAACACCAATGCCGAGGAGCTTTATAAAGAAGCTGAAAGGCTCGCACAAGAGCTTAAGAACGGGTACAAGGTCGACGAACCCGATGAAGACTACGTGGCCGTCAGGAAAAACGAGCCGGCAGTCAGGGAGGAGCCCAGGAAACAGGCCTACAGCGGCCCGTCCGTAGTTTCATACAACCTGGACGGGAGGAAGGCAAGCAGGCTTTCCATCCCGGCGTACAGATGCCTCGGAGCAGGACATGTCACGGTGATCATCACCGTGGATCCCCAGGGGAAGGTGATCAACGCCAAGGTGCAGGATGAGGCTTCCTCTCCGGACAGATGCCTGAGGGACTTCGCAATAAGGGCCGCAAGGCTTTCCCGGTTCTCGGCATCCACATCGGCTCCGGCCAGGCAGCTGGGCGACATAGTGTACATGTTCATCGCACAGTGAGGACTTGATTTGACAACATAGGACCCATGATACGGTTTGAAACATTCATCAAGATCATCGTCGGCATCATCCTCCTTGCCGGAGCGGCCGTCGGTTTCTTGAAGTTCCGTTCGAAAATGCCTGCGGCCGACGAGAAGGAGACTTCCTTCATCGAAGACCACAGGCTGCTTGAAGCCGTTCCTTCCGATGCTGCCATCGTGTTCTGCGTCAAGGACTTCCAAAGGGCATGCGACTATCTGTCCGACACCCTTGCAGTGTTCAGGGAACTTACCTCATGCCTGTTCGACAGCCTGGCTTTGAAACCGTCCAGGGACCTGGGAGGCTGCCCCACGGTTATGTCGGTACACTACAGCAGGGACATCCCCCCGCTCCTGGTAGTGGATGCCCTCAAGGCGAGGAAAGACTCCGCTTCCGGCTATTCAGCACTTGTCTCCAAGGCAGCCTCGGCCGGACTGAAGGCCGCATCTGACAGCAACCTGGTGTTCATCTCGCCTTCGGAGACCATAGTGGGATCATCCATGAGGCATCTCGCCGAGGGACATTCCGTCCTCGAGGCGAAAGATTTCTCCCAGATCGCGAGGACCGTCAAGGGAGATGACGCCATCTTCGCATCCAGCGCATATTCCGACAACATCTTCAATGCCTTCCTGGACAGGCACCTGCACAGGCATGCCGGGTTCTTCAGGGAACTTTGCAGCTGGTACGCCTTTTCAATAACCAACCATGAGCCTTCGAACGTCTCCCTCCACGGGAAACTGCTGTACGGGAGCGACCAGGCCTACTATCTGAACGTACTCCGGAAAAGCGGGACCTCGGGAGTCAGTGTTCCCGAAGCGCTCCCCGCCGGCACGGATTACGTATTCTCAATCCCCGTCAAGGACATATCCGACTACATCAAGGCGTACCGCGACTACCTGGATTCAAAGGTGAGGCTCGACCGCTACGAGCAGGAACTCTCTTCGCAAAGGGCAAGATGCGGGAAGGATGCCGAGCAATGGGCCGAGGACCTCGGGATCAAGGAGGTAGCAATGGCAGGAATACACTTCTCCGGCGAACTGCGGAATGTACTTCTGGTCAAGCCCGGAAGGAAGCCCAAGCCCGGAGAAGCCAGGGAGTTCTCCCAGGCAGGCTTTGTCCGGACCCTGTTCGGCAGCCTCTTCGGCATCGGGGACGAGTCTTTCTGCACCACTGCGGCCGGCTGGCTGGTGATCGGGCCGAGGGAATGCATGGAGGAATATTCCTCCGATGGTTTCCTTGAAGAAACCCTCAAGGCGCGTCTCGCAGGGAACGGCCTGGCCGGCAGGATTCCCCAGAAATACTGCGGCTTCTGGATGTACCATTCACTGACCGAGGACCCTACCGTCATCGACCGGACCTTCAGCCCGGAGATGGCCACAGGGGTAAGGAGGATGGTGCGCAGCGTCAATTTCGCCCCGGTTACCGTCGCTGCCATGGCCGCCGGTGACAAAATGGATTTCGAGATCAACGTAGACCGGATAAACGTAGCCGCAGGCAAGGTCCAGACGGTGGACCGCGACACTTCGATAGTCATACCCGAGGGCCCCTTCAAGGTAAGGAACAGCGCCACGGGCGAGATGAACACACTCTACCAGAACAAGCACCGCTCCATCTGCCTCCAGGATGAGAACGGCAAAGACCTGTGGGGCATTCCGTTCAAGCACCGGTTCTGCGGATACGTCAAGGAGATCGACTACTTCGGCAACGGCAAGCTGCAGTACCTTTTCTGCGCCGATTCGTCCCTGTATGCGATCGACAGGCTTGGGCGGTTCGTGAGCGGATTCCCGAAGAACCTGGGAGACAAGGTCATCCTTGGTCCCGAGCTTGTTGAATATTCAGGGGCGACGGTCGTGATGGCCCTCATGAACGACAACACCGTCAGGCTCTGGAGCATCGACGGCGAGCCAGTGCGCGACTGGGGCGGGATCACCTCCTCGCAGACAATCAAGAGCCTCCCGGAACCGTTGCAGGGAGGGGGGAAGAAATACTGGACCGTACGTACTTCAAAGCAAACCCTGGTCTACCCCTACAAGGGAGGCAAGGTGCTCCTCAAAGGAGAGGGAGGCAAGATGATACGCCCGGACAGCAAATTGGAAATCAACCAGAAGGGGCAGGTCGTGGCTACTTGCTACGACGGGAAGGAAAGGACCTTCAAGTTCCCTAAAAAGAAGAAAGAAGAATGATCGATATGGAAGAATTCAAGTTTCAATCAGTCAATAAGCTCATAGAGAAGAGCTTCAGGGAGAACTGGGACAAGCAGGCCCTCTCCAACTACCAGGGTGCCAGCCTCTGCTACAGAGACGTCGCAAGGAGGATAGAGAAGCTCCAGATCGCCTTCGAGAAATGCTTCCTCCACAAGGGTGACAAGGTTGCCATCTGCGCGAGGAACCAGGTCAACTGGGCGGTGAGCTATCTGGCGACCATGACCTACGGAGCCGTTCCGGTGCCTATTCTCCATGAATTCAAGCCAGGCAACATCCACTACCTCATAAACCACTCCGAAGCCAAGGTCCTGTTCGTGGACGACGTCGTCTGGGAAGGGCTGAACGCCGACGAGATGCCGGGCCTCTACGCCGTGGTCCAGATCAACACCTTCAAGCTCCTCTACGCCAAGGTGCCCAGGATCACGCAGACAAGGGAACACATGAACGAGTATTTCGGGAAGAGGCATCCCAACTCCTTCGAACCCGAGGACCTGAACTACTACAAGGATTCACCCAACGAGCTCGCCCTCATCAACTACACTTCCGGTACTTCCGGTTTCTCGAAGGGTGTGATGATACCTTACAGGGCCCTGTGCTCCAACATCCAGTTCGCAAAACACGTCCTCCCCGAGCTGGACAACAAGTGCAAGTGCGTCTCCATGCTGCCGTCGGCCCACATGTACGGGATGATGTTCGAGTTCCTCTACCAGATGATCATCGGCTCGCACGTCCATTTCCTGACCAGGGTTCCGAGTCCCAAGATCATAATGCAGGCCTTCCAGGAGGTCAAGCCCAACATCATCATAGCAGTCCCCCTGATCATCGAGAAGGTCTACAAGTCCAAGATACAGAAGCTGATCGAGAAGAACAGCATGAAGACCCTGCTGAAGATTCCCTACATCGACAAGATGATACAGAAGAAGATCCGGGAGGAGCTTGTCAATTCGTTCGGAGGCAACTTCGTGGAGGTCATCCTCGGAGGTGCCGCATTCAACAAGGACATCGAGAAGTTTTTCAACGAGATCAAGTTCCCTTACACCGTCGGGTACGGGATGACGGAATGCGCCCCCATCATCACATATTCACATTTCGACGACAAGAAACTGTACTCATGCGGCAAAGCGGCCCTCAACATGCAGATCAGGATAGATTCGGAAGATCCTGAACACATCGAAGGCGAGATCCAGTGCAAGGGACCCAACATCCCGCTCGGCTACTACAAGAACGAGGAGGCAACCGCATCCCTGTTCACCGAAGACGGGTGGATGAGGACCGGCGACATGGGCATCATCGACAAGGACGGCTACCTGTTCATCAAAGGCCGCTCGAAGTGCATGATCCTCGGTCCCAGCGGACAGAACATCTACCCCGAGGAGATCGAATCAGTGATCAACGCACTCGGATGCGTGGTTGAATCGCTCGTCATCGAAGACAACAACGGGCTCACCGCACTCATCTACCCCGACTACCACCAGGGAGAACTCGACGGGATGACCCGCAAGGAATTCGAGAAGAGCATCCTCGGCCTCCTGCCAGAAATCAACAAGGAACTGCCTTCCTACGCCCAGATCAGGAAGATAGAGTTCATGCCGGAAGACTTTGAAAGGACACCTAAGCGTTCGATCAAGAGATACCTCTACCAGAGAAACAAGTAATGGAAAAATTCGATTCACGATACCTGGAGATGGCCGAGATTTGGGCCAGGAACTCCTACTGCAAGAGGCGTCAGGTCGGTGCGCTGATAGTAAAGGACAAGATGATCATCTCGGACGGCTACAACGGCACGCCCTCCGGTTTCGAGAATGTCTGCGAGGACGAGAACGGCGTCACCAAGCCATACGTCCTCCATGCCGAAGCCAATGCAATAACCAAAGTCGCCAAATCAGGGAACAGCAGCAACGGTTCCACGCTTTACGTGACGGCATCCCCTTGCCTGGAGTGTTCGAAACTGATCATACAGGCAGGGATCAAGAGGGTCGTGTACAAGGACGAATACCGCCTCACCGACGGGGTGGACCTCCTGCGCAGGGCCGGTATCGAAGTTGAGAAGATAGACTAGTTTCCCGCAACAGTTTTCCAGATGAAGAAATATTCCCCAGTATGGGTCGCGGTCCTTGGCATAGCCGTCGGAGTCCTGCTTGCCATGACAGTCAGCGCCTACAGGCAGAGAAAGGCCCTGTTCGACGTAAAGTACAACCAGTGGCAGAAGCTGAACTACATTCTCTACAAGGTCGGCGAGAACTACGTGGACACCATAAACGTCAAGGATGTCACCGATGCCGCCGTCCAGGCTGCGCTTAACGCCCTGGACCCGCATTCCGTGTACATGCCTCCGGTGGAACTGACCCAGGCTGACATGGAACTCGCCGGCAACTTCGAGGGCATAGGCATCCAGTTCAACGTCCCGAACGACACGGCGACGGTGATCGAAGTGATCCAGGGAGGGCCTTCGGAGAAGGCCGGTCTCCTGCCCGGAGACAGGCTCCTTAAAGTGGATGACGAGGTGATCGCCGGGGTGAAGTTCCCGCAGGACAGCATGGTCCGCCTGATGAAAGGCCCTTCCGGGACCAAGGTGACCGTCACCGTCGGCAGGGGGAAAGAACAGATTCCCTTCGAGATCACACGGGGAAAGATCCCCATCCACAGCGTCGACGCCAGTTTCATGGTCAACGGGACTACCGGTTACATCAGGCTTACAAAGTTCGCCGAGACGACCTACAGGGAGTTCTGCGAAGCCGGCAAGGCACTTCTCGACCAAGGGATGGAAGAACTCATCGTCGACCTGCGCGACAACACCGGAGGGTACTTCAACCAGGCGCTCGGCCTGAGCAACCTTTTCCTGGACAAGGGCGACGAAATCGTCTACATGCAGGGACTCCACAGGCCCAAGGAGAACTTCACGGCCGACGGGAAGGGATTCCTCAAAGGGGTCAGGCTCAAGGTGCTGATCAACGAGTCCTCAGCCTCCTCCAGCGAAATATTCGCCGGAGCCATGCAGGACAACGACAGGGGCCTCATCATCGGCCGCCGTTCCTTCGGCAAGGGCCTGGTCCAGGAGCCCCTCAACTTCAACGACGGATCCGGCATCAGGCTCACGGTCGCAAGGTATTACACTCCTTCGGGAAGATGCATCCAGAAACCCTATTCCAAGGACTACGGGATGGACATCTACAACCGGTACACTACCGGCGAGATGTTCGAGGCAGACAGCATCAAGGTGGATTCCACCCAGGCCTACAGGACCGCCAAGGGGCGCACCGTCTACGGAGGAGGAGGCATCGTTCCGGACATATTCGTGCCGATGGACACCACCCGGACCACGGACTTCTACGTCGCATGCAACAGGAAGGCCACCCAGATGAGGTTCGCCTCCGCCATGTTCGACAAGTTCAAGGGAAGGATCTCCCCCATAGACAGTTTCGACCAGCTCGAGAAGGTGCTGGATGATCTGGACCTGCCCTCCAGGTTCAGGGAATATGCCTCCAGGATGGACGGGATAACCGCCTCGGACGCCGAATGGGAGCAGACGAAGGGCTACCTCGTACCCCAGATAAGGGCACTTATCGGCCGGTTCTCGAAACTGGGCGAGAACGCATTCTACAAGCTTTACATGAGTGTCGATCCTACCCTGATGAGGGCCATCGAACTGGAGTAAGGCGGGGCTATTGGACCGGAGTGACGTAGAGCCTGACGTCTTCAGCAGTCACCGGATTGCCGCCGAAAATCAAAAGCCGCTCCACGACATTTCCGAGTTCGCGGATATTGCCTGGCCATGATTTCTCCTTGAGAAGCTCAATGGCTTCGGGAGAGAACGGCCTGGCGAGGAATCCTTTCTCCGTGCTCAGCTGCCTGACGAAATAATCGACCAGCAGAGGGATGTCGTCCTTCCTCTCGTCAAGCGAGGGGACCTTGATGACGACGACGCTGAGCCGGTAGTACAGGTCTTCGCGGAAATTGCCTTTCTCTATCTCCTTCTGGAGGTCCTTGTTGGTTGCAGCGATCACACGCACGTCCACGACAATGTCCTTGTCGCTTCCGACACGGGAGAGTTTCTTTTCCTGGAGCACACGCAGCACCTTCGCCTGGGCCGCAAGGCTCATGTCTCCTATCTCATCCAGGAACAAAGTCCCGCCGTCGGCCTGCTCGAACTTTCCCTTGTGCTGCTTGACCGCCGAAGTGAAAGACCCCTTCTCGTGGCCGAACAGCTCGCTCTCGATCAATTCCGACGGTATGGCGGCACAATTGACCTCGATGTAAGGCATGGCGCTCCGGGCGCTCTGCTCGTAGAGGCTCCTGGCGACCAGTTCCTTTCCGGATCCGTTGGGCCCCATCACGAGAACCCTTGAGTCGGTCGGGGCCACCTTGGCCACCATGTCCCTGATGTGCCTGATCGGCTCTGACTCCCCTATCATCTGCTGGCCGTAAACCTTCTTCTTAAGCTGACGGTTCTCCTTCACGATGCTCACCTTGTCGGTAGCATTCTTGATGGTGATGAGTATCCTGTTGAGGTCAAGCGGCTTCTGGATGAAATCGAAAGCCCCTTTCTTGATACAGTCGACGGCAGTTTCGATGTCCCCGTGGCCCGAAATCATGACAATCGCGGAGTCCACTCCCTCGGAGACGAGTTTCTCGAGGACCTCGGTACCGTCCATCCCCGGCATCTTGATGTCGCAGAAGATCACCCCATACCTTTCCTTGTCCGCCATCTCAAGGGCGGTGGCACCATCTTCGGCGACATCCACCTCGTAGCCTTCATCGCCAAGGATCTCCTTCAAGGAATTGCGGATGGCCCTTTCATCGTCAACAATAAGAATCTTCATTGCGGTGGCTGAATACGTTATTAATTTCAGACAAAATTACAAAAAATTGATAAATTTGTGAATATGAACATTCCTGACATTATCGTAGCCATAGACGGCTACTCATCCACCGGCAAAAGCACCCTTGCCAAGCTGATCGCGGAAGAATACGGCCTCCTCTACCTCGATTCCGGAGCCATGTACCGCGGAGTGACCCTCCACGCAATGGAAAACGGCCTGATCGCACCTGACGGGACGATAGACGAAAAAGGGCTGGAAAAGGCCCTCGAAACCCTGGACCTGGACTTCAGGTCCTCCGGCACGGAAAAGGGTACCTTCATCGGAGACCGCTGCGTCGAGAAGGAGATCCGCACCCTCGAGGTGTCCGGCCATGTCAGCCCGGTTTCCGCCATACCGTTCGTCCGCAAGTTCGTTGATGAAAGACTCCACGCTTTCGGGAAGAGGAAGAGAGTGGTCATGGATGGCAGGGACATCGGTTCCGCAGTATTCCCGGAAGCCGAGATAAAGATATTCATGACCGCGTCGGACCAGGTCAGGGCCCAAAGGCGCTTCGACGAGATGAAGGCCAAAGGAGAGGATCCGGTCATGGAGGAAGTGATGAAGAACCTCCTGGAGAGGGATTACATCGACTCGCATCGTGAAACCTCGCCATTGACGCGGGCCGCCGACGCATTCGTCCTGGACAATTCGGACATGACCCTCCACGAGGAGATGGTCTGGTTCCAGGGCCTGTGCCAGGGCAGGTTCGGAATACTTGAATAGATGATCGCTGGGGTTGAGATAGAACAGCACTCGGGCTTCTGCGGCGGAGTTATCAGGGCCATAGGAAGAGCCGAAAAATTCCTGGACGACAATCCTGACGGGAGGCTTTACTCCCTTGGCGCCATAGTCCATAATGAAGCCGAACTGGAAAGGCTCGGCAGGAAGGGACTTGTCACAATCTCGCGCGAAGACATCGGTTCCATCCCCGACCCTTGCAGGGAGACCCTGCTTATCCGGGCCCATGGAGAACCTCCGGAGACATATTCTTTGGCGAAGGAAACCGGCATCACCGTGATAGACTGCACGTGTCCGGTGGTACTGAGGCTGCAGGAAAGGATAAGGGAAGCCTACGAAAGGCTGAAGCCGGAAGGCGGGCAGCTGATAATATTCGGCAAGATAGGACACGCCGAGGTCCTTGGCCTGGTCGGGCAGGTCGGAGGCGATGCCACGGTGATAGAGAATGTCCAGATGCTTCTGGCCGCCCTCGGGGAAGGACCTGATCAGGGAACGGCACGGATAAGGACGGACGGCCCCCTGGAAATCTTCTCCCAGACGACCAAGAGTCCGGTTGAATATTCACGCATCTGCGAGATCCTCTCTTCCCGGGCAAAAGCCGGCCTGCGGGTTCACAACACCATCTGCTCGCAGGTCGCATCACGGCACAAGGAACTCTCGGATTTCGCCGTTTCGCACGATGTAATCATCTTTGTGTCAGGAGCTTCCAGCTCAAACGGAAAGGTCCTCTATGAATTGTGCAAATCGCGCAATCCCAGGACATATCACATCTCCGGACCAGAAGAGATTTCCAAGGAATGGTTCAGGGAAGGAGACCTTGCCGGTGTTTGCGGCGCCACTTCCACCCCGCGCTGGCTGCTGGAACAGGTCGCCGGGCGCTTAAGGAATTTTTGCAGAAACAAGGGCAAATAACTACATTTGCCGTTGGCGGAGGAATGATTTCTTATCATTCTGTTTTTAATGTGATATTGCTCCTGGTTTCGGTTTGTTCATGTGCTCCTCGTATGGATGATCATTTTCCGTACGTAACGGAATATTTGAAGATAAAGCTCGTCGATGATTCTGGTGTAATGTTTTTACCGGAGGAGTTAGAAGGGATGAAAGACAGCATTTATATTGACTATCATGATAACCTCGGAAGACGCAGGGATGAACGTTTCTTTTTCGCAGATACAATTAACCCGTGGATTTCTTATGTTATCTCCAAAGACTATTTCCCTTCGACAAATACTGTTTTCGCACACACTATTTACTATGGTGACCATTATGATTTCAACCTTAACCTGAATATCTATGGGGATGAATATCCTATAAGAGTAATAGTTTCACGGAAGAATGAACGAGCAAAGTTGAACTTATCATGCACTCTGAATGGAGATCCAATCAATCCTCCAATAACGATTATTGTTGATAGGTAGCATCTTAGCAGCATAGATTCTTAACACTTCCCGCAGTACGTCATTGGCGAACAGGTCGCCGGGCGCTTAAGGAATTTTTGCAGAAACAAGGGCAAATAACTACATTTGCCGTTGGAAACTTTGCTTTTCAACATTTAGAATCAATAACTATCCTTCATATTTATGGCAACAACAGCAGATTTCAAGAACGGACTGTTCATCAACTACAACGGCAAACCTTGCCAGGTGGTTTACTTCCAGCATGTAAAACCAGGCAAAGGCCCGGCCTTCGTCAAGACGAAACTCCGCAACCTCGAGAACGGCAGGATCCTCGAGAACACCTTCACTGCCGGCATGAAAATCGACGTGATCACCGTCGAGAGACGTCCCTACCAGTTCCTCTACTCAGACGAGGACGGGTTCAACTTCATGCACGAGGAGACTTTCGAACAGATCCACCTTCCCCACGACGTAGTCGAGAACGCCGACCTCATGAAGGAAGGGCAGCATGTGGAAATGATGTTCGTGGTGGAGCCTGAAGAAAAATGCCTCACCTGCGAACTCCCGACCTATGTCACATTGGAAGTCACCTATGCTGAGCCTGCAGTGAAAGGCAACACCGCCTCGACCAGCGCACTCAAGGAAGTCACCCTTGAGACCGGTGCCAAGATAATGGTCCCGCTCTTCATAAACCAGGGCGAAAAGATCACGGTCAACACCACCGACCGCAGCTACGGACAGAGGGTCTAGTCCCCGGCGGGCTGGTCTTCCACTTTGACGGCCATCATGGCCTCATGCTCGGACCTGGCCCTTTCCACGGAAACGGAACTCTTCAATTGGAAACCTTCCCCGAGGTACTTGGTGCGGACCTCTTCGTTCGCGGCAAGTCTCTCGGGGGTATCCTGTTGAAGGATGGTACCTTCATACAGCAGGTACGCCCTGTCGGTGATGGCCAGGGTCTCGCCGACGTTATGGTCGGTGATGATCACCCCGATGTCCTTGTACTTCAGCTTTGCGATTATGTACTGGATGTCCTCGACGGCAAGAGGGTCGACTCCGGCGAACGGCTCGTCCAGGAGGATGAACTTCGGGTCGATGGCAAGCGCCCGCGCTATCTCGCACCGGCGCCTCTCTCCGCCTGAAAGCTGGATCCCGAGGCTCCTGCGTACCTTCGAAAGGTTGAACTCGTCGATCAGGCTCTCCAGCCTTTCCTCACGCTCGGCCTTGGACATGTCAGACATTTCCATAACTGACATGATGTTGTCCTCGACACTCATCTTGCGGAAAACGGAAGCCTCTTGGGGAAGGTATCCTATCCCCTTCTGGGCCCTCCTGTACATCGGCAGTCCGGTGATGTCCTCGTCGTCGAGGTACACTTTCCCCGCATTAGGGACGATCTGTCCAGTTATCATGTAGAAGCTTGTCGTCTTCCCGGCGCCGTTGGGACCAAGGAACCCGACTATCTCGCCTTGGCTGATCTCCATCGAGACACCTTTCACGACAGTCCTGATACCGTATTTCTTGACCAGATTCTCGCAACGAAGTTTCATATCGCCTTTCTTCTTTATTCTGTCTCCAGCCCGAAGTCCCGTACAAGGTTCTTGACCTCGGAAGACTTGTCCATGAGCACGGTGGCCTTTTCCTGGTCGGTATAAGGCTGGGTGCTCTTGTCCTCAACGGGAGCCACCTCGATTTCGAGGCGGACATTCGACGAGCCGGTGTTCTTCTGCAAAATCCCTTCCAGAGCCAGAAGCTTGTTGGCCCTTATCCATTTTTCCTGTGATTCATTGCTCACCGTGAAGGTAAGGACCTTCACTCCTCCCTCCACGGAGACCTTTACCTTGGCACTTGAAAGCGCACTTGCAAGACGGGGACTTGTCGAAACCCCGGCCGGGATGGTTTTCCATGCCGAGAGGACCGCCTCGTCATCGGGCAGCTGCGTCGTCTTTTCAGGCTCCTGACTGTCCTCGGATTTCCCGGCCCCTTCCTTGACTATGGAATTCAATGACAGCGCGGCTCCTGTCTTGGCAGGTCTGGGGCGCGGGCGCGGTTTTGGGGCAGGGTCGTCGGTCCCGGAAGGGGATTCCCCGTGAGCCGGTGCAGTCGAGGGAGCGGCGCCCTGTGGAGGCTCTGCGGCAGGTTCGGCCGGAGAGGAAGCCGCCGGCGCAGGAACGGCGGGGGATGACGGGCCGCCGGGAGATACCGGCTGTGTCTCCCTGGCCTTCGGCCTGGCCGGCCTCGAAGGGGCCGCAGCCGGCTCCGCCTGGAAAGACTTCAGCAGGAAGCTCAGTTTCATCAAGGCGAATTCTATGTGGAGGCGAGGATTCACCGCCTGCTTGTAACCGGCCTCGCAGGCTGTCGTAATCCCCAGTGCCTCGTAAAGGAAGCGCAGGGAGCAGCGCGAGGCTTGTTCCGAATACCTTTCCTTCAAGGATCCTGGCAGTTCAAGCAGGGAGTCCAGTCCTCCGTTGCGCGTCACCATCAGATCCCTGAAATGGGAGCTGAGGGCCGCGCAGAAATGAAGGGCGTTGAATCCCTTGGAGAGGATTTCGTCGAACTTGAGAAGGGCTGCTCCGTAGTCACCCGCAAGGAAATCGTCCACGAGGCTGAAACTGTAGTCGTAATCAAGGACGTTAAGGTTCTTCAGGACCTCGGCATACTCCACCTTGGTACCGCAGAAGGCTACCGTCTGGTCGAAGATGGTCAGGGCGTCGCGCATGGCCCCGTCGGCCTTCCGCGCTATCACGTGAAGCGACTCGTCATCGATGGAGACTCCCTCCTTCTCCGCTATTCCCTTAAGGTTGGAGACTATGTCCGGAACGGAGATGCGGTTGAAGTCGTAAGTCTGGCAGCGGGACAGGATAGTCGGAAGTATCTTGTGCTTTTCCGTTGTCGCCAGGATGAATATGGCATGTGCGGGAGGCTCCTCGAGAGTCTTCAGGAAGGCGTTGAATGCAGCGGTCGAAAGCATGTGGACCTCGTCGATGATGTAGACGCTGTACTTTCCTACCTGAGGGGGGATCTGCACCTGGTCCATCAGGTTCTTTATGTCATCCACGCCGTTGTTCGAGGCGGCATCCAGCTCGTGGATGCAGTAGGACCGACCCTCCTGGAACGACCTGCAGGACTCGCACTCGCCGCAGGGCTCCATCTCAGCGGAAGGGTTGGAACAGTTGATCGCCTTTGCGAAGATCCTGGCCGTCGTGGTCTTTCCCACTCCCCTTGGTCCGCAGAAAAGGTAGGCGTGGGCAAGTTTCCCCCTGAGGATGGAATTCTTGAGGGTCCGGGCTATGTTGTCCTGTCCGATAAGCGTTTCAAACGAATCAGGGCGGTATTTTCTTGCTGATACGATATATTCCGGCATAGTGTACAAATTTAAGCAATATTCTCATTTGGCAAAACAAAAAAGAGTATCTTTGTCTTTGCGGCACAAAGTATGAATATGAACTGAATGCTATGAAACTGAACATCGGAATATTCGCGGCGGCTATCGCCGTCATCCTTGCCCCGACCGGACTCTTCGGCCAGGTACAGATAACTACGCGCAGGGAAAAGATCAAGGATTTCACTTCGAAGACCACGAAGGTAGTGATGTCCGGGGACGAAATCCTGGATGAAGCACTGAGGGAGGCGGTCACCACGAGCTGGAGCCTTTCTCCCTACGAGTTCTGCAGCAAGGACGAGTTCAACGCCCTCAAGACAAACGCCGGCCACTATTTCCTCCTGGTCGTGAAAGGGCAGGAGAAGAAGGAATATGAACCCGGGATCGACCTGCTGACCCTGGTCAAGGGCGGCCCGGAGGCCGCCAAGGGGATCAACGAAATGCTCGAGGTCGTGTCTTTCCCGCTGAGGAGCGCCCAGCTTCCTTCCGGCCGTGAACTGGCCGTACTGCCCGCAATCATCAAGGTGATGCAGGACCTTACCAAGACCATGACCAGTTCCGAGATGAAGGCCTACTCAAGCCTGAATTCCTACAACAAGAACCTCGGGAAAATCAAGAACCGGCAGCTCTACATCCCGGCCGAGGACATTGCCCCCCAGGTTGACGGGAAGACTCTCGGGAAACTGGACCAGGACATATTCATCACTGACGAGGACGAAGTCGACGGGATCCTGGCCCGCGGAGCGTACAACGCCGTCGTGAGTTTCGTAGTGGCGCCGGCCGACCCTGTGGACGGGTCCGTCTGCTACAAGATGCTCTTCACGGCGGACACCCAGGAACTGCTCTATTTCAAGAAGCACAGGATCGGCTCCCGCAGGGGACGCGGATTCCTCCCGGACGACCTCAAGGAAATAAAGAAAGCAAGGTAGGCGGGACATGATTACCGGAAGGGCGGATTGCGGGTTGCAGTATGCTGTCAGGAGGAGCGGCAACGCCGTCGGCTACTGTTCACTGACTATCAAATGCGGAACCCGTGACGAAGAAGGCTTCCACAGCGGGATAGCTCATTTCACGGAGCACACGATATTCAAAGGAACCGCGCATAAAAGCGCACGGGTCATCAACAGCTACCTGGACAGGCTGGGAGGGGAGCTGAACGCCTTCACGACCAAGGAGGAGATCGTCCTCCACGCCACAGTCCTGAAGGAGGACCTCTCCAAGGCGGCTTCGCTGCTGCTCGAGCTGGCGACCTGCCCGGTCTTCCCTGAGGAAGAAGTCGAGATAGAGCGGGGCGTCGTGATAGAGGAGATAAGTTCCAGCAAGGACGCTCCCGCCGACGACATCTACGACCAGTTCGAAGGAGAGCTGTTCGAAGGACATCCTCTCGGGAGGAGCATCCTGGGCACGGCTGGAAGCGTCAGGAAGATTTCCTGCAAGGAGCTCGCGAAGTTCGTCAGGGAGCATTTCACCCCGGAGAACATGGTGCTCGCCGTGGTCGCGGACATCCCTGAGAAGAAGATGGAAACCTCCGTGCTGAGACTCGCCGGGAAAGTGTTCGACGGTAGCGCTTCGGAAAGCGTTCCGAGGGAAATCCGGCCAGTCGGCCGGATCCCTGTCTTCCACAAGAGGATCGACAAGAAGAACCATGAGGTGAACGCCGTCATAGGCAGCACCGCCCCTTCGCTGTTCGACGGCCAGGACAGGATAGCGACCGTCCTGCTCAACAACATAATCGGAGGGCCGGCTTCGAACTCTCTCCTGAACGACCTGCTCAGGGAGAAGAACGGCTGGGTGTACGGAGTCGAATCCTCCTACTCCCAGTACACTGAGGCCGGAATCCTGGCGATAAGCCTGGGATGCGACAGATGCAACCTCGACAAGTGCCTGGACGCAGTCGGGAAGGTGGTCTCGCGCATGAAGGAGACCCCTCTCTCCGACTCGACCCTCAAGGCGGCCAAGAAACAGCTCCTGGGGCAGCTGGCCATCAGTTCCGACAACGGTGAGACCCAGTGCCTGTCCATGGGGAAGAGCATGCTCACCTTCGGCCGCATCTGGTCCGACGAGGAAAACGTAGCCGCCATCGAATCGGTTACGGCCGGGAAAGTACAGGAACTGGCCTGCCGCATATTCATGCAGGACAAGGTTTCCAGTCTGGTTTTTCTTTAGTAACTTAGCTGCCGGATCGTAGCATGGAATCCGCTGAAGACAGATACCTCCGGGCCCACACCACGGCTCAATGCCCTGCCCTCGACTGGCTCGAAAGGCAGACCGGCATCCGTACACACTACCCGCGGATGCTCTCCGGCCCGGTCCAGGGGCGCCTGCTTACGATCCTGGTGCAGGTGTCGAAGGCGCGCCGCATCCTGGAGATAGGGACCTTCACAGGGTATTCTGCCATCTGCCTGGCCCTCGGGCTTCCTGAAGGAGGCCACCTCGACACCCTGGAGATCAACGACGAACTGGAAGACCTGATACGCACAGGATGGAAGAACGCCGGCGTCGAGGACAGGATAACGCTCCACCTTGGGGACGCCAAGGAAACTCTCCGCAGGCTCGACGGACCTTTCGACCTCGTGTACATCGATGCAGACAAGAGGGATTATTCCGACTACTACAACCTTGTCATCGACAAGGTCAGTCCGGGAGGCTTGATCCTCGCCGACGACGTCCTCTGGGACGGGAAGATGTGGCAGGATCCCCTTCCGCAGGACAGGAAGACCCTCGGGATAGCCGCCTTCAACGACATGGTGGTCGCCGATCCGCGGGTGGAATCCGTGCTGCTGCCCATACGTGACGGCCTGAATGTGATAAGGAAGAAGTAATCAAAACACCAATATCATGAGTATCAAGAACCTCTTCATGGCCGCAGCCCTTGCATTGGCAGTGGCATGCACTTCATCCAGGACGACAGTCCCCATCAAGACGGAAGTCCCTGCACGCGAGGCTTCCCAGCAGGACGTCATCGGTCTGACCGTACCCGCCATGGACACCGTCAGGATCGGCTTCGTCGGCCTCGGAATGAGAGGCAGCGGCGCCGTGAGCCGCTACACCTATGTACCCGGAGTGAAGATCGTCGCCCTGTGCGACGTTGAGCCGGACAGGGTGGCCGCCGCCCAGAAGACCCTTGAAGGAAGGGCCTTCCCGAAGGCCGCTGAATATTCAGGAAGCCTGGACGCCTACAAGCAGCTGTGCGAGCGGGACGACATCGACCTCGTGTACATCTGCACGGACTGGATCCATCATGCCGAAGTGGCGATATGCGCCATGGAACATGGCAAGAACGCTGCGATCGAAGTCCCTGCCGCCACCTCCCTCAAGGAATGCTGGGACCTTGTCAACACTTCCGAGAAGACCCGCAAGCACTGCATGATGCTCGAGAACTGCTGCTACGACTTCTTCGAGCTATCGTGCCTCGCGATGGCGCAGGCCGGGGTGTTCGGCGAAGTCCTCCATGTAGAAGGCTCCTACCTGCACTGGCTCGACCCCTACTGGGATGAATACTGGAACAACTGGAGGCTCGACTTCAACCACACCCACCGCGGCGACGTGTATCCCACCCACGGGCTTGGCCCCATCTGCCAGGTCCTCGGAATCCACAGGGGCGACAGGATGAAGACCCTCGTCGCGATGGACACGAAGGCCGTGAACGGCCCCGCAAGGGTTAAGATGCAGACCGGGAAGGAATGCGACGACTTCCTGAACGGAGACGAGACGAACACCCTCATCCGTACCGAGAACGGCAAGACCATCCTAGTCTCCCACGACGTCCTCACCCCCAGGCCCTATGACAGGATGTACCAGATCGTGGGTACGGAAGGCTATGCAGCCAAGTACCCGATACAGCAGATCAGCGTCGGATCCCATGACGTACTTGGCCCCGAGGCAGTCAAGGAACTGCAGGAAAAACATCCGAGCCCTATCCTGACCCCGGAACTGGTCGACCTTGCGAAGACCGTCGGCGGCCACGGCGGGATGGACTTCATCATGGACTACCGCCTGATCTACTGCCTGCGCAACGGCCTGCCCCTCGACATGGACGTGTACGACCTCGCCGAGTGGTGCTGCCTCGGCGAACTGGGATCGATTTCGATTGAGAACGGGAACGCCCCCGTGGAGGTACCGGACTTCACCCGCGGTGCCTGGAAAAAGGTGAACGGCTTCTCCTACGCTTTCGCGCAGTAGCCCCATCCCGGCCAGAAGCCGCCGTCAGCGGCGGGAGCCACTACTCATAAGGAACCTTCTGCATGTGGCGGCGGACCGTCTCCAGGAGCCTGAGGCAGTTGCCCCGACTGTTGGCGGCCAGCACCAATGAAGGCTTCGACAGCGAAGGGAAAGAACCATCGAACCCACAGACAGTCCCGCCGGCTTCCTGCAATATGAGGCCGGCGGCGGCATAATCCCAGGGCATCAGGCGCATCTCGAAATAGAGCTCCGCCTTGCCTGCGGCCATCTGGCAGAGTTCCACGGCGGCGGAGCCGGTCCGGCGGAGATCGTTGCTCTCCATGTAGATGTCGTAGATGATGTCGCTGCAGAGCCGGGCATATTCCTTACGGTAAGTGCTCATGGCCGTGAACATGAGGCCCTCCTCGAAAGGGCGGTCCGACACTTTGATACGCCTGCCGTTGAGATGGGCGCCCTTTCCCCGCACTGCCGTGTACATCTCACGCCGCCACGGACTGTAGACGACTCCCAGCACAGGTTCCCAGTCATGGACCAATGCCACGCTGATGCAGCAGCTGGCGATTCCCCTGGCATAGTTCGCGGTCCCGTCGATGGGATCCACGATCCACACGTCGTGGTGGCCCGCCGTGTCCGCCATGTCCTCTTCCTCGCAGAGGAAACCGCTGCCCGGAAGCAGGTCTGCGAGCCTTCCGGTCAGGAAATGCTGGACCGCAAGGTCGGATGATGTCACTATGTTCTCCCGGCTTCCCTTGCCGGTGACGCTGAACCCTCCGCGGCTCATCAAGGAAGACGCTTCCCGGACTATTCCGACAACTTGTTTGAGATTTACTTCCATCTTTTTCAGATCAGCCTATCACGGCTCCGTTTACAACCACCTCTGCCGGAGTGACGAAACGCATCTTCCCGTCCCCCTGCTTTGCCATGAGGATCATCCCTTTGGACTCGATGCCGCGGATCACCCGGGGCTGGAGGTTCGCCAGGATGCATATCTGCTTGCCGACCATCTCCTCGGGAGCATAGTATTCCGCTATCCCGGAGACTATGGTCCTTGTGTCGATGCCGGTGTCTATCGTGAGTTTGAGCAGCTTGTCCGTCTTCGGGACCCTTTCAGCTTCCAGCACGGTTGCCGTACGGATGTCCATGGCGGCGAACGCGTCGAAGGTCACCTCGGGTTTCTGGGGCTCTATGACACTCGCGGCTTCCCTGGCCCTCGAGCTTGGCCACCTGGGCTTCGACCACGCTGTCCTCGACCTTGCTGAAAAGAAGCACGGCTTCCCCGAGCTGATGTCCGACTGGCAGGAGGTCTCCCCTTCCGAGATCTTTCCAGCAGAACACCGGGACATCCTCGCCTGAAGGCTTCCCGAGGGCCACCCCGTCAGGACGGGTGTGGAGGGCACGGGCCTGGCCTTCCTTGAAGAAATTCTCGGTCGGTGTACCTTCGCCCCTGCGATGGTCGGTACCGGCATCGATGCCGACCCTGAGGATACCGCGGAGCTTCTCGGCGGAGAAGGGGGTGAAAGGCTCGAAGGCCACCGCGAGGTTGGCGCAGATCTGGAGCGATGTGTAGAGGATGGACGCCGTCCTGTCCATGTCCGTCTTGGCCACTTTCCACGGCTCGGTGTCGGAGATGTACTTGTTGCCGATCCTGGCTATGTTCATGGCTTCCTTGAGGGCCTCCCTGAAATGGAAGTTCTCGATGTTTTCCTCGAGGTTCTTCCTGCATTCGGGGATGAGGGCGAGGGTCTGCGCGTCGATCGCCTCGGGCTTGAGGTTACCGGGCACCCGGCCTCCGAAATACTTGTGGGTCAGGACCACGGCCCTGTTGACGAAATTGCCGAGGATGGCCACGAGCTCGCTGTTGTTCCTCTGCTGGAAATCCTTCCAGGTGAAGTCGTTGTCCTTGGTCTCCGGCGCATTGGCGCAAAGCACGTAGCGGAGGACATCCTCCTGGCCGGGGAACTCGTCCACATATTCATTCAGCCAGACAGCCCAGTTGCGGGAAGTCGAGATCTTGTCCCCCTCGAGGTTCAGGAACTCGTTGCCGGGGACGTTGTCCGGGAGGATGTAGGTCCCTTCCGCCTTGAGCATGGACGGGAAGACTATGCAATGGAACACGATGTTGTCCTTGCCGATGAAATGGACAAGGCGGCTGGAGTCGTCCTTCCACCACTTCTCCCAGCTCTGGGGGAGGAGTTCCTGGGTGTTGGATATGTAGCCTATCGGGGCATCGAACCAGACGTAGAGCACCTTCCCCTCCGCGCCCTCGACAGGAACGGGGACTCCCCAGTCCAGGTCGCGGCTGACCGCCCTTGGCTGCAGCCCTCCGTCAAGCCATGACTTGCACTGGCCATAGACGTTGGACCGCCATTCCTTGTGGCCTTCGAGTATCCATTCGCGGAGCCAGGGCTCGTACTTGTCCAGAGGCAGGTACCAGTGGGTGGTCTTCTTCCTGACCGGTTCGGCTCCGCTGAGTTTGGACTTGGGGTTGAGCAGTTCCTCGGGGCTGAGGGTGCTGCCGCACTTTTCACACTGGTCCCCGTAGGCGTCAGGATTGCCGCATTTCGGGCAGGTCCCGACTATATAGCGGTCGGCCAGGAAGGTCTTCGCCTGAGGGTCGTAGTACTGCTCGCTCTCCCTGGTGATGAAACGTCCTTCGTCGTAGAGCTTGCGGAAGAAGTCCGATGCATTCTTCTCGTGGACCTTGGAGGTGGTCCTGGAGTAGATGTCGAAATTGATCCCGAGCCTCAGGAAGGAATCCTTTATGATAGCGTGGTACTTGTCGACTATGTCCTGTGGCGTGACCCCGTTGGCGCGGGCCTTGATGGTTATCGGGACTCCGTGCTCATCGGAACCGCAGATGAACAGGACGTCCTTTCCCTGCATCCTCAGGTACCTGACATAGATGTCGGCGGGGACGTAGACCCCGGCAAGGTGTCCGATGTGTACAGGACCGTTGGCATAAGGAAGCGCGCAGGTCACAAGTGTCCTTTTAAATTCTTTCATATCCTTTATTCTTTATCTTTTCAAAACTGACAATCAATTACTGTCTTTTTCCCTCCCGAGTTTCACTTTCACCGCCTTGAGCACATTCCGGAGCCGCATCATCTCGCTCATGGCATCCAGTTCCGCCTGGGCGTCACCGTTTTCCTGGGCCTGCCGGAGCGCAGACATCTGGGCGTCTATCAGGCACTGGAGGCGGCATGTCTGGTAAACCAGGATGGCCTTGGGCACGTAGCTGGTCAGCCAGGAGCCCTTGTTCATCATGGAGTCGCGAAGGTTCTTGACGGACAGTTCATAGCGTTCGTCCTCGGAAAGCTGGGCGGTCACGTAGGCGACTGTCCTGTCCTCGCTGTCCAGGAGGTGCTTGACGATCTGCGCCTGGGTGTAGCCGGCATAGTACTCTTCCGAATAGGCATCGTAGGTTGCCTTGTAAGCCGGATTCTCGAAAGTCCTCTCATCCGCTTCGAGGGCCTGCGTGATGAAATCGAAGACTGTCTGTACGGTATCCTCTCCCGAATAGAATTCCGAGTCGCTCGGGAACTTCAGCGGGGTGGTTCCGTTGGCAAGTATGAAATTGAGCAGGTCCCGTTCCGCCTTCCCCATCACCGGGTTCTCCTCCAGGCTCTCCAGCCCCTGCGGGGCTCTCTCCGGTGACTGGTAGGCAGCCTCCGCAGGGCGCGGCGCGGCCTCCAGGGATGAAGGAGCGGCGGCCTCGGACCCGTCCTTTTCCCGCCTGCGGGCACGGGCCTCGTCCTCGACGATTTTCCTGCGGGTTGCGGAAACCCTCCTTTCAAGCGCATCGTGATGGATGCTGTACCTGTCGTTCAGGAAGTTTATGTAAGTGGACCTCTTGACGGCATCCGGCATCAGGGCTATAGTGTCGCCTATCTCGTTTATTACCTCCGCCCTGCGGATCGGATCGTTCTCCGTACCCTGCATCAGCTGGGCGGCCTTGAACGACATGAAGTCCTGCTCCGAAGAGGCCAGGAAGTCCTCGACCTCGGAGAGCGTATGCTTCCTTGAATATGAATCCGGATCGTCCCCGTCGGGGATGAGCACCACCCGGACGTTCATGTCCTCCCGCAGGAACATGTCTATTCCCCGGAGGGCGGCATGGATCCCGGCGGAATCTCCGTCGTACATTATGGTGACGTTGCGGGTGAACCTTTTGATGAGGCCTATCTGCCCTTCGGTAAGGGCAGTGCCGCTCGATGCGACGACGTTGGTGATGCCCAGCTGGTGCATGGACAGCACGTCGAGGTAACCTTCCACGAGATAGCACTTGTCCTTGTCGCCCATCGCCTTCTTGGCAAAGTACAGGCCGTAGAGGGACCTGTTCTTGACATATATCTCCGATTCCTTTGAGTTGACGTACTTGGCGTAGGGCTTGCCGTCCTCCTTGGACCGCAGGGTCCGGGCGCCGAAAGCGACCACCCTTCCGCTCACCGAGTGGATCGGGAACACCACCCTGTCGTAGAAGCGGTCATGGATCTTCCCGCTCTCGCCGTCGTAACTCGCGCAAAGGCCGGTCTCAAGCAGATACTCATCCTTGTAACCGGCAGCCTTGGCGGCATCCGTAAGGGCATGGCGGGAGACAGGGGCCCAGCCCAGGCCATATTTCTCTATCGTCGAATCTTCAAGGCCGCGGCTATGGAAATACTCCACGGCTATGCTCTTCCCCTCATCGGTCCGGAGCTGCCTGCGGAAAAAATCCGCGGCGAATTCGGAGACGAGCATGAGGCTCTCCCCTCTCTGGCGCCTGGCGATCTGGTCCGCATCCTCTTCCTCCTCCACGACCTCGATCTTGTACTTCCTCGCGAGGTACTTCAGAGCCTCAGGCCACGAAAGGTGTTCATATTCCATTATGAAACCCACTGCGGAGCCTCCCTTGTGGCAACCGAAACAATAGTAGATGCCTTTGGAAGGCACCACGTGGAAGGAAGGGGTCTTCTCGTTGTGGAAAGGACAGCATCCCCACCAGTCGGAACCGCGGCGCTTGAGCGTCACGTAGTCTCCGACCACCTCCTCGATACGGGCGGCGTCAAGGATCTGCTGTACCGTTTCCCTGGGAATCATCACTCATCCGCGGTCTGGTCATCGACCCGGCCGGAGCCCCAGCCCTCCTGCGGGGCATCCACCTTCACGAAATCGACTTCCTTCGCCTCGGGGACGCCGCCGTCCCCGGCAACGGGCCCGGAAGGGCGGCCCGCATCCTGGGTGGAAATCTTCCTGACCTTCGCATACTGGAAGGTGGAGACGATTTCCGACACTCCGTAGACTATCATGATGCAGCCTGCGATTATTCCCATGGTCCTTTCACCGAAGGGGCTGAACAGCAGGAAAGCGCCGCCCACGATGCAGATTATCGAAAGGATAAGGGAAGAGAAGCCCGCTCCCAGCAAGGACATGATGCTGGTCATCATGAAGAGCTGGACGGCTCCCAGGGCGATGAGGCCGATGGCGATGAGGGTCACCACGAAACCGGCGAGCACCTTGGGATAAAGCAGGAGAAGCACGCCGACGACCAGGACGATGGCTGCGTTGCAGACCATCAGGGTCCTCATCCTTGAGACGGCCTGCGGGGATTCCCCCCTGCTGAGTTCCTCGGCCGAGCGGATATCCTGGTTCCCATGCCTGCGGTACTTCGTGAGGGCGTGGAACAGCAAGGCGAGCCCGGCGATGATTATCAATGCAGCGATGAGCTTGACGATCAGGATGGGAGCGTTGCGGTCGGCCCCGAAGACCATGACCAGTCCGATCCCTATGGCGGCGGCAGCCCTTACCAGGCTGCTGAAACTAGACTTGTATCCAAAAGAGAACATATCCGATGAAATTGTTACAGAGACGCAAATTTAAGAAAAATTGCTATATTCGTAAATATGTTTTTCGACACGCACAACCATTCCCAGTTCTCTTTCGACGGAGAGAGGACTTCGGTGGAAGAGAGCACCGGTGCCGCGATAGGCAAGGGGCTTGGAGGAATATGCTTCACCGACCACTGCGACTTCTATGTCCCGCCCATGAAAGGAGAGTTCGCCCCGGTGAAGGAGGAAGTGTTCGATCCCAAGGCACAGCAGGCTGAAATCGACAGGGTCGCTGAAGAAGTGGCCGCCGGGAAATGGGGACGAGCGGCATCGAAGAAGTTCCGCGTCCTGAAGGGAGTCGAGATCGGGCTGGAAGAGAAATCGCGGGAAGGCATCCTGGGATTCCTTGCCGGAAACTCCTTCGACCAGGTCACCGCTTCAGTCCATTACCTGGAAGACACCGATCCCTACTACGGACCGTACTACAAGGGAAAGAACTGGAAGGAAGCCTACGGCCGCTACCTGGAAACCATCCTGAGGGAACTGAAGTGGCTGGGACCGGACAATTTCGATGTCATGGGCCATTTCGACTACGTGGTCCGCTACGCCCCCTACCCCAAGGAGAGCATCCTCTACAGGGACTTCCCCGGACTGCTGGACGAACTGCTTACCTTCCTCGCGGAAAACGGCAAGGGATTCGAGATCAACACCAAGACCTACAGGACCTACGGGCTCAGGACTCCCCAGCTCGACAGGGACATCCTCATCCGCTTCATGGAACTGGGAGGAGAAGTCATAGTGCTCGGTTCCGACTCCCACGAATCCCGCTTCGTCGGCGAGAAATTCGACTATTTCGCCCAATACGTCAAGATGTTCGGCTACCGCAGGCTCGGACATTTCGAAGGGCGGAAGCTGAAGATGGTGACCATTTGACCGGAGGAACCGGCGTTTGGCTGAAAAAGGAGGCATTTTGCCAGGCAAACCGGTTTTTCGGGACGATATTTGCTGACATGCTGCAAAAAAAACGATATTCGCAAACGGAATTAGCATTCAGGAACAAGATGAAAAGAGTATTGACCCTCATACTGATGATGACATCCCTGTTCTGCGTCAACGCCTTCGCCCAGCTCGACGAAGCCACCATGGCCAAGAGGCAGGCGCGCAAGAACCTCGTGATAAGGGAATGGAACACCGATCCGAAGACACAGACCAAGTGGCTGGACAGGGTGACGACCTACGACGACCAGGGGCGCAAGATCGAGGAGACGGAGTACACCAAGTACGGCCAGAAATGGCGCGAGACCTTCGAATACGGCGACCACGGGCGCATCAGCAAGAACGTCGTCTACAACGAGAGGAACAAGGTGACCCTCGTCCGGAAATACGAGTACAACGCCGACGGCACCAAGAAGAAACAGTTCAACTACTCGCCCAACGGCAAGCTGCAGACGGTGAAAGTCTTTGAATATTCCATCACGGAAGGAGATGGGAACTGATTTCGAGGCGTCCTCCGCGATAAGCCGGATGGACGCCATCTCCCTGGAAGAGATGGACTCCGTGAAACTGATGAACAGGATCGACACGAAGTACGTCACTACGGAGGAGAAGCTTCTCAAGGTCTTCGAGAGGGCCGCCGACTGCGGGTACAGTGTCTGCGAGATCATGGGCCGGAGGGTGACGGGGTATGATTCCATGTACTACGACACTCCCACGCTCGAGATGTTCAGGATCCACCGGTCCGGGAAGTACGTCCGACAGAAAGTAAGGGTCAGGACCTATCTGGTGTCAGGGGTCACGTTCCTGGAAATCAAAAGGAAGAACAACAAGGGAAGGACCAGGAAGAAGAGGATGAAGCTGGACGGCAAGGACATTGCCGGCACCGCAGGGGCTGCTGAATTCCTGGCCGGGAACTCCTGGTACACTCTCGAAGGCATCTCTCCGGCATGCACTACCTTTTTCAACAGAATCACCCTGGTGAACAAGGAAAAGACAGAAAGGATCACCTTCGACACGGCCCTGGGCTTCTCCAATCCCAGGACGGGACGGTCAGCCGGGCTCCGGGACGCCGTCATCATCGAGGTGAAGCAGGACGGAAGGGCGGACTCCAGGATCGGCAGGATACTCCTGGACCTGAGGATCCACCCTTTCAAGGTAAGCAAGTACTGCATCGGGACCATCCTGACGGACACCTCCCTCCACAGGGGCAGGTTCAAGGAAAAGGTCAGGGGCATCGAGAAAATCATAGGTAAAGATCTAGAAAAAAGAATATCATGAAAACCCTGTCAAGAATTCTGGCCACCATCCTGGCGATATCGATAGGATGCGCAGCGGCATCGGCACAGGCCGTCCAGGCCCAGGTTGACTCCGCTCCGATGGAAGAAGTGGACGATTCCTTCCTCGGCGCCGATTTCGACCCCACCATCGCCGCCGAGAACGGCTACGATGTCGAGAAGGACGACGCAGGAAACTACAAGGTCGTGTCGGGAGCTTCCGCCGCCCTCGAATCGGTCCTCGGCCTCCTCAAGCTGTTCTTCCTCAACCTCCTGGTGTCGTTCATAATCGTACACTTCCTCTATTACCCGAAGAGCCGCAGGATGGACTATTACTTCACCTTCCTGATGTTCTCTTCGGCGATGTGCCTGCTGCTCTTCGTGATGAACAACCTGTCCCTCGAGATCGGGTTCACGATAGGACTTTTCGCCATCTTCGGGATGATCCGTTACAGGACGGAGACGGTTCCGGTCCGGGAAATGACCTACCTGTTCATCATCATCGCGATCTCCATCATCAACGGAATCGGTGCGGACGTGCCGTTCGTCCTCCTGGCAACGGCCAACGTGCTGATCATCCTGCTGATCTGGGTACTGGAGTCCAAGGGCATCCTCAGGCAGCGGACCTCCACCAAACTCGTGATCTACGACCGGATCGAACTGATAGTGCCTGAAAGGAGGAAGGAACTCCTGGAAGACCTCCAGAAGAGGACGGGCATGAAGATACGCTCCCTGGAGATCGGCCAGGTAGACTTCCTGAAAGACTCAGCCTGGATCAAAGTCAACTACATCCTCGAGGACGGCGAAAGCAACACCATCGACAACCTCAGGAAAACCAACGATTTCGTGGGATAGGGCGGCGAGGCAGGCCCTTAATTGACGATCTCGCAGAGGAACTTTATCCTCACAAGACGTATTTCGCGCTCTTCATAGTCAGGACCGAGAGTCTCCATGGCCTCCTCGACGGAGTCCGATGTAGCCTCGGTCTTGAAATAGTCATAGATGTCCTCCACCACATCCTCGTCAACCTCCTGGTCGATGTAGTAGTTGATGTCGAGCCTGGTGCCTGACGAGACGATGCTCTCTATCTCGGAGAGCAGTTCGTCCGGTTCCATCCCACGGGACTGCGCTATGTCGTCCAGGGACATCCTCCTGTCAATGCTCTGGATGATGCTGATCTTGTCCTGGGACTTGGTAGGGGCAGACTTGACGACGAAATCCTCCGGCCGGGTGATGTCGTTCTCCTCGACATAGCGCGCAATGAGTTCGATGAACTCCTTGCCGTACTTCCTGGCCTTCCCGTCTCCCACTCCCTGGCAGTTGCGCAGCTCCTCGTAGGTGACTGGATAGAGGATGGACATGTCCTCCAGGGCAGGGTCGCCGAAGATGATCCACGGCTGCAGCCTCAGTCTCTTGGATATGTCCTTGCGAAGGCTTTTGAGCATGGAGAGGAGGGCTTCATCACCGCCGCCGCCCCTCATGGCCGCCTTTTCGTTGACCGAGTCCTCGTCATCCTCGTCATCGGTACCCCTCCCCTGGAACACGCGGTCCTCGACAAGGCGTATCTCGTAAGGGTCGGCGAAGAACTCTTCACCCTTCGGCGTCACATAGAGAAGCCCGTAGGTCTCGATCTCCTTCTCCAGGAGATGGAGGATCAGTCCCTGGTGGAGGACGGCGCTCCAGAACTTGTCCCCATGAGGTTTCCCTGCTCCGAAGAGAGGTATGGTGTCATGGTGGTAGGACTTGATCATGGCATTGGACTGGCCTGCCAGGACCATGGCCAGGTGCTCGATCTTGAAGTGCTCCGGAAGCGACTTTATCAGCTGTATCGCCAGCGACATCTCCTTCCGCCCGTCAAAAGTAGGCTTCGGGTTCACACAGTTGTCGCACATGCAGCAGTTGTCCTTCGGGTAATCCTCGCCGAAATAGTTGAGCAGCAGTTTCCTGCGGCACTGGCTGGACTCGGCGTAAGCCACCGTCTCCATCAACAGCTGGCGCCCGATCTCTTGCTCGGAAACCGGTTTCCCCTGCATGAACTTGTCCAGTTTCTGGATGTCCTTGTAGCTGTAGTAGGTGATGCAGTCGGCAGGTTCTCCGTCACGGCCGGCGCGCCCTGTCTCCTGGTAGTATCCTTCGATGCTCTTGGGGATGTCGTAATGGATGACGAAGCGCACGTCCGGCTTGTCAATGCCCATTCCGAACGCAATGGTGGCGACGATGACGTCCGCATCTTCCATCAGGAAGGCGTCCTGGTTCTCCGCCCTTGTCCTGGCATCCAGGCCTGCATGATACGGAAGGGCCTTTATTCCATTGATCGTAAGAAGGTTCGCCATCTCCTCCACCTTCTTGCGGCTGAGGCAGTAGATTATCCCCGACTTGCCGGGATGCTGCTTTATGTAGCGGATGATGTCCTTCTCCGGCTCAACCTTGTCACGTACCTCATAGAACAGGTTCGGCCGGTTGAAAGAGGACTTGAACACCGTAGCATCCATGATCCCCAGGTTTTTCTGGATGTCGCTCTGGACCTTAGGGGTTGCCGTAGCGGTAAGGGCGATTATCGGAGCCCGCCCTATCTGCTGGACCATGTCCCTGATCCTCCTGTACTCCGGACGGAAGTCGTGGCCCCACTCAGAGATGCAGTGCGCCTCATCCACCGCATAGAAAGAAATCGATATCTCCTTCAGCAGTTCGACGTTCTCCTCCTTGGTGAGGGACTCCGGAGCGACATACAGCAGCCTGGTCCTCCCGGACAGCACATCCTGGCGCACCTGCATTATCTCAGCCTTGCTCAGGGAGGAATTCAGGAAGTGGGCGAGGCCTTCTTCCTTGTCGTCGAAACCGCGGATCACGTCGACCTGGTTCTTCATCAGGGCTATCAAGGGCGAGATGACTATCGCCGTCTTGTCCTCAAGGACCAGCGCAGGGAGCTGGAAGCACAAGGACTTGCCGCCGCCCGTCGGCATCAGGACGAAAGTGTCGTTACCTTCGAGAAGGTTCTGGATTATCGCTTCCTGGTCGCCCTTGAAGGTATCGTAACCGAAAAATCTCTTCAGTTTGTACCGGATCAGTGATGAGTCTGTCGCCATGGTCTTACGGATTTATAGCCTAATATAGTCAACTTTTTTCGTTATCGCAAGAATTCGAGGCCAAAAAACCAATTTAAGAAATACCCTACTAATGATACTATTATGAATAATTTTTACGATATTTGCGGGACTTTCGGACAATCCGGAAGGAAACATGACAACTTAAAAGTTTCTATTATAATGAAAACTATCAAGATGCTCGCAGCTGCCGCAGTGCTTCTCGCCTGCGTCGCATGCAATTCAAACAAGCCCGCCGGCAACGGCGGCGACGCTGACTCGCTCAGCTTCACCGAATCAGCAATCCCCCAGAATCCCAAGGACCTCCTCCCTTCAAAGAGCCTCGTGGATTCCATCAGCTACCTCCTTGGCATCAATGTCGGGGAAATGATCAAGCAGAACGACCTCGGCGACCTCAATTTCAGCAAGATAAAGAAAGGCGCCATGGACTTCATCAAGTCCAAGCCCATGGAGGGCCAGGCCGACACCGCCTTCTTCAAGCAGTTCGACATCGACCTTCGGAAGTTCCAGGACATAGCCATGAGGTACCAGGACCAGAGGCGTGCCTACACAGTCGCCCTCAAGACCCAGGAAGAAAGGGCTTTCCTCGCCAAGAACCGCAATGAGGCCGACGTCAAGGAGACCGAAAGCGGCCTTCAGTACAAGATTGCCGAGGCCGGCGACCAGAGCCAGGTTCCCGCAGCCAACGACACGGCCTTCGTCCACTATACCCTCAGGAAGATCAACGGAGAACTTATCCAGGAACTCGCCGCAGACCAGCCTTCGATGCAGATGGTTGTTTCCAACAGCGCCGGCATCCCCGGTTTCATCGAGGGACTCTCCCTCGTGGGTGTCGGCGGAAAGGAGACTCTCTATGTCCCCTACAAGCTCGGCTATGGTGAGAATGGCACCCGTGGAGGCATCGGTCCCTGCGAGACCCTCGTCTTCGACGTCGTGATAGACTCCTTGAAGCGCTACGTAGAGCCCGCTCCCGTTCCGGAGACCCCTGCAAAGAAGAAATAATCCGGAACCGAGATGGCAGCGTTGGAGATTGAAGGCCGGATAAAACTCAAGCTTGGCAGGCAGAGCGGGCAGAGTGCCCGCGGAGGCTGGACCAAGCAGGAGTTTGTCCTGACCTACATGGACGGGAACTACCCCGCAGACATCTGCATCACGGCCTTCGGGGACGACAAGGTCGCCGAGCTGGACAAATTCCAGGTGAACGACCAGGTGAAGGTTTCCTTCAACCTCAGGGGCCGGGAATTCAACGGCAGGTGGTACAACGACATCCGCCTTTGGAGGATAGTACCCGCAGGAGGCGCCGGCGATCAGGCCGCTCCCCGCGCCTACGACGTTCCTTCACAGAAAGTGACCCCCGCCCCGGCAGCTTCGTACGGATCCCCTTACAAGCAGGCTCCGGCAGACTACCAGGCGGCCCCTGCCCCCTCTATCGACGACATGCCCGCCGACGATGGGAGCGACGACCTCCCGTTCTAGGGAATTGGCCTGCCTTCCGGATCCAGCCAGTGTATGGCAGGGTCGCGACGCCACCAAGTAATCTGCCTTTTGGCATAGTGACGCGTATTCAACTTAATCTTTTCGACCGCCTCGTCAAGGGAAACCTTCCCGTCCAGGTGGTCGAAAATTTCTTTGTACCCGACGGTATTAAGAGCCTGGCAGCCCCTGTAGGGCAGGAGTGAGCGGACCTCCTCGACAAGGCCCTCCCGAACCATCTCCAGGACCCGCCCGTCAATCCTCGAATAAAGTTCCTCCCTCGGACGGGAGAGGCCGACCTTGACGATCTCGAAATCGCGGGAGCGGTGAACTCCGGTCTTGAAAGAAGAGAACGGGCGGCCGCTCAGCAGGCAGACCTCAAGCGCCCGGATCACCCTCTGGCTGTTCTTGACGTCTATCTGGGAATATGTCAGGGGATCTTTCTGCCTGAGCTCTTCGGCAAGGACGCCGACACCCTCTTCCCTTAGCCTCGCCCACAGTTCGCTCCGCAGGACAGGGTCGCCGTCCGGAAGGTCATCCAGTCCCTTGCAGACTGCGTCGATGTAGAACATGGACCCGCCGGCCATCACAAGGGTGTCATGGCCCCGGGCGAAAAGGTCGCGGACAAGCTCGACCGCATCGCGCTCGTAGTCGCCTGCGGTGTAGGACTGCGTCACCGGTACGGTCTGTATGAAATGATGCCGGACCTCGGCAAGCTGCGAGGGGGAAGGGACAGCCGTCCCTATGGTCATCTTCTGGAAGATCTGGCGGGAATCACACGAAATGACGGGAGAACCATATTCCTTGGCCTTCTCGATTGCGAAACCGGTCTTTCCGACAGCAGTCGGTCCAAGTATGATGACAAGCCGTCCGCTCATGGGAGGCGGCTAGATGCTCAGTTCCTCGGTGCCGTCGAAGACTTCTTTCCCGTCCTCATCGTCATCGTCATCGTCGTCCGAAGGACGGTCGTCTTCATCGTCGTCATCCGGCTCCGTGAAGGCAAGAGGCCCCCAGTCCGGTTTCTGGCCGGGAAGATGCCTCTGGGAATCAGGCAGGTCTTCGAAGGCGACGTAGCCGTTCTCGAATTCTATGGGGTTCGGTCCCTTCATATCTGTCAGGACAGGAGGGCAGGCAGGTCCGTCCGCCGTCCCCTCGAAGGTGATGATGACGCTTTTCCTGTTGGGCACGTCATAGAAATACCTGAATTCGGTCACTCCGGCCTTGACGGTGCTCTCGATGGTGACGGCATCGACGGTGCCGCTTCCCAGGTCGAAGAGGCCGTAACGCCCGACGACTCCCGAGCCGGCATCCAGTGCCTTGAACATTATCAGCTGATCCTGGGGAAATTCCATGTCCGCGCGCATCTGCTTGTGGAAATCGTACAATGTCGACTTCCCACCCATCTGATAGACCCGGAAGAATCCTTTGATTCCAGCGAGGGTCACTCTGTACTGATAGACCATAAACCAAAAATCTCATACGGTTAGGATCCTGCGGGGAACACCGCGGCACGGCCTTCCGAGGGATCCGAAATCATTCAATCCGCCCAGGGACCCGCCCCGGCAGGAGGCTGGAGCCCAATGGTATTTCAAATTTACAAAAAAACCCGTTCCGTTGCAAAATAATCTTAAATGTAGTAATTTCGTAACCGGGGAATGGACAAACCAGAAAACATCATCCGAGACTCCTACAAGAGCATTCCGGGACCCGGCCGAGGCCTGTTCAAGGACAATGGCAGCCGTTTCATCTCATTTGCCTATCCCATCGAAAGCGAAGAAGAAGCCAAGGAAATCGTCAGTGGCCTCAAGAAAGAATATCACGACGCCAGGCACCACTGCTATGCCTACCGGCTCGGGCATCTCGGCGACTCGTTCAGGGCGAACGACGACGGTGAGCCTTCCTCGTCCGCCGGCCGGCCGATCCTCGGCCAGATCGACTCCAGGGGGCTCAGCGACACCCTTGTGGTGGTGGTCAGGTACTTCGGAGGGATAAAGCTGGGAATACCCGGACTGATCCGCGCCTACAAGACCTCTTCGGCGGAAGCCCTGGACAACGCAGGGGTGGTGGAGAAGATAGCCGGAGACTGGTTCCGTCTCAGCTTCGGCTACGACCGCCTCCCCCAGGTAATGAAACTCCTCAAGGACATGGACTTGCGGCAGCGGGCACAGGATTTCGGCAATTCATGCACCCTCGAGGCCTGGGTCCGCCTTGCCTCCGAAAAAGACTTTCTAGAGAAACTTGATAAATTGAATGTGACATGCCAAAGAATCTGATCTCCATCCAGGATCTCACAAAGGATGAAATCCTCCACATCCTCGACGTAGCACGCGAGTTCGAAGCCAACCGCGAACAGGACTTCCTCGCCGGAAAGGTGGTCGCCTGCCTCTTCTTCGAGCCTTCCACAAGGACCCGCCTTTCATTTGAATCGGCAGTCAACCGCCTGGGAGCAAGGGTCATCGGCTTCCCGGACAACAGGAACACATCCCAGACCAAGGGAGAAACCCTTGAAGATACCATAAGGATCGTGTCGAACTACGTGGACATGATCGTGATGAGGCACCCTGTGGCCGGAGCCGCGGCTACGGCCGCTTCGGTGGCATCGGTACCGGTCGTGAACGCCGGAGACGGGGCGAACCAGCATCCCACCCAGACCCTGCTCGACCTCTACGCCATCCGGAAGACCCAGGGGCGGCTTGAAGGACTGGACATCGACATGGTCGGAGACCTCAAGTACGGAAGGGCGGTTCATTCGCTGGTGGAGGCGCTCAGGTACTTCAGCCCCAGGTTCACCTTCACCTCTCCGGAAGAGCTGGACATGCCGAAGAAATACCTCGATATGCTTGACCGGGACGGAGTCCCCTACACCCGGACGGGCAGGATCGAGGACGGCCTGGACAGCTGCGACATCCTGTACATGACCCGCGTCCAGCAAGAGAGGTTCCCCGACAAGGAGGAATATGACAAAGTCAAGGACGTGTACCGGCTCACAGCCTCGATGCTGGGAGGAGTCAGGCCGAACATGAAGATAATGCACCCGCTGCCGCGCGTGAACGAGATCGCGACGGATGTCGACTCCACTCCATATGCCTACTACTTCCAACAGGCCGGAGGAGGCATGTACGTCAGGATGGCCATCATCGCCTGCCTGCTGGGTTACAGGTAGTGATTATTTTTCTGCATTTGCTGGGATTCTTCTTTTATTTTAGTATCTTTGAGCCCAATCAGGTTTTGATTTTAAACACATAGTTGTAATAATTATTAATTTTATTAAATAGAAATGGGTAAAGTTCATGTTTTCAACGCAGGCCCCTGTCTCCTTCCGCAGGTAGCCTATGACAACGCCATCGAGGCAATCAAGGATTTCAAGGGCACGGGAGTGTCCGTCCTCAGCATCTCACACCGCACCCCCGGATGGGACGAGACCATGGATGAATGCCGCGCACTGTGGCACGAACTCCTGAATATCCCTTCTACTCACGAAGTCGTCTTCCTCGGCGGCGGAGCATCGCTCCAGTTCCTCTACGTGGCCATGAACTACCTTGAGAAGAAGGCTGCCTACCTCGAAACGGGAGTCTGGGCAAAGAAGGCGCTCAAGGAAGCCAAGGGGCTCGGTGAAGCATCCGGCGCAGTCGCATATGCACTCGCCAGCTCCGCCGACAGGAACTACTCCTACATCCCCAAGGGATATGAGATCCCCGAAGACCTGGACTACTTCCACATCACCACCAACAACACGATCTACGGCACCGAGATCAAGGAAGACATCTCTTGCCCCTGCCCGCTGATCGCCGACATGTCCTCCGACATCATGAGCCGCCCGGTAGACGTCTCCAAGTACGACCTCATCTACGGAGGCGCGCAGAAGAACGTCGGTCCCGCCGGAGTGATATTCGCAATCATCAGGAAGGACTCCCTCGGCAAGGTAAGCAGGTACATCCCTACCATGCTCGATTACCGCACCCACATCGACAAGCTCTCCATGTTCAACACCCCTCCCGTGTTCTCGATATTCATGATGAACGAGACCTTGAAGTGGATAAAGAGCATGGGCGGCGTGGAAGCCATGCATGAACTCGACGTCAAGAAGGCCGACCTCCTTTACGGCGAGATCGACCGCAACCCTCTCTTCGTCGGGACAGCCGCCAGGGAAGACCGTTCGATCATGAACGTGTGCTTCGTGATGGCACCCGGCTACGAGAACCTCCAGGACGAATTCCTCGCATTCAGCAAGCAGCACGGGATCATCGGCATCAAGGGTCACCGTTCCGTCGGTGGATTCAGGGCTTCCCTCTACAACGCCTGCAGCATCGAGGATGTCACCGCCCTGACCGACTGCATGAAAGAATTCGAGAACCTCAAGAAATAAGTCGCCATGAAAGTATTGGTAGCCACCCAGAAGCCCTTCTCCCCCGCCGCAGTGGCCGGGATCAAGGAAATAGTCGAAGGCGCAGGGCATGTCTTCTCCCTTCTGGAGAAGTATCCCGGAGCTGAAGAACTCATCGCCGCGGCCGCGGACGCCGACGCCCTGATCGTGCGCTCCGACAAGGTCACCGCCGAAGTCATCAACGCCGCCCCCAACCTAAAGATCGTCGTCAGGGCCGGCGCAGGATTCGACAACGTGGACCTTGAGGCAGCCACCGCCCGCAACGTGGTCGTGATGAACACCCCCGGGCAGAACTCCAACGCAGTTGCCGAACTCGCAATCGCGATGATGATCTACATGTGCCGCAACCAGTTCACCCCCGCCACCGGATGCGAGGTCAGCGGAAAGAAGGTAGGCATCCAGGCTTTCGGCAACGTCGGACGCCTGGTGGGCAGGAAGGCCGAGGCCCTCGGGATGAGCGTGATGGCCATCGACCCTTTCATCCCCGCCGAGAAGATCCTTGAGGCAGGTGCCACTCCGGCGGCCTCCCTCGAAGAACTCTACTCTTCGTGCGACTTCGTCTCGGTACATATTCCTGCAACTCCCCAGACGATTGGCTCCATCGGTTACGACTTGATCACGAAGATGCCCAAGGGAGCCTGCCTGGTCAACACCGCCCGCAAGGAAGTCATCGACGAGGAAGGCCTTGAGAAGGCTCTGGAAGAACGTCCCGACCTTAAGTACATCACCGACGTGATGCCCGGCAACTACGAACTCCTCAGGGAGAAATTCGGGCTCCGGGTCTTCGCGACGCCCAAGAAGATGGGCGCCCAGACAGCCGAAGCCAACATGAACGCCGGACTCGCCGCCGCGCGCCAGATCGTGGATTTCTTCGCAACGGGGAACACCCGCTTCCAGGTCAACGCAAAATAGAGACTGTCATGGTAAGAGTAAAACCATTCGCGGCGATAAGGCCGCCTAAGGGCATTGTCACCGAAGTTGCGGCTCCCCCGTACGACGTCCTGGACTCCGCGGAAGCCAGGAAGATGGCCGGAGAGAAGTCCCTCCTCCACATAACCAAGCCCGAGATCGATTTCGAGCCCATGCTCGAGGAACACGACCAGAGGGTCTATGACAGGGCGGTCGAGAACTTCAAGGAGTGGCAGAAGAAAGGATGGCTGAGGCGCGACGCCAAGGAATGCTACTACGTCTACGCCCAGACCATGGAAGGGAGGACGCAGTACGGACTGGTCCTGTGCGCCCACACTGACGACTATGCCACGGGGAAGATCAAGAAGCACGAACTGACCCGCAAGGACAAGGAAGACGACAGGATGGTCCATGTGAGGATACAGAACGCCAACATCGAACCTGTGTTCTTCGCCTACAAGGACAACAAGGCGCTCGGCGAGATAGTAGCACGTGCAGCCTCCAAGTCCCCTGAATATGATTTCACGGACGAGAACGGCTTCGGCCACAGGTTCTGGATAATCGATGACGACGAGACCATCGCCCGGATCACGCGTCTTTTCACCACTGAAGTCGACGCTTTCTACGTAGCCGACGGCCACCACCGCACCGCCGCCGCCGCAAGGGTCGGAGCCGAGAAGAGGGCATCCAATCCGAACCATACCGGAGATGAGGAATACAACTTCTTCATGGCTGTCTGCTTCCCCGAGAGCGAGCTCAAGATCCTTGACTACAACAGGGTCGTGAAGGACCTTGGCTCCCACTCGAAGGAAGAGTTCCTTGCCGAACTCGGGAAAGACTTCGTCGTCAGGAACATGGGGACCGGAATCTACCACCCGGACCATCTCCACAATTTCTCGATGTACCTCGACGGTGAATGGTATTCCCTGGAAGCCCTCCCCGGAAGGTACGACGACAAGGATCCCATCGGAGTCCTGGACGTCACCATCCTCTCCAACCTCGTGCTTGACAGAATCCTGGGGATCAAGGACCTCAGGACCGACAAGCGGATAGACTTCGTCGGAGGGATCCGCGGACTCGAAGAGCTTTCGCGCAGGGTCGACTCAGGCGAGATGAAGGTTGCCTTCGCCCTCTATCCTGTCTCCATGGGGCAGCTCATCGACATTGCCGACACCGGCAACATCATGCCGCCGAAGACAACCTGGTTCGAGCCGAAGCTGCGCTCCGGCCTGTTCATCCACTCCCTCGACTAAGGGCGGCCCAGGCCCTGATGCAGTGCCGCGGGCGGCAGCCAGAAACTAAGGCGCAAATAAACAGAGGATGACTATAGTCTATTGACTTGGAGGTCATCCTCTGTTTTTTAGTTAGTTGTCGTTCGCTGGCAGGGGCGAGGGGCCCGTCGACAGCAAGTTATCACGAAACGATGGGGATGTCGATGGGAGGGGCCGGGGCCGTCTTGATCAGCTCCCTGACGTAGGTGTAGAACTCAGGATCCTCTCCGATGACGGTCCTGTTGATGGTGCCGTCGGGGTTGAGGATGATCTTCGTCGGATAACCCTTGATGGCGTACTTGACACTCAGGTCATTGTCTCCTCCGGGATTATAGACGTGAAGCCAGGGCAGCTGGTGCTTCTCGATCCCATCCTTCCACTTCTCCTCGGACTCGCCGCAGTCGATGCCGACGATCTCGATCCTGCCTTTGGCGTCGGAGTAGAGCTTCTTCATGTCAGGAATACCTTTCACGCACCAGTAGCACCAAGTTCCCCAGAAATCCAGGATGATGTACTTCTTCTGGTTGAATATGCTCGAAAGGGTGAAATCCTCACCTGCGGGATTCTTGAGAGTGAAGTCGGGTGCAGGCATGCCGTCCTTGACCTTTTCTGCGGCCTCGGAAATGGCCTTGGCCCTCTCCGCGCTGGTGCGGACCTGCTCCAGCATAGGCTTCATGTATCCTTCCTTGACGTCATCCGACAGGAGGTCGAGGACCTCGAGCGCCTTCGATCCGTCCTCACCGATCAGGCTCCCGACGATGGAAGCGGTGAAAACGTTGGAAGGCCTGGCCTTCGCGAACTCATAAGTCTTGTCAACGATACATGCCTGGACGGAATCGATTTTGTCGACGATCTTCTCGATGGAAGGATCCTCCTGGTTTTTGGCCATCGCAGCACGGTAGTCGTTGGTCAGGGAAGCGACCTGGGCGCGTTCAGCCTTGCAGCAATCGTCGAAGGCCTGCTTGTCCTTGTAGTACTGCGATCCTGAGCAGACAACAGAGTCGACGGTGCCCGACAGGACCATGTTTTCACCGGGAACGTAGAGGATACGCTCGAAACCTTCGACAAACCTGGGGTCACCGGGGACTCCGAGGACAAGGTTGCGGATGGTGGTATCCTCGAAGGCTACCTCGAAAGCACCGTCCTTCATGGGGACGACAAGCTCCTGGACAGGCTCCCGCCTGTTGTTGAAGGCGTACACCTTGATGCTGAGGGAATCGCCCTCCAGACCCTCTATGTGGCCGGCGATGGCTTTCTTTTCAGCGCATGAACCGCAGGCGAGCATAGCAACGGCCGCGGTCAGGAATAACAATGTTCTTTTCATGACTATTGGATATTGATGATTATTCAGCAAAAGCGCCAAGGATGGAAAGGTTCGGTGAAAGGGTCTTGCCGCTGCGCTTGAAGGCACCCATGCCGTAGGCGCTCCACTCTTCGGCCTTGCCATGCTTCTTCACCGAGGAAGAATACACCGCCGGCTTCCAGGTCCCGTCGACTTCAGGCTCCCAGTAGAACACCCCGGCGCAAGCCGAAGACGAAGACTTCATCGCAGAGAGGAAGGCTTCCGTACATTCGCCGGCGGAAGCGTCGGAAGGCTTGACCCCATATTCCACGACCATCACCTTGCAGGAGAACTTCGAAGAGAGGGACTTCACCCCCGACTGGGCCAGCGAGTTCATGGCGCTCCAGGACTTCGAAGGGTCGTCGGCCATGGGATAGTGTGAAAGGCCGATCATGTCGAACTTCCCGCCGGCGGCCTTGAACTCCTCGAACCACCAGGCGTTGTCGGCAAAGGCATGGTTGAGATGGCAGATCACCACGACGTCCGGAAAGACGGATTTGGCAGCGGCATAACCGGCATTGACCAACTGGACGAACCTTGCCCAGCTGGCGCTCCTTCCCGAGGCGGACCAGTCCAGTTTCCCGGTCGGCCAGAGCATGCCTGTCCTGGTCTCGTTGCCCGTCTGGACCCATGTAGGGGCCACTCCCGCGGATTTCAGCGCAGTGAGCACCTCCTTCGTGTACGAGGACACGGCATCGGCCATCTTGACTGCGTCGCCCGAATATGAGGCCCACGCCGATGGGGTGTCCTGGTGGGAAGGATCGGCGAAGAAGTCGCTGTAATGGAAATCCACCATCACCGCAAGACCGGAGTCAAAGGCCCTCTTGGCAAGCTTCACCATGTCATCCTTGCCGCTCCAGCGGGCTGCATCGAGGGGATTCACCCAGACCCTCAGGCGCACGGAATTCATGCCGAGTCCTTTCAGGATGGCGAATATGTCGGTGTTCCCCTGGCCGTCCCGGAATGAGAAGCCGGAAAGGCTCTTCCCGGAGGCCTTCATGTCGCGTTCCATCTCGGAAACCCAGCTGATGTCGGCACCGCGGGCGAAACTGACCGCCACCGGCTTCGGATCCGGACCGGTCTGCCCTTCCCCGCCGTCATCAGGGTTCTCCTTGGCGCCATCGCCTCCGCAGCAGGTAAAGGCAGCGAGGCAGAAGGCAGCCATGGAGGCAAGTATCCATCTTTTCCCTATCACTTTGATTGACACTTTATTCAAAACTTCGCAAAGTAGTGATTATTTTTGAATATTCCTACAGGAGACTCTCCATGTTCCTGGGGTTGAACAGGTCCTTGCCCTCCGGGGTGTAAGCATACTCGATCCTTGAAGCATAGTGCTTCTCGACCTTCCCGCGAACGATCTTCATGGTGCTGTTCACAAGCCCGTTCTGCTCGGTGAACGGTTCGGGGAGGACCGCGATGGCCGCAGGGAGCCACCTTTCCGGGAACATTCCCTCATGGATTCCGCCTTTCCGGTAGGAGTCCACCTCGTCCTGGATCTTGGAAAGCATGGCCCGGCGGCCCTCCACGGAGGCGGGATCCAGACCCTTCGCCTTTGCATATTCACGAAGGGCATCCTTCGCGGGAACGATCAGGACCATCGTGTAGGGGTCCTGGTTGTTGTGGAGTATCACCTGCTCGACGTACTTGGAACCATCCGTCAGCGAGTCCTCGAAGCCTTCGGGGCTGTATTTTTCCCCGTCGGACGAAATCAGCAGCGACTTGAAGCGCCCCACGACGTAAAGATATTCCTTGTCAAGCATGTACCCCATGTCGCCGGTATGGAGCCAGCCGTCCCTCAAAGCCTCCGCTGTGCCTTCGGGGTTCTTCCAGTAGCCGGCCATTATGTTCTCGCCGCGCACCACTATTTCCCCCTTCGTTCCTGCCGGCACCTCCTTGCCGTCTTCACCGCAGATCTTTATGTCAAGGCCCGAAACCACCCTTCCGGACGAGCCGAAAATGGCATGCCCCGTGGAATTGGAAGAGATGATCGGAGTAGCCTCCGAGACTCCGTAACCCTGGAACATCGGTATGCCTATGGCGTTGAAGTACTTCTGGAGTTCAATGTCAAGGAGCGCACCTCCGCCGACGAAGAACTTCATGCGTCCGCCGAAGCTTTCCCTTACCTTCGAGAAAAGGACCTTGTCGAAAACCCTCAGGAAAGGCTTCTTCCACCATTGGAACAGCCCTCCGGCATTGTAGTATTCCTTGTTGTAGGATATCGCCATCCGCAATGCCCGTTCGTAGAGCTTTACCGCCTTGGGGCCCTGTTTCCTGATCCCGGCCTCTATGTTCTTCCGGAAATTCCGGGCAAGGGCCGGCACCGAAAGCATCACGTGGGGACGCACCTCCCTGATGGCCACGGGGATGTTCTTCAAGGTGGCGAGAGGGTTCTTCCCGACGGGGACCGTGGCTATGCTGCCACAGTAGGACATCATCGTGTAGAAACCGGCCACATGGGCGAAACAGTGGTCCAGCGGCAGTATGATCAGCATTACGGCATCCGGCTCCACGCCTATCACCGAATGGGCCTGCTCGACGTTGGCGGTATAGTTGCGGTGGGTGAGAAGGACCCCCTTCGGATCCGCCGTAGTGCCGGAAGTGTAGCTGATGGTTGCATAGTCGTCGGGTCCGACGGAACGTCCCCTTTCCTCGAACTCGGCACGATGGCCGAACAGGTAACTGGCGCCCAGGGCGTCGACCCATTCCATGGTTATCTCCCTGGACTCCATCTTCTGGATGTTGTCCATCACTATCACCTTTTCCACGCCGGGGCACTGGGGAAGCACCTTGCGGATCTTAGGGAGCTGCTGGGCCGAGACTATGACGAAACGGGACTCGGAATGGTTGATCCTGAAGGTAAGGTCATTGCTCTCCTCGAGCTTTATGGAGAGTGGGACGCTCACGCCGCCTGCGTAGAGGATGCCGAGCTCCGCGAGGACCCACATGTTGCGTCCCTCGGAGAGCAGGGCGACCTTGTCGCCTTTGGCAAGGCCCATCGCCATCAGGCCGGCTCCGATCCTGCATCCATAGATCCTGGTCTCTTCAAACGTGGTTTCCGTCCACTTTTCGCCCACCTTCTCGCGAAGGAAGACATGGGAGGAGAATTCGCGGGTGTAATGGTCCACGAATTCTATCAGGGTAGGTCTGTCTGTCATCTGGATCCGGTTTACTCGTCAATCGCCTTCACCTCGGGGAAGAGGCCGAAGAGTTCGGCGTCGATCCTGTCCGTGATGGTCTGGAAATCCTCGGGGCGGTTCTCGAACTTCACATCGTCGACATTCACTATGAGCAGGTGTCCGTCATATTCCTTGATCCAGTCCTCATAGCGCTTGTTGAGCCCAGTGAGGTAGTCGATCCTTATGCTGCTCTCATATTCCCTTCCCCTCTTCTGGATCTGGGCGACGAGGTTGGGGATGGACGAACGGAGGTAGATAAGCAGGTCAGGCTTGCTGACCAGGGACATCATCAGGTCGAAGAGGTCGGAATAATTCTCGAAGTCGCGGGTGCTCATCAGTCCCATCGCATGGAGGTTCGGGGCGAATATCCTTGCATCCTCGTAGATGGTACGGTCCTGGATGATGATGTCGCTGCACCTGGAGATCTCCACCACATCCTTGAACCTTTTGTTGAGGAAATAGATCTGGAGGTTGAACGACCAGCGCTCCATGTCGGCATAGAAGTCCGCAAGATACGGGTTGAAGTCGACCGATTCGAATTTCGGGGTCCAGCCATAATGGGCTGCCAGCATCTTTGTAAGGGTGGTCTTGCCACTGCCTATGTTGCCTGCTATAGCTATATGCATGTCTCGATACTATTGTTTCTGTTCGCTGATTTACAAAGGTATGATTATTTTTCCAATGGGAAAAGACCGTAGAGTTCGGCGTCTATCCTGTCGGTTATCAAGGCGAAATCCTCCGGACGGTTTTCAAAGTCAAGGTCGTCGGTAGGGATTGTGAGCACCCTCCCTTTGTACTCGGATATCCACTTGTCGTAGCGGTCGTTGAGACCCTTCAGGTAGTCCAGGGATATGGATTGCTCGTAGTCGCGGCCGCGTTTCTGGATCTGGGCGACAAGGTGCGGGATGGAGCACTTGAGGTAGATCAGCAGGTCAGGGGTACCGGCGAGGGCCGACATCACCGTGAACAGGTCCATGTAGGTCTCATAATCGCGCTTGGACAGGTTGCCCATGGCGTAATTGTTGGCCACGAATATGTACACGCCCTCGAAGAGGGTCCTGTCCTGGATGACCACGTCCTTGCTGCGGGAGATTTCAAGTACGTCCTTGAACCTTTGGGCGAGGAAATACGTCTCCAGGTTGTAGGACCAGCGGGGTATGTCCTTGTAGTAGTCTTCGAGATAGGGATTGTAGGTCACCGACTCGAACTTCGGCGTCCAGCCATAGTGCCTGGCCAGCATCCTTGTGAGGGTGGTCTTCCCGCTCCCTATGTTTCCTGCTATTCCTATATGCATTACAGATGAAATTCTATCCCTTCCACGTCGGCGGAAGAGTCTTCCGGTTCATTGAAAGGCTGGAGGAAAGGATTGCACGACCTTTCCTCGGCGATGGAGGAGCGGCGCCCGTGCCCGGGAAGCACGTCTACGTCCGAGGGAAGCCCCATCAGGGACTCCATGATCCCGGTGATCAGCTTGTCGTAGTCTCCGACCGGGCTGTCCGTCCGGCCGATGCTTCCGGCGAACAAGGTGTCTCCGCTGAGCAGCACCTTGTGGGCAGGATCATAGTAGCATACTCCCCCCTCGGTGTGTCCCGGGGTAGCTATGACGAAGAAGGGGTCCCCGAGCGCATCCAGGGAGTCTCCGTCGGCGATGGCCACAGTCCCGACCCCGTCCATGTCAGGGGAAGGAAGGCCGAAAGCGGCCGCAAGGGACCGGTTGATTGCCAGGGTGGACTTCTCCGAGGCGTTCATCCTGACCGGGACGGCATAGTCCTTGACCAGAGCCTTGACTCCCCCTATGTGGTCAAAGTGGGCGTGGGTAAGCCATATCTCCTTGGGATGCAACCCGTTGGAAGCTACATATCCTTCAAGTTCACGCACCTCGCCGTCGTCCTGGCAGCCAGGGTCCACGATTACGCAGTCTCCCGCTTCGTTCCACAGGAGGTAGCAGTTCTCCTGAAGGTAATTGAAGACGAAGACTTTTATGTTGAGCTGACGGGTCCCTTCCATGCGACAATCCTTTCGCTTTCCTACAAATTTACTCAATTATTCGAAAAAAAACCGTAATTTTATCATTATGTCCGGAAAGAAAGAATACATCGAGATACGCGGCGCAAAGGCGCACAACCTCAGGGGGGTCAACGTGGACATCCCCAGGGACGAATTCGTCGTGGTCACGGGACTGAGCGGTAGCGGCAAGTCCTCCCTTGCCTTCGACACGATCTACGCCGAAGGACAGAGACGCTACCTGGACACCCTGTCCACCTATGCCAAACATTTCATGGGAGTACTGGAAAAGCCCGACGTTGAAAGCATCGAAGGGCTCAGCCCCATAATCGCGATAGAACAGAAGACCACGGGCAACAACCCCAGGTCGACCGTGGGCACCATCACCGAGATCTATGACTTCCTCCGCCTCCTGTACGCAAGGGCGTCGAGAGCATATTCCCCCGTGACGGGAAGGGAGATGGTCCGCTACACCGACGAGCAGATCGTGGACTTGATAATAGACGGCTACCAGGGCCGCAAATGCTGCCTGCTCGCTCCCCTGGTCGTCGGCCGCAAAGGCCACTACCGCGAGCTGTTCGACCAGCTCAGGAAACGCGGGTACACCGAAGTCAGGGTGGACGGAGAGATCCGCCCCCTGGCAGAGACCGATGCCGTGGACCGCTACAAGGCCCATTTCATCGAGCTGGTCGTGGACAAGCTGAAGCCCTCGGAAGGTGACAGGAAGCGCATACGCGATTCGGTGATGACAGCCCTGAACCTGGGCAAAGGCTCCGTGGCGATGCTGGACATTTCCGACTCCACCGTCAAGCACTTCTCAAAGCATCTCATCGACCCCGAGTCAGGAATATCCCTAAGGGAGCCTGCCCCGCACTCCTTCTCATTCAACTCACCTGAAGGATACTGCCCGCACTGCAAGGGCCTGGGCATGATCGTGGACGTGAACATCGACAGCATCATCCCGGACAGGAGCGCATCCATTGCGGACGGAGGAATCGTTCCCCTCGGGAAACTCCGCCAGAACAAGAAGTTCGACATACTGCGGTCGATAGCCCGGAAATACGGATTCTCCCTGTACGACCCGATAGAGACGATTCCGGACGAGGCCGTCAGCCATATCATTTTCGGGAGCGACGAACTGTTCAGGGTAGGCGAAGGGAACCTCTCCGAAATGGTTTCCTGGGGCGGAGTCGTCGATGACATCGACGAGAAGATAGTGTGCCCGGTCTGCCACGGGACCCGCCTGAACGAGAACGCCCGCAGTTTCAAGATCGACGGCAAGACCATTTCCGATGCCGCCGCGATGGAGATGAGCGAGTTCAAGGCGTGGCTGGAATCCCTCCCGGACAAACTGAGCGAAAGGGAGAACAGGATCGCCCGCGACATCCTCAAGGAACTTAACGACAGGGTCGGTTTCATGCTGGGAGTCGGTCTCGACTACCTCTCGCTCGACAGGGCCACTTCCTCCCTGTCGGGAGGAGAGAGCCAGAGGATCCGGCTCGCCACCCAGATAGGTTCGAAACTGGTGAACGTCCTGTACATCCTGGACGAGCCCTCCATCGGGCTCCACCAGAGGGACAACCTGAAACTCATCTCCTCGCTCAAGGAACTGCGCCGCGAGGGCAACTCGGTGATGGTCGTGGAACATGACATGGAGACCATGCGGAATGCGGACTGGCTCGTGGACGTAGGTCCGGGAGCAGGAGAAGAGGGCGGCAGGATCTGCCTCTCGGCCCCTCTCAAAGCCGCTCTCGCATATGGCGCAAATCCAGGGAAGGCCCCCGCCGGAACGGACAGGGAGACCCTGTCGCACTGTGTTTTCGGCAAGTCACTAACCCTGGACTACCTCATGGGACGCCTGACCATACCGGTGCCTGAAAAACGCCGCCGGGGGAACGGGCTTACCTTGGGGATAAGAGGGGCGCGCGGGAACAACCTCAAGGACGTGGACGTGGACTTCCCTCTCGGCTGCTTCATCGGAGTGGCCGGGGTCAGCGGCAGCGGGAAATCATCCCTGGTCAACGAGACCCTGATGCCTGTCCTGAAGAACAAGTTCTACAGGTCGAAGTTGAAACCCCTTCCCCACGGCTCGGTCGAAGGTACGGGCAACATAGACAAGCTGATCGAAATCGACCAGAGCCCCATCGGACGCTCCCCACGGTCCAATCCGGCGACATTCACAGGAGTCTTCAACGACATCCGCAACCTTTTCGAGGACACACCGGACGCCAAGATCCGCGGCTTCAAGGCCGGCAGGTTCTCCTTCAATGTGGCAGGCGGACGCTGCGAGGCCTGCAACGGCGCCGGATTCAAGGTTATTGAAATGAATTTCCTGCCGTCGGTGAACGTGGTCTGCGACGAATGCAGGGGACGGCGCTACAAGGAAGACACCCTCGCCGTACGCTACAAGGGCAAGAACATCAACGACGTCCTTGAGATGCCGGTGAGCGAGGCCTATGAATTCTTCAAGCCCATCCCAAACATCGCAAGGAAACTGAAGGCCCTCGTGGACGTCGGACTGGGTTACGTCCACCTGGGACAGTCCGCAGTCACCCTCTCCGGCGGAGAGTCACAGAGGATGAAACTGGCCGCCGAGCTGTTCCGCAAGGCCACCGGGAACACCCTTTACATCCTCGACGAGCCCACCACGGGGCTTCATTTCGAAGACATCAAGATACTGCTTGGAGTGCTGCAGCAACTGGTCGAACAGGGCAACACCGTGATCATCATCGAGCACAACCTTGACATCCTGAAATCGGTCGACTACATCATAGACCTCGGCCCCGAGGGAGGCAGCAAGGGTGGCACGATCGTGGCCAAGGGCACTCCCGAAGAAGTCGCCGCCAACCCCGACTCGGTCACAGGCCCCTATCTTCTCGAAGCGCTGAAAGGCTGAGCCCGGGAGGGGGGGCATCCCGGCGGACGGGTCAAATCCGCAGCCCCCTCAGGAACAGCCCTTTTCGCCAGGTTTCCATATATCCGCATATTAAAAGACAAATTTCCATATATTCGCATATTAAAAGACAATTAATTATTATGATCCTTTCCACAACTCCGTCCATCGAAGGGCGGACCATTTCGGAATACAAAGGAGTCGTTTTCGGGGAAGTCATCTCCGGCGTGAATTTCTTCAGCGACTTCAAGGCGAGCATCCGCAACATCGTCGGCGGACGCAGCGGCTCCTATGAAAACGAACTCATCAAGGCCCGCACCCAGGCCATTGACGAAATGACGGACCGCGCCGCAGGGCTCGGGGCGGACGCCGTCGTGGGCATCGACATCGACTATGAAGTCCTTGGCGAGAACAACGGCATGCTCATGGTCACAGCATCCGGAACCGCAGTCAAACTCCTGTAGGAGAGCCGGAAGGTACAACGGAATATGCGCTTGTTCGCAAGCGGTGTTGTCCTGAAGGTCCCTGGCATCCCGCAGCCAGACTCCTGTAGGAGAGCCGGAAGGTACAACGGAATTTGCGCTTGTTCGTAAGCGGTGTTGTCCTGAAGGTCCCTGGCCTCCCGCAGCCATAAGCGAGTTCAATGATATGAGAAAAATGCTTTTTGTATTTGCAGGGCTCATCTGCATCTTGTCCTGCCAGCCTCCAACCGACTTGCCATACACCCGGATGGCGAATTACTATGTCCGCAACGACGCTGAATTGCCGGTTGAAGCGAAGATCGACGACCGTGCTACGTTCGAGAGCCTTTTCGGAATGGCTGCCCTCATGGGGACGGACGGAGAGCCGACACCTGTCGACTGGGACAGGGAGTTCGTCCTTGCCGTGGCGGACCCCTCGACAGACCTGCTGACCACACTTGACCCGGAGTCCCTGCGCCTGAAGGGTGGAGAACTCGTCTTCACGTACACCGAAACCGTCGGGGACAGACAGTCCTACTGGACCCTGCCTTTCCTGATGATAAAGGTGGACAGGAAGTACGATACGGGATCCGTCAAGTTCATCCGTCATTAGACCGGAGGGTCCGTGCAGTTTCATTCGGCACTAGACCGGAGGATCCACTAAGGCCCATCCACCATTAGACCGGAGGGCCCACTCAGGTTCATCCACCATTAGACCGGAGGGTCCACTCAGGCCCATCCGACATTAGACCGGAGGGTCCACTCAGGCTCATCCGACATTAGACCGGAGGGTCCACTCAGGCCGTCACCGGGAACCGGTAAGCAAACCGGCTGGAAAAATCCCAGTTCTCCATCGCAAGCGATATTGCCCAGAGAACCATGCCTGGAGCCTGAGCCATCCACGCTAGAGGCCCGTTTCCGTGGATGGTCCCAGCCTGGAGCCCGAGCCATCCACGCTAGAGGCTTGTTTTTGTGGCTGGAACCCGTCTGTGAAGTGCGCCCCTTTTGTTGGACGGATTAATAACTAAGATCTATGGTTTTGAGTTCGGTATTGCACCGGGCTCATTCCGTTTAGTTTTGCTTTGAT
>ONRD01000024.1 GCA_900320185.1 uncultured Bacteroidales bacterium
CAGTCTTGGACATGAAAGGTTCTTAGACACCAGGTTACAGAGCTGTAAAGCCATAATAGATTGTCGAGTTATACATAATAATAACCCTTAACTTTTTAAATATTATCAATGAACATATCGATTTCAGGCACTGTCCTTTCGAGAATGGCACCGAATACGCCGGATCCTCCCAGGACGTTGCTGGTCAAGTTGGTATAATCATACAAATTGGAAACAAGGTCGCCTTTATTCTCGTTCTTCCTGAATGCAGAACAAAGATACGAGGCATAGGATTCCGACAAGAACGTCACGACAAGAGGCAGAGAAGATGTCGCCCCCCATGAAGCTGCTCGCTCCGGGAAGCGCACTCTTACGAGAAAACTACCATCCGAGAAAAGGCCATATCTACGGAAGGACTTGCCCAATCCGTTTGAGAAAGAGGCTTTCTGCCTTATCAAGACGAAATCCTTATAGAAGGGGGAATCGTCAAAGCACCGGTCAAACGGAACGAAAGGAGCATTAAGTAAGGAAAAACCATCTTTATCCCATTGAGAATTCAGGGACTCCATATCCTTCCTGTGAGAAAAAACGACATCTGAAATACGGTACGGGAATACGCCTGGATGCGACGTCCACACCAAAGGGTAAAAGTCTTCTTCCAAAACGTAATTATTATGGGGGTTTTTGCACCTTATCAGGAAACTGCAGTCTTTGTCATAGTAATCAGGAATCGAATCGGTCAAACCCCAATAGACAGAATCCTGGCTAACTCTCCTTATCTCCATCAAGCCTTTTGCGGACTCGGTTCCGTGGGCAACGGCATAGCTTACCAAAACAGTTGAGAAAAATTTGACATAATGGGCCCCACGGCTGACAAGGCTGATATCATCCAAGAACTCGGTTTCGGCGGCCAGGCGCTGATTCCCGGATTCCACTTCAAGACGATACTTACCCCCGAAATCAGGACGGAATGATGCACTCCACCTGCCGTCGGAGATTTTGCTGAAGCGGGCAACCGTATCCTTTCCGGAAAGGATCCACGCCCTGGCATCCACGACGGGAACCGGGTCGGACTCCCCCTGTTTCATCACATAGTGCAAGTCCAGTTCCTGGGTTTCACTTTCAGTCAGGATACAGCGAAGGACTATCGGCCTCTCCCCTGTTTCGACATCCAGGGTTTCCACACAGGCGAATGCCAGGATTGCAGATACGGCCAGGGCCATTGCTCTCAGCAATGCATACAGGATACTTCGTTTCATTGTTCCTTTCATTTTCTCGGATGGTGCTCCAGGACGGCCCTCTGCCAGGTCGAGGAGTCGATGTGGGTGTATATTTCCGTGGTGAGGATGCTCTCATGTCCGAGCATCTCCTGGACCACCCGCAGGTCCGCACCGTTCTCGATCAGGTGGGTAGCGAAACTGTGCCGGAAAGTGTGCGGGGATATTTCCTTGTGGATTCCGGCAAGCATTGCCTGCTTCTTGACGATGTCGAAGATCGCCACCCTGCTCATCTTCCGGCCGAAACGGTTCAGGAACAGGATGTCGTCGAACTGCGGAGATGCACTCTGAGGCCTCGCTTCCAGATACTCCACAACGGCTTTCGCGGCCATTTCCCCCATCGGCACGACCCGCTCCTTGTTGCCCTTCCCTATCACGCTCACGAACCCCTCTTCAAGGAATATCCTGGATATCCTGAGGTCCGAGGCCTCGGACACACGAAGGCCGCAGCCATAAAGGACCTCCAGGATGGCCCTGTCCCGCTTCCCTGACACGGAGGACAGGTCCACGGAATCCATGATCGCAGTAACTTCGTCGACGGACAGGACTTGGGGAAGGTACCTCCCGAGTTTGGGCGATTCCAAGCCGTCGCACGGATTATCCTTCCGCTCCCCTTCGAGGACCAGATAGTCAAAGAAGGAACGGAGTGAACTCAGCAGCCTGGCCTGGGATCTCTTCGAAAGGGTTCCGCGGGATTCAAGATAGTCGGAGACGTCGCCGGTGACCACCTGCGAAGGTTCGGAAGGGACGGCGTCGAAGAAAGCCTTCACATCGGACGAATACGAAGACACAGTATTCGGGGACATCGCCCGCTCGATGCGAAGATAGTAGGAATAGTCCTTTATTATCTTGTCAGTCAGATCCATTCCTTGCCTTTTCCGCCGCCATCGCCTTGTTGTAGCAGTCACGGCAAAGTGGTTCATAGGCATCCTTCTCCCCCAGCACGACCAGTTCCGTACTGTGGGCGAGGCGATGGGAATGGTTGGCAAGGTTCCCGCACCGCACGCAGATAGCGTGGACCTTCCTCACCTCCTCCGCAATCGCCATCAGGTACGGCATCGGACCGAAAGGCTTCCCGAGATAATCTGTGTCGAGACCGGCGATGATTACCCGCATGCCACGGTCGGCAAGTTCCTTCGCCACGTCGACAAGCGTCATGTCGTAGAACTGGGCTTCGTCTATGCCCACCACCTGCACATCGTCGGAGACCTTGAGCATCTCCCTGGGATCCTTCACCGCATGGCATGGGATCTTGTGGAAATCATGCGAGACCACGTCATCCTCGGAGTACCTGGTGTCGATCGTAGGCTTGAATATCTCGATCTTGAGGTTCGCGAATTTCGCGCGGCGGATCCTGCGGATAAGTTCTTCGGTCTTGCCGGAGAACATCGAGCCGCAGATGACCTCGATCTCTCCGGCTTTTTTTATGTTTTCTGAAAACATTTCGTTAGATTTGTTGAAATTTGATTACTATCTCATAAAGATAGTGTTTTTATGTCACAAAGATAGTGTTTTTATGGCAAATGGTGAACCCAACTCCCTTTCCGCCCTGCTGGAAAGGATCGAAGAATTGAAAGCCGGACTGCAGGCCCTTGAAGACGAGATCAGGGACATCGTCCGCACGCAGGGAGAGTTTCCCGTTCCGCAGGCAAGCGGGCCGGACATCCCTGCAGGTGACATTTCGGACGACGCTCCCGTCGACATCTCGATAACCGGAATGGACCTGGAACCGGTGCCGGAAGCCATCCCTGCCGACATCCAGCCTCCAGTCCAGGAAGAGGCTGTGGAGATAGTGGAAGACCTGCCGGAGGATACCCCGGAACAGGCAGAGGCGGAAGCGCCGGCTGAAGTGCCGGCAGCAGCCTGGACACCTGAGCCGGACCTGGCAGGCGAGCCGGCGGACACTACCGAACCGGTGGATATTCCCGAGCCTGCAGACATCCCCGAGCCTGTGGAAGTTCCCGAGCCGGTGGATATTCCTGAACCTGCGGATATTCCGGTAACCATCGACATCCCGGAAACCGCCGCAGCCGCAGAACCACCCAGGAAGAAGCGCGGGCCTGCGCCCAGGAAGGCCCTGATCGACACTGCCAAGGCAGACACTGCGGTAATGGACGTCATGGCCGAGCAGCAGGCCTGGAGGACCGACAGGCCCGGCTCCAAGGTCAAGAACGTGATCAGCGCGATCTCCCTGAACGACCGGCTTCTCCTCATCAACGTACTCTTCAAGGAAGACCCCGTACTGTTCCAGGAAACCATCGCGGCCTTCAACGGGATGGATTCACTCGAGGAAGCCGTGGCTTACGTCCATGACCGCTTCCATGACTGGGACCTCAATTCCGAGCCTGTGTACAGGCTTATGATGGCGGTACGGCGGAAGCTCGGATGACAGGTCCATGGCAGGCATCCTCTACATAGTTCCGACCCCGGTCGGCAACCTGGACGACATGACTTTCAGGGCAGTCCAGGTCTTGAAAGACGTTGGACTGATCCTTGCCGAGGACACCCGGACGACCGGGATCCTCCTGCACAAGTACGGGATCCAGGGGAAGCTTCAGTCCCACCACAAGTTCAATGAACACCAGACTGTGGAGTTGATAAAGGAAAGGATACTCCAGGGACTTGACGTGGCCCTCGTCAGCGATGCAGGGACACCTGGGATCTCCGATCCCGGATTCCTTCTGGTACGCACATGCTCAGCCGAAGGGATTGAAGTGGTCACCCTTCCGGGAGCCACGGCCTGCATCCCGGCCATAGTCTCATCCGGACTTCCTTGCGACAGGTTCTGCTTCGAGGGTTTTCTCCCCGTCAAGAAAGGCAGGATGACCCTCCTGAACGCCCTGGCCGCGGAAAGCAGGACCATGGTCTTCTACGAGTCTCCGTACAGGCTCGTCAAGACACTCGAGCAGTTCGCGGAGCATTTCGGCCCCGAACGCAGATGTTCGGTGGCAAGGGAAATCTCGAAGATCCATGAAGAGCACAGACGCGGCACCCTTGCGGAAGTTGCCGCATGGTTCAGGGAGCACGAGCCGAAGGGAGAAATCGTTATCACGGTAGCCGGAGCACCTGAAAAGAAAGCTTCGAAAGACAGACAGCCGGACGCCTGACGGCGGCAAGTCGCCGTCAGGAGCGCTTGGCAAAACTTAAAAGTACAAGCCGGCCGGCAGGAACAGTTGCCAAAGCTTAATAATACAAGCCGGCAGGCAGGAACACTTGACAAACTTAAAAGTATGAAAAACACAAAGGAGGACGGCAGGAAGCCGTCAGCATCATTCATCGTAGGGGCGGTAGCCCTTGTTTTCCTCATCGTCGGTTACCAGGCCGCCCTTTTCATCCACGGCGCGGCGGTAACCAGGATCATCTCAAACCATGACAGGCCCGACACCGTACTGGTGTACCCGCCGGAATCACCTGGAACAGGGCGGTCCGGCGACGGAGACTCAACCCCGGATCCCGGCTCATTGCAGTACCGCGGAGGAAAGACTGAAAGGATTACCCATCGCAGTCCGGAGGCGGAAAGCATACGCCGCCACAATACCCCGCGCCGGTACGAAAGCTTCAAGTTCGACCCGAACACGGTATCTGTAGAAGACCTCATGCGGCTCGGGTTCAGCGAGAAACAGGCCATGTCCATCGACCGCTACAGGCAAAAGGGAGGACGGTTCCGGAGGAAGTCCGACTTCGCGAGGTCCTACGTCGTGGACGACACGGTCTTCCGAAGGCTGGAACCTTTCATCTCCATTCCGAAGATAGACTTGAACAAGGCGGACTCAGCAGCGTTCAGCTCCCTGCCCGGGATCGGGAAGTTCTTCTCGGCGAAAATGGTCGCCTACAGGGATGAACTGGGAGGCTATTCCTACCCCGAACAGCTGATGGACATCTGGCATTTCGACAAGGAGAAATTCGACGGGCTTAAGGACCTGGTCACGGTAAGCCCGCCCGAGGCGTTCAGGCTGTGGAGCCTGCCGGAAAAGGACCTCGCAAGGCATCCTTACATCACCGGGGAGGAAGCCAGGGCGATAGTCCTCTACAGGCAGAACACCCCGGTGGAAGAATGGACCGTCGGGAATCTCTTGGAATTGAATATCCTGGACCGCGAAAGAGGGCTCAAGCTTTCACGGTGCCTGATAGCGGACCCCTGAAGACGCCCGTCCGGCAGATGTCCTACAGGGTACGGTAGCGGCGTCCGTAGTCGAGCTGCTGTTCAAGGTAGCCTTCCGCCTGCACCAGTTCGTAGTCGACTGTCCTGCCGTCCTTCACCACCGGGACGATCTCCGGGTTGATGAAACCGCCGTAAGGCTTCAGGCCAAGGGCCCTGTAACGCTCCAGGACTTCCTTGTGGAGGTCCGGGTCTATGTTGACGGCATAGGTTTCCACCAGATGCTTCCCGGCTTGGTAGTCACCTTCGGACTTGATCCGCTGGATCTCTGAAAGGAGGGTGCCGAACAACGACCGGAGCGCGACGAAATCGTTTACCACGAAATAGGTCTTCCCCTGGCGTACCTTCTTCTCGATCACGTTCGAAGGAAGGCCTTTCTCATAGCACCACTCGGCGATGAGCTTGCGGTTCTGCATGTGGGCCTCTGTGTTCTTCTTTCCAGGCTCGATACGGCTGAACTGGACCATGATGCCATTGCGGATATACGATGAATATGCAGCCTTGTAAGCCTCCATGTCAGGAAGGATCCCCAACTCGACAAGTTTCGGATCGGCGATGTAGTAGAGCCCGAAAAGGTCGGCCCTGGCCTCCTCCAGGGTCGAGGAATACTCACCCATCGCGGTGGCGGAGACCCCGGGAAGCAACTGGCCTGAACCATGGCCCAGGCATTCGTGCAGGTCGGTGTGGATCTCGTCGGTCAGGCTACCGTACTTGCGGTAGGCCTCTTTCTCGGCATCGTCCCAAGCGAATTCGTCCAGGGTGTTGTGAGGGGCTTCCAGGGCAGCCTTGTCGTAGGCATGGGTGATGTTGGCGATGGTCACCGACTTGGAGCCGAAATCGCGCCTGATCCAGTCGGCGTTCGGAAGGTTGATCCCGATCGGAGTGGACGGATAGGTCGCGCCGGCGAGTGTCACGGCGTTCACTACCTTGGCTGAGACCCCCTTGACGACCGGCTTGCGGAAACGCGGGTCGACCGGGGAATGGTCCTCGAACCACTGGGCGTTGGAAGACAGGATTTCGGTACGGGCAGAGGCTGCTGAATCCTTGATGTTGACATAGCCTTCCCAGGTAGCCTTGCGGCCCAGGGGATCGTCATAGTCTTCTATGAAACCATTGATGAAGTCGACAGTCCCGAGGGTGTCCTGGACCCAGGTCACATTGAACTCGTCCCAAAGCTTGAGGTCCCCGGTCCGGTAATACTCGACCAGCAGTCCAAGGGCCTTCTTCTGGAGATCGTTCTCCGCGACGGCGGCGGCCTTCTCCAGCTCGGAACAGATCCTCTCTAACGCCGGCGAATAGATTCCGCCGACCTTCCAGGCCTCTTCGGTCACCTGCCCGTCCTTCTTGACCACCTTGGTGTTCAGTCCCCATGAGACAGGCCTCGGATCGGAAGGATCGGCGAGAGCGGCATAGTAGCTTTCGACCTCCCCGCGGGTGACGCCGTCATAGAAATTCACGGCGGACAGGGCGACGATGTCACCGTCACCCGATGTGGACCGGCGCTGCGGATAGATGTCCGGGGAATATATCACCGAAAGGAGGGTATCCCTCTCTTCAGCAGGCACTTCCGAATAATCGAGAAGGGAGGCGAAGTACTCTTTCGGGCATTCCGGAATGATCTTGTCTTCGGAATAATGGTGATGGATGCCGTTGGAGAAGAACAGCCTTTTCGCATAGACCAGGAAACTTAGGAAATCTTCGCTTTCGCGGTCTCCGTCGTAATTCTCCAGGACGGACTCCACGGCGTGGCGTACAGGGAGGTTCCATTTGCAGTACTGGTCCCATGTGATGTCACGGCCGGCCTTCGCGGCCTCGGCAAGATGGTATGCATATTCCTTCTGGCGGAGGGTCAGGGCGTCCCACCCCGGGACGTCGTACCTCATCACTTTCAGGTCGGCGAACTCGTCGACCAGGTAGCGGGATTCCTTCGGGGCACCATCGTGCCTGCAAGAGAACATCGCGGCTGCCGCCGCTGTGGTTGCAAAGATTTTCATGATCGTACGCATGACAGTTGAGTTGATTCAAAACGGATGGTAAAGATAGCCATATTCCGGGAATAATTCTTATTTTTGCCTTTTGCACGTTCTTTGCATTAAAGACAAGACTATGAACCTTCTACGACTCAGCAGGCGCTTTCATGCGGTGGCCGTCCTGGCCGTCGCACTTGCAGCCGCATCATGCTGCCACAAGGACGATCCGGACCCCTACAACCGGAACGTCCTCATATTCTATGAATGTGGATTCAACGACCTTTACAGCTACCTTTCCGCAAACATGGACAGGCAGCTGATACGTGGCTACACCACCAGCGACATTGAGAAGAAGGTCCCCAAATCCTTCATCCCAGGGAAGAACGGGAACATCGTGCTGATCTACTCCAAGATAGCCAAGAACACCAGGTATGAGCCCGTGGAATCTTCCCTCAAGAGGATTTACGTTTCAAAGGGGAATCTCGTCACCGAAGTCCTCAAGACTTTCGACTCGTCAGTGAGCGCCTGCGACCCTTCGACCATGAGGGAAGTCATGAACTATGCAAAGGAACAGTTCCCGGCGAAGGGCTACGGACTGGTGTTCTCGTCCCATGGGTCCGGCTGGCTGCCGGAAGGATATTACTACAGTCCCTCCAAATTCGAGAGGGAGCATGCGGGGGAATTGCCCGCATCGGCAAGGAGAGCCCCCGGCAAGACTTGGAACATCCCCGTGGAAAGGATCGAGGACGACCCTTACCGCCACATGGTGAGAAGTGTCGGTGAGGAACTTTCCGCAGGCGGAGGCCGCTCCCAGATGTCCATCGAGGAATTCGCAAGCGGAATCCCCTACCATCTCGACTACATCCTGTTCGACATGTGCTTCTCCGGCGGTGTCGAACTGGCTTACGGGCTGAAAGACAAGGCGGACTACATCATCGGCTCCCCTGCAGAAGTGCTCGCAGACGGGATGTTCGACTACTCGACACTGCTCAGATACCTTCTCTACGGTTCATCCGCCGACCTTCCGGGACTGGCCAGGAATTCATTCCTGATGTACGACACCGTCAGCAACGTCACCTACCGGTCGGCTACCGTCTCGCTCATAAAGACTTCCGGCCTGGAGCGCCTCGCATCCGTGTGCAAGGACCTGTCCGGCAGGTACTCTTCCTCGATCGCCGCAGTCTCCCCGGGCAAGGTCCAGGGTTTCTTCAGGCTTGGGAGGCACTACTTCTACGACTTGAAGGACATCTTCGGAAAAAGCGGAGTATCGTCCGGCGACCTGGACATCCTCCAGGGCGCGCTGGATGCCTGCCTGCCCTACAAGGCGGCGACCCCGTCGTTCCTTTCGGAATTCGACATCAGGACCTGCTGCGGCCTGACCATGTACCTCCCCTCCAACGGGACTCCGCTTCTGGACAAGTACTACAGGAAGGAAGCCTGGAACGATGCCACGGGCCTTGTGCAATAATCCGCTGGCAATTTGCGGTTTGAGAAAATATTCCTATATTTGCGCGCCCTTATAAAAGCGCCCGGCGCTTTTGGTGCAATGGGGTTCCGGGATTCCGGAACTGAGTAACACATTTTAAACAAAACACAATGAAGCATTTTGAACTCAACGGCAAAGTCCGTGAAGTCGGCAACAAGGCCGTTATCAAGGCATTCCGCAGGCAGGGCCTCGTACCTTGCAACCTCTACGGAGAAGGCATCAAGGAGAACGTCCTGTTCACTGTCTCCGCAAAGGACCTCAAGGGAATCACCCACACTCCCGCATCCTACATCATCGACATCGTCCTTGACAACGGACAGAAGTACACCGCAGTAGGCCACGAATTCCAGTTCCATCCGATCGAGGACATCTGCCTCCACGCGGATTTCCTGTCAGTCAGCGAGGAGAAGCCCATCGTGATTTCCGTTCCCGTCAAGGTCAGCGGCCATCCGGTCGGTGTCCAGAAGGGAGGAAAGTTCGTCCAGACGGCAAGGGAGATCAAGGTCAGCGCCCTCATGAAGGACCTTCCTGACGAGATCACCCTCGACACGACCAAGCTTGACATCAACATGAGGCTCGTCGCCGGCGACGTCAAGATTGACAACCTCCAGGTCGTAACTCCGAAGAACAGCATCATCTGCGTTGTCAAGGCTACCCGCCAGATGGCATCCCAGACCGCTGCCGCCGAAGAGGAGACTGCAGAGTAGTTTACCCTTTCCGTGTCTGGGTCATGGACTATCTCGTAGCAGGATTGGGAAACATCGGTGCCGAGTACGCCTCGACCAGACACAATCTTGGATTCATGGTGCTGGATGCCTGGGCTCAGGCATCCGGCGCTGTTTTCATGACAGAGCGCTACGGCGACGTCGCCCTTGTCTCCTTCAAGGGACGCCGGTTCCACCTTCTCAAGCCTTCCACCTACATGAACCTCAGCGGCAACGCCGTGAGGTACTGGGTGAACAAACTGGGAATTCCCCTGGAGAACCTTATAGTGGTCTGCGACGACCTCAACCTTCCGTTCGGCACCTTGAGGATGCGCAAGTGCGGAAGCGATGGCGGCCATAACGGGCTGAAGGACATCGCCGAGCGCCTTGAGACCACCCAGTGGGCCAGGATCAGGATAGGGATCGGGAACAATTTCTCCAGAGGCGGGCAGGTCGACTACGTGATCGGCAACCTTTCCGAGGAAGAGATGGCCGTAATCCCTGGCATCTGCGAAAGGGTCATCCAAGGTCTCAAGGACTACTCCACGATAGGTCCGGACAGGGCTATGAATTTCCTCAACGCCAAACCGAAAAACAGCGGCGAAGTTGTCTAACTGCCGTACCTTAAAGCATTTTTTCCATTTTTTTGTTTGTTTTATCTTTTTTTTTACATATATTGCACACGCAGTGTTTGTAAAAGGCTGAATTTGAATATACAATAATATTAACTATTCACTTTAATCTTAAAAGAAATGGAAAAGCTTGTTGCAAAAATCAAGGAAGAGATCAACGCTTTCGTAGTGAACGCTGACGCTCAGGTTGAAAAGGGAAACAAAGCTGCCGGTGCACGCGCACGCAAGAACGCCCTCGACCTCATGAAGGACCTCAAGGAATTCAGGAAGGTATCCGTAGCTGAAGCAAAGAAATAGTTATTCTCTACTTCCAGAAATAGAGGGAGTCGGCTCAAGTGCGAGCCGGCTCCCTTTTTTATCAGGCCGACCAAACAGCCGGTAAAGACCGACAGTCAACATCTCTTCTCCTTGAAGCCGGGGCATCGGGATGTCATTCAGCCAACCTCCGGAGGGCCACGATATTTGCCATTTCGGAAAAAAATGCCTAACTATGCACTCCAATATGAAAAATGCTCTATCAATCATAATAGCTGCCCTGATGTTCGGCACCACCGCGTTCTGCATGCCTGCCAGAAGGGGCACGTTCCTGATGTACCAGCCGGACGGTTCCACCTTCCTGGCGCAAGTCCGTGGAGACGAGTTCTGCAGGGTGCTGACGACGGCCGACGGCTGCACCGTTGCCAGGGGCGAAGATGGGTTCTATCAATATGCGGTATTCTCGGCCGACGGGACCAGGACACCCAGCGGGTACAAGGTGGGAGACAAGGCTCCTGCGACCGTCCTTGGAGAAAGCCGCAACATCCCCTACCCCCTGCTTGAGGCCAAGGCCCTGAAAAAAAGGATGGCCCTGGAAAGCCGGAAGGCAATGAAGGCAAGGCCTGCCTCCCTCCGTCCGTCAGCGGAGGCCGTCCGCAAACACTGCCTTGTCGTCCTGGCCCAATTCCCCGACCTGCCTTTCCAGACCGAAACCAGGCAGCAGGACTTCACCGACCTCATCACCCAGCAGGGATACTCCAAGGGTGGAGCCAGCGGAAGTGCCCTGGACTACTTCAACGACCAGTTCAAGGGCGCCTACGAGTTCAATTTCACCGTCAGCGGCATAGTGACAGTCTCCAGGAACCATGACTACTACGGAGCCAACAATCCCCAGGACAATGACAACGACTCGCATCCGGAAGAGATTGTCGAAGAAGCCTGCAGGCTTCTCGACCCGGTGATCGACTTCTCGCAGTTCGACGATGACGGCGACGGCGAAGTCGACAACGTGTTCGTGATAGTCGCCGGGCGCAGCGAGGCGGAAGGCGGGGACGCCGACTGCATCTGGCCGCACCAGTGGTACGTGCCGGAAGTACTGGTGCTGGACGGTAAAAGGATCTCCAGCTACGCCATATCTACTGAGCTGTCCGTCCAGGGCCGCAGGAGCAGCGGACAGCTTATCTGGGGAATGGCCCAGATCGGTACATTCTGCCATGAATACAGCCACACGCTCGGACTCGACGACCTCTACGACACAGACGGGGAAGGCAGCGGAGGCACAGCCGATGCCATGTGGTTCGAGACCGACCTGATGGACGGCGGCGGCTACAACAACTACGGCAAGACCCCTCCCGAATACAATGCCGTCAACAGGGCCCTGCTCGGAATCGGACAGCCCGAAGATCTCAAGGCCGGGTCGTGGACCCTGGAGCCCATAGGCGAGAACGGCCGTTACCTGGTCTGCAGGAATCCCGGCAACCCGGACGAATACTTCCTTTTCGAATGCCGCAGGCAGACCGGATGGGACACCTACATAGGAGGTTCAGGACTGGCAATCTACCATGTCGACATGTCCGGCAACATGGCCGGGTATTCGGACGATGCCGGGAAGGACGTGACAGCCCTGTACAGGTGGCAGTACAACGAGGTCAACTGCAATCCAGCCCACCAGTGCGCGGACATGGTCGAGACGGTCTCCGGGGCTTTCAGCATAAGCCAGGTCTTCTACCCGTACAAGACAAGGACTTCGTTCACCGTCAACACCGACCCCGCCTTCGTCTTCAACGACGGGACGGAGGCGCCGTGGTCTGTGACCGACATAAGCTACAAGGACGGGAAGGTGACATTCAATGTCCACAACAGTGCCGAGGTACTTCCGAAGGTAGCCTCTTTCAACTGCGAGACTTACCAGGACGCTATGATCCTCACCTGGGATTCCGACATCGAAGGAAGCACGATGGATGCCGTCGTCACCTGGGGAGAGACCTCCGGGCAGACCAGGGAAGTGACCGTCAGCCCGTACTCGCCTGGCAAGTATTCCCTGACCCTGGAGGGACTGACCCCCACCACCGCATATTCCATCAGGATAGTCTTCCGCAACGACGAGCTGTCAGGTGACAGTTTCGAGCACGACACCCTCACCAAGGCCCGCCAGGGCGAAAAACCGCCCTACATCTATCTGGACTACCTCTCCGGCGTCAGGGTGAACGGGATGTTCCCTGCCGGCACCGGCCTTCCCCTGAGGCTGGCCAACGCGATAGGGGCCCAAGTCGAATGGTATTTCGATTCGCAGAAGATCGGCACCGACGGCAGCGGCTACTATCATGTCACAAAGTCCGGTACACTCAAAGCCGTGGCCACCCTCAAGGATGGTTCGAAGAATCTTGTAGTCAAGGAAATAACCGTAATGTAGATGAAGAAACTTACCGGAATATTCCTGTGCGCGACCTGCGCCATGTCCCTGGCCTCCTGCAACAAATGGGAGGAAGCAGACCCTGTTTTCATCGCCAGTTCCGGATACGAACTCCGGATCGGGCAGAGGGTAGTGCTCTCATGCGACCCTCTCACCTGGCAGTTCGGATTCAGCCCCGACACAAAGGAATGCCGGGTGTCCGACGACCAGATGAAGACCTACTGGCTGGCAAGGTGCAGCGAAGTACCGCAGTCCAAGGGGCAGAAAGTCAATGCCACCATAACCTACACCGCCGGAGGCGAGGTCAAGACCGCGAAGGGAAAATTCGAAGTGGCGAAGGTGGAAGGCGAAAAGGTGTGGCTCTGGTGCGGGGAGAAGAACAACCTTATCGGTGTCACGGTCCGGGTCATCCGGCAGTGACGCCATCCCTCATTCCTCCGGGAGGAACATCGGGTCCCAAGCCGGAAGCATGACAGGTTTTCCGCGGAGCATCTCGAGGATGTCCGAGGGCACATACCTGCGGTCCACGACGAGACGGAACATGTACTCGTCGAACCACTCGTCGGTCATTATGTAGTTGCCCTTGTAGCCGCTAGAGGCTCCCCAGCTGTTCTCCACCATCCATTTCACGGGCCTGCCGTCCTTGATGTCGACTCCTATCAGGGTCATGGCATGGGTCGATCCGCTTGCATGGGTCATGATCCTCTGCTTCTTGTCCATCGAGAAAGTTGTTCCGAAAAGGGAGCCATAGTCGAAGTTTGCAAGGTCCAGGGTACCTTTCTCCCTGTTTGCGAACTTCCCTACGTCACAGGAGAAGTACATCGCGGTGCCATCCTTTATCGAAGCGATCGCCATCTCCTTGATCCGGTCGACCGGAAGGTTCACAAAGAGCCAGTTCTGTCCGTCGTAGACATGGCGGTCATACTCTATCTCATAGACCTTGCCGTATTCCCTGGTAGGGTCGTTCATCACCATCACGTAGTTGGAGTTGAGGTCGTCCCCTATGAACTCCTCGTAGAAGCCCTTCGGAGTGTAGGTCTTGGTGCTCACGAACTTGTCCTTGGAGTCGTAACGGGTCCACTCGAACTCTGCCGGCGGCTCTCCGAGACAGATCACGAGCATCCTGTAGATTTCCTTCAGCATGGAGGTCTTCAGGGATTGGAGGTCCTTCTCCTTCGCTTCCCTTAGCCTGAGGCCGTCCTCACGCAACTTGTTGGCAAGCTGGGCGCGCATCTGGGAAGTGTTGTTCGCACAGTAGGTCTCGGGCATCACCTCGGAAGGGACCACACCGTACTTCATCACCAGGTTGGCCACGCCGGTGAACTGGCCTCCGTCACCGATCGGGTTGCTGAAAAGCCAGTCTACCTCACGGTCTTCGAACCCTTTGTCGCGGGTGTCTATCACTCCCTGGAGGAAAAGGTTGGCCTTCTCCAGCTGGTCGTAGAAGAACAGATAGTTCTGCGAGAAAGTGAAACTGCCAAGGTCGTGCTTTTCTATCATCTTTGCCCTGAGGACGTTCAGTCCGGAGAAAAGCCAGCAGCGGCCGGATGACTTCTGGTCGGTCCTCCCCTTGGTCGGCACAAGGTCGGAGAAATGGGTGTCGATCATGGCGATGTTCTCCGCATTCGATGCCAGGACTCCTATCGGAGTCGTGTTCAGGGCATTTCGTACAGCCTTGTCGGCGGCGGTACCCTGATAGCCGGTACGGATCTCGGACAGCATCTTATCGGAAATGCCACCGTTCTTGTCGGTCTTCTGCTGGGCGGCGGCCTGGTATCCTGCCGTGAGGGCGAGGACAAAGGCGGCTGCAAAGATGGTTCTGATGTTCATATGGATCAAGATTTTTGTAAAAATAGTCATTTTCCGTTACAATTATTGCCCGGAATTTAGTAAATTTCGAATTGGAATGGACTCATGGATCAAAGGTCTGGCGACAGCCTGCGGCATCACTGTCCTGCTATGCGGAATCGACCTGCTGGCAGGCGGAGGCGGAATAGGCATTCCTGCCGGAGGGATATTCATGAAACTGAGACTCCCGCGGATGCTGTCCGCGGCTCTGGCCGGGGCATCCCTTGCCCTTGCCGGGCTCCAGATGCAGAGTTTGTTCCGGAATCCGCTCGCAGATCCCCACATCATGGGCGTAAGTGCGGGAGCCGGTACCGGGGCTGCAGTCGCCACTCTTCTCATAGGGGCCTCCCTTCCGGCAGCCCTGTCCGGACTGACCGTCGCCGGTGCCGCCTTCGTCGGAGCGCTTCTGACATCTGTCCTGGTCGCAGTGGTCGCTTCGCGGCTCCATGACGCCCCCACCCTCCTGGTTTTCGGGGTGATGCTCGGTTTCGTGTTCAGCGCCGTGACTGCCATCCTTGAATATTCAGCCAATGCCGAGAGCCTGAAGGTGTTCTACAGCTGGTCGGCGGGCAGTTTCTCAGGGAACACCCTCCCCCAGGCAGGGATCATGGCTGTCGCGGCAGCCGTGGGGCTCGCACTTGCCGCCATGAATTCATCCGGCCTGGACGCAGCCCTGTTCGGGGACGACTATTCCGCAATGACAGGCGTTCCGATCCGGAGGGTCAGGATAGTCTCCGTCATCGGGAGCTGCCTGATGGCAGGTACGGTGACTGCATTCTGCGGACCGCTCGGATTCGTCGGCATCGTTGCCCCCCACATAGCCAGGCGCCTTGCCGGGACATCCGTCCATTGGAAGGTAATCCCAGCCACGATGGCCTGCGGGGCATCGATCGCCCTTGCGGCCGACATCCTTTCCCAGGTGTTCCCCACCCCGCTCCCGGTCGGAAGCACCATGGCTTTGATAGGGATACCCGTGATACTTGCGATATTGCTTAAAAGACAGGCAGTATGATCGAGGCTGAAAGAATAGTGGCAGGATATGGCAGCCCCGTCGCGGGACCGCTGGATTTCAGCTACCCCGACGGGTCCTGCATAATGGTTACCGGACGCAACGGCAGCGGGAAGACAACCCTCATGAAGACTCTTGCCGGCCAGATCCCGCCGTTGTCCGGATCCTTCAGGTCCGGAGGCCCCGTGGTGATGGTCCCTACCAGGATTCCGAAAGTGAAAGGATTCTCCGTCCGCGAGTTCATACTCACAGGCCTCGGGCAAGGCTACGGACCCTTCAGGAAACCCGGGCCCGAAGTCCTGGCGGCGGAAGAGAACGCCGTCAGGCTCCTCGGACTGCATGATATCGAATCCAAGGACCTCGGCCGGATCAGCGACGGAGAATTCCAGAAGGCATGCACGGCCATCGCACTGGTCCGCCGCGCCAACGTCATCCTCCTGGACGAACCTACCGCTTTCCTGGACGTGGAGAACCGGAAGATGGTCCTCTCCGTCCTCAGGGACATCTCCAGGTCGACCGGTGCGACGGTGCTCTTCTCCACACACGACATCCACGACGGGTCGCTTTACTCCGACGGCACCCTCGAGCTTTGAATAAACACATGCAGGTCACCAGGCACACAGAAACAGACACAACATAAACAATAACCAAATTAATACAGACAACCATGACGATCAAGACAGCGATCCTTACACTGGCAGCGATGTTCACCTGCTGCGCGACCTTTGCCGCACGCCCATCATACACCCTTGAAAAAGGCATCCCGGATGCCGGGAAATGGGCTTCAAGCCACTTCAGGAAAGGAGTGGAGCCTCCTTTCTCTTTCGAGTTGGACGGCATTCCTTCGGACAGGTTCATAAAGAAATGGAAGTTCTCCTCGACGAAGGCCCCGGACGGCACACTTGAATGCGTCTGGCAGGACCCTGCCACCGCCCTCAAGGCCATCTGCAAGGTCAGGGTCCACGCCGACTTCGACGAGGTGGAGTGGACACTCGCCTTCAGGAACGAAGGCAAGGCCGATTCGCCGAGGATCTCCGAGGTAAAGGCAGCCTCGGTCCAGATAGTCCCGCGCAAAGGCTCCGGTGGCTTCATCCTCAACCACATCAACGGCAGCGTTGGTGCAAGCGACGACTTCGCGCCCCATTACACACCGGTCACCTCTGAAGCGATCTCGTTCCGGCCCCTCGAAGGGCGGTCTTCCTCCGGCGGTCCGGCACCTTTCTTCAACATAATCTCCTCAGGGAGCGAAGATTCCGGTCTTGTCCTTTCGATCGGCTGGAGCGGTCAATGGATTGCATCGTTCCGCACCGATCCGTCTTCCGGAAAGCTTTCTGCAGATGCAGGAATGGCTGTCTTCGATGCCTTCCTCCATCCAGGGGAAGAAGTCCGGATGCCAAGTATTTCGCTGATGGCATGGAAAGGTGGTTCGGGCGAGGTCAACATGACCGGGAACAACAAGTTCCGCCGCTTCGTACTGGAACACCACTCTCGCAAGATCGACGGGAAGACCGCCATGTACCCGCTCTGCGGAGGCTTCAACTGGGGAGAGCCTGCCCCCCTGTCGGAATATTCCGCCATGACCACCGACTACGCCCGTTTCCTCATCGACCGCTACGCTGATTTCGACATTGTCCCGGATGCGATGTGGCTTGACGCCGGATGGTATAAGAACGCCGGAGACTGGCGCGGGGGTAAGAACTGGGCCAACACGGTCGGAAGCTGGACGGAGGACATGCGCAGGTTTCCGGGGACACTCAAGGACCTGTCGGACCGCGCACACGAAAAAGGCACCCGCTTCATGGTCTGGTTCGAGCCTGAGAGGGTTTTCAAGGATTCCGACATCTACAACGAGCACAGGGAGTGGCTTCTCTCCGTTCCGGGCGAGCAGTACACCTTCCTTTTCAACCTCGCCGACCCCGAGGCCCTAAAGTGGCTTTGCGGCTACATGGGCGACTTCCTTGAAAGCCGCGGGATCGACTACTACCGCCAGGACTTCAACATGGACCCTGCCCCTTTCTGGGCAGCAGCGGACAAAGAGGGACGCTCCGGAATCACGGAAGCGAAGTACATCGCCGGCTTGTACGCCTACTGGGACAGCCTGCTCGACCGTTTCCCGGACATGCTGATCGACAACTGCGCCAGCGGTGGAAGGAGACTGGACCTGGAGACAATAGGAAGGTCCGCCCCACTGTGGCGCACGGACTACAGCTACGGAGAGGTCCAGGGCTACCAGAACCAGACTTACGGACTTGAGTGGTTCCTTCCCATGCACGGTACCGGTGTCTACCAGACGGACAGGTACGACTCGCGGTCCGCATATTCATCGGCGATGGTGATGAACTTCAAGCTGACCGACATCCATTTCAACATCCTGGAGATGAAGCGTGTCTATGACGAATACCGGTCGATACAGGAGTATTACATCGAAGACTATTATCCGCTGACCGGTACCGACAGGATTACCGCCCCCGACCGGTGGATCGCCTACGAACTGCACCGCCGCTCCGACGACACCGGGATAGTAATGGCATTCCGGCGCCCCCAGAGCGGAGACGCCGGATGCAAGGTGCATCTGCAGGGACTCGACCCCGCGAAGCGTTATGTCCTGACCGATGCCGATTCGGGCGAAAGCGTCACCTTAACAGGCAGGGAACTCAATGAAGGCTACACCCTCAGTCTGGGGCAGCCCCGTTCAAGCCTGCTGCTGAGGTTTGCTCCCGAAGGTCAATAGCTGCAAGCTATAGCGAGGAAATCATCCGCCTTCAGGGCGGCTCCTCCGATCAGGCCACCGTCAATGTCCTCCTGCGCGAAGAGCTCCTTCGCGTTGGAGGGCTTGCAGCTTCCACCATAGAGGATGGTGGTGTCCTGGGCGACTTCCTCCCCGAACTTGCCGGCAAGGACCTTGCGGATGCAGGCGTGGATTTCTTCGGCCTGCTCCGCCGACGCGGTCTTGCCCGTACCTATCGCCCACACTGGCTCATAAGCCACGACTATCTTCGACATCTCCTCGGCGGTAAAGTTGAACAGGACATTTTCGATCTGGCTTGTAACCACCTCGAAATGCTTGCCTTCCTCCCTCTGCTCAAGATTCTCTCCGACGCAGAGGATCACTCCGAGGCCTGCCTCGAGGGCGAGCCTGGTCTTCACGACCAGCTTCTCGTCGGTCTCACCGTAATACTGCCTCCTTTCGGAATGGCCGAGAATGGTCCAGCTGCAGCCTGCGGAGACGAGCATCCCAACCGAAACTTCCCCCGTGTAGGCACCCTTCTCGTGGTCGGCGCAGTTCTGGGCTGACAATTCGACTTTCGAGCCCTTGAGCACCTCGGCCACAGAGGCAAGATGGGTGAAGGGAGCAGCCACTATGAGGCCTACATTCTCCGGAGTCCCGGCGGCACCGGCTGCCACTGCCTTTGCCAGTTCGACGCCTTCCTGGATGCTGGTGTTCATCTTCCAGTTTCCAGCTACGATTTTCTTTCTCATGATGCTATAAATTCTTTAAAAATTTGTCTTCTTACATAAAGCCTGCAAAGTTAACTCTTTTTTGTTTATGTCTGGTTTTTTATTTATCTTTAATGCAAGAGGTCCTTGGATCAAGGATTTAGGAATATGTAAGCAACGACTGCCCTGCGGCCTGCGGCCGCCCCCGTACTATGAAAGACCTTGCCTGGAATCTGGATTCCAGAGCTGCGGCGGCACCGGCGCAGGCTTTCCTGATGGCGGCGGACTACTCCGCCTACGGCGGCCGGTCCGATGTCTCATTTGCATTTTCATGAATTATTGCCGACTTTTGTAAGTTTATTGAAGATTACAAGACAGCATATGCAAAAGAATTTCGTTGAAGAACTCAAATGGAGGGGAATGATCCAGGACATCATGCCCGGCACCGAGGAGAAACTCATGGAAGGCCCGCAGGCCGCTTACGTCGGGATTGACCCTACAGCTGACTCCCTGCACATCGGGCACCTGGTCAGTATAATGATACTCAAGCATTTCCAGAACTGCGGGCACAAACCGTTCGCACTTATCGGAGGCGCGACCGGGATGATAGGCGACCCTTCGATGAAGTCCCAGGAAAGGAATCTCCTGGACGAGGAGACCCTCAGGCATAACATAGAAGGGATCCGCTCCCAGCTTGCCGGGATACTCGACTTCGACTCCGACGCCCCTAACAAGGCCGAACTTGTCAACAATTACGAATGGATGAAGGACTACTCCTTTCTCAACTTCATAAGGGACATCGGCAAGCATATCACCGTCAACTACATGATGGCCAAAGACTCTGTGAAGAAGCGCCTTTCGGACGAATCCCGCGAAGGCATGTCCTTCACCGAATTCAGCTACCAGCTGCTCCAGGGCTACGACTACCTCTGGCTCTACGAGCACAAAGGATGCCGACTCGAGCTGGGAGGAAGCGACCAGTGGGGCAACATCACCACGGGAGTCGAACTCATCCGACGCATCCTTGGCAAGACCGACGCCTTCGCCCTCACCTGCCCGCTGGTGAAGAAGGCGGACGGAACCAAGTTCGGGAAGACAGAGAAAGGGAACATCTGGCTCGATCCCCAGAAGACTTCGCCTTACGAATTCTACCAGTTCTGGCTCAACGTCAGCGACGAAGATGCGGAAAGGTACATCAAGATATTCACGATGCTGGACAGGGAAACCATAGAGGGTGCAATCCAGGAGCACCGCAAGGACCCGGGACGCAGGACCCTGCAGCAGCTCCTCGCAAAGGAAGTCACCACCATGATCCATGGTGCCCGGGAATATGAGAACGCGGTCGCCGCATCCAGGATGCTGTTCGGCAACTCCACTTCCGACGAGCTCCGCAAACTCGACGAGAAGACGTTCCTGGCGGTCTTCGCCGGCGTCCCCACGTTCACTGTCCCCAGGACGGAGCTCCCCTGCAACATCGTTGACTTCCTCGCCGTCAAGACCAGCGTCTTCCCTTCAAAGGGAGAAGCCAGGAAGATGACATCCGGCGGCGGAGTCAGCATCAACAAGGACAAGGTTACTGACCCGGATCACCTTGTCTCCGAGAACGACATCATGGACGGGAAGTACATCCTGGCCCAGAAAGGGAAGAAGAACTACTTCATCATCAACGTGATCTGAGACTTCAGGACCATGGAAAAGCAAGCAAGCACAAGGCAGCTGAAAGTCGCCAGGGAGATTCAGAAGGACCTCGCCGAAATCATACGGAGCAAAGGGATGGCCCACTATGGCGGAGCGATGGTCACAGTGAGCGAAGTCCGGATATCCCCGGACCTGTCGGTAGCGAAGGTCTACGTCAGCATCTTCCCCTCCGCCAGGCAGGAGGCCGTCATGAAGACTCTCGGTGAAGAAGTAAGGGAGCTCAGGGGCGAACTCGGACGCCAGGTCCGCGGCCAGCTCCGCATAGTCCCCGAAATCGTTTTCTACCTCGACACCACACTCGACTACGCCGAGCACATCGAAGAGCTGCTGAAATAAAGGAAAAATGTTTCATTTTGAAACATTTTTCATAACTTTGTTTCAGCAGAACCCAGAACATCATGGCAGAAAGAATATTCCTCATCGACGGACACGCCCTCGTGTTCAAGATGTACTATGCCTTCCTGCGAAGGCCGATGATCAACTCCAAGGGTGCCGACATGTCAATCCTTTTCGGGTTCACCAAGTACCTGCTGGAGCTGCTGGAACGCGAAAAACCCGAATACCTTGCGGTCGCCTTCGACCCGCCGGGAGGGACCTTCAGGAACAAGATGTATCCCCAGTACAAGGCGAACAGGGAGGCCACTCCCCAACTTGTCATCGACGCGCTGGAACCCCTGCGCGGACTCTGCGCCTCCCTGAACGTTCCGACCCTGCTCATGCCAGGCTTCGAAGCCGACGACGTGATCGGGTCCCTGGCCAAGAGATGCGCCCATGAAGGTCTGGACGTGTTCATGGTCACGCCGGACAAGGACTACGGGCAGCTCATAGAAGAACACATAAAGCAGTACAAGCCTGGGAAAGCCGGAGCCGAAGACGAGGTCATCGGGGTTAAGGAAGTCTGCGCGAAATACGGCATCCAATCCCCCGTCCAGGTCATCGACATGCTGGCAATCTGCGGAGACACGGCCGACAACGTACCCGGAGTGAAGGGGGTCGGCGAAGTCGGTGCCGGCAAGCTGGTGGCCAGGTACGGATCCGTCCAGGGCATCTACGACCACATCGACGAGCTTACGCCGAGACAGAAGGAGATGTTCCGGCAAGCCGAAGACCACATAGGCCTGAGCCGCGAACTGGTGACCATAAAGACCGACATCGAGATCGGCATGGAGACATCCGCGATGAAGGTCGACAGGAAGTACGGCCCAGAGGCGGCGAAACTTTTCGAGGAATATGAATTCGGCTCCCTGACCCACTTCCTGGGAGACACGGCCGCCCTGCCAAAGGCAGAAGGCGACAACCTGGAGGTTGCCAGGGTCACCCCTTCACAGGTCTGCAAGGCTGCCGCCAGGGAGGGTGCATGCTCGGTCATAGTCGAAGGCGCGGAGAGCGGCATATTCGCCAGGGTCAGGAGGATAACCGTGGCATGCCAGGCCTCCGACGCCGCCGGAGGACAGTCCTGCATCGCCGCGGAAGGCGGATGCAAGGACTTCAGGAAGATTCTGGAAGACCCGCGCATCAGCAAATGCGGCGAGGACCTCAAGAAGCAGATGAACCTCCTCTCCGCCGAGGGGATATCCCTTGAAGGACGCCTCCTGGACACGGCACTGATGCACTACATCCTCGACCCGGAGAAGAGCCACAAGACGGAACTGCTGGCAAAGGCCTGGCTTGGAGTCTCGCTGGCTCCTTCGGCCCAGGACTCTCCGGGGACCGGATCCCTGTTCGACGACATTCCCGAGGCGGAAAGCCTTGCCGACCGGAGCAAGGAAGCCGCGGCACTGCTGCTGCTCTCCGCGCGGTTCGAATCAGCCCTCAAGGACGCCGGCACATGGGATCTCTACGACAAGATGGAGGAACCTCTGATGAAGGTCCTCTCGAAGATGGAAAGGAACGGCGTCCGCGTCGACATCGGCTCGCTCAAGGATTTCACCGAAGGGCTGAAGGAAGAGATGGCTTCCAGGGAGAGGACGGTAAGGGAGATGACCGGGGAACCTTCCCTCAATGTGTCCTCGCCGAAACAGATAGGCGAAGTGCTGTTCGACAAGATGCATCTGGGCTTCAAGCCTAAGAAGAATGCCAACGGGACATATTCGACGGACGAGGCCACCCTCCAGGGAATAGCGCACCAGCATCCCGTGGTCGATGAGATCCTGGAGTTCAGGGGCGCGAAGAAACTCCTCTCCACTTACATCGAACCCTTCCCCTCCTACATAGACCCTTCCGACGGCAAGGTCCACACTACTTTCAACCAAGCCCTTACGGCGACAGGGAGACTTAGTTCCTCCAACCCCAACCTGCAGAACATCCCGATCCGGACCGAACGGGGAAAGGAGATCCGGCGGGCCTTTGTCCCGAGCAGCCCGGACGGTTTCATCCTGTCCGCCGACTACTCCCAGATAGAACTCCGCATAATGGCCCACCTGAGCTGCGACACCCACCTCGTGAAGGCTTTCAAGGAGGGCATCGACATCCATGCCGCGACAGCCTCCAGGATATTCGGGATCCCGCACGAGGACGTCACTCCGGACCAGAGGAGGATAGCGAAGACGGCCAACTTCGGAATCATGTACGGGATCTCGGCCTTCGGGCTGGCCCAGCGCCTGAGGATCGGCAGGAAGGAAGCCCAGCAGATCATAGACGACTACTTCTCAAGCTTCCCCGCCATACTCTCTTTCATCGAGGACACGAAGACCTCCGCCCGGGAGAACGGCTACGTCGAGACCCTCTTCGGACGCAGGAGGTACATCCCCGACATCAATTCAAGGAACGGCACAGTCCGTGCGCTTGCAGAACGGAATGCGGTCAACGCACCCATCCAGGGCACCTCGGCCGACATCATAAAACTCGCGATGATCCAGGTCGACAGGAAAATGTCCGAGGCCGGCATGAAAAGCCGGCTGGTCCTGCAGATCCACGACGAACTGGTCTTCGACGCACTTCCGGATGAAGTCGCCGACCTGCAGGAGGTAGTCAGGGACTGCATGGAGAACGTTGTCAGGCTGTCAGTACCACTCACAGTTGAATGCAATTATGGAAAGAACTGGCTTGAAGCCCATTGACGAGCTCGTAATACTCGCAAAGGGTGGCAACGGACTGGCCTTCACGGCTCTTTGGGACAGGCACATCGACCAGATGAAGGTCTACCTGAGGAACAGGTTCCGGGGCACCGACGACTATTGGATCGACGACATCTGCATCCGCAGTTTCGAGAAGGCCTTCCGCCAGATCCAGACCTACGACGAGAGCAAGAGCCAGTTCCAGACATGGCTCAACACGATAGCCAGGAACACCGCCCTCGATTCACTGGAGCAGGACAGCAGGATACATCCGAAGAGCAGGATAATCTACATCGACGAGGATCCTGAGAAATCGGGGATCGGAGGGATTCCGGACAGTTCGAAGGATGCCCTGTCCTCCATGATTACACTCGAGGACGAGGAAGAAAAGCTCAAATACATCGAGCGCCTTCCTGCCCTGTACAGGGAGGTCGCCCGCAGGCGGATGGTGGACGAGATGAAGTACTCTGACATCGCGGAGAGCATGGACATCGAGCTCAACACGGTCAAGACCCGCATCCGCCGCGCCAAGCAGCTGATGGACCGGATGAGGGACGACGACGAGAAGGAGGAAATGATATGATGGGTTTCGAAGCTTTCAGCGCTGCCGTAAGGCAGGCTTTCCCGGAGGTCACGGAAGCACAGTTGGAACTGTTCCGCCTGATGGAAGGGCTGTACACGGAATGGAATTCCAAGATCAACGTCATCTCACGCAGGGACATAGGATCCCTTTATGACCACCATGTCCTGCATTCCCTCGCACTTGCCCGCTACCTGCAGGCCTTCCGGCCGGAGGTATATTCATCGGCGATAAGCGGAACCACTCCGGAATCCGGCATGCCCGTCCACCGAATCAAGTTCCTGGACCTTGGTACGGGCGGTGGCTTCCCGGGGATCCCCCTGGCGGTGCTGTTCCCGTCGGCGGACTTCACCCTGTGCGATTCAATCGGCAAGAAAACGCATGTAGCAAGGGAAGTTTCAGCCGCACTTGGCCTCCGGAACACCGAAATCGTGAACGCCCGTGCCGAGACACTCGGAGGTGGATTCGATTTCGTGGTCTCGCGGGCCGTTGCATCACTGACGGACTTCTACCCTTGGGTCAAAGGGAAGTACACCCAGGGAATACTCTACCTCAAGGGAGGGGACGTGAACGAGGAGATCAGCGCACTCATGCAGAGGTTCCCGCTGAGGAAGGGTTCGGTGTCTGCGTGGCCCATAAGTTCATGGCTTGAAGACGAATATTTTGCCGGGAAATTCGTGATAAATATTTTGTAATTTTCAGATAAAGGCTTAACTTTGCAGTCCTTTTTGAAAAATATAAAAATATCCGGATATGAAAAGAACATTTCAACCTTCAAGGCGCAAGCGCGTGAACAAGCACGGTTTCCGTGAGAGAATGGCAACCGCCAACGGCCGCCGCGTCCTCGCTTCCCGCCGCCGTCACGGCCGCAAGAAGCTCACCGTTTCATCTGAAGACAGGTGGTAACGAAGACCTTTTGAAAGGAAAGACAAGCCGGCCCGATGAAGCCGGCTTTTTTCTATATTTGCACTAAGGAAAAGCGAAATGACGATGGAGACGGACGAAAGGTTCATGGCTGAAGCCCTGAAGGAGGCGAAAGCCGCCCTGGAAGAGGGTGAAATCCCTATCGGAGCTGTTGTAGTCTGCAATGGCAGGATCATCGCCAAAGGTCACAACATGACCGAAAGGCTGCATGACCCTACAGCGCATGCCGAGATGATAGCCATCACTGCCGCGACCGAAGCGCTTGGCGGGAAATACCTCAACGACTGCACGTTGTATGTCACCATCGAGCCATGCCCGATGTGCGCCTCAGCCCTCTGCTGGGCTCAGGTGGGAAGGGTGGTCTATGGAGCCCTCGACCCCAAGCGTGGATATTCCTTGTTCTCCCCTTCCCTTCTCCATCCCAGGACTGAAGTAAGCGCAGGTCCGCTCAATGAAGAATGCGCCTCCCTGGTGAGGGATTTCTTCAAGTCTCTCAGACCTTGAGGAATATCTTCTTCTTGTAGAGGAACCACAGGAAAAGCCAGCAGAGCACGAAATAGCCGATGGACAGGATGAGGTCCCCTGCGGCGGGAGGCAGGTGCCCGGCCAGCCCGTCCAGGAAGAACCCGTTGACCGATCCGAACGGGATGATCCTCTGCGCCATGTAAATGGTGATCGAATTGAGGCCGATGACCTCGAAGAACTTGGTCCACTTCTTCCATCCCCTGACGTCTATGAGATAATAGAACAGAGCAAAGAGACCGAGTGAATATGCCCCCACTACAAGGACGAAGGAACTGGACCAAAGGCTCTTGTTGACCGGGAAGTCGAGGCTCCACACAAGCCCCAGGACAAGCATCGCCACGGCTGCAAGGGCCATGTAAAGGGCCTTTTTCCCACCAGGGACCTTCTTCTCGTCAAGCCGGACGAACTCCCCCGTGAACATTCCAAGCATCGCGGTCACTATCGCGGGAATAAGGCTGAGAAGCCCCTCCGGGTCGAACTCACCCTTGTTGAGAAGGTGGTTGGGGACAAGGGTGCGGTCCACATAGCCCACCAGATTGCCTTCGTACGAGAACGGATCAGCACCGGGAGCGTCAGGGGCAGGGACGAAACGCAGGAGCAGCCAATATCCTACAAGAAGGGCCACCGAGACCACTGCCCTGGTGCCAGGCTTGGAATTGATGAAGAGAAGGGCGGCGAACATCCAGGCGAAACCTATCCTGGCCAGGACACTGAATATGCGGAGTCCGGCAAAATCCAACCTGAAGAAACCATTGTAGACGAGGCCGAGCAGGAAAAGCAGGATGCCTCTCGTGAATATCTTCCTGTAAATGCGTCCCTTCGATGCACCTCCGGCAACCTGCTTGGCATGGGAGAACGGGAAAGAAACCCCTGCGATGAACAGGAACAGCGGGAAAATCGTGTCGTGGTGATGGAACCCATTCCAAGGGACATGATGCATCTGCGAGGCCAGGAAGCATGAGTCGCCGCCGGGGAAAAGACCGCAGGCAGCGGTGATGACTGAGGCAAAGCCCATGATGAAAATCATGTCGAATCCCCGAAGCGCATCCAGGGACAGCAGACGTTTACCGGTTTCCATAAGAAAAAAGAAGAAAGAATGGTTGAGGTAAGAGGGTTCGAACCTCTACTGAGGGAACCAAAATCCCTAGTGCTACCATTACACCATACCTCAATACGGCCGCCAAATTTACCGCATTTTTCATTAATTAACAAATCACGCCTGGCCGCATTCGCATAATGCTTTGTCGGTAGAAATGACATTACCATCGATGTCAGTTCTTATTTCTGCTATGTCGCTTAGCCTGTCCCTCAGTTTAGCCTTCCCTAAAAGTAATTATATGCCTTCAAATGGCGTTCTATCATCATTCTGCAAATTGTCTATCTGTGTCGTCCTCCGGATTATTCACGGGAGCAATTGCATTTTAGTTAACGAGATCTCGCATACATACCAGGATAATGTGTCAGTTTTAACTGAGAATCTCTATATTCAAAAATCCACAAAGGAGTATCATCTTCCGGATCAAGATAAAGATGCCCAATTTTTACTCTTTCATATGTGAACCTTTTCTTACCGCCGCCATATTCAAGGAAATCGGGCAATACTTGGTGAACAAATACCAAATGATCCCTCAAAACAAAATAACCGATAACGTCATTAGAAATATTCTCGGGCCAATTACTTAAACGAAATAAAAACTCCTGATAATCTGCATGCTCCTCAACATATAGATGAAAGTATTTGTATTCATTTAAATAACGACTACGAACTGTGTCCGCGTTCTCGAAGATTACATTCTCCAACTCAGATTGAATGGTATTATTCGTTATTGATAGCTGTTTGGCATCATAGCTGATTCTTATCTGTGTGTGACGGATTTGCCCTTTTACAGGAAATATCATTAAGCAGCATATTATTGTAGCTATAAATCTTTTCATAAATCTTTTCATATTCAGGATAATCGTTGTTTATCTTCCAAAAGGTATTTTTTGCTTTGTTGGAACATAGAATATACTAAAAGAAGGAGCAGGTACGCCGCGTCTTTCCATTATACCACTGATTACCGAAGCAAACTCCGTGTCGTTTTTGCTCGGATTTGAATTATCTGGGTGACTATGGTTCAATTCTCGTATCGTATATCCGTTAAGTAGTTGTCCTTCAAGCAAATATTTCATACCTGGCTCATGTTTATTCATATGACCTGTTGTAACAAAATCCAGGCCCTTGTCTCCAGCAATCCCGGTCATAGCTTGAGACCATTCAACGGATGTATTCTGGCTCAGGAACTCAAACAATTGTGTCCCTTGCTCATCTCCTCTTATTTTATAGACATCATAAGTATCAATAACCTTGTACTCAGGTTCTTTTAGAGCTTGCTTCGGCGAGAATGAAATGGACCTTTGAGATATCACCGTGCCGTAATCAAAACTGATAGATTGCCCTGTCCTTTCATATGTCCCGTCCTCGGCTTTAGAGACGATGTAGAAAGAGTCCGTGGTGTTATTTTCTTTGTACCTGACAATTCTGCCTTCATTATCGATTTCCCAAATACCTCTTCCTGAAGGATCTATAAGATTCACCGGATTCCCCGCGCAATAGATATACGGTCCGACCGGATAGTACTTCTCCGCCAGGGGATCGACGCTCATCCACCGGACGATGGTGGGGTCGTACATACGTGCTCCGTAGTCGATGAGAGGCAGGGCTGCATCGAGGGCCTTCTGCTCCTCCTTGCCGGAGTAGCGCCAGCGGTTCGTGGAGTCGGTCAGGGTCGTTATCAAGGAGCCGCCGGTCCTGCTCCATCTCGTTCCGAAGGGCAGGTAGTCGCTGGTCTCAACGACGGCACCGGAGGAATAATTAGTATCTGAAATCATAAACTTATCCCTGAGGGAGTCTTGGAGACTGAGGGGGAAGAGCAGCTACAATCTCCTTGTAAAAGACAGTGATCATCCTTACTCTC
>ONRD01000045.1 GCA_900320185.1 uncultured Bacteroidales bacterium
ACTATCTTGAATACTACAACACGGTTCGAATCAAAGCAAAACTAAACGGAATGAGCCCGGTGCAATACCGAACTCAAAACCATAGATCTTAGTTATTAACCCGTCCAACAAAAGGGGCGCACTTCAGAACCATCAAGTCATCCACGCTAAGAGCCGGTTTCCGTGGATGGCCCCCACCGGGGGCCCAGGTCATCCACAGTGCAGGCTACAATAATATCACGAAAAGTTGTATCTCTCCGTCATCATCGAAGACCTGTTTCAGACTTCAATGCCCAGATTGTTAATTGTCCAGCGTAGGTAAACCTATGTCAGGACGTTCAATGTCCTAACTATTAATTGTCCAGCATCGGTAAACCCATACCAGGACCGTTCTAGTCCTGACCCTCCAACTCACGGATTCGGTGAACCTATTTCAAGGCGAGTCAGCGCACTACAGTTTTCAAATAGCTCACACGCTTGCGTGTGAGCTATTTGAGAAAGGACCCTCCGTGCGATAGCCGATGGTCCTAAACCGTATGATGGCATATGGTTCAATGCAGGAAGATAGATAAGAGGGTATCACAAGCGCAGCGCAGGGCGAGAAATAGCTGGTAATGTGCGGGACGGCCAGGATGTATGGGATGGCCAGGACCATCCATGGCAACCATGGCGGCAATGAACAACCATGGCAACCATGAACAGCCATGAATAGCCATAAACGACCAGAACGACCGTGACAGCCATAAACAGCCATGGCAACCATGGCAGCAATGAACAACCATGAGCAGCCAAGGCAGCCATGGCGGCAATGAACAACCATAAACAGCCATGAACAACCATATACACCCATATACACCCATAAACAGCCATAACTAAGAGGATGGATGCCAGTTCAACTGGTCGGAGGAACAAGTTGGGAGGAGTACTTGATTTGGAGAAACGAAAAAACTTCGTAACTTTGTATTCCAATAGTGTGGCAATAGCGCTGATGACATTCTCAGCAGCTTTTGCCCAGGAGAACAACAACCGCGACGAAAACGGAAACATCGTCAGGGGACCTTATGAGACCAACTCGTTCGGTGACAACTGGTTCTTCGGTGTAGGCGCTGGCGCAAACGCCATTCTCAACGCCAACAACAACTTCGGTTTCGGAGGACTTGCAGCAGATGTCTTCCTCGGCAAGTGGTTCACCCCTACCGTCGGTGCAAGGGTTGGATACAAGGGCATCAAGGACTCTTTCGACCCCAAGTCCGGCTACACCACAACCGTCGGCAATGGTTCCGGTAACTTCAACCAGCAGCACTATGTCCACGGAGACCTCATGTGGAACATCCTCAACACCATCTCCGGTTACAAGGAGACCCGCGTATGGGACATCATCCCTTACGCTTCCACCGGCTGGGTCCGCATGAACTACACTTCCGGAAAGAACCGCGTCCATGACAACGAGTGGGGCCTTGGTGCGGGCATCTTCAACAACTTCCGTCTCGGAGACCGCATCTCCCTCTTCGTCGACCTTGGCGTCGTCAGCATCCGCGGAGCTGTCATCCCTACCTACAAGGGCAACGTCCTCGACTCCAAGACTTATTCTTACCTTCCTTCCGCTACCGCCGGTCTGAAGTTCAACATCGGCCGCACCAACTGGGACCGTCACAGTTCAATCACTCCCGTTCCCGTGGTGCTTCCTTTCACCGAGGCCCAGTACAATGCCCTCAAGGATGCCAATGCAAGGCTTGAGGCTGACAAGAAGGCTCTTGCCGCTGAACTCGAGGCTGCAAGGAACGCCGCTCCGGACACTGTCTATGTGAAGGCCGGAAACCTCAAGGCTGCCTTCTACTTCGACCTTGGCAAGTCTGTCCTTTCCCAGAAAGAACTCAACCACCTTGCCGATTTCGCAGAGCAGCTGGCAAAGGGTGAGAAGGTCACCGTCACCGGTTCGGCTGACAGCGGCACCGGCAGCAAGGCCATCAACGAGAAGCTCGCTTCAAAGAGGGCCAAGTATGTTACCGACCAGCTTGTCAAGTGCGGTCTTTCTTCTGACGACATCACTGTCGAGACCGTCTTCGACATCTTCGGAAACAACAAGAAGAGCCGCTGCGCTGTCGTGGAGCAGTAGTCCAGCTTGCTGATCAAAACAAAAGAGGGGCTGACTCGAGAGAGAGTCAGCTCCTTCTTTTTTATTCTGGGCCTCTTATTTCCAGGAGGGTATCTCGCTACCTCCTTCAATTATCAAGCATAACAAAAGAGGGTGTATTCCTTGGAAAAGTCTTAGAATACTACCTCTTCTTGTATTACATCCCAGCCTTGTAAAGCTCGGCGAGTCCTGCCTCCGTCATCAGGGAGCGTCTTTCAAGGTCCCTGCATCTTTCTTTGTTCAATTCAGTCCAGTGGCTGTTTTTCCTTCTCGGGGAGAGCCGCTGTGCCAGACGGCCGTCGGGGAGTCTTTTGTTCGTCGAGTCTATCCATCCGAAGCACAGGGCTTCCTCAACGATCGCCAGGTAAGGGAGCGCATCTTTTCTTGGCTCCTTGCCACGGTAGCATGCCACCCAGCACTCCTTGTGCGTCCGGTGATTCTCCTCCAGCCAGCTGCGGAGTTGATCCCTGTCGCTGAATTCAAGCAAGAGGTTGATTTCCATGATGTGACGGATGAAGGATGGACAGTCTTCTAACAACCGGAGCCATCGATCCGGCAGGCTGCTCCGAGCGCGGACGGGCGAGGCTCCAGTCCCACGTCCTTCGACATCAGTGTCACTGTCCCATCCTCAAGCACATAGCAGGGGATACCGACGTCTCCAATCTTCTTCGCTTCATCGAAAGCGGGGTTGCTGTCCCGCAGGTCGAGGAACTGCTTGAGGTTGCGGACATGCTTGCCGATGTCGATCACCTCGAACCTGGGATCGCCTTCAACCTGTTTCTCTACATATTCGCAGTCCGGGCAGGTCTGCATTACGAACATCTTTATCATTGTGTTTCTGTTTTTGAATATTCAATCGTCCAAAATGCCCCCAGGCTGCAACGCTCCTTGCCTGGCATGCGGCTTCCTTCTGCTGCCGGATGCAAAGATAGTGATTCCGTCCGGAACGCCGTCATACTGGTCAAGATTGGTTTTTTTTTGCCGCCTTGGATTCCGTTGGGACCAGACTTCCAGTCAGTACGTTGACATGATCTTCGACATGCTGTCCTCCATGAGGTATTTCGAAGATTGATCCTGACTGTGGCGGCGCTTCCTGAAGGGCTCCGCCGCCTCGCAAGGGTAGAGTCGCGTAGGGTGGGCCAGCGGCGCTTTAGATTGGAATAATTATAAATACCAGGGCATCCCAGACTGCGTGGCTTACTACAAGGGCGGGAAGCCAAGCGGGACGCAGTCGGTACACAAGGCCCCAGACCAGCCCTGCGGTCAGGGCAGCCATGACCAGCATGAAGTTGAATGACCAGACGTGCACGAGGGCATAGACCGCCGCCGTAAGGAGGAACGCATGGTCGGAGGCGTGTTCTCCGGGGAGCAGCTTCCCCAGCGTCCGCTGTACGTAGCCTCTCCAGAAAAACTCCTCGGCCGGTCCGATCAGGAAAAGCAGCAGAATGGCGATCGTCCAGGGCGGAAGCCCCGCTTTCATGGAATAGACGTTCTCGACCTGGGGCCGGGCGAAATCGAACATCCATGCTGAGACCTTGTCCCCGATCCAGAATATCCCCCAAAGCGCGAAGGCAAGGAGAATCCCTCCGAGGAGTTGCATCATTGGCTTTTCCACCTTTAGCACCTGTTCCCTGTCCGGGGTAAAGGCGAGGCCCATTCCAAGCAGGACCAGGGCGGAGAAGGTCATTCCAATCCAGAAGTTCACCAGGTCCCGTGTCCAGGGGCTGAACATGAGGAACCAGAGAACCGCTGCGGTGGCTACGGCCAGGCAGAGTTTCCTTCTCATATGAGTCCGGCTATGAGGAGACCTATGGAAAGTGACCCAGAGAAAGCGAGCTGAAGCTGTGCCGAAGCCTGGTCAAGTCCTTTCATCGCTTCCAGTCCGTCCTTGTCGTAGAGGCCGGCTTTCTTGAAATTCTTCATTGCGGGGACGGCTGCGACAAGGCTCAGAAGAGCAAGTGGATGCAGCCATCCTGCGGCGACGCTGGCTATGATGCATGCGAAGGGGATGACCATGTAGATGCGGTACAGGACCGAAGAGGCCTTGGCTCCGATGAGCATCGCGAATGTCTTTATCCCAGCAGCTCCGTCTGTCGGGATGTCCACGGTGTTGTTGGCGTGGAGTACTGAAACCGTGATCACACCGATCGGCAGGGACAGTACAAGGGCTTCAGGGACGAAATCCCCGGTGATGGCGCAGGTGGTTCCCAGTACGGTAAGCACTCCGAAGATTATGAATATGTCCAGGTCTCCAAGCGCATGGAACTTGAAGAAGGAGTAGAGCATGGTAAGGACCACTCCGACCACTCCGACGAGAAGGACTTTCACCCCGCTCAAGGCCACGACTCCGATGCCGAGAGCGGCTCCGATGATGAATAGGAGGATGCTGAACCGCAGGTACTCTTCCGGCAGGAAATGTTTGAACACCAGGTTGGGGACTGCGTAGGCATTCTCATTGTCGACCCCTTTCCGGTAATCTGCCCAGTCGCTGAGTACGTTGCCGGCGGCATGCAGGACCATGACCCCCAGCAGGGACATCGCCAGGACGACTAAGGACTTGGCTCCGGCCGGGACGAGCCCTTTGCTGAAGAGGTAGGTGAAACAGGCGACCACCGGCATGGTGGAAACGGCGAAGGACCAGTATCTGGTCGCGACGAACCAATCTTTGAGTGAATGCTTCATTTATCTGTCATTAAAAATTTCTGCCGGTTCAGGCAACCGGGGCGTCTTCCTTGCCGGGATTCCTGCCCCCGAGCTCTTCCTCTATCATAGGCAGCAGTATCTCGTCTGCGGGAAGCCAGCCGACGGTGCGGAGGGTCCCTACAGATAGCCACATGGCGGCCTCATGCTCGTTCAGGTGCAGGGCATCGCCGGCAAGCGAGCACATGTAGCAGTGCATAGTGAGGTGAAAGTCGGGATAGTCCCATTCGACGGTGTGGAGGAACTTGTCTATCCGGATCTCGGCATCAAGTTCTTCCTTGATCTCGCGGTGGAGCGCCTGCATGGGAGATTCGCCCGCTTCGACCTTGCCCCCAGGCCACTCCCAGTAATCCTTCCACGGGCCATAGCCTCTCTGGGTGGCGAATACCATGTCTCCTTTCCGGATTATGGCGGCGACTACTTCTATGCTTTTCATGATGCTGGTCCTGTTGGTCGTGCGCCTGCACCGGACAAACCGACGGGCAAGCGCACTGCAAAGATACCAACTTTTGCGCGAAAATGCAGGCCCGCCGCCCTGCGGTCATGCTTTTCTTCCACTTTGGGAAATCACCGGTCACCGCTCCCGTCCCATGTGATGCAGCGGACGGTTTCCTGCCGCTAAAAAAATACCTTGGCGGAACGCATCCTTGCATTGATGGGACAGAATCACTAACTTAGCGCGGACCGTCCTGTGGCGGGCAGCCGCAAGGGAGGGTATCCTTTCCGGCGGGCCCAGGCGGGAAGGACGGAGCCGGACAAACGAATGAAGACATCGCAGCATGGACGAAATCAAGACTGACTACATCATACGCCGCGCCTGCCCGGGTGACCTGGAAGCGGTGGGGAACCTCCTGCGCCAGGTGCTCAGGCTGCATCACGAAGGAAGACCCGACCTTTTCCGCCCCGAGGGGAGGAAGTACACCGACGAGGAGCTTCTGGACATATTCGCAGACCCCCGGACTCCCGTGTTCGTGTACGATGCCGGCGGAACCGTCCTCGGCTATGCATTCTGCTCGTTGCAACGCATGTCGGGAGGCAGCCTCAACCCGCTGCTCTCGTTGTATGTGGATGACATCTGCGTGGACGAGAAAGCACGGGGACACCATGTCGGGACCGCCCTGTTCGAGCATGTGAAGGCGTTTGCACTCGAAAAGGGCTGTTACAACATCACCCTCCATGTGTGGGAATGCAATCCTGTTGCCAGAAGTTTCTACGAGTCGCTGGGGATGACTCCGCAGTTCACATCCATGGAACTTGTCTGCGGGCGCGACGATTAAGACTTGCCTCTCCCCGGGAGACTGCCATGTCAAGAATGTAGAATGACTGAAACGACGATGGAAATGATTTTTAAACTGAAGCTCCCTGCCGTGGCGATGCTGCTGTGCGCAGTATCCATGGTCCTTCCGGGCTGCGGTTCCGGATCCGGTCCGGTGCCAGCCGACCCCGTTTTCCTGGCGGATCCTTTCATCCTGGAGCAGGATGGCAAGTTCTACGCCTACGGTACCGACTCTGACAGTGGGATAGCCGTCTATGTTTCGGACGACCTTGAGCATTGGGAGGGCCCCTGCGGTGCAGCCAAAGACGGTCTCGCCCTCCACAAGGACGATTCGTGGGGCGACTTCTGGTTCTGGGCCCCCGAGGTCTACCGTTTCGGGGATCGCTACGTGATGACATATTCGGTGCAGGAGCACATTGCGGTCGCGTTTTCAGATTCTCCGCTCGGCCCTTTCAGGCAGGAGGAACCCATGCAGCCGTATATTCCCGGCCAGAAGGGGATCGACAGCCATATCTTCGTCGATGACGACTCAAGCGCCTGGCTCTACTGGGTCAGGTGGGACCTCGGGAACGGCAATGAGATACACGTGGCTCCGTTGAGCCCCGATTTCCGGCAGCTTGACACG
>ONRD01000025.1 GCA_900320185.1 uncultured Bacteroidales bacterium
GGGAGCTGGAGAATATATTATAGCGAACCAGGAAGAGAGTATGAAAAAACTTTATTTTTGAGTAATAACGAGAGCGAGGCTTGCGAAGAATTTCTGCGTTTGATCAAGGAAAGAATCCACTAGCCCCTACCAGCCTTTACGGATGTTCAGGGCCATCTCGTGGGCGAGGCGGGCCCTGGCCTCCTTGCTGTACCAGGCTATATGCGGAGAGAGCAGGATGCGCTCGGGATGCCTGGAATGGAGGTATGGGTGATTCTTCTGCAGAGGTTCCTTCTCATAGACGTCGATCCCGATGCCGGCGATGAGTTCCTCGTCGATCGCGCGGACAAGGTCCGCTTCGACGGCAATCCCGCCGCGGCCCGTGTTGACCAGGAAGGCGGTGGGCTTCATCTTCTTGAGTTCCTCATAGCCGATCAGGCCAGCCGTGCGGGCGTTGTAGGGTGCGTGTATCGAGATCACGTCCGACTCCTGAAGCAGGCGGTCCAGGGAGACGGATTCATATTCCTTGCAGTGAGAGGTGCCGGAAGTGGAGAAGTAGATGACCTTCATCCCGAAGGCTTCCGCGATCCGGGCCACCTTCGTGCCGATGGCGCCCATCCCCACGATGCCGAGCGTCTTGCGGGCGAGTTCGGTGAAGGGATGTCCGGCATCGACATGTATGCTGCCCGAACTGTAGCGGCCGTCTTTCACATATTCATTGTAGTGGAAGGCGAGTCCTGCGAGGTTGAGGATGTGCATCCACGCGATCTGCGCTACTGAATCGGTTGAATATCCAGCCACGTTGCGTACTGCCACGCCGCGGCGGGCACAGAGCACCGTGTCGATGTTGTTGATGCCAGTCCCCGCCTCGCATATCAGTTTCAGGGAAGGCGCCGCGTCGAGGAACGCCTTGTCCACGATCACCTTGTTGAGGATGACCACGTCCGCGCCGGCGATGCGCTCCCGGGCCTCTTCGGCCGTGGAAGACGGGTAGCAGATGAAATCTCCAAGGGCGGCTATTTCAGCCATTGACGCGTCGCCCATCGTGGCGGCGTCGAGGAACACTATTCTCATTGCTGGTTCTGCGAGGCTTGTTCTTCCCGCTTTGCAAATATAGCTATTTCGCTAAAAAAAGTTATATTTGCGTAAAACCACGCTGACATGAAAAAGACATTGACCATTGCCGCCCTGCTTCTCGCACTTGCGGTTCCGTCCAAGGCTCAGGAAAACCCTATCGCCCAGATATCCCGCCAGCCGGGCTGGTGCAGCATCTTCCACAAGTGGGGATTCATCGGAGATTCCCTCTGCAGCGGCGAGCATGAGTACATCCGCACGGACGGAGGTACCGGCTACAACGACAACTATGCATATTCGTGGGGGCAGAGGATCGTGGCCGCCATCGGAGGAGCCACCGGTGAGAACTATTCACAGGGAGGCGAGACGGCGAAAGGCTGGATCGACCATTTCTGGGAGAATCCCTGCAACCGCAACGCCGACGTCGATGCCAAGGTCAATCCCAAGCAGGCCTACATCATCGCCCTGGGCGAGAATGACATCAACACCGGGATCGCACCCGGCGATGCAGCGAAGGACATAGATTTCGAAGATTACCACAGGAACGCGGACACTTTCGCCGGCAACTACGCCGGGATAATCCAGCGGATCAAGAGCATCCAGCCCGGCGCCCGCTTCTTCGTGGTGACGATGCCCAAGGCATATCCCGGGAAGGCCAAGACCGCCCTCAACGAGCAGATCCGGAAGATGCCCGAAGTGTTCGAAAAAGTCTATCTGATCGACCTCGAGAAGTTCGGTCCGGACTATTCCACCAAGGAATTCCAGTCCCGCTACTTCGTCATGGGTCACATGAACGCCGCCGGGTACCAGTGGTCGGCATGGATGTTCATGACCTACATCGACTGGATCATCGAGCACGACATCGAGGCGTTTGCCGACATCGCTTTCGTCAGGTAGCGGGTCCGCCGGCAGTGCAGTGCCCTTAAGGCTTTTGTTTCACCCAAGAATAATCTGATAGAATGGAAAAGTACGTTTGCAATGTGTGCGGGTATGAATATGATCCCGCCGCCGGAGATCCGGACAATGGAATCGCCCCTGGAACAGCCTTCGAGGATATTCCCGAGGACTGGGTGTGCCCGCTCTGCGGAGTAGGGAAGGAAGACTTCTCTCCTGCGTGACAGACATTGCCGGCCAGGAGGGGATGCCTCCCGGCCGGTTTCAGGATATCGTAGCTTCGCGGAATAATAATTGCAGTAAACTGCAGTGATGAAAATCCTGACGCTTTTCCTCGCCCTGTTCCTGACCTTGTGGCCGGAAAGTGCTCCTGTCGTCAACTGTACGCAGGGGCAGGAGGTCTGCATCGAGGTCGTGGACGATGTCGAGGAGGAGGCTGTGATCCGCACGCCTCAGCGTACCAGGGAAATCATCCTTTCCTTTACGGGTATCCATCCGGTGGTATCCCGGCCCGTTTCCGGGCAGACCCTTACATTCCAACCCATCCGTTTCTGTCTTGAAAGGCAGTGGCTTGCCATACGCAGGCTGCTGTTGTAGGCAGGGATCCTTTACCAAAGGGATTCCTGGCTCACTTTCAAAACACAGAATATGGATGTATCGGCAATAATCACATCTTTGCTGACGCTTCTCTCGGGAATAGGAGTATTCCTGATTGCGTGTCAGATGATGAGCTCGAACCTGGAAGCGGCGAGCTCCGAAAGGCTTAAAAAACTGTTTTCAAAAGCTTCCGACAACAAACTCCTGGGAGTCGGCATCGGTGCCCTCGGCACTGCCGCCATACAGAGTTCCGGCGCCACGACGGTCATGACGATCGGCTTCGTCAATGCCGGGATCATTTCTCTCTCCCAGGCCGCCACCATCATCTACGGTGCCAACATAGGTACCACAGTGACGGCCCAGATAGTCGCTCTGGGCCTGTCCGGAGGCAGTTCCGTCTCCACCAGCGTGATATTCTCCGCCCTCGCGGGACTCGGAGCCTTCATGGGCATATTCGCAAAGAAAAGCGGCCCGCGTACCCTTGGCGGCATCCTTGCGGGCTTCGGCCTCCTGTTCGTGGGGCTTGAGCTCATGAGCGGCTCAATGGAAAGCTTTGCTGCACTCCCCGGAGTCAGGACCTTCCTTTCCGGGATAGGGAATCCTTTGCTCCTGGTCCTGCTCGGAGCCGTCCTGACGGCGATCATCCAGAGTTCGTCGGTCATGACCTCCATCGCGCTCACCATGGTCGTCACCGGACTGATCGGCATCGACCAGGGCATCTATCTCACCCTCGGGTCCAACATCGGCTCGTGCGTCGTCGCGCTCATAGCCGGCCTCACCAGCGGTACCAATGCCAGGCGGACCGCGTTGATCCACCTGCTGTTCAACTGCTCCGGCGTTGCCGTCTTCATGCTGGCGGCCCTCGGGCTCGGTGCCTTCGGCTTATCGTACGGCGACATCTTTGAAATGGCTTTCCCGGCTGCCCCTCAGCTGCAGCTGGCCATGTTCCACACCTTCTTCAACATCGTGACCGTGGCCATCATGCTGCCTTTGACGGGAGCACTGGTCGCGCTGGTCAGGAAGATGATACCGGAAAGGCATGTAGTGCAGGACTCGGAATTCAGTCTGCAGTTCGTCGATGACAACATGCTCCGTACGCCGCCCCTTGCCGTGTCGCAAGTCAAGCGGGAGATACTCCGCATGGCGGACCTTGCCATAGGGAACGTCGACCGCAGCATAGAGATGGCCACGGACCTTGATTTCACCGCCAAAAACATGTTCGAGAGGGATGAGCGGGAGTTGAATTTCATAAACCGCGAGCTTATCGCCTACGTAGTCCGCCTGAACGGGAGGAGCGGCCTCGGGGAGAAGGATAGGGACTACCTTTCAGGCACTTACCGCAGCGTCAGGGATCTCGAGCGGATCGGCGACTATGCCGAGAACATAGTCGAATATGCCATGGCCCTCCAAGGCTCCGGCCAGCAGTTCTCAGACGACGCGAAATACGAAATCAGCCAGCTGAAGACCCTTCTGCACCGTTTGTTCTCACTGGCCATGGACGCTTACCGCAATGAGGACCTCGCCTCCCTGGACAGGGCCAACGAGGTCGAGGAGGAAATCGACGACTACACCAGAAGGATGGAAGAAGGCCATATCGCCCGGATGGAAAAGGGAATATGCACTCCTTCAGTAGGGGCGCAGTACCTTGAACTGTCTTCCAATGCCGAGCGCATAGCCGACCACATGATAAACGTAGCCAAGACAATCAAGACACTTAACCATCAAAATATATAATGATCATGTCAACATCAACCAATGTGAAGGTGGCCGTGGCCACCATGCTCGTACTCGCCTGCGCGAGTCTGGTTTCATGCAGGAATGAAACCGTCATTACAGCAGGGCAGCTTCCCGAAGCGGCCCAGAATTTCCTCAGGGAGTACTTCCCCGAGTCCCCGGTATCCTATGTCAAGAAAGAGAAGGAACTGAAGGGATCCACTTACGAAGCCGTGCTTCAGGACGGTACCGAAATCGACTTTGATTCAAAGGGGGAGTGGGACAATGTGGATTGCAAGTCCGCAACCGTGCCCGCTGCCATCGTCCCTTCCGCGGTCGCCGGACATGTCCAGGCCAACTTCCCGGGCCAGTCCATCTCCAAGATCGACAGGGAGCATTACGGCTTCGAAGTCGAGCTGGCCGGCGGACTGGAACTCAGGTTTGACAAGGACGGCAAGTTCGTAAGGATCGACGACTGAAACTATCCTGCCTTGATTTGATGCCGATCCCTAGGCCCTGTGGATGATGGACCGGAGACGGCCCCGCCGCCGTTGCCGGCATGATGAGACCAGGGCCTTGGGGTGGTGTCAGAGGATGCGGGTCAGTTCGTCGAGGCTCCCGACTACTGCATCGAAGAGCTTGTACATCAGTTCAGGCTCCTGCTTTTCGGGCATATAGACGATGGTCTTGAGGCCCCTTCCTGCGAACCAGCCGGCTTCGGTGTGGGCACTGCGGCCGCATGGAAGCACCAGGACGCAGGTATCGGCCCAGAGCATGGCGTCAAAGTCGGCCTTGAAGCCTTTCTCTGCAACCGGATGGGTGAGGTTCCGGATGTACTCTTCGGGCTGCCAGTCCTGCCAGTCTGCGTCCACGTCGGCCCAATGAAAGCCGCCCGGGTTGTCTTCGGGGTTGCGGAAATCATAGACTTCGTGTCCGGCGGCCCTGAGGGCTGCCACCACTTCTGGTTGGTAGTTGTTCCTCCAGCTGGAGGCGACGTAGATTCTGGCCATGGGGTTGATGATTGTTTGCCGCTAATTTATCTTACATCCGCAGATACCCGTGCCGTACCAAGTCTTCCCTGTTTCTGACGGGGTTTGTATAGCCATCGGCAATGACGAATAGATTATCGGCCACTGTGGAGATGGCGTCGTAGTTGTGGTCGGTAATGATGACACCGTGATCCTTGGCTCGTTCGCGAATCATAGCCTTCACGTCTTCAATGTTCACCTGGTCAACCTGCGTGAATGGTTCATCCAAGATGTAGAAAGGAACGTCGCTATGCAGCACCATATATAGCTCGGCCAGACGGGCTTCGCCGCCGGAGAGATCATAGATGGGCGAATCATAATGCCTTGAGAACTTCGGGAAGCGGTTGACAAAGGTCCAATAGTTCACCCCGTACAATTCAAAGGCACGGTGCAACTTCATACCATCCGGTATTAGTCGCCCTTGCGGTAAATACTTGATGGATTTGCCGATAATCTGCCGGTTGACAGGCTTCTCGTCAATGCTCACCATCACATTCTCCACGCGGAGGCCACCCATCAGGGCACGGAACAGGCAGGATTTCCCTGCACCGTTTCGCCCAAGCAGGCCTGTAACCACCCCCGTTTCCGATGTGATATATCCTCCGCTCAGGACCGTTTTCTGACCAAAACGGACCACAACGCTGTCCACTATGAGCCTATGCTTATCCATGGAAGATCAAGACAAAGGCTAGCAATATGACCAGCATCAGGAAATCGGCCAAAATCACGCTGAATTGCAGTTTCCTGCGCGATAGACCCAGATTGATATAGAAGAAGATAGCATCCCGGTCCCGGAATTTACTTGCCAGATACATGGTGAGAGCCGTTACCAACACCTTCACAATGAAACAATCCACAAAGAACGTGTAGGATATCCCGCGCAAAAGGAAACTCATACACACCAGATTATACACAGCACCGATAAGCAGCTGTGCTTTTCCGTAACGCCAGGTAAGAGATATGCGGTCGTGAAGGGTCATGATACAGGGCACTCCCTATTCCGAGCAAAAAATAAGAAAATTATTTTTAACAACAAATAAATCTACTGTAGGGGTGACAATGTCTTCCCAAAACGTATCTCAACCTAAGTATATTTGCAGCAGAAATAGCAGAAATAACTTGCTGTTTCCAGACTATAATGCCATATTTGTCCCTGAAGGGATGAAACAAAATAAGCCGCTGATTATCAGCGGCCTGGGAGTGGAGCATAGGAGGATCGAACTCCTGACCTCAAGATTGCGAACCTTGCGCTCTACCAGCTGAGCTAATACCCCGTTTGCGTGGCAAAGATATCAATTTTGCATCAATAACCCAAAAAATCTTAAATTTGCAGTCGCCCGGGCCGGGCCTTTCCTGCCATATGCAGTGTTTACCCATACCGGCGGCTTTGACGGCCGGGCCTCTCCAGGAGATGATAGCAGATTCCATAATACTGAATGATACGTTCCGCTTCGAAGCAGGCGGGGCTCTTGATGGCATGACGGTAGTCTTCCACAAGTCGATGGATGAATATGACGGCAAGACCCGCGTCCTGTGGATCTGCCATGCCCTGACAGCCAATTCGGATGCCGAGGAATGGTGGCCCCAGCTGGTGGGTCCGGGGAAGCTTTTCGACACCCGGAAGTATTTCGTCGTCTGCGTCAACGTGCCTGGTTCGCCTTATGGTACGACGGGCCCTTCCTCCATCGACCCGTCGACCGGGAAGCCCTATTTCCTCACCTTCCCCAAAATCACCGTAAGGGACATGGTGAGGGCCATGATTGAGGTGCGGAAGCACTTGGGAATCCGTCAGATAGACCTTTTGATCGGTAGTTCCATCGGTGGCTTCCAGGCCGTTGAGTGGGCTGTGATGGAACCTGGGACGGTCAGGAATCTGGTTCTCATGGCTACCGACGTCCGCGTCTCCCCGTGGATGACAGCATGGTGCGAGTCGCAGAGGATGGCCCTCGAGGCGGACCAGACTTTCAGGGAGGCTGCCAGCCTGGAGGGAGGAGACGCCGGGATGAGGTGCGCCCGTGCCCAGGCCCTTATCTCGTACCGGAGCTACGAGGGATACTGCCGGACGCAGTCCGAACCTGATCCGGACACCCTGTTCGCGGAGCGGGCGGCTTCGTACCAGCGCTACCAGGGAGAGAAACTCTCCAGGCGTTTCGACGCATATTCCTACTATTATCTCTGCAACGCACTGGACAGCCACAATGTCGGAAGGGGAAGGGGAGGCGTCGGAAAGGCGCTTTCGGCGATAACCGCGCAGACAACGGTCATAACGATAGATTCGGACTTCCTTTTCCCGGCTGCGGCGATGCAGCGCTGGGCTCCTCTCATTCCTGGGGCTCGCTGCACAGGCATATCTTCGGCTTTCGGGCACGATGGCTTCCTGCTCGAGAAGGAGCAGGTCGAGGATATCATAGGGCCGGTTATTGCCGGGCTGTCCCTTTGAGGAATTCGCTGTAACGGACCAGCTCCCGGTCTTGTTCCATCCCGTACACGGAGTCCCGGAGCATCTGCCCGTACTCATTTATGTCCGTGAACTCCTTCTGTTTATCGACAGGAATCGTTTCTCCTATCCCGACCACGATGCCATTACCCTTGCCTTTCTGGTTGGCGAGCTCGCGCGGAAGCCTGAGCACCCTGACTCTCCAGTCTATGAGGCCGAGGAGGTAGAAAAACATGGAATTGCGGCCGAAGAAGCGGACCGGGACCACAGGAACCCTGGCTTTCTTTATCAGGCGGATCACCGGTTCCTGCCACTGTCGGTCGTAGATCTTCCTGTCCCGCAGGTGGAGGTCGGAGACGGCGCCAGAGGGGAAGAAGCCGATGGGATGACCTTCATTGATGCGCGAGATGACCTCGCGTACCCCGTTGAGGTTGAGACTTGTGACCTTATTGTTCGAATCGTTCTTCGGGTTGACTTGGATCATGCTGGGGGTGAGGCCGTCGACTACTGCGAGGAACTCGTTGACCATTACCTTGAATTCAGGCCTCAGGTGTCCGAAGATGTCTATGAGCATGATCCCGTCTATCGCCCCGTAAGGGTGGTTGGACACCGTGATGAAAGGCCCTTCCGGGAGATTCCGCAGCCTCTGCGCCCCTGAGATCATGAAATCGACGTCCATCTCGCGGAGGAGTGCCCCGGCGAAATCGGCGCCTTTGTTGTCATCTATGATTTTGTCGTTGTACTTCTCCAGTTCCCGTACGCCCAGCGCTTTCCTGAGAAGTTCAATGAAAGCAAGGCCGGCCCTGCTGTTCAAGGCTGGGACGAAACCGGCTATCTGTTCGGCTGGGAGAAGGGGCATCCGTCAATCCTTTCTTTTGGGCATCGGATCGGCTTTGGAGTACCCTGCCGCATCGTTGAAGACGGTCACGGCGTAGATGATGAGAAGGACTGCGAGGACTACAATTCCGAACAGGTCGAGAGCATGGAACTGGACGTCCCTGCCAAGCATGTGGAATGAAGTCGTGAAATCCCTGAGCGGCTTGATGAATATGAACAGCATCGTGACGATCATCGCGATGAGGCGGAATTCAGTGGGCCCGAGCTTGGCGTAGGTGAGCTTGAATTCACTCTTGAGGTGGGCGTTGATGCTGACGTTGAGCGTGAGGCAGAGGTAGACGGCGAATATCATCATCGCCAGGTCCAGGCGCATCAGCGACGAAAGGCCGAGTCCGCCGAAAATCAGGGCTTCGTTCACGCAGTCGACGGTGTGGTCGAGGTAGTAGCCGTAGATCGGCCTCTGGGTCTTGCGCACCCTCGCGAGAGTCCCGTCAAGGGAATCTCCGTACCAGTTGACGATGAAGCCGGCTACGGCGAGCCACAGCCAGCAGTAGCATTTGTCGGAGAGCATGTAGCCAAGGCCCGTCATCAAGGCTCCGGCTATGCCGATGAATGTCAGTGTGTCGGACACCACCCACCTGGGCTGCCTTTCGGCCAGCCATGCCAGACATTTTTTCTCCAGTCCGTTGAGGATGGAGGTCTGTATCCTTTCTGCTTTCTTTATTCCTTCAGACATATTCTTTCGATTAGAGGTTTTTCATTTTAGTGCTGTATGGTTTTCTTGTAGATCCTGGCCCTCTTGTCAAGCGTACGCTCGAGCCTCGACCACATGTTCTGGACGCTCTGGTTTTCCTCCAGTTCCCTGGTGCTCTCGAGCCATTTGATGCCCTTCCTGTGGAACGTCTCGCCTAATTTGAGGTTGATTATGGCGTTTACACCCTTGTCCCTGTATTCTGGAAGCACTCCGATCAGGAGAGCGTCCGCGACGTCATTGTGCCTGAGGGCGCGGAGAATGTGGAACCATCCGAACGGGAAGAGGGATCCCTTGGCCTTCTGTAGCGCCTTCGAAAGGGAGGGCATCGTCACGCTGAAGGCCACGACCTTGTCGTCCTTGTCCACGATGACCGAAATGAAATCAGTGCTCAGGTTGCCGAGGAACTGCTTCTTGAGGTCGTCGCACTGGGCGGGGGACAGCTCCGAGAAGCCATGGAGGCCCGAGTAGCAGACGTTCATCACATGGAAGAGGCCGTCAGCGTACTTCCTGACCAGCTCCTTCTTCGATGAATATGTGCCTTCCCTGACTCCGTAGCGCTCAGAGACAAGGGCTGCGAACCTCTTGTACCTTCCAAGGTCCTGGGGAACGGCGATCCTGTACTCCACGTAGTCGGTCACCCTTTCGAGCGACTCCTTCAGGAGCATCGGCTCGTAGTAGGGAGCGTTGTATTTCCCGTAGGCGGTAGGCAGCTTGTCGAATCCGTCCACCAGCACGCCCGAGACGTCGAACTCGAGGAAGCCGACGGGACCTTCCAATATGTCCATGCCTTTGCCGCGGCCCCATTCCGTGACAGTCTCGATGAGGGCATGCACTACCTCCTGGGACTCTATGAAATCGATCCAGCCGAAGCGGCAGATATTCTCGCCGACCTTCTTGTTGTACTTGTGGTTGATGATCCCGGCTATCCTTCCGACGGTCCTTCCGGACTCATCCAGGGCGAGCCAGTAGGTTCCTTCGCAGACTTCGAACGCCTTGTTCTTCTTCGGGTCGAAGGTGTCCATGTCCATTGAAACTATCTGCGGAACGAAGAACTTGTTGTCCGCATAGAGTTCGTTGGGGAAAGAAGCGAATCGCCTCAGTTCCTTCCTGGTGGTTACTTCCTTGATGGTAACAGCCATATTTCTTCAGTCTAACAGTCCGCTAATATACGAAAAAATCGGGAAATGCTCCAAAATGCCGGCTTCCGGCGGAAAAATGCCGCCGCCCTCCCAGGACCTTTCCTATGAGGCGGAACGGCCTCCGTGCGGTTCCGCGCCTTGCACTGCGGGCGGTGCCGGAAGCCTTTCCCATGAGGCGGGGCGGCCTCCGTGCGGTTCCGCGCCTTGCACTGCGGGAGCAGCCTTGCCCATGGAACTGTCCCGCAGCATCTTCGGCCGTTGCCCTGGAGCGATGACTCCGGCCGGCGGTTGATAATTTTTTTACAAGTTATCCGGGAAGGTAGTGCATTTAATCCAAAAATTGCTAAATTTGAATCCCGGTTAATACTAATCGGGATTACCAATGAAACATAATCTGGACGACGCTGTTCTTCATAAGACCAGTCATCGAAGCGTGTACGAGCTTGAAGCGCCCGGAACGGTCAACCGGTACCTCATAGTCAGTGCCGGCGGCACCAGGAGGCTGATGGGGTCTCCTGAAGTGGTCGGATTCGGCTCTTACCAAAGCATGGTCCCCGCTACGATGAAGGGGATGCAGTATCTTGTGGACAACGGGATAGGCGAGGAGGTCAACATCCTGACGATCCTCCGCGGAGGGCTGAACTATCCGATCGAGGAGTGCGCATTCAGGGCCGGGCTCCGCGTTACCAACATGGACTTCCTCTCATGCGAGCGCATCATAGAAGACGACGTCATCAAGGGACTCGACGTGCGCTACCAGAAGGTAAGGACATGCAAGGACTGCATCCTGATGGTGGGGGACATAATTGCGTCGGGAGCCACCCTGAAGATGTGCATGGACCATGTGATCAGCTGGTTCCACAGCCACGGCGGCACTTTCCGCCGCATTGTGTTCTTCACCATCGGCGGATCGAACGCCATCGACCTGATGGAGGAGCTGACGGCCAAGATCCGCAGGGAAGGGTCTCCCGGCTTCGAAGGGTTCACCTGCTTCTTCTACGAGGGAATATTCAATGTCTACCAGGACAGGGGGATCCTCGGTTTCCAGGTGCCTGACATCGACTTCTACTGGGGAGGCGGGATCATCTCCCCGGAGTTCCGGGAATATGTCGTGTCCCACTCGTATTCCCTCTTCGAGAAATGCATAATCTATGACGGCGGAGCGCGCCGCTACGAGATACCGGACCACTACAAGGAGGTGACCGCCTACTGGAACGAGTTCCTCGAAGCCTCATCGAGGGTGGGCGTACTCGACCTTGCCTTCGAGAGGCTCGGCTACAGTGCTCCGATCCGTTACGAAGACTGGCTGGAGGTCACCCGCTTCACCCGCCTTGGGGACCTCAGCGTACTTTACCGCGACGAGATGACCTTCATCGGAAAGCTCGGAGGACTGACCCTGGAGGATATCGCCAGGACGCGGCTGCAGGAAATCACACAAACTCTAAAGGGATATGAGTAAACAAAATCAGAAGGTCGACTTCGACTACACAAATGGTCCTGTCGATGCTGCAGGTCGCAAGAGCAACCTCAGCATGTTCATGGTGATGCTAGGCTTCACCTTCTTCTCCGCTTCAATGTGGGCCGGCCAGAAACTGGCCGAAGGACTTGACTTCTCCGGTTTTATCTGGGCCATCCTCCTCGGAGGCCTCATCCTCGGAGCCTACACGGGCACTTTGGGCTGGATCGGAGCTGAGAGCGGACTGACCCTCGACATGCTTGCCCGCAGAAGCTTCGGCGAGAAGGGAAGCTACCTCCCCAGCGCGATGATCTCCTTCACCCAGATCGGCTGGTTCGGCGTAGGACTTGCCATGTTCGCGATTCCTGTCGCGCAGCAGATCATGCACCTCCCCGTCACCCCTGACTACATGCCCTGGCAGGGCTACCTCCTGGTTCTTGTCGCAGGCATCCTGATGACGTGCAGCGCCTATTTCGGCATCAAGAGCCTTACCATCGTAAGCTACATCGCCGTCCCGGCGGTCGCCATACTCGGCACTGTGGCCATGATCATGGCGGTGCATAACGGCGATTCGACCCTGGTGGAACAGTTCTCGAAGGGGACCAAGGACCTGGGCGTCATCGCCGGAGCGGGCCTCGTGATCGGTAGTTTCGTGTCCGGAGGAACGGCGACACCCAATTTCACCAGGTTCGCCAAGAGTGCAAAGGTGGGCCTGATCGTAACCGTCATCGCCTTCTTCCTCGGCAACTCCCTGATGTTCTTCTTCGGCGCCGTGTCCTCCATCTACGTCGGCGGAAACGACATATTCGAAGTGATGCTCAACCTCAACCTCTTCTATGTCGCGATACTGGTGCTCGGCCTCAACATCTGGACTACCAACGACAACGCCCTTTATTCTTCGGGCCTCGGGCTTTCCAACATATTCGGTACATCGAAGAAACTGATGGTCCTCATCGCCGGTGTCATCGGCACCATTGCGGCAGTGTGGCTCTACTGGAATTTCTGCGGCTGGCTCAACTACCTGAACTGCACCCTTCCTCCTATCGGTATTGTACTCATCCTCAGTTATTTCTGCCATAGGAAAGAGTACCTCTCGGACACCATGCCCCGCCGTTCGGTGAACTGGGCCGCGGTGCTGGGAGTGGTAGTGGGCGCGGTGGTCGCCAACCTGGTCCAGTGGGGTATCCCTTCCATCAACGGAATGGCCGTCGCCGCAGTCTGCTTCCTCCTTGGGGAACTGTACTACGGAAAGAAGAAATGAGACATCTTCCAATCAAGGCGGCGGTTGCACTTGCCACCGCCGCTTTTTTGTTTTCCTGCGGCGGCGGTCCGGGAAAGAAGGCTCCTGCAGGGGACGCCCTGCTCTCCCGTTTTGAAGCGGAGCAGGGAAGCGGCCCCAGGCTCAGGCTGGTCCTCGGGCAGGGCGAGCCTGTCTGCAGCCTGCTGGTGGTCTTCCCCGGTGAGGAAACGCCTGCCGTAGAGGGAGAGGTCGCCAGCCTGTGCCACATGCTTGACGCCGCCCACATCGGCTACGGGATCGAGAGAGAGGCGCGGTTCGACAGCCTTGCCGTATTCGAAGGAAAGGAAGGCGGTCCGTCCGTCGTGTTGCACGGCTTGCATTTCAAGGCCCTCCTCGGGGTCAACCTGGCCGACCCTTCTGCTGAGACTCTGGCCAGGTTCTCTGATTTCGTCGGCATGGGAGGGAAGGCCGTCCTCGCCGGTGACGCTCCCGTGGGGATGGCTGCGACTCAGAGGGTCCCTCTCGACCCGCCGGTCCTGCTGCGTTCCCTCTTCGACAATGCCGGGACGCTCGCCAACGTCCTCGACGATGTAGGCAATGAGCTTGGCAGCGTCGCCTGCCAGGTCCGTAAGGACGGGGACCGCCGGTTCTACGTCTTTGCCAACACCTCTGCCGACACGCTCGACCGGATCAAGATCCTCATACCCCAGACCGAAGGCTTCTTCACCGAATGGAACTGCGAAGATGGGAGGGCATATTCGTTACAGCCCGCTTCCGTCGGGCCGAAAAGCCTGGTCGTAAAGACATTCGAGCCCTTCCAGCCATTCATCGTCTGCGTGTCCGGAGAGCCCGTTGCAGGAAGCATTATTTTGAAATAAGCGGGAAAAATGCTATATTGCACTTCCCCAAACATTAATTGAGATGAAGAATAGAATCCTGAATCGACTGACAGACATCACCAGGGTGCGCCACCGCGCAGCTTTCGCAGATGTCGAGCACCTGATCAAGAAGCACAAATACGGTTCCGATGCCTTCATGAAGATCCTTGAAGAAAGGTATTCCTGCCATGCATTCACCCAGGCCCACGTCTCTGCCTCCAAACTCGAGATGATCCTCGATGCCGCCAGGATGGCGCCTACCGCCTACAACAGGCAGCCTTTCCACATATGGATGGTCAAGAGCCCGGAGGCCATTGGACGATTGCAGGAAGTCCATTCCTGCTACGGGGCACCTGTGGTGTTCGTGGTAGGATGCAGGAGGGAGGACGCATGGGAGCGCGGGGACGGAAGGAACTCCGCCTTCACGGACGCTGCGATCGTGATAACCCACATGATGCTTACCGCCACTGACGCCGGTCTGGCGAACTCATGGATCTTCGATTTCGATTCGGCCAGGATGAAGGCCTTGTTCCCCGAGACTGAGGGTTACGAGATCGCCGGCCTGCTGGCCGTCGGACATCCTGCCGCCGACGAGGGCAAGCCTTTGGACCTCCACGTAGTGCGGAAGACGACCGAAGAGCTCGTGACGGAGATCTGACCGGCCGATGCGTGTCCGGAGCCGCCGGTCAGGAGTACATCTTCCAGATGACCTTGAGAACGATGCTCTGGGGGAATCTCCTTATCGCCCAGACGAGAACGCTGTACAGGAAGGATGGAGTCACTTCTGGCTTCATCCTTTTCTTTTTCAACTGCCGCAGGACCGCATCGGCGATGACCTTGGGCGGCATCCCTTCCTTCTGCTCGTCTTTTTCCATGTGCTTGATTCCACGGACGGTCATTCCGTGGTACGGGGAAGAAGGGTCCTGCGCCTTCAGGGCCACCTTGCGGGCTTTGGTGAATCCCGTCTTGACGTCTCCCGGCAATATGCAGCAGGTCTGTACCCCGAACGGTCCGGCTTCCATCGCCACGACCTTGGTGAGCTGGAGGATGCCTGCCTTCGCGCATGAATAGAATCCCTGGAAGGGAAGGGGAGCGACGGCTGCGACGGAGGATATCGTCACGATCCTTCCGTGGCCCTGCTCCCTGAATCCCGGGAGGCAGGCCTGGATGGTCTTGACCACTCCGTAGAAAGTGGTGGAGAACTGGGATTCCACCTCTTCGACCGAAGTCTCTTCCACCGGACCGGCGATTCCGTTGCCGGCATTGCAGACCACAGCGTCGAGGCTTCCGCGTTCGGCGACGATCCGCTCGATGACAGCCTTGATGGCAGCCTCGTCGTTGACATCCATCACCACCGGGACAAGGTTTTCCCTGCCTTCGTATCCTTCCGGGGCCTTGCCGCTCCGGGAAGCTGCATAAACCGTCATGCCGGAGTCACAGAGGATGGCGGCCGTCGCCGCTCCGATACCGCTGCTTCCGCCGGTAAGCAGCACTGTCCTGACTGAATCACTCATCTTGGAAAGGTTTGACTTTGCTAATATAGTCATTTTTTACAAGATGGATTTTCCGGGATTTTTCCTATATTTGAAAAATTATGCATCTGATGGACTCTATCTTACTGAAGAATATTTCCCTACCCGAACCTTCCGGCGGCCTCCGCCAGGCTGACATCACGATCGGCGACGGCCGGATAACCGGCATCCTGCCTCCCTCTTCAGGGCACGTGGCCGGGGAAGGATGCGAGGTTGTCGACTGTACCGGAAAGGTAGCCCTTCCCGGGTTCGTGAACATGCACACCCATGCCGCGATGTCCCTGATGCGGGGCGTCGGAGAAGACATGATGCTCGGCGACTGGCTTGACCACATCTGGAAGATCGAGTCCAGGCTCGACGGCGGGTTCGTATTCAATGGCACAAGGGTGGCCGCCCTCGAAATGGTCAAGACCGGCACCACTGCCATGAACGACATGTACTGGTATCCTGAAGATGCGTGGAGGGCGGTCCATGGCATGGGCCTGTCAGGAGCTGTGTCATACGTCCTGCTCGACGGGATGGATCCAGTGCAGGCCAAGGTGCAGAGGGATGCCTGCATGGCGTTCTTCGAGAAGATGGCCGGAGTCCCCGGGGTACGTCCGATGCTCTCGGTCCACACTGTCTTTACAGTCCTGGAAGAGCAGATCCTCTGGGGATTCGACTATGCGAGGAAACACGGACTGAGGATCCACATCCACCTCTGCGAGACCCGCAAGGAGGTAGAAGACTGCCGCAAGGCCCATGGAGGCCTTTCTCCCGTGGAATATCTGGACTCGTTGGGCCTGCTTGGCCCGGACGTAGTCGCCGCCCACTCCCTGTGGCTTTCGGATAATGACATAGAGATACTTGGACGCAACCATGTCAACTGCGTCCACAACATCAACTCGAACCTCAAGCTCGCTTCCGGCTACATGTTCCGATGGAAGGAACTGTCCGAGGCGGGAGCCAACGTCTGCCTTGGCACCGACGGTTGCGCCTCCTCCAACAACCTTGACATGCTGGAAGCCATGAAGACGACCGCCCTCCTGCAGAAGGCGTGGAGGGAGGACCCGTCGGCGCTGCCCCTCCACGACCTCCTGGACATGGCCACTGTGAACGGGGCACGCGCTCTGGGCATCGACTCCGGGGCGATCGAAGTGGGGAAGGCGGCCGACATCCAGATAATCGACACCGACAGCACCTTCTTCCTGTCGCCCGGACCGTTCCTTGCCAATTTCATCTACTCCGCCCACAGCGACTGCATCTCTTCCGTGATTGCCGGCGGGAAGTTCGTCATGCGCGACCGCAAGGTGGAAGGCGAGGAGGAGATCCTCCGACAGGCACGGAAAGTGCTCGACAGAATAAAGTGAGTGCCCTGCACGAGGCTGCGGGAAGCCTGGCCGGAAGGGGACTGCCTCCGGCAGAGGCGGGCATGGAAAGATAAACCGTAAAGACAATGAATATGGATCCAAGAATTGAAAGAATAGAAAACGCAGCATCCTTCGTCGAGGAGCAGCTCTCGGGCCTTCGTCCCGAAGTCGGGATCATCCTCGGAAGCGGACTCGGAAGGCTCGTGGACGACATCGCAGTCGAGAAGACGATCCCCTACAGGGACATCCCGGGGTTCCCGGTCTCGACCGCCCTCGGCCACAAGGGCAACTTCATAGTCGGCACCCTTGGCGGCAAGACCGTCATCGCGATGCAGGGCCGCATACATTACTATGAGGGTTACCCGATGGACCTTGTCACCCTTCCTACGAGGGTGATGATAGAGGCGGGGATCAAGTACCTGTTCGTCTCCAATGCTGCCGGAGGGGTCAACTACGACTACAAGATCGGGGACCTGATGATCATCAAGGACCACATCAACCAGATGCCCAACCCCTTGATCGGACCGAACATGGACAAGTACGGCCCCCGTTTCCCCGACATGACAAGGCCCTATGACCCGGACCTGATCGCCCGCGCGGAGAAGATCGCCGGCGAACTCGGGATACCTGTCCACAAGGGAGTTTACTACGGCGGTACCGGCCCTACCTACGAGACTCCTTCCGAGTACAAGTACATTCGCATAATAGGGGGCGACGTGACCGGGATGTCGACCATCCCGGAGGTAATTACCGCCCGCCACAGCGGCATCCCCGTGTTCGGGATGTCCGTTGTGACCAATGAGGCCCATGACGACTATTCTCCCGACTATTTCAACGACGGCGACGCAGTCGTCAAGGCGGCCGATGCCGCTGCGGGTAAGCTCTGCAGCATATTCAAGAAACTCATAGAATCACTGTAAACCATAGTCCGAGATGAAATTCATCAACATCATCTATTTCGTCCTCGCGGTATTCATCCTGGCCTTCGGCATCGCTGCAATGGTGAGCGGCCAGGGCAAGACCTGGGCGAACATATGTATCCTGCTCATCGGCCTGTACTTCATGTACAGGGGATTTGCCGTCACCTGGAACAACCGTCTCAGACGGGAGGAGGAGCAGAGGCGTCTTGACGGTGGAAACGACGATCCTGCAAATGCTTAGCCCTGCCATGGAGACTTTTGGACTGTTCAGGGTGGCCGCCTGCGTACCGCGGGTCAAGGTCGCCGACGTGAAGCACAACTGTGAAGGAATATGCCGCATGATAGACAAGGCCGAGGCCTCCGGGGTCTCCCTTGCCGTGTTCCCGGAGCTTTCGGTCACCGGCTACACCTGCCTCGACCTTTTCGGCCAGGACCTCCTGCTCACCAAGTCCGAGGAAGCCGTCGGGGTGATTGCGGACCACACCCGGGGCAGGCACTGTACCGTCGTGGTCGGTGCTCCTGTCCGTTTCAGGGGACGGCTCTACAACTGTGCCGTGGTCATCCGCAACGGCGGCATCAAAGGCATAGTCCCGAAAATATACCTCCCTACCTACGCAGAGTTCGACGAGAGCCGCTGGTTCGCTTCCGGCTCGGATTTCCTTTCCACTGCCAACTCTTCCTGCGGAAGGTTCGTCGATGACGGCAAGAATTACTACCGCGACGGTTTCGATTCGGTCGTGAGGTTCTGCTCCCAGCAGTGCAACATATCCCCGAACCTGCTCTTCACGGTCGGGAAGGCGACTTTCGGGATAGAGATATGCGAGGATTTCTGGACTCCCATCCCTCCGTCCTCGTTCCTTGCCCCTTCCGGTGCCCAGGTGATCGTCAACATCTCGGCTTCCAACGAAGTGATGCATAAGAACAAGGCCCGCAGGAGCCTGGTGGCCAACCAGTCCGGCAGGATTGTGGCGGGCTATGTCTACTGTTCGGCAGGCTACGGCGAATCCACCATGGACACGGTCTACGGCGGGTCTTCCATGATCTGCGAGGCAGGGGACATCCTCTGTGAGGGCGAACGTTTCCTGATGGAAGATTCGATGATAACCGCCGACCTCGACATCGAACGGCTCAACATCCTCAGGCAGAAGAAGAACTCCTTCCGTGGAATGGCTCCCGACGGAACCAGCGCCTGTGAATATTCAGGACTGTACTCCACCCTCGACCTCGGCCCTTCTGCACCTACCGCTTTCGCCGACAAGCTGCTCCGCCCCGTAGACCCTCATCCCTTCATCCCGAAGGGGAGCAAGGAGGAGCGCGATGCGGAGTACCGCGAGATATTCTCCATCCAGTCCACCGGCCTGGCTGCGAGAATCTCCCACATCGGTTGCAGGAAGGCCGTCCTGGGCATATCCGGAGGACTGGACAGTACCCTTGCCCTCCTAGTCACGGCCATGGCTTTCGACCGCCTCGGGATGTCCAGGAAGGACATCATCGGCATCACGATGCCAGGTCTCGGCACCACGAAGCGTACCAGGTCGAATGCCGTGGACCTCATGGAAGCGCTCGGGATCTCTTCCCGCGAAATATCGGTCGTCCCGGCCGTGGAGCAGCATTTCAAGGACATTGGCCACGACCCGGCAGTGATGGATTCCACCTATGAGAACGCCCAGGCCAGGGAGAGGACACAGATTCTCATGGATATCTCCAACCAGGAGAACGGGCTTGTCGTCGGGACCGGCGACCTCTCGGAGCTTGCCCTCGGCTGGTGTACCTACAACGGTGACCACATGTCGATGTACGGGGTGAACGCTTCCGTACCCAAGACCCTTATCAGGCATCTTGTGAGATGGGCGGCCGCCAATGTGTTCACGGGGCCTGCCAAGGATGGTGGGAGAAGCGTTGCCGAAATTCTTTTAGATGTCACGGAAACTCCTATTTCTCCGGAGCTTATGCCAGCTGACTTGAATGGGGAGATTAAGCAAAGGACAGAGGACCTTATCGGGCCTTATGAGCTTCATGACTTCTTCATCTACAACTTCATGATGAACGGCTATTCACCCAGGAAGATCTTCTTCCTCGCGCGTCATGCCTTCGGTGCCGATGCCGGTGCCGATGCCGGGAAGCCAATGTATTCGGATGCGGAGATCCTGAAATGGCTGAAGAAGTTTTTCTGGAGGTTCTTCACCCAGCAGTTCAAGCGTTCGTGCATGCCGGACGGACCGAAGATCAGTCCTGTAAGTTTCTCGCCTCGCGGGGACTTCCGGATGGTTTCCGATGCTCAAGTAAAGCTTTGGATGGATGAGCTTGAAGAGTTGGGATAGAGGATATTGTATTTAGCTCTTTTGTGAAGAATGGGGGGTGACTGTTATAGCGGTCACCCCCTTACTTTATTGTCGATGGTGTTGTCGCGAGCGATATTGCCGCAAGCGTATTGTCCTTCGGACCTTCCGCTCCGCTCCATCCCCCCCGCTTCGCTGCGCTTGCGGGTACCCGCTTACGGCCGCGGGTGGCCAGGGTCCTCAGGACAACACTGCTTGCGCCCATGAGCATATTCGTTATTTCTTCGCGTTTCCTTCATCCCCACGCCGAGGCGGCGCTGGTGGGATCTCGAGCGGTATTGCCGCAAGCCTATTGTCCTTCGGACCTTCCGCTCCGCTCCATCCCTCCCACTGCGCTTCGCTTGTGGGTCCAGCCCGCTTACGGCCTCGGGTGGCGCTGGTTTATTTCTGGAATATTCCCGGATATTCGTGTATGAACCAGACGGGGGTGCAGCTCCATGCGTGGCACGCGCTGTTGAGGGGAGTGAACCCGTAGGGGGAGTACATGTCGTCTTCGGGGTCGTAGGCCTCCCAGAACGTGTCCGCTCCCTTCTTGACCATCCCCCCCCAGTAGTCCTCCATCGTCCGGCGCGCCTCGGTCTCCATGCCGCAGCGGAGCATGGCGTACAGCAGGTAGTGCATGGCGTAAGGCGTTCCCGGCATGACGCACCCTTCATGATCCAGGGCTGTCCTGATAGCCTTCGCCCCTTCGGCAGGGCTCAGGACCGATGCGATTGAAAGCCACGACTGGCTCATGATGCTGACCTGTTTCCCGGGCCCGCTGAGGACGAGTCCCGACTTCTTGTCATACAAGTATTTCCTGGCCGCCCTTGTCATCTTCTTGATGAGGGCTGGATATTCATGGACTTCATTTTCCCGGCCCAGCTTCCTTGCGAGCTCGTAGGTTTTCTGGAGGGCGAAGACCATCACTCCCTGCATCGATGCCGAGACGTCCAGTCCGGCACGGTGGTCGATGAAAAGCCATGACGGTTTCTTCGCAACGTCGAACAGGCCGTCTTCACCGACGAAGGACAATCCCTCCGCTATCTGGACTTTGGCGACCGGGAACAGGTCCTCGGCCGTCTCGCGGTCGCCTGTGTCGTCGAGGTAGTCCAGCAGGGCGACGTTCCAAAGGAGGGCGTAAGGAGTTATGTAGGTGCCGTATTGCGGGTGGGGGACAGGGTCCTCGATGATGTCCGCGAACAGTACCCCGTCTTCACGGGCTAGTGCGGCGAAGAGGTAGAGGCAGCGTTTGGTGAGGGCGAAGTTCTTGAAGGAATGCTTGTTGGCCAGGGCTTCAAGGTACATGTCCCCGATCCACAGGCGCTGGTCGCGCTTGGGACCGTCCTCATAGACGGTCTGCATGCATTCGCGGAGGGTCTCCACCCCGACGTCATTGATCCTGCGGATCAGATCGGGGCAGTCCTGCTCCAGGCTGGTCTTTACTTCGCCGGCTGTGCTCTGTGCAGTGAAGCGCACCCCGTCTATCGCGAATGAATATCCGGCCCCGGGCCATCCCAGCATCTCTATCTTTACATAGCGGAACGCTATCCTGCGGGGAATCCTCACCCATTCGTCGAGCCTGGTGAGGGTGATGGTCTCATCCTGCATCCACGCTCTTCCGAGCCTGTCTTTGCTCCAAGGGTCGAAGGGGGTGTTGAGTTCGGCAGGCATCTCGGCGAAGGTCAGCTTGAACCGGACCGGGGCGTCCATGCAGTTAGAGAGAGTCTTCGTGTGGAACTGGAAATACCCCACGAGATGCTTCCCGAAATCCAGGGTTACTGAGCCGACGTCCTTGAAGTTCTTCCCGTAAAGGGCTTCGGGGGTTCCTTCCTCTTCGAATCTCCACCCTTGGAAGGAGCCTGCGTCCTGTACGGTCCTGACTGTAGCTACCGGGGCGGCTTCGGTGTAGTTGAGCGCAGGCTTGGCCTCTTCCGCCTTCTTGAGCCAGCTTTCGCGCAGGCCTTCGTAAGGGTCCTGGGCAAAGGTCACTGCCGCAACGAACATTGCGGCAGCCGAAAGTTTCAGTTTCAGACCCATCTCTAGAGTTGCCTTGTTTTATTAATTGATTGTCAATATGTGCAACATAAAAGTTCCTTATGCTAACATTTTTGTTAACACATTAAATCTCCCCAAAATTGCGGGATGCGAAGGGGAGTGCGTCGCGAAGGGCGAGGTGCCAGTATTCCCAGTTGTGGACTCCGTTGTGCACCCTCAGTTCGCTCTTCACCTTTGCGTTGCGCATCTTGACGTGGAGGCCTACGGAGAGTTCCATCAGGTAGTCGTCGTCGCCGCAGTCGAAGAACCATTTGACAGTCCTCAGCCTGGCGAGCGTCTCTTCGTCTGCATTGTCGATGAACTTCAGTGCAGAATGGTCGGCGACCGACTTGCTCACGATGTGAAGTTTGTCGTCAGGTTCCTCTTCGAGTTTGACACCTCTCATGTCGTTGTCGAGCCATGCGCTCATCGCGTAGCAGCTCGAGAACATGTCGGGATGGCGCTGGCAGTAGACGGTGCTGCCGCCTCCGCCCATGGACAGGCCCATTACGGCCCTGTGCGCCTTGTCGCCGATGCAGCGGTACTTGGACTCCACTGTCGGGATGAGTTCGTTGAAGAAGAAATCTTCATAGCTCCAGCCCGGCATGTTGAAGTAGCCGTTCCATTCGTGATGGACGTCCGGATGGCCTGCGTTGGGCATCACGATGACCATTTTCTTCGCTTCTCCCGAAGAGATCAGTTCGTCTGCGACGAGTTTCATCCTGCCGAGGTTCTCCCAGTCCTGCCATGTACCGTAGAGCCCGTGCAGCAGGTAGACTACGGGATATTTGGCGTCGGACTTGTCGAATCCGTCGGGGAGATAGACGTTGATTTTCACGGTAGCTCCGAGAATCTTGCTGCTGAGGCTGTCGGCGACAAGCTTGCCGGCAAATGCCTGTGAAGCGCCCAGCACAAGAAGCAGGAGCGCGATAACTGTTCTTTTCATGATATTCATTGTTTTATGTTAGTTCATTCCTTGTTGGCCTTTGACTTCCGGCGACAGCCGCGCGGCCTGTCTGCCGTGTTTTACGTCCTGCATGGACTGACGTCGGGCACCGGACCGTGCCCTTCCGGGGCAAGGGTCAGATGCAGAGGTTCTCGTCGACGTCCACGACAAGGGTCAGATGCAGTGGTCGGCGCCGACGTCCACTCCGTTCCATGCCTTGCGCGACGTCCAGTCACGTGCCGGGGCACTCCAGAACGGGTCGTCGGCGGGAAGCCCGAGCGGCAGGAAAGCAGCACAGCAGAGGTAGAGGCTGCCGGTGTTGATGTAGGTCTCTCCCATCCTGGACTGACGGCCGGCGTAGCCGACGCGCAGCCAACCGTCAGGGTCGAAGGTCCCGGGGGCCGCCAGCTGCCTTTCGATCACTGCAGTGAGGGCGCAACGCACCTGTGCGGGACTCAGGTCTTCGGGAAGTATGTGAAGCAGGGCGGCATCGGCCAGGGCGTGGAAGGAGCCGAACCTGTAGGTGATCGACCGTCCGATGACCGGGTAGGTCCCTTCCGGGGATATCATCCTTTCCAGTTCTGCTGCGAACCGTGAGTGCCTCTTCGCCTGGACCTCCAGGAAGCCTCCGTCGTCGATTCCGTGCTTCCTCATTATGCAGAGGACTTCGGTCAGCATCGGGTGGATGACCAGGCTGTTGTAGTAGTCCAGGTGCATGTCGTTCCCGTCGCCGTACCAGCCGTCTCCCTTGTACCAGTTGTCGCGGAAGCGCTTCACGCCGTAAAGGAGCCTTTCGGGATCATATTCCCCGGCGAACTCCAGGATGGCGGCTTCGACGGTCGAGGCGAACAGGAGCCAGTTGCTTTCGGGTGCCTTGATCTCGCGGGAGCGTTTCCACTCCTTGATGAACCTGTCCCTGGTCTTCCTGTCAAGCTTTTTCCAGATGGAGGGAGCCCTGAGGAGCCCTTCCGCGAGGAAGGCCGCGTCCACCAGCGGCTGGCCCCCATGTTCGCCGCCGAAAACCAGATAGTCGGGGGAGGAGGGGTCTACGGCGTTCTTCAACCCTTTCACCGTCAGGTCGATGAAGCGTGCCCTGAGGCGCCCCTCCTCGGTGTCGTCGGCTCCAAGTTCCAGCCAGGGGGCTATACCGCAGACAGTACGCCCAACCGCTTCAAGGTAGGAGACGCTTCTGTGGTAAGGATTGGAGTTGAGGGTTTCGTAGGGCATGTTCTTCTTCAGCGTCCCCGCGGCCAGGTTCTCGATGACGGGCGAGGCGGTCTTGACCAGCGCATCCACCCAGGCCTTCCTGTCGGCCGCGCCGTCACTGCGTTCCAGAAGTTTCTTCAGCCTTATGAGCGCTTCAAGGTAGTAGTAGTCGCAGTAGGTGAGCGGAACGTCGACTTCCGCCTTGGCGGGGAAATGGCCGACTCCATGCTTGATTATGAAGCCTCCCTGTTCTCCGGGAGCGGCCAGGTACTCCGGTGAACTCAGGGTGCGGAGCTGCCGGATTGCGAGGTCCAGCCAGGCGGCCGATTCATTCCCGGGATCGAGCTGGCTCAGTTCGATGAAGGCTGACGCCATGATAGCCGCGGCTGATGCATCCCTGAGGGCGGTCCCGGGAGCGCCAGGGGCATTGAAATCCCAGCAAGGGACCTTGTCCTCCGGGAGGTTGGGGTGGTCCTTTATGAAGCGCCCGATCTTCCTTGCCTGCTCGAGGAAGTTCCTGTCAAGGGTCTCGCGGTACATCATGGTGTAGCCGTAGAGCCCCCAGGCCTGGCCGCGCGCCCATGCGCTGTCGTCCGAATATCCCTGCGCCGTGTTCTTGGCATGCGGCTGCCCTGTCGCAGGGTCGTAGGAGACCACGTGCCAGGTGGAGTTGTCCGCCCGGAAATGGTTCTTTATGGTGGTGTAGGCATGTGTGATGGCCGCCAGTTCGTAGCCTCGCTCCGAGAAAGTCTGTGCGCAGAAGCAGAGCATTTCCAGGTTCATCATGTTGTCGATGATGACGGGATACTTCCACCGGCTGTTCTCGTTCCATGACTTCATCACGCCGATCTTGTGGTTCCATCTGGTCATTAGGCTGTCCGTGCCTTCGTGGATGACTTCCAGGTAGTGGGGATCACCGGTGATCCTGTAGCCCTGGCCGAAGCTGGACATGAGCATGAAGCCGAGGTCGTGGGTGTTGGTAAGCTTCTTCGCCGGTTCGACCCTGCGGGTGTACTCTTTCGCATATTCAAGGAACTTCTCCTGCCCGGTCTGTTCGTACAGCATCCAAAGCACGCCGGGGAAGAATCCCGACACCCATCCCGAATATGTGGTCAGTTTAAGTTCTCCGTCTTCCCAGGTCCTGGGCAGCGCCGTCGGGTTCCCCAGCATGCTTTCAGCCAGGATTTCGGACTGTCCGGCGGCCCTTGTGATGCCGCGCTCGATCATTGATTCGAGGGATTCCTGGGCCATAAGGCAGGCCGTTGCGAGCAGGATGCCGCTGATAGCGGCGGCTATTCTTTTGTTCATTCTCTGATATGTGTTTTGTTCCTTCGTAGTGATGAGAGTGTCTATGTCCGTCCGTCATGGGGTTTTTGGACCTCCCTAGCCGCTGCGGTGTCTTTGCCGAGCTGCTGTGCCTTTGCCGCGGTGCGGAGCCTTTGCTGCGCTGCGGAGTCTTTGCCGAGCTGCTGCCGGTCACCGTCGAACGGCCTCCATTCCCTCAAATATAGTGTTTTTTAGTGAAAGGAAAGCATTTTGAGGGGCAAGCTCTTGCCTGAAAGACTGATTTAGGCTATTTTTGCATGAGTGTTTTTCCGGACTGGAAAATTGGTTACATATCTATGCTTATTGCCCTTAAACTACTAGGATCCATCGCCTTGCTCATTTACGGCATGAAGGTGATGAGCGAAGCCCTCCAGAAGATGGCGGGTCCGCAGTTGCGCCACCTCCTGGGTGCCATGACAACCAACCGCTTTTCCGGAGTGGCTACCGGAGCCCTCGTGACGGTGGCGGTGCAGTCGTCGGCTGCTACGACGGTCATGACCGTGTCATTCGTGAATGCCGCCCTGCTCACCCTTGCACAGGCAATCTCCATCATCATGGGCGCCAACATAGGTACGACCATCAGCGCATGGATCATGTCTGCGGGGTTCTCCTTCAACATAGCGACCATGGTCTGGCCGGCGTTCCTTGTCGGAATCATCCTGATCCAGCTCGGCAAGCACCGCTATGTAGGCGATTTCCTTTTCGGACTTGCCTTCCTCCTTTTCGCCCTGGCGATGCTCAAGGAAGCCGGCGGCGAGATGGACCTGGCCGGCAACCAGAAGGTAGTCGATTTCTTCGCGAGCTTCAAGACAAACTACGGCACCATCCTGCTCTTCCTACTCATAGGTTCCGTCCTGACTGCGATGGTCCAGAGTTCCGCGGCGCTGATGGCCATCACGATGGTGCTCTGCTCTACGGGAGCCATAACCATCTACCAGGGCATCGCACTGGTCATGGGTGAGAACATCGGTACCACCCTTACCGCCAACTTCGCTGCACTAGGAGCCAGCACCCAGGCCCGCCGGGCTGCACTTGCCCACTTGGTATTCAATGTCTTCGGTGTCATCTGGGTCCTCATACTCTTTTTCCCCTTCGTCAGGATGGTCTGTTCTTTCGTCGGGCTTGACCCTTCGGCAGAATCCCAGGACCCCACACGGCTCTCCTTTGCGCTGGCTGCCTTCCACACGTCTTTCAATGTGATCAACACGGCCATCCTCATATGGTTCATTCCTCAGATCGAGAAGATAGTCTGCGGCCTCATCCAGCCTAAGAAGAGCGACACGGAGGATGAATTCAGGCTCCAGTACATCCGCGCCGGTATCATGAAGACCCCGGAAATCTCCGTCCTCCAGGCGCAGAAAGAAATAGTCGTGTTCGGAGAGCGGATGGAGAAGATGTATTCCCTCCTGAAGGAACTCTTCTATGCCAAGGATGACGAGTCGTTCCAGAAACTGTTCGACAGGATCCAGCATTTCGAGGAGATGAGCGACAAGATGGAGAACGAGATCGGCCGTTACCTCGGTGAGGTCGCGGATTCGCATCTTTCGGACGAGACCAAGCTGAAGATACGCTCGATGCTGCGCCAGATCGGCGAGCTGGAGAGTATCGGAGACAGTTTCTTCAACCTGGCCCGTATCCTAAGGCGCGGGCGGGAGTACAAGATTGAATATACCCCCGAACAGGTCGAGGGCGGAAAGGAAATGTACTCCTTGGTGTCGGAGGCTCTCCATCAGATGAACGTGGTCCTTTCGGTAAGGAAGGAAGAAGCCCGTCTCTCAGTCTCCGAAGGGATTGAGTCCCGGATCAACGAGTGCCGCAACATGTGGCGCAGGCGCAACGTCGAGAACGTGGACAACCATGTCTACGGCTATGACAACGGGACCGTGTTCATGGACCTCATCAATGAGTGCGAAAAGACCGGAGACTACATAATCAATGTTGTCGAGGCTCGTCTCGGAGCTCCCAGGAACGGTGTCCGCGTGAGGGGGATCCAGCTGGATTCCGATGCGAGGACCGTTTCCGTGGACAATTCGCCCGTCCAGTTCACCAGGGTCGAGTTCGACCTGCTGAAGCTCCTGCTGGAAAATCCCGGAAAGGTTTTCTCCGGAGAGGAACTCCTGCAGTCAGTGAAGTTTGACGACGAGTCTGCTACCGTCCGTTCGGTAGATGCCGCCATCGGCAGGATACGCCGCAAGATCGGGCAATATGCCTCATTGCTGGTGACCCGCCCTGATTCCGGCTACTGCTGCGTGGAGGACCAGGAATAACCGGCCAGCCTGCTGGCCCGCTACACACTCGCCAGAGCTTTTCCCTGCACCTTCACCATTGCTTTTCCCTGCACCTTCACCATTGCTTTTGCCCCATCCTCCCATTTGGAGCCCAAGCCATCCACGCTGAGGGCCTGTTTTTGTGGATGGCCCCCGTCGGAAGCTCGAGCCTTCCACGCTGGTACCGCAATAAAATAGTCACGAAAACGTTGTATTTCCACAACATCATCGTAAACCTATATCAGGACAATCTACTCCTAACTCTTCAACTAGCAAATCCGATGAGCCTATCTCAGGATAAAACTGAACCCTTCGGTTTTCAAATAGCTAACACGCTTGGTTTTTATTATGCTCTGTAAATCAATGTGTTAGGTTTTGATGGCGTGTTAAGTGGACGTTTTTTGGGGGTACCTTAACACGCCGCCGTTTTGTAATATATTAATAATGAGGATCTTATCTTTTTTTAGAGCGTGTTAGCTATTTGAAAAAGACTATCCGTGCGATAGCCGATGGTCCCAAACCGTACGATCGTCAATGGTCCCATACCGCACGATGGTATATGGCCCATGCCGTATGATGGTAGATAATCCCATGCCGTATGATGGTAGATAATCCCATGCAGGAAGATAGATTAGTTGTACCCGCAAGCGAAGTGAGGGGGAGCGGAGCGAACTGTTTGCGGGTGGACTGATTGAAAGTTTGCGTGTGGACCGTGCTGGCAGGCATGGGATGGCTACTGTGGATTTATGCATGGGTCGTAAGCGGTGTTGTCCTGAGGACCCTGGCCACCCGCGGCCGTAAGCGGGAGGCACCACGCCGTCAGGCGTGGGGGGATGGAGCGAAGCGGAAGGTCCGAAGGACAACACCGATTACAGCCTATCGACAGCCTATCGACCGGCCCATCGACCAGCCCATCGACAGCCCATCACCGACAACCCAACATCCTACAGCCCCAGACAACTATAAAAACAAACAACTATAAAAAAAGAGGATGACCTCCAAGTCGACGGACTTGTCAGTCATCCCCATATGTCAGGAATCCTTCCTGCGTTTATCGTAGGAGGGACTCGGCCCAGGCCTTGATATCTTCCTTGGATTCTCCGTTGAGGGTCTTGCCGTCTTTCCAGTCGATCTTGGGATATGCGGCCTTGAAGTCGGCATTGGCCTTCTTGAGGTCGCTGCCGCCGGAGGTTGCGAAGAAGATGACGGTCTTGCCTTCGAAGCCGTAAGCCTCCACGAAAGTGTTGATGACCGTCGGCGCGGTGTACCACCAGACAGGGAATCCAATGAATATGGTATCGTAGCTGCCTGCGTCCTCGAGGTCCTTGACTATCTCAGGCCGTGATTCCTTGTCCTTCATCTCGACGCTGCTGCGTGAGTTCTCGTTCCTCCAGTCCAGGTCGGCGTCGGTGTACTTGACGGCCGGCTTGATCTCGTAGAGTGTGGCTCCGGTCGCTTCCGCCAGGTCAGCGGCTACGGCAGCCGTGGTCCCGGTGGCTGAGAAATATGCTACAAGGATGCCGTCGCCGTCCTTGGCGATGCCTTTCCCTGCTTCCGTCCACGCGTTGATGCCTCCGAGCATGTTGAACACCGTGTAGCCAGCCTTGGTGAGCTTCTTTGCGGCCGCAGCGCTCCGTTTGCCGCTCCGGCAGTAGATTGCAAGGGGAGTCTCCTTTGGATATGCGGCCTCGATCTTCCCGAGGAAGCCGTCTTCCTGGCAGTCGATGTTGGCGGCACCCTTGAGGTGACCTTCTGCATATTCCCCGGCGGTCCTGACGTCCACCAGGGCGGTCCCTTCTTCAGCTGCCTTCTTTTCGAAGGCGTCGGTGTCGAGGTTGGTGTAAGCCTGCCCTCCGCAGGATAAGAACGCCATGAGCGAGGTCGCCATGGCCATGATTTTCATCGTTGTCCCTTTTTTCATCGTGTTTGTTATTTATGATTCAAATGATTTCGCGTTTCAGATTTCATCGTGTTTGTTATTTATGGTTCAAATGATTCAGCGTTTCAGAGCTTCCAGGTCAGTCGACGAACTTGATCTTCCCAAGGTCCCTGGGCTTGGCTTCCGGCTCTTCGTCCGGATAGCCGATCCCTACGACTATGCGGAGTTTATAGCCGTCGCTGAAACCAAGCTTGTCCAGATAGGTGGCGGCAGCGGGATTGTTCGCAAGGACGGCGGCCGGACCTCCCATCACCACCGTACCGAGGCCGAGAGATTCCGCCGCCAGGCAGATATTCTCGCAGAGCAGCCCGACGTTGATCAGGTTCATCCCCGACCGGTCGTCCGGGCAGGCCACCGCTATGGCTGCGGTAGCATTGCGGAACGCGTTGCGGAACCCGGGTTCATCTTCTTTCACCATCATGGGCATGGCCTCTTTCATCACCGCGGTCACCCCGTCGAAATATTCCTTGGAGTCGATGATGCGGAGCTCCCATTCCTGCCTGTTCATGGCATTGGGTGCATTCACGCCGCATTCCGCTATCTTCTGGAGCAGGTCCCTTGGGACTGCCTGGTCCGTGTACCGGCGCACCGACCTGCGCGCCATGATGTTCTCGATGACGGGATTCTCCTGCCCGGTGCCGGTATCGACGGCCTTGTCGCAGCAACCGGCTGCAAGGAATATGATTGCAAATGCTGCAAGCACGTTGATGGTTGTTTTCATGTCTGTTGGTGGTTTTAAGGGCGTGTGTTTACTAAACGTGCAATTTACTCATTTTCTCCCTTTCTGCAAATTTTGGAGTATATTTGCAGGAGACCCTCACGCGAGCAGAGTTCAGTTTTGCCTCCATCATGAAAACAAAGTCCCTTCTCCTGTCGGCGTTCCTTTCCCTGGCGGTGTCCCTTCCCCTGTCGACGTCCCTTCTCTTGTCGGCGTTCCTTTCCCTGGCGGTGTCCCTTTCCCTCCAGGCCCAGGGGCATCGCGGCATCGGAGAGCCTCCTTTGGACACTCGTCTTATGGAACTTCCGGCCGTGCGGAAGACCGACGTCATCCTGGTCTATCATGGTTTCGTGGTCTGCTACAACACCACCAGGCTCATCCCTGACTGGGTCGCCTATGAACTTACGGCCGAGGAACTTTCGGGAGAGGTCCCAAGGGCCAGGGGATTCAGCATGGACCTGGACTACAAGGCCCCTCAGGCAATGCGGGAAGACTACAGCTATTCAGGATGGGACAAAGGGCACATGGCTCCTTCTGCGGACATGAAGTGGTCCCAGGTGGCGATGAACGAGAGTTTCTACCTTACCAACATATGCCCGCAGGATCCTGTCCTGAACGGCCGCGACTGGCACACTCTTGAGAAATATGTGCGAGGCTGGGCTTCGAAGTACGGCTCGGTCTGGGTGGTCTGCGGTCCCTACGTCACGGTCAATGCATCGGGTACGATAGGGGAGCGCAAGGTCACGGTTCCGGACGGCTTCTTCAAGGCGGTCCTCCGCCGTGAAGGGAAGGAATGGCACTCGATAGCCTTCCTTTTCACCAATGACTCCAGCAAGCAGCCGGTAAGGGATGCCGTAGTTTCCGTCAATGAAGTGGAGGCCTTTACCGGCCTCGACCTTTTCACCAACCTGAAAAGAAGGATAGAGGAGAAGGTGGAGTCCCAGGCCGACTGGGAAGACTGGGGCAGATAGTCCGCCGCCGTCAAGCTTCGGCTCCAGTGGCCGCCTTCTTGCGGGTGAGGGCGTAGATAGCCCATATTCCCGTAAGGACCAGCGACGTGGGCACGCCTACCGAAAGCATTTCTTGAAGCATCGTCTCGAATCCTCCGGTCTGGCCCAAGGCCGTGAAGAATGGGAAACGCCAGGTCAGTTCACCATTTATTACGTGGTCCACCACGAGCATGATCGTGCCGCCCCAGAGCATTTTCTCAAGTGCGGGGATGTGCCGGTTGAGGGCGGATGCCTCGGGGGATGCTATCGACTTGGAAGCGGCTTTGCGGTAGATGCTGGTCGCAATCGCTTGCACCATGGGTACTATGAAACAGGCCATATTCTTTCTGGTTTTTGCAAATGTAAGCATTTTTTCCTTCACCGCCTTGACTTTCATGCCATCATTCCCATGAGGGCAGTCTTAGCCCCCGCTGGGGTGGCCTCCCATCCCTTGAAGGCGGTATCGCCCCGCCGGGAAGGAGGTTTCCGAAAGCAAGGTGACGGCGCCCGACAGGGTGGACTCCCTTGCCATCATTCCCATGAGGGCAGTCATCTCCCTGGCGGGAACTAGGTTTCCGAAAGCAAGGTGACGGCGCCCGACAGGGTGGACTCCCTTGCCATCATTCCCATGAGGGCAGTCATCTCCCTGGCGGGTAACCATTTGTTGGTATTTTAAAAAATATCGCTTGCGATATAATTTTATTGTGCTTATATTTGCAGCAACGAAAGCAATTTGCCGAACATCAAACAATTAAAGAATATGACACACATTTATGATTTCAAGGCTCTTACCGGAAGGGGAGCGGAACTGGATTTCACCCAGTTCGAAGGCAAGGTCCTTCTTATTGTCAACACTGCCTCCAAGTGCGGATTCACACCTCAGTACGACGGCCTCGAGGCCCTCTATCAGAAGTACAAGGACCGCGGCCTGGTAGTCCTCGGTTTTCCCTGCGACCAGTTCGCGCACCAGGAGCCCGGCTCCGACCAGGAGATTGAGGAGTTCTGCCGTCTCAACCACGGGGTTACCTTTACCCTGATGAAGAAGGTCGATGTGAACGGCCCGGCAGAGGAACCCATCTTCACCTACCTCAAGTTTGTAGCTCCGTCGGAGGAGTACAAAGGCCTCAAGGCCAAGGCCACCCATAAGATGTTGAAGGCCCTGAGCACCAGCGCTACGAAGGAGGGGGATATCCTCTGGAACTTCACCAAGTTCCTTATCAGCAGGGACGGCACCACCATCAAGCGCTTCGCCCCGACTGCCGAGCCTGCCTCTTTCGAGAAAGACATTGAGAAAATGCTTTGATGGAAGAAAAGTTCAAGCTTGACAACCAGCTCTGCTTCAGGCTGTACACGGCTTCCCGCCTCCTGACCAAGGCCTACCGTCCTTTGCTTTCCGAACACGGTTTGACCTATCCCCAGTACCTTGTCCTCATGGTACTGTGGGAGCGGGACGGGCAGCCGGTTAACGATATCGCCAAGAGGCTGATGCTCGAAACTAACACGGTGACTCCGCTCCTCAAGCGGATGGAAGCCGAGGGAATCATCGTCCGCGCTCCCGGAAAGGTGGATGCTCGGCAGATGATAGTCAGCCTGACCGTGAAGGGTCGCGGCCTGCGCAGGAAACTGTCTGACGTCCCTGAAAGGATCGGTGGCGCCGTCCTTTGCAAGAGTGTCACCCCTGAGACGGTCCCGTCCCTTTTCGAGATGCTGGACGACATGATCGACAAGCTTGGCTGACTGGCGTGGGGCAACGTCATAGGCGGGAGCCACTTCGGTTTTTGTGCCGATGTTCCCAAGATGGGCTGACTGGCGTGGGCTTCGTCATGCGAGGGAGCCACTTCGGTCCTTGTGGCGATGTTCCCAAGATGGGTTGCCCCTAGGCACAGGGCGGTGAATATGCTTATATAGAGGCCGACTAAAAAGGGTCGGCCTCTTTTTCTTGTGGGAGGAAACTCAGCTTCGCTCCCGCCTGCCCGAGTCATCCACGTATTCGGTATCAAAATGGACTCGAAATGTCTCACGTAATGTCTTCTGCGAGATCTCCTCGACGACTTCTAACATACGAAAAATAGCCGAATTTGACAATCGAAATACCCTGTTTCTGGTCAAAGGAAAAACAAGAGTATAAGCGGCTACTACCGAACCCGTCTGTTCACATCTGTTAATGCCTGTCGAGACAGGATTTCATTATATAAAACCGTATAGTTAGTATGGTATGCTTAATACATTGGGCTATACTATACGGTTCCGGTTCCCGTCTTTTTCTTTTAACCCGAGTCCCTTTTACAATCGTCGCCTTTCGGGACGAGGTCTCTTCTGAAGGGTATCATGCACTCGCGGAGTCTCTGCCAGCATGTCGCTCAGGACCTCTATCCGGCCATGGAATGTGGTACCGGACAAACCTCTGACTCCATTACTGCCGAACAGGTCTCCGTAATTATTTCGGATACGTCCCGATAGCGTCTGCCGGAAGACCGGATGGGGAGTCTGCTCCGTATGGCTGCCTCTTCCGCTTCGGTCAGGTGACATCTCACTTTTACGCCGCAAAGTTGTGACACCCGGACATCCCGACAAGGTCCACGGTGTTCTCCACCTTGACTTGCCGATGTCCTGCAGGGGTATCACGTTTTCTGCAGCGCAAAGAAAGATGTTTCACCTTAAAACCGCAGCAAAATGAAGAAGCAAGCACACTACACACTGGGCACCCCGATCAAAGGATCGGCCCAGGCAGCCGGATTCCTCCGGGAAGACCTCCGAGCCCTCGATCACGAGGAGTCCTGGATCCTCCTTCTCAACTCGGC
>ONRD01000034.1 GCA_900320185.1 uncultured Bacteroidales bacterium
TTGTAATATGTTAATAATGAGGTGCTTGTCTTTTTAGAGCGTGTTAGCTATTTGAAAAAGTTGACCAGGGCAACCGCAGGAACTCAGATTTATCAAAGCACCCGCCTTCCTGGCGGAAGGCTGCCCCTCGGGGGCATCGGGGTCGCTCGGCCGGGTCGTCGTCAGCAATATGAAACCAGAACAGGCAACCTTACGGCTGCCTGTCTGCTTTCAGAGCGGAAAACGAGACTCGAACTCGCGACCCCGACCTTGGCAAGGTCGTGCTCTACCAACTGAGCTATTTCCGCGTTGGGTTGCAAAGGTAGGGAAATTTTCTTTCTCTGCAAATTTTTTTTCAAAAAAAGGATATTTGTCCGTGCCGCACTTAAATCAAGGCTTTTCCTTTCCTCTTGCCGTGTGATGGCGCACATGGCATTTGTATGCTGTGGCAGGCATCAGGGAGCTTTTCCATTCCCTATCCCTCTTGCAACGGGCAAAGCTTTCTCCCCCCCCCTGTGTGACCGCCGATGATACCTCAGGTGGCTTTCTGTGCCCCTTTTCTCTTGCCATTTTATGGCGCTTGTCCGGGCCATACCAATAAATGAGTATTGCCTTTAAAGAGCTGTTTCGCTATCTTTGCATGACTCGGTGTTGCCTGGATGGTTAGGTGCTGCCAGCGCGGATTGCCGCTTCCTGCTGATTGTCGGCTCTGACTTAATGGCCTTGACCGAAGCCTGGACGGTTAGGGGAAGTGTGCCGACCGTGAGCTGGCCCTGACTGTGAGTTAGTGCCGGAAAGGTGTCATAAACCAGCCGGCAGGCGGGGCCCGCAACCGGCCTGAAAACCGGCCTGCAACCGGCCCGCAATCAGCCACCCGAAAATGGACTGATAAAACTACAAAATACTTTATTGCAATGAAGAAATTGACAAACTACCTGATCCTGGCCCTCGCCTTGGTGGCGGGTGCAGGACTCGTCTCTTCCTGCGGGAAGGATTATGGTGACGACATCAGCAAACTTGACAAAAGGGTTGCAGCCATCGAGCAGCAGAACCTCGCGGACGTCAAGTCTCAACTGAACCAGCTCAGTTCCACCTTGAACGGAATCACCGGAACTCTCTCGTCCATCCAGTCCAAGAACGGGGAACTCGAGAGGCTGGTCAACGGACTTTCTTCTACGGTCGGATCCCTCCAGTCAACTATCAGCGGCCTTGTGAGCATTTCCGATTTCAATGAATTCAAGTCGAGCTATGAAACAGAAAAGGGCGAGCTTTCCGGCCAGCTCGGGACCATCACCAGGACCCTGGAGACCCTGAGCGGGAAGGTCGGCGACGCCGCAACGAAGTCTGAACTTGACTCCCTCAATACTGAACTTGGAGGAAGGATCCAGGGTCTTTCTGAGAAGTTGGATGCCATGGGACTCAAGCTGGATGCCCTTCAGGCAAGCATCAGGAGCGTGGTCTTCGTCCCTGAATATTCAGATGGCAAGGTCGTCGTCCCTGCGCCCGTGAACGTTGTCAAGCTGACTTATGACATCCAGCCGGCCGCCGCCGCAAAGACCTTCGCAGAGTCATTCGCGGCAGGGAAGGCTACTGCCACCTACGTGGCAAGGACCCTCAAGACGAGGACTGCCGGCCCTTCTGCGACCGTTTCCTCGATCAGCAACACCTCTGACGGGCAGATCGTGGTAAGCGCTAAGATCGCCGGGATGGAAGAGGGGACCAGCACCGCCATCGCCCTCGTCCTCACCGACGAGGCCGGCAACTCCATCCAGTCCGACTATGCGATCATCGAGATCGGAGCGAAGGAAGACATCTCCGTGGAACTCGGAGGTGTCACATACAAGGCAGCCAGGATGGCTGACGGAAGGGTCTGGATGACCGAACCGCTGCGCTTCGTCCCTGAAGGCAAGACCGTGTCGGCGAATCCTGGCGACGGCAGCGGAATATGGTATCCCTACACCGTCGATGGTGTCGCCGAGACCACCGAGGAGGCTATCAAGGAGCGCGGCTACCTCTATGACTATGCCACCGCCTTCGGCGTGGAGGAGGTCAACGCAGAGAACTACCAGAGCTTTGAAGGCACCCAGGGAATATGTCCGGACGGGTGGTACATCCCTACCAAGGAGGACTTCTTCGGCCTTGTCGGCAACGGCCCTGCTGCTTCCACCTACGGCCCTGCCAAGACCGACGCCCCTTACTATGACTCCCAGTACGAAGGCGGCAGGATAACCACCCTGGACGAGGCCGGTTTCGGCTGGACTTTCTCCGGCGTGATTAACAGGACTGCGGCTTCCGCTACCGGTAAGTACATGACCGTGAAGACCACGGCAGCAAACTGCTCCGTCGAATCCTACCGCGACAAGGTCTCCATGACCTTCCTCATGGGCTCGACCGCCAACCCCAAGATCACAGCCAGCTCCGGCAACATCCAGTTCGCCGGCCTGATGTCGACGTTCACCAGCAAGTACCCGGAAGGAAGGCTTTCCGTGTCCTGGTCCAACTACTTGTCCGGCTATCCTCTCCGCTGCATCCGCAAGGACTGATCCTGCCCGGCATGATCCAGCAGGCCCCTCTTGGTTTCAGGACCAAGGGGGGCTTTGCTTTGCCGCCGGGCGTCTTCCGGCCGGGCGTACAGCCTGGACTAGAGGTTCCTGTCGTCCGTGCTGGTCGGTACCGGCGGGTCGGCCTTTGCTACAGGTTCCAGTCGTCGGTGCGGAAAGGACCGGCGGGGATGCCGTAGTTGTTGAAAAGGGTACCTTCGCACCAGTTGCGGAAGCAGTAGCGGACTGCCGCAGGCTCAGCTACTTCCGGGCACTTCACCACTACCTGGTTGTTCCAGCCGGTGATGATCCCGACGGCGGGATGGAAGACCTTGTCGGCCCCCGCGACTTCGAATCCCTTGAGTTCTACGAAACCTGGGGAGAGTCCCATCTGGTCTCCGGTGTTGAAGGTGAGGATGGCCTCGCCGTTTTCGAACCGGGCGCTCTCAAGACGCGGCGCGACAGGGTTGAAGCCCTTGAGCCCGTAGTCATTCACAAGGGCGAGGGCGGCGAGCCGGTAGCCGATCTCCTGCTTCCTGCTGGGATGGATGGTCGCATATTCACCGATGTCGAGGGTGGTGACCATTCCGCTGTGGGGAATCACGTCAAGCGATTTCTCCTGCGCTTCGCAGAAATAGCCTGAAGTCCAGCCATCGGGGTCGCTGTAGCTGTAGGGAGCTATCTGGACGAAGTAGAACGGCGCGTCGGGATTCTGGAACAGCTCGCGCATGGCGGCCACATATTCCTTCTGGAGACGGATGTACTGCTCGGCCCCGCCTCTGTTGGATTCGCCCTGGTACCAGAGCATGCCCTTGAAGGTGAAAGGCACGAGAGGGGCCACCTGCCCGTTGAAGAGGGTGCAAGGGGTATGCATGTGCATCTGTGGCATCTGGTCCCCGTCCAGGAAGGCAAGGTCGAACTCGCCCGGGAACTTGGAGCTGAGCACTTCGCGCGGGATCCATGTCTGGATCGTGGAACCTCCCCATTCGGAGATGAGGATGCCTACCGGGATTCCAAGCACCTTCTGGAGCCTGACCGCGAAGAAATATGCGGCGGCGCTGGTGGCTGCCACGGCCTCCGGGGTGTTCTCCTTCCATGAGCCGGTGCATTCCTCGAGAGGCTTAAGGGAAGGCTTGCGGTCGATCGTGCACATCCTGATGGGGGTGTCCGGGTCAGCGCCCATGATGAATTCGGCTGACCCCTTTACGGGCTGGGCGTTGAAACCCCTCACCGGCATCTCCATGTTGGACTGTCCGGAGCAGAACCACACTTCTCCCAGGAGGACGTTCCCGATGGTGGTCTTCTCCCCGTCGCTTACCGTGATGCTGTAGGGGCCGCCTGCCCCGGCGGTCCTGATCCTTGCGGACCACTTGCCGTCCGCGTCGGGCTTCACGGAGACTTTCTCCTTGCTCCAGGTGGTCGTGATGGTGACCTTCTTCCCGGAATCGGTCCACCCCCAGATGGCTGCTTCGCAGTTCTGCTGGAGGACCATGTTGTCACTGAAGAACGATGGCAGGGTCACCTTGGCGCCCGCCCACGATGTCCCGGCAAGGGCCAGGACGAACAGTGCTATGACTTTTTTCATGTGGCTGGATGTTTTGTGAATATCATTATCGGAATATGTTCGATTGTCTGGTGCCTTCCTGCCCGAGGCGGCAGTCAGGCCTGCCATCCTTAAAGGGCGAGGCTGCCTTGCCTGGGCCCTCCGGCATCGGAGGCAGTTCACAGCTTCTCCCCGGAGACAGGAGCACGGAGGGAGGGCTGACCGCCTGCGTACTTGAGGGCGGAGACGATGTTGATGGAACTTTCCCAGGGGCGGCAGGGCGTGTTGAAAGGCTTGCCGTCCACGTAGTATTCCACCCAGGAAAGGGAACTGTCTCGCAGATCCATCATCTTCCGGTAGATCTCGGCAGCTAGCGGATGGCCGTATTCGGCGAGGGCGTAGAGGAAGAGGCCCCAGTCGTAGCCCAGGACTATGTCCCTTTCGTCAATCTTTCCGGTCCGCCCGTAGAACCTGACGACTTCGTCCAGGAGGGCCTTCTTCTCGTCGTCGGTGAAGAGGCCGGCGCCTATGTAGACGGGGAAGAGGTAGGCGGAAGGGATGCTGTAGCGCTTCGGCGCGGCGGGTTCTATCCCGGTGGTGTCCTTCTTCATGCAGTCGGCGCAGAAGTAGAGGTTGCCCTTGAAATGGTAGGTCACGGGGTAATGGGCGGTCGGGGCTCCCGGGTAGAGGCACACTCCGGGACGGGTCTCGGGATAGACTACCTTCTTCTCCCTGTCAGGATTGTTGAGGAAGAGTTTCCCGTCGATGAAGAAATTGTCCCGGTAGGCTGCTGCGCAGGCCTCCGCGCTCTTTTCCATAGAAGAGATCTCCGATTCGGCCCAGACCTTCGAAGGATGCTCTTCAAGGAAGCGGGCAAGGCGCCTCGTGCCTTCGATGAACAGGAGGGTGGCTTCAGCCGAGCCGTGGTACATGACGTCCCTCGGGACCAGTCCGCCGGCGATGTAGGTCTCGTCGCCGTTGAACGGAAGCATGTCGTCGATGATGTCGTCCTGCTGCACCTTGACTGCCCACCGGAGCATCGGCATGATCCTTTCGATGAAGGCCTCGTCCTTGCTGGCTGAATAGTAGTCCATCGCCTGGACCACGAGGTAGCCGGTGATCTCGGTGTTGTCGTCCTCGTGGCAGTGGAAGGCCCCTTCCACTCCCATCGGCTGCGCATTGTGGATGCAGCCGAACCGTTCCCATATCCGGAAATAGAAGTCCAGCAGCTTCCTGGCCCTTTCGACGTGGCCCATCGCGAGGAGGCCGCGGGAGTTGCCGTACTGGTCCCTCACGTAGGCCATGTGGTAGTTCTTGCCGGCGAGGATCCCTCCTCCTTCGTCCTGCTGCGCGATGACGTAGTCGCTGACAAGCCTGACGGTGCGGTCAAGGTCTGCCCTGTCTTCTGGGGAGAGGACTCCCGTGCCGGTCACGGGAAGCTCCTTCCTGGTGGCTGAAGTCCATCTGCGGCTCTGCCTGGCGGCCTTCCGGGGCGAGAGGCCCCTTGCCAGGGCTATCTGGCGGTCCAGCCCTTCGCGGCTGTCCGAAACGACCACGTACAGGGAACCTTTCCCCGATGTCCGGAGCCCGAGGGAATATGCGTCCCCAGGCACCGGCTCCAGGTCGCTGCCTCCTTTAGTTAGGATTGCGACGTGGTACTCGGAAGGGGATTCGTAGGCGGAGTAGAAGGGGACTCCGGGGGTGACTTCCATGATAAAGGACGAGGTGAATCCTTCGAGGCTGGCTCTTCGCACGGAGACATGGTCCCTGAAAGCGGCGTTCTCCGGGAGGAGGCCTATAGTGAAGGACAACGCCCCGGTGCGGGCATCTATGCTGCGCACGAAGGCGTCGGCCGTCGGCGGGATGCAGTCCGTAAGGGTCCCGGCTGTCTGCCCGCTGCTGGAGAGCACATGGGTCCACACGCCGCCGCGCCTGTCCACGGAAGACCGGACTTCAAATGTCTCCGTCGCGGTGACCGAGACCAGGGTGGGGGCGGAATAGACAGGTCCGAATATGCTCTGTATGTCGGCGTCCTTTCCATAGGCGCAGACCCTGCCGTTGCCAAGGGCATGGGTGCCGCTGGTCCCGAGGTTGTCCCCGAAGGAGGGCAGCACGCCTGCGGCTGCAAAGGCGGCGGCAGCCAGCAACGATTTGAGGAAGGATGGTTTCATGAGGATCTGGTGATGTGGTTTGTGTTTCTGCGTCAGCTTGAGCATCCTTGATGCCGTGGCCTGCAAGGAGCCTGCTTCATTTACAAATATATGTTTTTTTGGCTATATTTGTCATACTGACCTTAATGTAGTAGACTACGCTGCAGATCCAAGGTTTGCAGAAAGTGCGGCCATAAACCTTTATGCATCAAAAATCTTTCAAGTACTGGCAGTGGCGTACCCTGATCGTCCTCATGGTCGGCTACGCCTGCTATTATTTCCTTAGGAAGAATTTCAGCACCGCGATTCCCGCGATGGAAGCTACCCTTGGGCTGAGCAAGACCCAGCTGGGAGGATTCCTTACTGCGAACGGGATAGTGTACGGGATCAGCCGTTTCATCAACGGCATCATCGCAGACAGGGCGAACAAGCGCCGCATGATGACCCTTGGCCTCCTGCTTTCGTGCGTGATAAACCTGCTCATCAGTTTCTCCCCTAAATTCAACGGCTTCCTCCACCTTCTCGACGCAGAAGGGAAGGCCACCGTGGGCCTTGTGTACCTGATCGGCTCCCTCTGGGTCATCAACGGCTATGTCCACGGGATGGGCTATCCTCCCTGCTCGAGTCTCATGGCCCATTGGTTCCGTCCCAAGGAACTTGCGACGAAGCAGAGCCTCTGGAACGCTTCCCACTCCATCGGCGCAGGGGTTGTCGTCGCACTTTGCGGCTGGCTCCTCTCGCGTTATGGCTACAGCGCGTGGAACCTCTGCTTCATAGTCCCTGCGGCGATTGCTTTCGTCGGGGCCATCGTCCTCTACAAGGGACTGAGGGACACTCCTTCTGCCCTGGGCTTTCCGGACGTCGAGGAGATCGAGCAGTTTGAAAACGGCGGGAAAGCTCCTATCCGCAAGGAACCCGAGATGACGGCCTCCGAGTTCAGGCGTTTCTCCATGCAGATGGTGTACAAGAACCCCCTTGTCTGGATAGTCGCCGTGACCAACTTCAATGTCTATGTGATCCGGCTGGTGATCCTTGACTGGGGAACCAGCATCCTCACCCAGTACAGGGGGCTGGAGATAGGCCTTGCCGCCAGCATAGTCTCCCTCTCCGAACTGATAGGTGGCGTACTGGGCTCCGCCCTGGCAGGATGGATGACCGACAAGGTCTTCCACCACAGGGTCTTCAGGTGCGGGGCGATATGCACGATACTGGCCACGGCATGCCTGTTCTGGTTCTGGAGGCTGCCCGGGGATGCTTCGTGGCTGTGGAACGCCGTACTCATCATCGTCTCGGCTTTCTTCGTGTACGGAGTCTCCGGCCTGTGCGGCATAGGCGCTTCGAAATATGCGACCAAGAAGGCTGCGGCTTCCGCCAACGGACTCGTGGGGATAGTGGCCTACGGGGCGACCATCCTGTCAGGGATCGGTTTCGGCTTCCTTTCAGAACACTCTCGCTTCGGATGGGATGCGGTCTTCGCGGTCACCTTGTCCATCGGTGTGCTGGGAACCATCCTCCAGGCCTTGTTCTGGAATGCTCCGGAGGATGGCCATGACAGGAAGCTGGCCTATGACAAGTCGGTAAAAGAACATCCTTGATTGAAATGAAAGATATGACCAGACGATTGTTGACGCTTCTGGCTGCAGCGGCCCTTGCCCTTTCCTGCAGCATCACCAGGAATGAGGGGCCTGGCCCGCTGTCAGGCGCTCCCCTTGGTCCCGGCTTCAGGGCTGCCGCTCCGGGACTTCCCGTCACGGTTGCGCACAGGGGCTGCTGGCTCAAGGAAGGGAAGGACTTCTACATCAACGAAAACTGTGTCGCAGGTGTGTTGATGGCCGCCCGGTACGGCTACCCGGCGATCGAATGCGACGTGAAGTACACCAGGGACAGCGTAATGGTCCTGATGCATGACGAGACCATCAACAGGACCATGCGCAATGCTTCGGACTATTCCCCGATAGGGGAGCCGGTCAGGGTCCGGGACCTGGCTTTCGGAGAGCTCCGCTCCAAGTACGTGCTTGCCTCGACCGACCCGTCCCTCAGGGTTCCCATCCCTACCCTGGAGGAACTCCTCGCCGCCTGCAGGGAATATGGTGTCGTCCCGATGCTCCACAGCGAGGTGGTCGATTCGTACCGGCTCGCCCATGATATGCTGGGTGACGGCTTCATAGCCTTCAGCGCTTCACAGAGGGACGTGTCCCATGCCCGCGACTGGTCTGAGAACTGCCTTGTCCTTCTGGATCCCGGAATCGACGATGCACCGAAGACCGTTTCCAGGCTCAGTGGCATCGGCGGCCCCTGCGGGATGAGCACCATGAAATACGGCATGCTGGATTCCGCCTACATAGCTGCCGTCAAGGCTGCCGGATTCGACGTCCAGGCTTCCATATTCCCCTCGCCCCATGAGCAGAGGGCAGTCCGCGACGGGGTGACGATCCAGCTTTCCGACTTCTGGTGGTTTCAGCCCTCCGGCAGGAAAGTGCTCTGTTCCGAACGGAAGAAGGGCATTCGGATGACAGAGGGCGATTCTTTTTCCTGGAATCCGGAAGTTCCTGATTTCTGCGCCGTTACCGTTGAGGTGGAGTTCGAGGGCAGCCTAGAGGTTTCCCTGGCCGGCAGGGTCTATGTCCTCTCCGGTGGAAAAGGGACCGTACCGGTCGGGACAAGGCTTTACAAGGCACGCCCCGACGTCAGGGTGAAGGCTCTCTCGGACAGCCGCATCAAGTCTTTCGTCGCCAAGGTCCATGACTGCGGCCCAACCAACCCTGAGCGATGAAAGTCCCGAAGCTTCCGCTGGTGGTCAAGGTCCTCATCGCCATTGTCCTGGGCGTCGGTCTCGGGCATTTCGTGCCCTCATGGCTTGTGCGGGGGACCAATACCTTCACGTCCCTTTTCGACCAGCTCCTCAAGTTCTTCATCCCGCTGATCATCCTCGGCCTTGTAACTCCGGCCATCGCCGACGTGGGACACTCCGCCGGCAGGATGCTGCTGGTCACTGTGGCCATTGCATATGCCTTCACGGTGCTGTCGGGTCTCTTCGCCTACCTGTTCAGCGTGGAACTCTTCCCCCGCGTCCTGGACACTTCATCGCTCGGGGCCCTCGAGGCCGCAGGCAGGGAGTTCCAGCCGTATTTCACCATAGGGATCCCGCCGCTGATGGACGTCATGACGGCTCTGGTGTTGTCCTTCGTCCTTGGTCTCGGGATAGCCTTTTCCGATTCGCCCAGGCTGCTTGCGGCCTTCGACGAGTTCAAGGCCATCATCGTCCGCAGCATCGAGAAAGTGATAATCCCGCTGCTGCCGTTCTACATATTCGGACTGTTCCTGGACATGACGGCCGCCGGCAAGGTAGGACCGGTGCTGGGCTCTTTCCTGGCAGTGGTCGTGATCATCTTCGTGATGACGCTTGTGCTTCTCGTGCTGCAGTACTGCATCGCAGGGGCGGTCTCGCGGAAGAACCCTTTGAAACTGCTCTCCGGAATGCTCCCTGCCTACATGACGGCCCTCGGTACCGCTTCCAGCGCCGCTACCATCCCCGTGACCCTGAAGTGCACCGTGAAGAACGGGGTGAGCGAGGGTGTGGCCGGTTTCACCGTGCCGCTCTGTGCGACCATCCACCTTTCCGGGAGCACGTTGAAGATCACCTCCTGTGCCGTCGCCCTGATGCTGATGCTGGACATCCCGTTCGACTTCCCGATGATCCTGGGCTTCGTCCTGATGCTCGGAGTGACCATGGTGGCGGCCCCGGGCGTGCCGGGAGGGGCGATAATGGCCGCCCTGGGAGTGCTTGGCGGCATACTGGGGTTCGATGCCACGCAGCAGGCGCTGATGATCACCCTCTACATCGCCATGGACAGTTTCGGTACTGCCTGCAACGTGACCGGAGACGGTGCGATCGCGGTGATCATCGACCGGATTTCCCGCCGGGGGGCAGGTTCATCGCTGCGCTCAGAATGACACCCCTCCCTCGCTTGCAAGGTAAGCGGATAATACGTATCTTTGCTGGCTGACCACATTATAATCAATAACATGGACTTAAAGACCGGAGATGCCTTCGTGGAGGGATCTGGCGATCCTGCCGTGAGGGTCATAGAAATCAAGAAAAGCGTATTCGCGGACAATGACATCGATGCGGACAACCTCAGGAGCGAGCTAAAGGAGAAAGGCGTGTTCCTGCTGAACCTGATGTCCGCCCCGGGGAGCGGGAAGACCACGACCCTCATCCGCACGATCGACATCCTCAGGCAAAAGATCGGGGTGGCTGTGATGGAAGCCGACATCGACAGCGATGTCGATGCGCGGAAGATCAAGGAAGCCACCGGAGTGCAGTCCATCCAGCTCCACACCGGAGGGATGTGCCACCTGGATGCCGGGATGACCCGCCAGGGACTGGACAACGTGGACCTGGACGGCATCTCACTGGTCGTCCTCGAGAATGTCGGCAACCTTGTCTGTCCCGCCGAATTCGACACAGGCGCGGTCAGGAACGCAATGATCCTTTCCGTCCCCGAAGGGGATGACAAGCCTCTCAAATACCCGCTCATGTTCACCGTCTGCGATGTCGTCGTCATAAACAAGGTCGACGTGATGCCTTATTTCGACTTCGACCTGGAGCGTTGCAAGGAGTACATCCGGATGAGGAATCCCCGTGCAAAGGTCTTCCCTGTCTGCGCGAAGACGGGTGAGGGCATCGAGGCTTTCGCCCGGTGGATCCTTGACGAAGTCGACAACTGGAACAAACGATAACAACCTTCCATATGCCTGAAATATCCAAGAAGTTCGTCCCTAAGCACAAAGGTGACAAGAACCCCAATCCGAAGCTCCTGAAGTTCGTCTCCAAGGTGACCGACAGGATCCCCGGCAAGATAAAGATGACAACCGACGACCCGGAATACTGGGGACTGGCCTGCCTGTTCGAGGACGAAATGGACGCTCCGACAAGGGAAGCCGCCCTCGACCTCCTGCTGGACATGCTTCCCAAGAAGCTGTTCAAGGTCAGGGAGCACCGTCCCTACAAGCTCCTCCATGAGTGGAACTCGAAGAAGCACTATACCCCTGACGACGCTTCCTTCGACGCCCTTCTCGACCGACTCGCCTATCTCGGCATGCTGGAATATGACTACGGTGACAAGTACACCGACGACGGCCCGGTGCCCGGAACCACCTATGAGCGGAAGGACCGCATCTACTGGGTCCCGATGTTCGTCCCCGGATCGGCCGAGTACACCAACATGAACACCGACCTCATGGACCGTCATCCTGAACTGGCGATGTTCTTCGAGAGGATGACCTTCCTGCCGCTGGAGAAGATCACCCCCATGGTGCCCATGGGCGGAGCCGGCATCGGGATGCATGTGATCCCGGTGGAGAAGGCGATATCGATGGAGAACCAGTCGGTGGACATCGAGCACATCTCCTACTGGCTGAAGAAGTACGAGGGTCATCTGGGCGTGGGAATATGCTCATGCCGCTACGGCCGCAAGAAACTGGACGAGGGCTGTGCTGACGACTACCGCGACTGGTGCATCGGAGTGGGCGACATGGCCGACTACCTTGCCGAGACCGGAAGGGGACACGCCATCACTTACGATGAGGCCATGGCGATACTCAGGAAGGCTGAGGACAACGGTTGTGTCCACCAGATAACCAACATCGACGGGGAGGGGAAGATTTTCGCCATCTGCAACTGCAACGTCAAGATCTGCAACGCCCTGCGTACGTCCCAGCTGTTCAACACCCCGAACATGTCGCGGAGCGCCTATGTGGCTGAGGTCGACCCTGCCAGCTGCGTGGCTTGCGGAAGGTGCGTTGAATACTGCCCGGCCGGAGCCGTCAAGCTCGGCCAGAAGCTCTGCACCAAGAATGGCCCGCAGACCTATCCCAAGCAGGAACTCCCGGATGCAGTGAAATGGGGGCCGCACAAGTGGAACGAGGACTACCGCGACCGCAACCGCATCAACTGCTATCCTACCGGAACTTCGCCTTGCAAGACGGCATGTCCGGCCCATATCGCCGTGCAAGGCTACCTTAAGAAGGCCGCAGAGGGCAAGTACCGCGAGGCCCTGGAACTGATCAAGAGGGAGAATCCATTCCCCGCCGTCTGCGGCCGCGTCTGCAACCGCAGGTGCGAGGATGCCTGCACCCGCGGCACCATCGACCAGCCCATCGCGATCGACGCCGTCAAGAAATTCATCGCCCAGAAGGACCTCGAGGCCGAGACCCGTTTCGTTCCCGAGGTGAACATAGCCTCCACTGTGCTGGAGCGCTGGCCGGAGAAGATAGCCATCATCGGAGGCGGGCCCGCCGGCCTGAGCTGCGCATATTACCTGGCTTCCATGGGGTATCTCCCGACTGTCTTCGAGAAGAACGAGGAGCCTGGCGGAATGCTCCGTTACGGAATACCTTCCTACAAGCTTGAGAAGGATGTCATCAAGGCCGAGATCGACATAATGAAGGAGATCGGCGTCGACATCCGCACGGGGGTCGAAGTCGGGAAGGACGTGACGATCGAAGGACTGAGGAAAGAGGGCTACAAAGGCTTCTATGTCGCCATCGGCTGCCAGGGTGGAAGGCTTCCGGGCATCCCCGGGGACAGCCTTCCGGGAACTTCCACGGCGATTGATTTCCTTCATGGGGCGAACACCGGGAAAGTCAAGGTCTCCGGTAAGGTGGTCGTGGTAGGAGGCGGCAACGTGGCCATCGATGCGGCCAGTGTGGCGATGCGCAGCGGTGCGTCTTCGGTCACCATGCTGTCGCTTGAGACGGAGGACATCATGCCTGCATCCCTCGAGGAGAGGCGCGAGGCCCGCGAAGACGGAGTGGTCATCAATCCCGGATGGGGACCCAGGGAAGTCCTCGGGGACGGCTCCGTCACGGGAATAGTCTTCAAGAAATGCACTTCGGTCTTCGATGCGGAGCATCGTTTCGCCCCGGTCTATGACGAGACCGAGCTGCTGACCCTGGAGGCGGACCAGGTGATCTTCGCAATCGGCCAGACGGTGGTCCTCAAGGACCTTCTCAAGGGCACCGGGGTCGAGTTCTTCCGGGGCGTCTACCCGGTGGCAGACAAGCTTACTTTCCAGACCGCGGAAGAGGACATATTCGTGGGCGGAGACTGTTTCACCGGTCCCAAGTTCGTCATCGACGCCATCGCCCAGGGCAAGGAGGCGGCCGAGTCGCTGCACCGGTTCGTGCAGCATGGCCACATGACCATAGGCCGCAACAGGCGGGACTTCATCTCCCTCGACAAGGAGGACATCCTGGTGGAGTCCTATGACAATTCGTCCCGCCAGGAGGCTGGAACCAGGGTTGTGGAGGACAAGTTCCGTGAATATGAACTCACCCTGACCGAGGAGCAGGTCAGGAAGGAGACGGCAAGATGCCTTGGCTGCGGAGCCTCCGTGGTCGACGGGAACCGCTGCATCGGCTGCGGGGTCTGTACGACCAAGTGCGGATTCGACGCCATCCACCTGCACCGTGTCCATCCCGAGGCAAGCCACCTGATCCCTTCCGAAGACAAGTTCAGCGGGATCCTGCCTTACATGGTCTCCAGGGCTGCCAGGATAGTGTTCAAGAAGAAGTGACCTCCGGTCCGGTTTTGGCCTCATGCATGAGCTGGGAATAGTTTTCTACATCATCAGGGATGTCAAGAAGGTGGCCGAGGAGAACCACGTGGACAAGGTCTCCGCTGTCGTGATGGACATAGGGGAAGTCTCGACCGTGGTCCCGGACTATCTCCAGGACTGCTGGAAATGGGCGACGGACAAGGAGCCGGTGATGAAGGGCTGCGCCCTGAGGTGCAACATCATCCCGGCGGTGACCGTCTGCAATTCCTGCGGCTGCGAGTATCCTACCGTCGAACATGGCAGGACATGCCCTCGCTGCGGCAGTCCGGAAACCGTCCTTCTTCGAGGCAATGAGGTCGAAATCAAGGAAATAGAAGTAAAAGACCAATTATAATCCAATTTACTATGTTTTTCCAAGTTTATGGCGAACATGCGTTCGCACAATGGGGGATGCTGATATTGGTCCTGCTTGGCCTTATCCTCCTCAATGAATTCGCCCGCCGCACCAAGGCCGGCGGCATAACGATGTTCTTTATCATCCCGGTCATCCTTACCGCGTATTTCGTCGCGATAGCCGTAGGCGCCAGGACCGGTGCCGAATGGGCCGTGAACAACCAGACGCACATCTACATGAACGGATGGTTCCATTATGCCAAGCTGTATGCCGCCCTTACAGGCTGCATCGGTTTCATGATGATCAAGTACAAGTGGGGAATCGGTGCAAAGCACTGGTTCAAGCCTTTCCCGTTCATCATCGTCGCGATCAACATCCTGATAGCCGTCGCTTCCGATTTCGAGAGCGCCATCAACGGATGGAACAAGTGGTGGCTCTCCAGCGAGGGAGTGTGGCTCTATGGCGGATGGCACAACGTGTTCAACGGAGTGGCTGGTATCCTCAACATCATGTGCATGACTGCCTGGTGGAACGTCTATCCTTCCAAGGACAAGAAAGACATGATCTGGGCCGACATGACCTGGGTCTACATCCTTGTCTATGACATCTGGAACTTTGCCTACACCTACAACTGCCTGCCTACGCACAGCTGGTACTGCGGTATCGCCCTGCTTCTCGCCCCGACCGTCGCAGCCCTTTGCTGGAACCGCGGAGGCTGGATCCAGAACCGTGCGAACACCCTGGCCATCTGGTGTATGTTCGCCCAGGTGTTCCCTCTCTTCCAGGAGACTTTCAAGGATGGCCGCCAGTGGTTTGACTGGGCCGTACTGCCCGTCCAGTATCCTGAAGGCGTGAATACCGTCAAGCAGCTTTATGAGGTCGCCGGCCAGGAGGCGGCTGCTGTCGGCACGACCGTTGACTCGGTGGCTGCAAATCCGACCATGATGCTGGTGATCAGTGCGCTTGCCCTTGTCACCAACATAATCGCCCTTACCTACATCATCTGCCAGTCCCGCAAGCGTCACATCAACCCGTACAAGGAGGATGTGTTCGTGGACCAGAAGTACTACAAGGATTCCATGGCACGCGCTGACGTGAGCTAGATACTGATCCTTGGAACCTCGTTGCCGGGAGTTTCTTGGACTTCATCTTCAGGAGGCTGACCCATTCGGGCCGGCCTTCTGCCGCCTTCGGGCGGCGGGAGGATGCCACACCTCCCCGCACAATTGTATCGTGCAATGGAAACAGCTGATTATCAGCCAATAAAGCAATCAGACGGTGCCGAATTCGGCACCGTCTGATGTTATAATTTGCAGAACAACAAGTATTTCCATTGCACCAGAAAATACGTTGCAATTGTTTTGCGAACCACAGACCTCGTAAGTCGTTGGGGTACAGGACTCCGTTGGAATAATGTAAACAATTATTTAAATTTGACTTTTGAAGTGCGTTGCACTTTAAATTAGAATTCACTGATGACAAAGAAAACAGAAAGCATTATCCTTTGGTTAATTATAGGTGGATTTATCGTCCCTCCTATACTTCTTGGACTGTTATCATTGTTCCCTTCCCTTGAAGGAGAAAAGAATCTAGGTAAAGGATTATATCTGCAAATGACTGATATGTCCTATCCTTATTATCAGCTTTCTTATACAGGCCGACTGTTCGGTTCTAATTCTGGATATGGGCATAGGGTTATTCCTCATCCGCCGTATGATGATTCTTATATCTGCAAGTCTCTTTCAAACAAGGAGTGGATTATTTTGAAGGGGATTAAAGAGAATAACGATGATTCCTGGTTCTTGATTCAGAAGGATTTCAACCTCGCCAATAAAGATTGGGAAAAGGAAAACTGTGATAGCATTATCCAGAGCTATATCACATCCTTCGACGACAGCCTCGCATTCATCCGCGCCCTTGAAGAAAAAGGGATAGACTTGAGATTCTCCGACGAATGAACAAGAAATTAAGAAGACGTATCTACAATGAATAAAACAATTCTATTACTGCTTGTATCTATTATTTGCTTATCCTGTTCTTCTATGAAAGATTTGACTTTGGGATCTAAATTTAGAGGGACAAAAGCAAGTAATGGGTTTATATTTATTCCAAATGGATCATTTATTAATGCATTCCCAGTTGTTATGAATAATATAGAATACAAAGTCGGGGTTTTAAATAATACAATTATTTACATACAAACTAGAGATAAAAACTTTACAATAAACAATTTAAAAATCAATGACAAGTTACCAGAATCATATATTATTAATAGAGAATTTGTTTCCATACCAGCATATAATAATAGAGAAATTGGTTACATACCAGGATGGGGATATTACATAGAAATTGAATCTGGATGGTATGCTGGTTTTGATTCCAAAACAAAACCAAATGAAGAATCTCGGATAGAATGTTTTTTTAAATATAATTTTTAACAACAGTCATTTTAACAACACTATCACTGAGGGACAGGCCAAGCGACATAGTGAAAATAGGAATTGATATCGACGGAAAAGTCATTTTGTAGCCTTCCCTAAAAGTGTGAGCATCCCCTTTTAGGGAAGGCTACATGTGGTGACCCATTGGATGGAGAATCCATACTTGCAGGACTTCACCGGCGAGAAGGCATTCCAGGACCTCAGCAGGTCACACTCCTCCATATGTGGTTTTTGTCAGTTCCCACCTTTTTCTGTCACAGGAATATTCATAGTAGTATACCCCCCAATCACTCAATC
>ONRD01000026.1 GCA_900320185.1 uncultured Bacteroidales bacterium
CCGACGGCTACCCGGATAGCCCGCTTTCGCTTTCCGACAAAGACATCTCCGCCATCAGGGAGAAGGACCTTCGGGTCTTTGCTGAATATGCGACCCTGCCTGGAGAAAAGGCCGACATCAGGGAGATCGGAGTGGAAAGGGTCGTGGTGACCGCTCCGATCGGAGACAGCCTGCACCCGATGGACCTGCTGAGCATCAACAGGGCGGCTTACCTTAAGAAGGACGCAGCCGATCCCTTGATGGTGATAGCCAGGGTGGCCGGCTTCGACTCCGCCGTCTTCGGGCTGGACGGGACTCCGTGCACTCCCCTTGTCTACAGGCACTCCGGCAACCTCCTTGTCAGCACGTCGAAGCTTTCCGACTTCGCGAGGCTCCGCCTGATGCCCGAGTCCAGGTGGAAGCCATTCTGGGAAGCCGTCATCTCGGAACTTACCGGGAAGGCTGTCTCCTTCAGGCAATGGCCCACGGCGATAGCCCCTGCATATTCACAGGACGCTCCCCTGCCGCGCGACGCGAGGAAGCAGGCCATCCGGAAAGGGATCGAATGGTTCTTCAACGGCCATTTCCTCATCCACCCCGACTGGAAGGAATCATGGGTCATGAAATACATCGGGGACGGGACCATGCCGGTCGGCCCGGAACTGCCTGAAGACGCGCCTGACGGCGACGGCTCCCTCGGGGTACTCGAGGGGCACTGCTCCGCCATCTACAAGGACGGACGCCAGGCCTACCGCTACTGGATCCGGGACGACATCCAGGGCGAGAGTTCCATGGCCTTCGCCCTCGCCGGGGAACTACTTGGGAACCAGGAGTACCGAAGGATCGCGGAGCGCCTGTCCGACTATTCGTTCAAGGAGTTCCAGGACGGTCCAAGGAGCGATCCCGGAAGCCCGACCTACGGCCTCCTGGGCTGGGCATATACCCACAAATGGGTCTACTACGGCGACGACAACGCGCGCTCCATCCTCGGCACCATCCTCGCCTCGAAGGTCCTTGGCACCCACAGATGGGACAAGAACCTGGACGCCGCGATCGAGGCCAACTTCAACACCACGGGGAAGAACGGATTCCGCGGCCCCAGGCTCCACGAGCAGGACATCCAGGCCAACGGACTCGACTACTACCGCAACGGGGAGGCCGTCAACCCGCACCCCCACTTCGAGAGCTGGCTCTGGGCCTGCTATCTCTGGCAATATGCCAGCACCGGCGACCGGAAGTACTTCGACAAGGCCGAAAAAGGAATATCCATGACCATGGCCGCCTACCCCGACCTCTGGCACTGGACCAACGGAATCCAGCAGGAAAGGGCAAGGATGGTCCTTCCGCTCGCGTGGCTCTACAGGGTCAGCCCGACAGAGGAGCACAAGGCCTGGCTCGAGCGGATAACCTCCGACATCGCCCGGAACCAGGTAGCCTGCGGGGCGATACGCGAGGAACTGGGAGACCCTTCAAAGGGATCTTTCGGGGCGGAAAGGTGCAATGCAGACTACGGACAGAACGAAGCACCACTCATATTCAGGAACGGAGACCCTGTCGCCGACATGCTCTACACCTGCAACTTCGCCGTGTTCGCCCTCAACGAGGCAGCCTGCGCCACAGGCGACCCGAAGATCCGGAAGATGGCCGACTCGCTCGGGGAGTTCCTGGTCAGGATACAAGTCCGCAGCGAAAGCCGCAAGAATGTGGACGGAGCCTGGTTCAGGGCCTTCAACTACCGCAACTGGGACTACTGGGCATCCAACGCCGACGCCGGCTGGGGAGCGCAGAGCACCCTGACCGGATGGATCCAAAGCTGGATCGTCGCCACGCTCGCCCTGATGGAGAAGGGCACTTCCTTCTGGGATGTCACCCTGCCCTGATGCTGGCTCCGGACAACTCTTGGATACTCCTCCGGATGTCACCCTGCTCTGACGGAGAAGGCACCTCCTTCCGGGAAGTCGCCCTGCATGGGGGAAGGGGCCGCACAAGCCGGATAAAGCCAACGAACACGGAGAAGGCAACAACATATTCAAAACGATCATCAGCGATGAAAACAAAAACACTGATCCTTCTTTCAGCAGCCGTCTGCCTTTTCGGCTGCAAGGCTTCCGCGCCCGGCTGGTCGCTCGTCTGGACGGAAGATTTCAACGGGCCCGCAATCGACACTTCGACCTGGTCCCGTGTCAGCCTCGGACCTTATGACTGGAACAACATGATGTCCCTGAGGGAAGACCTGGCCTACATCGAGAACGGTGAACTGGTCCTGCTGGGCAAGGTCAACGACGGCAGTTCTCCGGACACGACAAGGTTCGTCACGGGAGGAGTCCAGAGCTGCGGGAAAGTCTCGTTCACGCTCGCCAAGTTTGAAATCAAGGCCAGGTTCAATTCTGCCGGCGGCTTCTGGCCCGCCCTTTGGCTGATGCCGGACTGCAGTTTCCCGAAAGAGAAATACGCCGAGGTGGACCTTATGGAGCATCTGAATTCGGATCCTTTCGTCTACCAGACCGTCCACTCTGGCTACACCCTGAATGTGAATGACTCGATCCCTCCCCACCACACGACCGTCCCCGTGGACCCGGACGGATGGAACATCTACGGCGTCGAGATCTACAAGGACAGCCTCTGCCTCTTTACCAATGGGGAGAAGAGCTTTACCTACCCCAGGGTCGACTCCCTGACAAATCAGTTCCCCTGGGCGGAGTTCCCCTTCTACATGATCCTTTCCAACCAGCTGGAAGGTGGTTGGGTCGGCAAGGTGACCGACCCCGGAGAACTTCCGTCGGAACTCCGCGTCGATTGGATCAAGGTCTATGAATGGAAGGAATAGACCGCCCCGCCCGTGAGGGGGGACGGTCCTTTTTCGTCGCATCGCGGCACCCGGCCAGGACGGCCGGCCCGCTACTTCTCCGGGAGGGGACGGATGTCCAGATTCAGTTCGTCGAGCTGGACCTGGTCTATTTCCGACGGAGAGTCGATCATCACGTCGCGGCCCTGGTTGTTCTTCGGGAAGGCAATGAAGTCGCGGATGGACTCCTTGCCTGCGAACAGGGTGCAGACGCGGTCGAAGCCGAAAGCCAGGCCTCCGTGGGGCGGAGCGCCGTACTGGAAGGCGTGGATGATGAAGCCGAATTTATATTCAGCCTCCTCCGGGCCTATTCCGAGCACTTCGAACATCCTCTTCTGGACGTCGGCATTGTGGATCCTGATGGAGCCGCCGCCAAGTTCGTTGCCGTTCAGCACGAAGTCGTAGGCATTGGCGCAGACCCTTTCGAGATCCTCCTTCCTGTTGCTGTTGAACCAGTCCATATGCTCCGGCTTGGGAGCGGTGAAGGGATGGTGCATTGCGTAGAAACGGCCGTCCTCCTCGCTCCACTCAAGAAGCGGGAAGTCAACGATCCAAAGCGGTGCGAACACCTTCGGGTCCCTGAGGCCGAGCCTGCCGCCCATCTCGAGGCGCAGGACGCCCAGCATGGTCTGGACCTTGCGCTTCTGATTTCCGCTCATCACGAACACCATGTCGCCCGTCTTGGCCTCGACAGCCTCGGCGATGGCCTTGAGCTGCTCGGGAGAGTAGAACTTGTCGATCGAGGACTTGACCGAGCCGTCAGCATTCAACTTGATGTAGATCAACCCCTTGGCCCCTACCTGCGGCCTCTTGACCCATTCGGTTACCTCGTCGATCTGCTTGCGGGTATATTCAGCACCTCCGGGGACCGCGATCGCGCCGACATAGGCCGCGTCGTCGAGGACGGAGAATCCGTTGCCCTTGACAAGGTCGGTGATTTCATGGATCGTCATCCCGAAACGGACGTCCGGCTTGTCGGAGCCGTACTTGTCCATCGCATCGTACCAGCTCATGCGGGGCAGCGGGTCGGGAATATCCACTCCGATGACGTTCTTGAACAGGGTCCTCATCATCCCTTCGAACATATTCAGCACATCCTCCTGCTCGACGAAGCTCATCTCGCAGTCGATCTGGGTGAACTCCGGCTGACGGTCGGCACGAAGGTCCTCGTCGCGGAAACACCTCACGATCTGGAAGTAACGGTCGTAGCCGGCCACCATGAGGAGCTGCTTGAAGGTCTGGGGCGACTGGGGAAGGGCGTAGAACTGGCCCGGGTTCATCCTGGAAGGGACCACGAAGTCGCGCGCGCCTTCAGGGGTGGACTTTATGAGATACGGAGTCTCGATCTCCATGAATCCCTTGGAATCGAGATAGTTCCGGACCTCGTGGGCCATCCTGTGCCTCAGTGCCAGGGCGCTCTGGAGCGGGCCGCGGCGAAGGTCCAGGTAACGGAACTTCGCACGGATGTCCTCACCGCCGTCGCTCTCATCCTCGATGGTGAAAGGAGGGGTGACCGACTTGTTGAGTATGTTGATGGTCTCAAGCTTCAGCTCTATGTCGCCTGTCGGCATCTTGGGATTCTTGCTCTGGCGCTCCACGACCTGTCCTGTGGCCTGGATGACATATTCGCGTCCAAGGGAGGTGGCTGTCTCCACGAGGGAGGCCTTCGCGTCGGCTTCCACTACGAGCTGGGTGATGCCGTAACGGTCCCTCAGGTCTATGAAGGTCATTCCGCCGAGTTTCCTGGACCTCTGGACCCATCCGGCCAGGGTTACGGTCTGTCCGACGTTGGCGATGCGGAGTTCTCCGCAAGTGTGAGTTCTGTACATATCTTCGATGTTGTTGTATTATCGTTCTTCCCGGCCGTACCGCCCTTCAGGGCGGCTGCGCCCGCGTCCTTCAAGGCTGTGCCTGCTCCGTAGCGGCGCCTGCGTCCTCCTGGGCGGCGGCCTTCCGGTACTTACATGCTCCGGAGTCGGGACCCGGGCCGGAGGCTGCAATCCAGCCAAAGCGCAAATTTAGCAAATATTAACGAAGGTTGTTATCTTTGCAGCATGGAAGTTAGACCAAAGAAGGCCTTGGGGCAGCATTTCCTCACGGACCTCGATATTGCTGAAAGGATTGTCCACGCGCTCCGTGGAGAAACGGTACTGGAAGTCGGTCCCGGGACCGGCGTGCTCACACGCATCCTCCTAGACCGCATGGCCCCTTCGAAGGATGGCGGCCACAGCTCTGCGGCGCCCGGTCAACCGTACGGCACGGCCACGGACGGCCCCTGCCCGGACAAAGGACGGCGCAACGGAGCCCAGGCGTCCACGGACGGCCACGGCGGCATGATCCGCTGCCTCAAGGCTATCGAGATCGACAGGGAATCAGCCGCTTATCTGAGGAAGAACCTGAGTGGGATCGCGCCCGGGCTGATCGAAGGAGACTTCCTGAAGCTCCGCCTGGACGAACTCTTTCCAAGCAGTTTCTCGGTCATCGGGAACTTCCCCTACAACATTTCCTCGCAGATATTCTTCAAGATACTGGACTACAAGGACTTGATTCCGGAAGTTGTCTGCATGGTCCAGAAGGAAGTCGCCCAGCGTATAGCCGAGAAACCCGGTACCAAGACCTATGGGATACTATCCGTGTTCCTCCAGGCCTGGTACGACATTGAATATCTCTTCACGGTGGAGCCCGGATCTTTCAATCCTCCGCCGAAGGTCCGGTCGGCCGTCATCCGCCTGACACGCAACGGAAGGACCAGCCTGGGTTGCGACGAAAAACTGTTCAGGACCATCGTCAAGACCGCTTTCGGGCAGCGCCGCAAGACCTTGCGGAATTCCCTGAAGCCACTGTTCGCCAACAAGACCGAGGCTGCCGGGACTGCTGGGGCTACCGGAGTGGCCAGGAGTGTCGAGACTACCGAGGCTGCAGGGGCTGCAGGGGGACAAACCGCCCCATCGGCTGGGACACAACTGTCCGACCCTGTTTTCGACCTTCGCCCCGAAAGACTGTCAGTCGAAGACTTCGTCAGACTTACATTGATGCTTCAGCAACCGTAAGGGAAAGGCCCGGCGGGCCTCAAGCCGAAGGCTACCTGAACAGGCTCAGGAGCATCGAGCAGGCCCGGGCGTCGTGCATGGGATACATCCGGAAGGCCGGGCTTTCCTGCGTGTCCTCCAAATGGTCCTTGATGAAATCCCAGATCCGAAGGGCATAGTCAGCCCCGTCGGGACAGTTCTGGTACTTCCACGCGCATAGGTTGGCGATCATGGCCTCAGCCTGCACCCACGGCTCCATCCTCTGCTCCACCGCTCCGTCAGCATCCTTGGCATAGACCACGTAGCCGTCGCCGCAAAGACCGTCCATTCCGGCCTTGTAGAGCTTGAGGCAGGTGTCCTTGACGAGGTTGATCTCGTCGATGTCGGCAACCGCATAGGCAGCGTCGAGGATGACCCAGGATGCCTCCAGGTCGAGACCGTACAGGCAGCCGCCCTGCATAGGTGCCCAGCCGGCCGATGCCGACAGTTCCAGATGACCGGTCGCAGGATTGAAGAACTTCGAGACGACCAGCTCGAGGAGGGCCGAGAGGACTTCGCGCAAAGTTTCGTCCTTCCAGACCCTGTACATGTTGGCGTAGGCTTCCAGGAGATAGATGTGGGAGAAGGCGACCTTGTTGTCGTTCTTGACTTCGAAGTCCCTCCTGAGGGTCTCGAAGTAACCGCCGTTCACGGGGTCCTTGAACTCCTTCTCGACAATCTTGAAGAGGTTGACGGCCTGCTTGAGGGATTCGTCGTCCTTGATCGCACCGTAGAACTCGCTGAGGGCGTAGATCGCCAGGGCCTGGTTCGACAGGTGGGCGTCCGTGTCCAGCTTCTCCCCCCAGGAGTCCACCGAGGTGAAGGCTCCTCCGTACTTGTGGTCCAGGAAATGCTGGATGAAGTAGTCCTTGGCGTTCATGGCAGGCATCAGGTACTCCCTCTTGCGGAAGCGCCTGTAGGCGTTTGAATATGCCCAGAGGATCCTGGCGTTGAGCTGCTCCTCCCTGACAGCCTCCTTGTCGGCGGTCAGGTCAGGGGCGATCGATCCGTAGAAGCCGCCCCTGGGGTCCTGCATGCCTGCCCAGAATTTGAGTATGTCCCACTCGAGGACTTCCCTGGCTTCCCTGACCAGGATGTCGGTCCTTCCGTTCATGGCCTAGAGGGTCTTGATGTGGATGTTTCTCCAGCGGACCTTGATGCCGCCTCCGTCGTGTATCTGCAGGCAGATCCTGCCGTGGCCGCTGCCGATCTTGGCATCGTGGATGTCAGTCATGGGCTCTCCGTTGAGCCAGGACTGAAGATGGTCGCCTTCCAGGCGGATGCGCATGGTGTTCCACTCGCCGTATTTCAGGATGGACTCCTTCTCGTCGGGAATCTGGTACAGCCAGCCGCGGCCGTAGGATTCATAGACGCCGCCGGTGTCGCATCCCGGAGGCGCGACCTCGACCTGCCAGCCGCTGACGGTGACATCGTGGGGAACGACCGAACGGATGAACACGCCGGAGTTGCCGGAGGATTCCTGCTTGAACTCGAGGGTGAGGTCGAAGTCGTCGTAGTATTCGGTAGTGCCGAAGTAGCCGTAGGTGTTGTCGGTACCGCTCTCGCATACCAGGCATCCCTCCTCGTCGACGTACCACGGGTCAGTCCCGTAGACGATCCATCCTTCGGTGTCCTTGCCGTTGAACAGGTCCTTCTCGACGGGTTCGGGCTTGGGCAGTTCCTTGATCTTGATGTTCCTGAACCAGGCAGGGTAACCATGGTCCTGGAGGCATATGTGGCCTGTCCTGGACATTCCATATTCAGAGCACTCGGCCCACTTGCCGGCGGCTTTGCGGGCGAACCAGTCCTCGGACCATGCGTCGAACTCGACGGTCACCTTCCCGTTGAGGAGGTAGGTCACGTGGCCGTTGTCGAATATGATCTCGGAGCTGTTCCACTCCCCTGCCGGCTTGAGGTTCCTGGTCTCGAAGTCAGGGACGTACATGGCGTAGTCGACGCCGCAGCGCTGCCACGGTTCGAGGACATAGCCGTCGTTCATCTCGGTGAAGTTCTCGTCGTCGATGAGCTGGTATTCGGGCCCGGTGATGTAAGGCACGTCGAATCCGGGGCGCTCGACCACATGGTAGAGCATTCCGGAGTTGCCGCCCTTGCTGATCTTCCACTCCCACTTGAGGTCGAAGTTGGTGTATTCCTTGTCGGTCACGATGTAGCCGTTGGAGTCACTGCCCTTGCCGGTCGCCTCGATGACTCCGTCCACCACGGTCCAGGGGCCGGAGAGTCCCTCGCCGTTGTAGTCGCGCCATCCTTCCAGGTCCTGGCCGTTGAAAAGCAGCTGCCACCCATCCTTGATCTCCTTATTCGTCAGTTTGTTGGGGGCGTTGCAGCCTCCGAGCATCAGCGAGGCAAGGACCGCCACGCCGAGCATTTTGAGAGTTTTGTTCATATCGTTGATGATTGGTGTTACATTGGTTTAAGACAAAAGTAGTCATTTTATTGTTATTTTGGATAACTTTGCATGAATTGACACTACCTTCCATTGAATATGTTTGCAAAAGAAGTCTACATCGCGCGCCGCAGCACCCTGCTGCAGAAGATGGCGCAGACCGCCCCCCAGGGGCAGAGGGGAATCGCCCTGTTCGTCGGCAACGCCGAAGCGGCCGCCCAGTACAGGGATAACGCCTACAAGTTCCGCCAGGACTCTTCCTGGCTGTACTATTTCGGGATTGACGAGCCTTTCATGGCAGCCGTGATCGACCTCGACTCCGGGGACGAGTGCATATTCGCAGACGACGTCGAACTCGGCGACATCATCTGGATGGGCCCGCAGCCTTCCGTGGCCTCGAAGGCCGCCCTGGCGGGAGTCGGAAGGACGGCTCCGTACAATGACGTCCGCCCCGTGGTCGAGGCAGCCCTTACCGCCGGCCGCAAGGTCCACTTCCTCCCTCCGAGCCGATATTTCAACACGATGAAACTCTCCTCCCTGGCAGGAGTGGCCACCGAAGACGTTACCAAGGTGGCCCCGATGGACAAGGACGGAGGCAGGCATGCTTCCGAGGAACTGGTCAAGGCCGTGATCTCCATGCGCCTTGTCAAGGAGCCTTGCGAGATCGAGCAGCTCGACGATGCAGGAGCGCTGGGACAGCTGATGCACACCGTGGCCCGCAACAACGTCAAGCCCGGAGTCCTGGAGCAGGAGATTGTCGGGATCATGGAAGGCGTGACCCTCTCCAAGGGATGGGGCGTGTCGTTCCCGACCATCCTTTCCCAGCACGGGGAAACCCTCCACAACCACCTCCACGACAAGGTGATCGAGCCCGGGAAGCTCCTTGTCATCGATGCCGGTGCGGAGAACGACATGCACTACGCATCCGACTTCACGCGCACCCTTCCCACCGGAGGCCGTTTCACTTCCAGGCAGAGGGACATCTACCAGATCGTGTGTGACTGCAATGAACTGGCATTCTCACTGACCAGGCCGGGAACCGCCTACCGCGACGTGCACATCGCCTCCTCCAAGCTCATGCTCGAGGGGCTCCGCTCCCTTGACATAGTGCGCGGAAGCATCGACGACATGGTCGAGGAGGGTATCGCAGGCCTCTTCCAGCCTCACGGACTGGGCCACAACATGGGACTGGACGTCCATGACATGGAAGACCTCGGAGAGAACCTGGTAGGCTACGATCCAGACCAGAAAAGGTCCTCCCAGCTGGGTCTGGGCAGCCTGAGGATGGCCCGTAGGCTTGTCCCCGGCAACGTGATCACCGACGAACCGGGAATCTACTTCATCCCGGCGCTGATCTCCCAGTGGAAGGCAGAGGGACGGGACAAGGGGTTCGTCAACTTCTCCAAGCTTGAATCCTACTTCGACTTCGGCGGCATCCGCCTCGAAGACGATGTCCTGGTCACCGAAGACGGAGCCCGCAGGACAGGCCCCAACCGCCTGCCCATCCAGCCCTCCGACGTCGAAGACGCCATGTCGTAGTCGTCCTGGGCGAAGCGAAGGATCCCACTGCGAAGGACCTGCCCGATGCCATCCTGAAGGCCGATGACGTCCTGAGCGAAGCGAAGGATCCGAACATCACCAGAAACCAACAAAACATCACCCGGAAATGAGACATCTCCTGCTGCTCCCCCTCCTGCTGCTCCAGGCCATGGCCGCCTTAGCCCAGCAGGTCGACCCCTACCACTCCTCGACCGGAGGCTTCGGCTACCCGGTCTCCTCCTCGGCCGAGGCCACCGTCTGGTGGGCCGAAGGAACGTACAAGATAATGCAGGACATGGAAGCCCCGCAAGGCAAGGCCTCCGGAGTCAGGATCTGGGGCGCCCGCAACGAGTGGGAATCCTTCCAGGTCGTGATCCGGCCCGCCCATGTGCTGAAGGGCCTGGAAGTGAGCCTGTCCGATTTCAAGTCGAAGAAAGCCACCCTTCCGTCGGAGGCCTTCTCCGTCAGGAAGGTGGAATATGTCCAGGTCAAGCACCCTACGGACTCCTACGGGAAGGCCGGACTATGGCCAGACCCTCTTCCGACATACTTCAAGCCCGAGGACCTCGCCCCAGGGCGCAACCATCCGTTCTGGATCACCGTAAAAGTCCCGAAAGGGACAGCTGCAGGCGTCTACGAAGGGAAAGTGACCATGTCTTCCTCCGGCGGTTGGAAAGAGGAAGTCCCCGTGAAACTGGAAGTCTGGGACTTCGAACTCCCTGACACGCCGACCATGCGGTCCGGATTCGGGTTAAGCCGCCTCGAGGCTTCCGCAAGGTACAACAACCTAACTACCGAGGAGCAGAAGAGAAAGCATTTCGACCTCTACATGAAGGCCATGTCGGACCACAGGATATCCCCCTACAATCCCTTCATATTCACACCCATCAGGGAGACGGTGACGGGGGTGGCATGGCAGGGCGGCCGTTTCGACCCGAAGGATCCCCGGTCGGGGAAATATTCCCTTAAGGTCGTTGACGGTTCCTACACCTCCACCCCCGAGGCTTCGCTCCGGGAAAGGATCCCCGTCACCGGCGGGAAGGCCTGTACCCTCTCCTGGTGGAGCCGCTCGGACAAGGACGGACAGGGGCTCACGGTCGGCGTCGAGTGCTATGACTCCGAAGGCCGCCTCCTTCCGTTCGAGGGAAGGTTCGAGGCTTTCACCTGCGGAAAGGAATGGACAAGCCTGACCTTCCCGCTCGGAGTGCTGCCCGAAGAAGCCGCACAGGTGAATGTCCGTTTGTTCCCTTCGAAGAGAATGCCTTCAGGGAACGACCTCGGTACGGTCTGGTTCGACGACATGGTGCTGGTGGAGGAGGGCTCCCAAGGGAATCTCCTTCCCGCCGGAGGTTTCGAGGTGGACCCTGACGCCATCGACATCTCGCTTGACTTCTCGGAGTTCATCCCGGCTGCAAGGAAATACTTCGGGGAATATGGCTTCACCGGTTTCAGGCTGGGCCTGAAGGGCCTGGGGAGCGGGACATTCTACAACCGCAACGCCGGCGTCTTCGCCGGGTTCGAGCAAGGGACCCGGGAATACGACCGCTTGATGCAAAGGTACCTGTCCCAGATGCAGGACGCCCTGGAGGCAGCCGGCATCCTCGGCAAGGAATACATCTACTGGTTCGACGAACCTGGGGAGAACGACTACGGGTTCGTCCGCGAGACTAACCGGATGATCAAGGAATATGCCCCGAAACTGACGACCTTCCTGACCGAGCATCTTCCCGGACACGACGTCTCCGACGTGACGGACATCTCCTGCTCGATCTGGAACGCGATCGACCATGAGAAGGCCGAAAGGATCGCCGGCCAGGGCAAGGAGTACTGGACCTACCTGTGCACGGGCCCGAAATCCCCGTGGATCACCCTCTTCATCGACCACGATGCCATCAACATGAGGATGTGGTCCTGGGGGTCATATGTCCATCACCTGAGCGGCCTCCTGGTCTGGGAGACAATCTACTGGAACTCCCCCGAGGCTTCCCCGGCGGGCGTCCGCCAGAATCCGTGGGAGGAGGCGATGTCCTGGTCCACCAGCTACGGCCTGATCCAGGGCAAGAGACAGCCGTGGGGCAACGGGGACGGAAGGCTTTTCTACCCCCAGAACCGCCATGTCGGAGAGGACGGCAAGCCATACCTGGATGAGGTCGTCCCCTCTTTCCGGCTGGAACTCCTGAGGGACGGCATCGAGGACTATGAGTACCTGAAGATCCTGGAAAGGCTGGCCGCCGAGAAACCCCGGAAAGCCTCTGCCGCAAAGCGCCTTCTCCAGATTCCGGAATCCATCTACAAGGACGAATCCCACTACAACAAGGATCCGCAGGCCATCCTGCAGTACCGCAAGCGGCTTGCAGAGGCCATCCTTCGCCTGAAATAGCGCCATGTCGTCCTGAGCGAAGCGAAGGACCTGCTCCCAACATCGTCATCCTGAGCGCAGCGAAGGAGCGAAGCGAAGGTCCTGCCGTCAGCGGACTTTCGCGGTGGTGCACTTGTCCACCAGATAGGCTATTGACATATACGGGACCCCCGAAGCGGCCGACAGCCCGATCTCGCAGGTCCGGGAGTTCGAGTACCCGACCGGGACCCTTCCCCTGACCTGGCCCCTGAGATTCCTGAGGGCATATGCATTCAGTTCCGGTGTGGTCATCCCTTTGTCGCCGGCAAAGCCGCAGCAGCCCACTCCTTCCGGCACCAGGACGTCCGAAGAGCACAGGCCGGCAAGTTCGAGCATAGCCCTGTCGAGTTTCATCAGGCGCATCGAACAAGTGAGATGGACCGCAACAGGGATGTCGCTGCGGTGGAACTCCAGCCTGTCGCGGAGGAAGGTCAGGATGAACTCGGCCGGCTCGTAGAGTTGCAGGGAGCGCATCTTCTTCCTCATCCGGTGCAGGCAGGGGCTCTGGTCGCAGAGGACAGGATATTCCCCGCCGCGGGAAGCCTCCAGGAGGGCGGCTTCGAGTTCGGCGGCCTTCCTGTCCGCCTCTTCTTCCATCCCCTTGCTCTCCCAGATGGTGCCGCAGCAAAGGCTGTCCATGCCCTGTGGGAATATCACCTCGCATCCTGCCTTCTCCAGCAGGGAGACCATCTCCTCCACGAGGGGCTTGTCCACCGGGGAGCCGTGCCTGGGCAGTCCCATCATCTGGTTGATGCACGAAGGGAAGTACACCACCTTCAGTATGCCGCCCACGTCCCGCGCCGCCGCGGCCGGGGATGCCGGGATGGACCTGGGGACCTTGTAGGCGCGCGGAGTGGAGGAGGTCCACAATGGCAGCCCCACACCTTTGTGAAGGATCCTGCAGAGGCCCTCCATGGCGGCGTCCCCCATGACGGCCTCGCCGAAGGAGGCAAGCCGGAGGGCTCCCCTCAGGGCGGACTTCACCTGCGGGAAATGCCTGGAAGCGAAGGTCAGGCCGCCGAAGGCAATGGTTCCTGGGCGGTTCTTCTCCGCCCTTACTGCGTGGGTCAGGTCGGCGACGTTGATTCCCATGGGGCAGGACATCGAGCACAGGCCGTCCCCGGCGCAGGTCTCCTCCCCAAGGTAGGAATATTCCTTGCGGAGGGTCTTGAGAGTGCGGATCTCTTCGGTGGAAGGCTCCTTCAGGGCTTCCAGCCTGGCTATCTCCCTTCGCGCCGCTATCCTGGTGCGAGGCGAGAGGGTGAAGCCGCACGAGACGCAGTTGACCTCGCAGAAACCGCATTCGATGCATTTGTCCAGGCCCGCACCGTAGGGAAGGAGAGGCAGGGCCTTGAAGTCCCTGAGATGGCACGCAGGGTCGTCGTTGAATATCACCCCGGGATTGAGGATCCCTTCCGGGTCGAAGGCGGCCTTGACTTCCTTCATGATCCCGAAAGCCTTGTGCCCCCATTCATATTCAACATAGGGAGCCATGTTCCTGCCCGTCCCGTGCTCCGCCTTGAGGGAGCCGTCGTAGCGGCCGACCACCATCCGCGCCACGTCGTCGATCATGGCTCCGTAGCGGGCCACCTCCTCCGGGGAGTCGAAGGACTGGTTGATGATGAAATGGAAGTTGCCCTCCAGGGCATGGCCGTAGATGCAGGAGTCGTCGTAGCCGTGCCTGTCCAGAAGGGCGGACAGGTCCTCGACAGCATCGGGCAGGTCCTCGATGTGGAATGCCACGTCCTCGATCAGGCAGGTGGTCCCCTGCCTTCTCAGCCCGCCCACGGAAGGGAATATTCCCGAACGGAGGGCCCAGAAGCGGGAGCTCTCCGACGGGTCGGTGGTGAAACGGACTTCCCCGAGGGTGTCGCAGCCTCCAAGCACAGCCTCTATCCGGGATATGTTTTCCTTCAGGGCCGCCTCCGAGAACGCCGCCGTGCGGGTGAGGACGGCCGTCACGTCGGTACCTGGATTCTCCCCGAGCACGGGGTCTCCTACCGACTGGAGCGACCTGCGGTCGAGCAGTTCAGCGGCACTGACCACCTCCAGGCCAAGGGCCGCCTTCATCGCCACCACCGCCTCGGAAGCCTTCCTGATCGAAGGGAAATAGACCATGGCATCCGCCTTGTACGGCTCCTCGGGAAGGGTCCTCATGGTGACGCTGCCCATGAAGGCGAGCGTGCCTTCAGACCCGGCGAGCAGGTGGGCGACGATCTCGAAAGGGTCGGAGAACCTGACGAACGGCAGCAGGTTCAGGCCTGTCACATTCTTGATGGAATACTTGTACTTTATCCTTTCCACAAGAGACTCGTCCTCGAGTATCCGCGCACGGATCCGCAGGACGGCGTCCAGGATGTCCGGACGGGTCTTGCGGAAGCTCTCCCGGGAAGTTTCATCCTCGGTGTCCAGGACGGTCCCGTCGGCGAAGACCATCCGCGCCCCAACCATCAGCATGTCCGAGTTGGCATGGGTGCCGCAGCTCATCCCGGAGGCATTGTTCATCACGATCCCTCCGACCATGCAGCTTCCGATGGACGCCGGGTCTGGGCCGAACCTGCGGCCGTAGGGCTTGAGCAACTCCCCCACCATTGCCCCGACGATGCCTGGCCCGAGGGTTACCGTGTCCGCGTCCGGACCCGGGCTGAAGGCTTCCCAACCCTTTCCGGCAACAACCAGCACCGAGTCGCTCACGCTCTGGCCGGAGAGGCTGGTGCCAGCCGCCCTGAAAGTCACGGGAACCTTGAGCCGGGATGCCAGTCCAAGGATGCGGGAGACTTCCCGTTCGTCCCGGGCAAGGATGACTATCTGCGGGGTGAGGCGGTAGAAACCTGCATCGGTCCCCCAGGCAAACCGCCTGAGAGGATCGGTCAGCAGCCTGTCGCGGGGGATGAAGGAGCCTGCCTCCTTGAGGAAAATGGCGTGACGCTGGTCCATGGGCGAATGACGATCTTTCCGGCAATATAAGAAACAGTTTGATTCTTGTCAACTTTAAGTGTGATCCTTGTCAACTCTGACCTTTGGGATTACTGTCATCTCCGGACTGTGGGACTGCTGTCCTTCGAGGACCGCGGAAGGCAGCAAAATGCCCAAAAATTTGAACTGTACCGGAAAATTCTTATATTTATGGGATTTAATTAGATTGCATGGGAGAGAAGAAGAACAGGAAAGCGGTTTGGCTGGCCGGACTGGGAGGTCTGGTTCTCGGCGCATGCCTCCTCGTCCTGCTGGGCAGCGAGATGAGCAGGACATCCACCAACGAGTACTGCATGAGCTGCCACTTCCACGAAGGCGCCGACGCCTCCTGGAAGAAGTCCCAGCACTACATGAACTCCAGCGGGACGGTCTCCGACTGCGCCGCCTGCCACCTTCCTCCGAAGGAGGACGGCTACTTCAAGCATTACATGGCAAAGGCCAGGATGGGCGCCAGGGACATCTGGTCCAAGATGACCAAGGACAAGGACGAGATCGACTGGGAGGCCAAGAAGGAACTCGGCTACGCCTCCACGATCGTCTACAACTCCTCCTGCGAGAAATGCCACCACAACCTTCTTCCGGAAGGGATTTCCGACGATGGCATCACGGCCCACCTCTACTACAAGGACAACGCAGAGAAACTGGACCTCCAGTGCATCTCGTGCCACCTCAACGCCGGGCATGAGATCCCCGGCTACCAGCACAAGAAGCTGGACAACGGGCAGAAGATAGACACCGGCACCGGAGAGATCTACGACTCCCCGGCCGACATCACCGCCTTCGAGAGCTTCACCGAAACAGTCCCCGGGACCAACGCCAGCATCCGCATGGTCGCCGTCCCCGGAGGTGAGTTCACGCTCGGGAGTCCCGAGGACGAACCTTTCAGGAATCCCGACGAGGGACCGGCCAGGAGGGTAAGGATAAGCCGGTTCTTCATGGCCGAGACCGAAGTGACCTGGAACCAGTTCTGGGCTTTCTACAACGAGACCATGTCGGAAGGGAGGACTCCCCCGGCGGTGATCTACGCCAACAACACCCGGGAGGACATCGACGCCGTGAGCGGCCCGACCCCTCCTTTCGGATTCCCGGACCAGGGCTGGGGAATGGGAGAGCGGCCGGCCATCACCATGTCGCACTACTGCGCCCAGACCTTCTGCCAGTGGCTCACCTTGAAGACCGGACACACCTACAGGCTGCCTACCGAGGCGGAGTGGGAATATGCGGCCAGGGGCGGCACCGACACTCCGTACTTCTTCGAGGGCAGCCCGAAGAAGTACTCCAACAAGGGCTTCCTCCGCAAGTTCAGCAAGGCCGACACCTCCATGATCTCCCGCTACGTGGTGTTCGAGGGAGACAGCAGGAGCAAGACCCAGGAGGCCTCCTCCGTAAAGCCCAACCCGTTCGGCCTCAAGAACATGCTGGGCAACGTGATGGAATACTGCTCCGACTGGTACGCTGAGGATGCATATTCCCGCATCCAGGACGGCGCCCTCGACCCTGCAGGTCCGGCCTCCGGGACAGAACACGTGGTCCGCGGCGGAAGCTATGCCGACGACGCCTCCGCCGTGCGCTGCGCTTCCAGGGGACGCACCTTCAACGACGACTGGCTGAAGACCGACCCCCAGAACCCCAAGAGCATCTGGTGGTACTCCGACATCAAGGGAATAGGCTTCCGCGTGGTCTGCGAAGTGCCCGAGGGAATATGACAAGACAAGGAATCGACATAAAACAATAATCAAACAAATCCAAGAAGCTATGAGCGAAAAAATGAACAGAAGAGACTTCCTCGGCGCAAGCGCCAAGGCTGGAGTCGTCGGTCTTGTAGGCGGCAGCGTACTGCTTTCAGCCTGCAGCGAGAAAAAGGACAAGCAGACGCCTCTGAGGCAGCCCGGTGAGTATTATGTTCCGGAGCTTCCCGACAAGGCTATCGACGGAGAAGAACTCAAGGTCGGTGTAATCGGCTGCGGCGGAAGAGGTTCCGGCGCCGTGATGAACCTTCTGAACGCTGCTGACGGAATCACCGTCACCGCCCTCGGCGACACTTTCGCCGACCGCCTAGGCAACCTCAAGGGAAGCCTCGCCGAAAAAGGCCAGGTCGTTCCCGACGAGAACTGCTTCATAGGGTTCGACGCCTACCAGAAAGTGATCGACTCCGGAGTCGACATGGTCATCGTCGCCACCCCTCCCGTGTTCCGTCCCGTCCACTTCAAGTATGCCACCGAGAAGGGAGTCCACTCCTTCCTCGAGAAACCTATCGCCGTCGATCCCAAGGGCTACCGTACCATCATGGCCACGGCCGAGGTGGCAAGGCAGAAGGGCCTGAGCGTGGTCTGCGGAACGCAGCGCCACCACCAGCGTCCCTATGTGGCTGCATTCCAGAAGATCCAGGAAGGCTTGATCGGCGAGATCACCGGAGGCAACGTCTACTGGAACCAGGGAATGCTCTGGTACAGGACCCGCGAGAAGGGCTGGAGCGACATGGAATGGACCATCCGCGACTGGGTCAACTGGAAGTGGCTGTCCGGCGACCACATCGTCGAGCAGCACGTCCACAACATCGACGTCTTCAACTGGATGTTCGGATACAAGCATCCGCTCAGGGCAACCGCTTTCGGAAGCCGCCAGCGCAGGATCACCGGTGACCAGTACGACAACTTCAGCGTCGACTTCGAGTACGAGAACGGCGTCCACCTCCACAGCATGTGCCGCCAGATAGACGGCTGCTCCAACAACGTCAGCGAGGAGGTCCGCGGAACCAAGGGCTACTGGAAGTCCGCCGACAATGCCATCTACGACCTCCAGGGCAACAAGATCTGGGAATTCGACTTCGAAGCTTCCAAGGCTGAGTTCCAGCAGGACGATCCCTACGTCCTCGAGCATGTCGACTGGGTCAACCACATCCGCAAGGGCGAGGCTCACATCGAGGCCGACGAGTGCGGAATGTCTTCCCTGTGCGGCGTGATGGGACGCGAGGCCGCCTACTCCGGCCAGACCATCGAATGGGACGCCATCGCAGCTTCCGAGCTTGACTACATGCCCGAGAAGCTCGAGCTCGGACCCCTCGACATGGCCAAGTTCACCGTTCCCGTCCCCGGATCCGGCAAATAATCCAGTCCACGGAACTGCAAGCAAAAGGAATCTCAGATGGACAGAAGATCATTCCTGAAGACATCGGCAGTTGGTTCGGCGGCAATCGCCGCCGGAACCATCCTGCCTGCCTCCTGCTCATCCGGCAAGGGAGGAGTGAAAGACAAATCCAAGGTCAAGCTGAACCTCTCCTTCCAGGAAGGGATCGCGCCCGGCAATTCCCTGGCCGAGAAACTTGACTTCATGGAGCAACTCGGCATCGCAGGCTTCGAACCCGGCGGCCGCGGCCTCGCTGCACGCATCCCGGAGATACGTGAGGCCCTCAGCGGCAGGAACATCAAGGTTTCTGCAATATGCGCCGGCTTCGATGGTTTCATCCTCGCCGACGACCCTGCCGTCAAGCAGCAGTTCGACACCACCATGCGGGAGATCGTGGCTGCGGCAGGCGAACTCGGTTCCACCGGTGTTATCATGGTCCCTGCATTCAACGGTCAGGAACCATGCAAGCCCCACAACCAGCAGACCCGTGACTACCTGTGCGAAGAGCTCCACAAACTCGGTGAGTTCGCCAAGGAACATGGCACTACAGTGATCCTCGAACCGCTCAACCGCAGGGAGTGCTTCTACATGAGGCTTGTGGCAGACGCTGCCGCGATAGCCCGTGATGCAGACTCTGAAGGAGTCAAGGCCATGGGAGACTTCTGGCACATGCAGGAGGAGACCTCCGACTACGGTGCCTTCATGTCTGCCGGCATCAAGTACCTCCAGCACGTCCACATCGCCAGCCGCGGCCGCAGGATCATGCCCGGTGAAGACGGAGAGAAGGACAACTACGTGGAGGGATTCAGGGCCCTCAAGGAACTTGGCTACGACAAGTACGTGAGTTTCGAGTGCGGCTGTGAAGGCGACCGTGAGACTGCCGTCAAGAACGCCGTCAAGCTGCTCCGGGAGCAGTGGGCCCAGGCCTGATGTCTTTCCTGCACCATCCGTGGGGGCTGGTTGCAGCCCTCGTCTATACCTATCTCCTGGTCGTCACCCATTTCCTTGGATCCAGACGGCCAGGACTTAGGGTTTTATGGAGCGCCAAGGCTTCCATTGCCGCCGCATTGCCGCTCCTTGTCCTGATGGTCATCTTCGGACTGTTTCCCCAGAGCGGGATGAACGGCAAATGGTACTTCATCCTGGTGCTGCTCCTGTTCACGTCAGTGCTGGGACTCGCCGCCGTCGACGGCATCGCAAGGATGGCCGAAAGCGGCTTCTCCTGGCGCCTTGCCGGGAAGACCCTGTCGCACCTCGCCATGTTCCTCGTGCTCGCAGGCGGCCTTTTCGGAAGCGGAGACACCCGCCACGTCGTGGTCTCGGCGACCGAGGGAACAACAGTCTCCACCGGCATCGACGAGGACAGCGGGGAGATGGTGCCGATGCCCTTCGAACTGACCCTGGACAAATTCACTTTCGAACGGAAGGGCAACAGGCCATATTTCCTTTCAGAAGTGACTTTCACCGAAAAGGGCAAGGCTCCCTGGAAGGAGGATATCCTGGTAAACCATCCTGCGAAGGTCGGTTCGTGGATCCTCTACCAGTACGACTACGGCAAGTCGGAAGACGGGCGCAACACAAGCATCTTCGAGTGCGTTTCCGACCCGTGGGCCGGCTTCTTCAGGGTCGCATTGTGGCTGATGATGGTCTCCGCCGCGGCCATGATAGTCCTTGCCGTGTCCTGGAAGCCGGGAAAACGCAAGCCCGCGCCGGCGGAAGGCAGCGCTGAGGGAACAGCCGCCGATGCGGGCGCTGAAGGAACAATACCCGAAGCGGAAGTGTCGGAACCGGCTTCGCCGTCAAAAGAGAAGGAGGGCAGAGCATGAGTTGGAACGTATTCACCTGGTTCGCCGTGGCAGCCATGGTATTATGGGCGGCAGGTTCGGCCGCCTCTTTAAACGGGAACTCCCGCAGGCTGTCCGCCTTCCTGTACGGCGGCGGCGTGCTGGTTCTTCTCGCCTTCATCGCAGGGTACTGGATCACGGTGCAGCGGCCGCCAATGCGCACCATGGGCGAAACCAGGCTTTGGTTCAGCCTGTTCCTGTCCCTGACCGGCGGAGCAATGTTCCTGAGGCTGCGCAACAAGTGGATAATGCCGCTCTGCGCCGTGCTTGCGGGAATATTCATGTGCATCAACATATTCAAACCGGAGATCCACAACAAGGTCCTGATGCCGGCGCTCCAGAGCGCCTGGTTCGTACCGCACGTCATCTCCTACATGCTTGCATATGCCACCCTTGGCGCAGCAACGGTAGCGGGAATCCTTCTCCTCGTGAAGCCTTCCCGCACCGACATCCGTAGCGGGATGGAAGACTGCGACACTCTCGTACGGATCGGATGGGGCTTCCTGACCCTCGGTATCGTGATGGGAGCATTGTGGGCAAAAGTGGCCTGGGGTGATTTCTGGACATGGGACCCGAAGGAGACATGGGCGGCCGTCACATGGCTGGGCTACATGGTCTATCTGCACCATCGCAGGACCGGAGCTTCGCCGCGGGTCTCACTCGCCATCCTGATGATCTCCTTCGTCCTGCTCCTGATGTGCTGGTTCGGCGTCAACTATCTCCCCTCCGCCCAGGGCGGCATGCACACATATTGACACTTTTCCTTCGGAGGGCAGGAACCGTTAGAGAAGGACGCCTGGCAGCTGGTCGATGGAAGACAGGCGGAAAAGCCTTGGGTGGTCATATTCATCGACATGCTCAAGCTTCCAGAGGACTTCGAAGGGAATATGAACTCCCCAGCCCCCAAGCCTGAGAACGGGGTCGATGTCCGACTTGAAAGAGTTGCCTACCATCATGAACTGGCCCGGCTCGATTCCGAGCTTTGCGCACAAGGAAGAATATTCCCTGCCAGACTTGTTCGAGAGTATCTCGATGTGGCTGAAAAAACCCGCCAGGCCGGAGCGGGCGATCTTGTGCTCCTGATCAAGCAACTCGCCTTTCGTGAGAAGGACCAGGCTGTAGGCTCCGGAGTCGGATAGCTTCCGAAGCGTTTCCACGACGCCGGGAAACGGCTTCGCGGGGTTGTGGAGTATCTCGCGGCCGCTGTCGATGATGAACTTTACGGTCCCGGCATCCACCTTGCCCTTGCTGATGTTTACGGCGGTTTCAACCATGGAAAGTATGTAGGCCTTGGCTCCGAAACCATAGTCTTCCATGTTCGCGCACTCTGTCTTATAGAGTTCAGAAGAGATGTAGTCGAAATCTCCGTACTCGGAAAGACGCTCCGCAACGAGCTTTTCGGCTTTGCGGAAACGCTTCTCGTTCTCCCACAGCGTGTCGTCGGCATCGAATGCCACTACCTTGATCTGATCCAGCATGGAACAAATGTAAGCAAAAAAACCGAGACCGGCATGGGGGCGTGCCAGGGTCGCAAGCAGTGTTGTCCTGAGGACCCTGGCCACCCGCGGCCGTAAGCGGGGGGCACCGCGCCGCCAGGCGTGGGGGGATGAAGCGAAGCGGAAGGTCCTCAGGACAACACGGCTTGCGACCACCACGTCGACCATGAAAATAAGGAAACCACAAGCGCAGCGCCGTGGGGGGATGGAGTGAAGCGGAAGGTCCGAAGGACAATACCGCTTGCGGACACCGCGCCGACCATAAAAAAAGAGGATGACCTCCAAGTCAATAGACTTTTTAGTCATCCCCTCTCCTGTAAGTAGTGGTCCCGGCAGAGACTTGAACCTGCGACCCACTGATTATGAGTCAGTTGCTCTAACCAACTGAGCTACGGGACCGATTTCCCGGCTCAAAGGTCGGGAAAATATTCGGAAAATCCAACTTCAAGGCTGGATTGACTGTCAAGGATGTCAGACCTTGATCTCCACCTCGACACCAGAGGGAAGCTCGAGCTTCATCAGGGCATCGACGGTCTTTGCGTTGCTGTCGTCGATGTCAAGGAGCCTGCAGTAAGCATCCAGCTCAAACTGCTCGCGAGCCTTCTTGTTGACGAAGGTTGAGCGGTTGACAGTGAAGATCTTCTTGTTGGTGGGAAGAGGAATGGGTCCATTGACCTTCGCGCCCGTAGCCTTCACAGTGTCGACGATCTTTGCGGCTGACTTGTCAACCAGCATGTGATCGAATGATTTGAGTTTAATTCTGATCTTCTGACTCATATCAATTGTTGTTTATTATCTTTTAAAAACTTTGTGTACTACTCGTCATCCTCGGTAAACTTGTAACCGCTCTTCTCGACGATGTCCTTGGCAAGGTTCGCAGGGACCTCGGAATAGTGGTCGAAGGACATGGTGCTGGTGGCGCGCCCGGAGGACAGGGTCCTCAGGACGGTCACGTAGCCGAACTGCTCCGCGAGCGGAACGAATGCCTTCACTATCCTTGCACCGTTGGCCGTAGAATCCATTGCCTGGATCTGGCCGCGACGGCGGTTGAGGTCTCCGACGATGTCGCCCATGTAGTCCTCGGGAGTGACGACTTCCAATGACATGATGGGCTCAAGGAGCACCGGCTTCGCCTTCGGGCAGGCGTGGCGGAAAGCCATGCGGGCTGCCATTTCGAAGGAGAGCTGGTCGGAATCGACCGGATGGTAGGAACCGTCGAGGACGGTAACCTTCATGGACTGGACTTCATAGCCGGCGAGGACTCCGTTGGCCATGGCGGCCTTGAAACCCTTTTCGATGCTCGGGATGAACTCCTTGGGAATGTTACCACCCTTGACCTGGTTGTCGAACTGCAGTCCGGTGACACCTTCGTCCGCAGGGCCGATTTCCACGATGATGTCCGCGAACTTTCCGCGGCCTCCGGTCTGCTTCTTGAAGACTTCGCGATGCTGTACCTTGCACGTGATGGCTTCCTTGAAGTTGACCTGGGGAGCACCCTGGTTGATCTCAACGCCGAATTCACGGCGCAGACGGTCCACGATGATGTCCAGATGCAGTTCGCCCATGCCGCTGATCACGGTCTGGCCGGTCTCATGGTCGGCCTTCACCGTGAATGTGGGGTCCTCTTCGGCAAGCTTGCCGAGAGCGACGCCGAGTTTGTCCAGGTCGGCCTGGGTCTTGGGTTCGATGGCGATGCCGATGACGGGATCCGGGAAGACCATGGATTCGAGTACGATCGGATGGTTTTCGTTGCAGATCGTGTCACCGGTACGGAGATCCTTGAATCCTACCGCCGCGCAGATGTCGCCAGCCTCCACGAAATCGATGGGATTCTGGTGGTTGGAGTGCATCTGGTAAAGACGGGCGATCCTTTCTTTCTTTCCGGTACGCACGTTGTAGACATAGGTCCCCGAGTCGACGCGTCCTGAATATACCCTCATGAAGGCGAGACGGCCCACGAAGGGATCGGTCGCGATCTTGAAGACCAGGGCGCAGAACGGCTGGGAAGCGTCGGGAAGAAGGTCAACCTCCTTGTTGGTCTTGGGGCTGACACCTTTCACGACTCCCTTGTCGAGCGGCGAAGGGAGATAACGCATCACTGCATCGAGAAGGAACTGGACTCCCTTGTTCTTGAACGAGGAACCGCAGCAGGCGGGAACGATCTGCATGTTGATCGTACCCTTGCGCAGGGCGGCTATTATCTCCTCGCCCGTGAGCGAATCGGGATTGTCGAAGTACTTCTCCATGAGAGACTCGTCGCACTCGGCGGCGGCCTCCACAAGCTTGTCCCTCCACTTTTCGACTTCGCCGGCCATGTCGGCAGGGATGTCCTTTATCTCGTAGTTGACAAGTTCGTCACCGGAATCATAGTAGATAGCCTTCCTGTCGATCAGGTCCACTATACCCTGGAATTTGTCTTCAGCCCCGATGGGGAGACAAACAGGAACGGCCTTGGCTCCGAGTTTGGTGTAGATCTCCTCGACACAGGCGAGGAAATCGGCACCCACGCGGTCCATTTTGTTCACGTACGCGATCTTGGGGACACCATACTTGTCTGCCTGGCGCCATACGGTCTCGCTCTGAGGCTGTACACGGCCGACTGCGCAGAAAGTGGCGATAGTCCCGTCGAGGACGCGCAGGGAACGTTCCACCTCCACGGTGAAATCGACGTGACCGGGAGTGTCGATCAGGTTGATCTGGTACTCCTTGGAATTGTAGTGCCAGAACGCGGTGGTCGCAGCGGAGGTGATGGTGATTCCCCTCTCCTGCTCCTGGACCATCCAGTCCATGGTAGCCGCACCGTCATGGACCTCACCTATCTTGTGGGTCTTGCCGGTGTAGTAAAGGATGCGTTCGGACGTGGTCGTCTTTCCGGCATCGATGTGAGCCATGATGCCGATGTTCCTCGTGAAGGTAAGATCTCTTTTGTTGCCTGCCATCTAACCTGGTGAATTAGAAACGGAAGTGAGCGAATGCCTTGTTGGCCTCCGCCATCTTGTGCATATCCTCCTTTCTCTTGAATGCACCACCTTCGTTGTTGTAGGCGGCCACGATCTCTGCACAAAGTTTTTCTGCCATTGAGTGGCCGGAACGCTTGCGGGCGTAATTGATCATGTTCTTCATGGAAAGCGAGACTTTCCTTTCCGGACGCAACTCAGTAGGCACCTGGAAGTTTGCACCACCTACACGACGCGACTTGACCTCGATCTGAGGGGTCACGTTTTCGAGGGCCTTTCTCCAGATATCCAGAGGAGCCACGCGATACTCTTCTTCCCCTGCAACATAAGGTTGTTCACGAAGCGGGTCACCTCGACATCGTGATACTTAGGATCAGGAAGTAGAATCCTCTTTTTAGGCTTCGATTTTCTCATTGTGAGTAAAAATTAAAGGTGAAAAAACAAAAATGAACTACTTCTTAGATTTCTTCGGCCTCTTGGCGCCATAGAGCGAACGGGACTGGGTCCTTCCCTCTACGCCAGCGGTGTCCAAAGCTCCTCTAAGGATGTGGTAGCGCACACCGGGAAGGTCCTTGACACGGCCTCCGCGGACCAGCACGATGCTGTGCTCCTGGAGGTTGTGGCCTTCGCCCGGGATGTAGGCATTGACCTCTTTCGAGTTGGTAAGGCGTACCCTGGCGACCTTTCTCATCGCTGAGTTAGGCTTCTTGGGAGTCGTCGTGTAAACACGCAGACACACGCCCCTCTTCTGAGGACAAGCATCCAGCGCACGAGACTTGCTTTGAGAAACAAGGCTCTCGCGTCCTTTGCGAACTAATTGTTGAATTGTTGGCATAAATGATTGTAAATCTAATATTTATGTTTTTCCCAATAGTTTTTGGGGCTGCAAATTTACTGATAATTCTTCAATTAACAAAGTTTTCAACAATTTCATTTGCCCTTCAAAACGTTGCAATTCATGGATTTTGCCTATATTTGGACTATGAATAAACACATCTTGCTCACTCTTGCGGCAGTCATTTCCGCAGCACTGTCCCAGAGCCTCCCGGCACAGCCCTCATCAAGACAATCCTGGAACGAGGGATGGACTTTCACCAAAGACGGAAAGACAACGGTACTGGACCTGCCCCACGACTGGGGAGTCGAAGGGCCCTTCAACATCGAGTTTCCGGGAGAGACCGGCAAGCTGGGATGGTGGGGCAAGGCTGAATATTCCAAGACGCTCCGGGTGGAGGAATCCGGGAAGAACTACTTCCTGGACCTGGACGGCGTCATGCAGTGGGCCCAGGTCTGGTGCAACGGCGAACTCGTCACAGGCTGGCCCTACGGCTACGCTTCCTGGAGGGCCGACCTGACGCCCTTCCTCCGCCAGGGGGACAACTCCGTCAAGGTCACCATAGACAACCCGGAGGAGTCCAGCCGCTGGTACCCCGGAGGCGGGATCTACCGCAATGTCTGGCTCACCGTCGCAGACGACGCGGGTGTCGCCCACTGGGGGACCTTCGTCACCACCGAAGGCGACCGCGCCAAGATGGAGATCACCCTGCGCAACGCCTCGGCCCCGGTCCGCGGCAAGGTCTGCACGGTCATCTATGAATATTCAGGGACTGCTCCTGTCGCCTCCGCAGAAGACGACGTGACGGTCTGCGACGGCACAGTCCTCACCCAGGAATTCACCGTCAGGGACGCCTTGCGCTGGAGCCCCGCCAGGCCCAGTCTCTACAGGGCTGTCACGACCGTGACTGCCGGCGGTTCAAGGGACGAGTACACTACCGTGTTCGGCTTCCGCGACCTCAGGTACGGGGAGGACGGCCTCTACGTCAACGGAGAGAAGACCTTCATCAAGGGAGTATGCCTCCACCACGACGCGGGAGCCCTCGGAGCGGCCTGGAACACCACCGCCTGGGTCCGCAGGCTGAACATGCTCAAGGAAATGGGCTGCAACGCCATCCGCACCTCCCACAACCCTCCGGCTCCCGAACTGCTCGACCTTTGCGACCGGATGGGCTTCCTGGTGATGGACGAACTGAGCGACACCTGGTCCATCCCCAAGAGGGAGAACGGCTATGCGAAACTCTTCGACGAATGGGCGGACAAGGACATGGAGGCTCTCCTCAGGCGCGACCGCAACCATCCGTCGGTGATAATGTGGAGCATCGGGAACGAGGTCCCCGAGCAGGGCTACCCTGACAAGTACCACATCGCCTACCATCTTTCGGAAATATGCCACACCCTGGACCCTACGAGGATAACCACGGTTGGGTCCGACAATCCCTGGGCCTCCGAGCAGGACTTCCGCAACGCGGTGGACGCCTACGGATTCAACTACAAGCCGCACCTTTACGCGAAGTTCCATGCAGCCAATCCCGGGAAACCCTACCTCGGCAGCGAGACCGCTTCGACCATTTCCTCCCGGGGTGTCTACATGTTCCCGCTGGGAGAGTCGGTGGAGGCGTCCGAACAGGACTTCCAGGTGTGCTCCTACGACATCCACACCGTTCCCTGGGGACAGACTCCCGAACAGGAATGGAAGTACGAGGACGAGAATCCCTCCTGTCTCGGAGAGTTCGTCTGGACGGGCTTCGACTACCTGGGCGAGCCTACTCCGTACAACACCGACCTGACCATCCTGAGCAACTTCCACGATGCCGAATCCCTGGACAGGGCGATGAAGGAACTCAAGGAGAAAGGGAAGATCGCTTCCCCGGCCAGGAGCTCATATTTCGGGATAATCGACCTGGCGGGCTTCCCGAAGGACCGCTACTGGCTGTACAAGGACCGCTGGAGCGACAAGAAGGTGCTCCATGTGCTGCCGCACTGGACCTGGAACGGACGGGAGGGTGAAGTCACCCCGGTGCACGTGTACACCAACTACGACGAAGCCGAACTCTTCGTGGGCGGCAAGTCGCAGGGCGTGCGCAGGCGCGCCGAAGGCCAGTACCGCCTCCGCTGGGACGACGTTGTCTACACCGGGGGCACGATCAAGGTGGTCGCCCGCGAAGGCCGCACGAAGGAGGTCAGGAAGATCCGCACCGCAGGAGCTCCCAGGAAACTCATGATGGAAGTCGAAGGCTGTTCCGGACCTTCCACCGGATTCGGTGGCGACGTCAAAAGGACCAAGGGTGCAAGGACCGGCGAGGACGGCCTGGCCTTCGTGGATGTCAAGGTCGCCGACCGCAGGGGCGATGTCGTCCCTGTCGCCGGGCCCGAAATAGTGTTCACCATCAGCGGCCCGGGCGAGATCGTAGCCGTGGACGCCGGGGACCCTACGTGCCTGACGCCTTTCAAGTCCGACAGGATAAAGGCTTTCGGAGGGCTGGCCACGGTTATCGTCCGCCGGACCGGGAAGGGAAAGATCACCCTCACGGCAAACAGCGAAGGACTTAAGAAAGCAAAGTTGAAAATCAAATAGTTACATCCATGAAAAGACTGTTGACAGCTATCCTTCTGCTCTCAGCCTGCTTCGTAGCAAGCTCGCAGGAAAGGATTACCAAGGCCAATTACGCCCTTGCCGAGCGCTTTTCCGCAAAGAAAGTCGGGCAGATGGTTTTCTCCACCAGGGTCCAGCCGCACTGGTTCAGGGATTCCGACAGGTTCTGGTACGAGTGGAAGACCTCCGAAGGCACGCAGTACTACCTGGTAGACCCCGTGAAGGGCACCAAGACGGAGGTATTCGACCTTGAGAAACTAGCGATGCAGCTGACCGAGATCGTGAAGGACCCCTACGACGCCAAGCATATTCCCATCAGCGGCCTTAAGCTCAAGGACGACAAGTACTTCACCTTCGACATCCGGAGCACCCAGGACAAGCCCGACACCTCGAAGGCCGGCCGTGGAGGCAGGAGGGGCGTCGCTCCCGGCGGCCCTGCCGGCAACGGAGGCGGCGGGAAGAAAGTGTTCCATTTTGAATATGACTTCGTCTCCGGGACCCTCGCCGACGTGACTGAGGCAAAGGAGAAGGAGCAGCAGAAATATCCGTACTGGGCCTCTGTCTCGCCCGACGGGAAGGTAGGAGTCTATGCCAGGAACTCCAACCTCTGGATAATGGACTCCACCAGCCTGAGGAAGGCCGCCAAGGACCCCAAGGACAGCACCATAGTGGAGCACCGGCTGACCACTGACGGGATCAAGGAATTCGGCTACGGCTACGGAAACTACTCCGGGGACACCGAGAGCGACACCACCCGCAGGCACCATCCCGGGGAAATCGCCTGGAGTCCGGACTCCCGGCACTTCGCCGTCAGCAAGTGGGACACAAGGAAACTGGAAGACCTGTGGGTGATCAACTCCACAGGCGGGAAGAGGCCCAAGCTGGAGACCTACAAGTACCAGATGCCGGGCGAACCCGGACCCAAGGGCTACCTCTACGTGTTCACGCTGGACGGGCTTGAGGCCACATCCCGCGAAGTCAAGTGCCAGGCTTTCAAGGACCAGGACTTCAGCATCCAGGATGCCAGGAGGCTCTCCAAGGATGATTACCTGGACTTCCGGAAAAGCGTTTGGCTGGGAGACGACAGCGGCTTCTACCTGGTCCGCCAGAGCAGGGACATCAAGAGGGTCGACCTTTGCTGGGTCGGAGTCGACGCCGACTCCACAAAGACGATAGTGTCCGAACGGAGCAACACTTACATCGAATACCGCAAGCCCTTCCTGCTCAAGGACGGCCGGCAGTTCATCTGGTGGTCCGAGCGCAACGGATGGGCCAACCTCTACCTCTACGACAAGGACGGCAGCCTCCAGAGGAACCTTACCGAGGGGGCCTTCCATGTCGACAACGTGCTCGGGGCCGGAGAGAAGGAAGGCTACGTGCTCTTCTCCGCCTGCGGCGTGCAGAAGGATGAGAATCCCTACCAGATGCACACCTACAGGGTGCCGCTTGCCGGAGGCGCCATGCAGAAACTGGACATGGACGACATGGACGTCCTGTCCACCGCCAGCGACGACGCCAGGTTCTTCGTGGCCAACTATTCGAGGGTGGACTGCACTCCCGCCGTGGCCCTGATCGGGGCCGGAGGAAGGAAGATCCTGGACCTCGAGACTGCGGACCTGAGCCTCCTGCTCGAGGCCGGCTACAAGTTCCCGGAAAGGTTCAAGGTCAAGGCCGCCGACGGCATCACCGACCTGTACGGAGCGATGTACAAGCCTTACGACTTCGATTCGACCAAGGTCTATCCCATCTGCGACTACGTCTATCCGGGGCCCCAGGTGGAGGCCAACAACATCTCCTGGAGCAAGGGCTTCACCCGTACCGACAGGCTCGCACAGCTTGGGATCATCGTCATCACGGTGGGCAACAGGGGCGGACATCCCAACCGTTCGAAATGGTACCACAACTACGGCTACGGCAACCTCCGCGACTACGGTCTCGAGGACCAGAAATACGCCATCCAGCAGATCGGCGCCCGGTGCCCGTTCGTCGACCTTGAAAGGGTCGGCATCCACGGCCACTCTGGCGGAGGCTTCATGAGCACCGCAGCGATACTGAAATATCCCGACTTCTTCAAGGTGGCCGTTTCCTGCGCCGGCAACCACGACAACAGCATCTACAACCGCTGGTGGAGCGAACAGCACCACGGAATCCTCGAGAAGATCGACAAGGGTGACACCACTTTCGTGTACTCCATAAAGACCAACCAGGAACTGGCCGGAAACCTCAAGGGGCACCTGATGCTGGTCCACGGAGACATCGACAACAACGTCCATCCTGCCAATACCATCCGCGTGGTGGATGCCCTGATAAGGGCTAACAAGCGCTTCGACATGCTGATCCTGCCTGGCCAGAGGCATGGCTTCGGAGACATGAACGAATACTTCTTCTGGAGGATGGCCGACTACTATGCTGAATGGCTGATCGGTGATTCCGAAAGGTCCAAGGTGGACATAACGCAACTCAACAACGACTGACAGGGACCGTCCGCCGCAGGACGGCTCCCTGTTCCCCGGACGAAGAAGTACTGACGGCAAGATTTGAGAATTAAGAAATTCCGTCGTATCTTTATCGGAAAATCCGCTGTATCCATCCAAAGAAAAACCATTCGGCTCCAATGAACTTAAGACGAAGACTCGACAGCATCGTCTCCGAGGGACAGGGCATCCAGCTTCTGGTTATGACGCTGATCGTCATGGCCGTGCTCGCTTTCCTCATCTTTGTAGGCCAGACCTACGGGGGCATGATCTGGCAGGAGGTCCTGGCGCTGTTCCTCGATCCCGGGAATTTCACCGGGCAGGGCAACCATGACCATGACTGGCTCCAGATCCTGACGGTGCTCATGGGTGTGTTCCTTTTCTCGGCCCTCCTGGTTTCCGTGTTCACCAACATCATCCAGAACATCGCGGAAGCCTACGAGAAAGGCGACAACCGCTACAAGTTCGAGGGGCACATCCTCATCATCGGATCTCGCAGGATCCTGCCGCACATGCTCGAAACAATCTACGGGAACGAAGACCTTTACGGCAGGGACATCCTCATCGCCACCATGGCCGACGTGGCCAAGCTTCGGTCGGACATAAAGAGCACGATCCCCGACAAGAAGTTCTGCAGGCGGATAACATATTACCACATCGACCAGCTGACGCGCAAGCTCATCGAGGAGACCTGCGCCGACAAGGCAAGCATGATCTACCTCACGGGAGAGGACAACGATCCGAGCCACGACTCGCGGAACCTCCTTTGCCTGAACTACATCCGGGAGATTTGTACAGGTCCCGGCCCCATGATTCCTTGCTTCCTGACCCTGGACATGCATTCTTCCCTCGACGTCATCCAGTACAAGAAGAAAGACCTCGACAACCGCATCAACCTCGAAGTTGTCAGCACCAGCGACTACACTGTGGAACAGGCCCTGGTGAATTCCGACATCCTCCCGGCAATCGGCCTTGACAAGCCCTCCCGCAGGGCGCGGATCGTCATCGCAGGGAACTCCAAGATCGGAAGGTCCGTTTCAAGGATTGCCTCGCAGCTGTGCCATTATCCCAATTTCAACGGAGAAAACCGCACGAGGATCACCTTCATCGACTCCGGGATGAGGGAGCAGATGGCCTTCTTCGTCTCCAACAACAACGGGATGTTCCAGGTCTGCCACCGCAACTACATCTCCCCTGAAGGCTGCTCCTCGACAGGGCCGTCTCCTGAAATCGGCGACTTCATGGACCTGGAATGGGATTTCGTCGACGCGGACCTGGCCTCCGTCTTTGCCAGGGGTCTGCTCAGGCAGTGGGCCCTGGACCCGGACGAAGAACTGGTCGTGGCGATATGCTATAAAGAGAATGACCGGAACCTGTCCGCGGCATTGCACCTGCCCGAGGAGGTTTACCGGTCCGGCTGCCCGATAATGGTGTACCAGGACAACAATCCTGTCCTCGTGAAGGAAGCCAGGAACACCGGAATGTTCGGAAACATGATCCCGTTCGGAGAAGGGCTCGTCGAGTCCGACAGCCTCTTCCTGAAAAGGACTGCCGCAGGGAAGCGCGTAAACAGGCTCTACGACGAGGAATACGGCAACCCTCCGGCTCCGGACGAAGACAGTGCATGGAAGGGCCTTTCCCAGGCGCATAAACTCTCGAGCATCGCCAGCGCCAACTTCATGCCGATGGTCCTCCGCTGCTTCGGGCTGGAGCCCGACAGGGAGACATTCGACAAGATCCCCGAAGACATCATGGAGACAATCTCGGAGACCGAACACAGAAGGTGGATGTCCTCCGTCCTGGTGATGGGTTATTCTCCCGCCACCAAGGAGCAGAGGAAGGACAAGAGCCGCATGAAGTACCTCAAGGACGAGAAGTTCATCCACCTGGACATCGCCCCCTACGACGAACTCAAGCACGAACAGAAAAAGGATTTGCTGCTTGTAAGCAACATCCCTTACATATTGACAGGAAAAAAATAAACGCACGCCTGCAAGATGAAATCCACTATTACCATATTCGTTTCCGGTTCCAAGAGCCTGAAAGAGCACAGGCTGAGGCTGAAGGCCCTTGTGAACAACATCAACGGAGAAAACAGGCTCAAGGATTATCCTGTTTCCCTCAGCATGTTCTCCTACACGAACCTTGGAGACAACCAGGCGGAATACGACGACTTCATAGAGCACAAGTCGGACATCGCCATATTCCTCCTGGAGGGAAGGATGGGCGAGAAGACCAAGGAGGAGTTCCTCCTGGCTTCCAGGGCGCTCAAGAAAACCGGGACCCCGAAGATCTACGTCTTCATGAAGGAGTTCGAAGAGCGGACCCCGCAGATTGAAGAGATAGAGAAACTGGTCAGCGAGCACTCGGACTCCTACTACGTCGAGTATTCAAACCTGGAGGACCTTGAATCCAAGGTGAAGACGCGCCTGGACCAGGAGGTTGAGGAGCTTGTGGCCAGCACCATGGTCTCGCCGAAGAAGAAACTCTTCCGGCTCGGACTTTGGGCCTGGGCGGCAACCGCAGTGGGAATAATCGCCCTTGCGGCCTTCGCCGGGAAGGTCATATCCGAAAGGAATGACGCCACCCTTCTCTTCATCGGGGGCGGCTCCGCCGTCAACTGCCTGGAGGAATATGAAGGGATCGGCAACATCTATGAATACAAGGAAGCGATCTGCCTGTCAGTCCCGACAAGCGTCTCATGGCCAATCATTTCCAGCGACGTCCACCACAGGCACGCCATGAGGGGGGCGGAGAATTCAAAGCTGTTCTATCCGGTCTGCCTTTCCGCCATGGATGCCGAAGACGCCAGCTTCCTGAAGATGAGCAACCGAGAGCAGTTCGTCAACAAAGGGGCCGTTCTGTGCTACCACCTGGGAGACGATTATCTGGCCGTCTATGTGAAAAAAGATTACAGCAACCCCATCATAGACGGGAAGGACAGCATCAGCGTGACCGAACTCGCAACATTCCTCCGCGAGGTCTCCAAGGAGCATTTCATGATCTTCACGACGGAGGAAGGCAGCGGTACCCTTACCTTCTACCAGAAGCACCTCGAGCCGCATGGGATGACGGTCTCCAAGGCCAGCCTCGGAGAGCATGTGGACAAATTCACCGACATGACCCCAAAGAGCAAGATCAGAAGGGACGACACTCCGTACATGATGCTCGGCAGCCGCTACTACGTCGCCAAATCCGTGTACCAGGACGGAGACTGCAGGAAGATCCAGGTCCTTGAAGACGACGGCACGCCCATCGTCAAGTCCATCAACCTGTACTTCGCCGGTTACAACCTCGACGGCGGAACCTCATTCTGGATTCCCGACGTGATGGTGGAATTCCTAAAGAAGCTCGACCCGAGATTCAACGATGTCATCAAGAAAAACAAAATCCCGAGGGAGAGCGAACGGGTGATCGTTTCCATGAACGAACTGCTTGATTCAAAGTGATTCAGCGGCTGTAAAGCTGCTTCTCAATGGCCCGCCTTTTCAAGTCCGGGCCATATTCGTATCCGCCGACGTCTATCGAGTCGAGCAGATAAAGGTCGGAACCTTTGAATATGGTTCCTTGGGCGACCGAACGGATCCGGAGGATCTTGTCTATGGATTCCTTTGGGACGACCAGGTGGCAAGGGATGATGTAGGCTATGGGATTCAGGGCCACTGCATGCGCCACGGCACGTACTCCTCTGGGGTTGCCGCATCTTTCAGCCAGCTCGCTGTAACTCAGGAGCCTGATGCCTTCCTCGGGCTTGACGGCCGAGCCGTCGGGGCGATGGGTAAGGTCGTAGAGCTGCTTCCACACTCCTTTCTGGAAAGGCGTTCCCCAGAGGAAAAGGTCGTCCCAACGGATCCCATCCGAAAGAGAGGCAAGGTCGTCCATCCCGACCGTTTCCACTTTGATCGAGGAAATGCTCCCATAGGGCATGGAAGCCACATTTTCCGCCATCCTCACCAGGTGGCGGTAGTCGGCGCATACGGAAGCGATCTTCCCGTCTATGCGTGTTACCAGCCAGTTTGTCTGTGCCGTTGCCATATTCCCAAACCTTTAATCCCCATAAAGTTAGGTATTATCTACGAAGAATGCAACCGCTCTTCCCGAGAATGCCCCCCCTCCCATCCGCCGGATTGTTCCGAACCGAGGACGAGTTCCTTTGATTAATTGATAATTAATTCATATCTTTGAAGCAATCCACCCTTGTATCAGTGATTTAATCGTTCCTCATTGTTTTATCATATCATTAAGGATTACAAAACTCGTAAAGAAAGTAATATGCTTGGGAATTCATATCTGTTATATGTATGGGTAGAATTCAATTCAAAAGTGTTATGAGGAGAGTACTGAAGTGCTTCCTGATCAGCATTGGCTCCATATTCTGTTTTTTCTTGACGATGGGCCTCATAAGAGATTTCATTGATGACTTCATCTACACGAAACCTTTGGGAAAAACAGGATATTATCTGGTCTATTGGGATCCTGCTTGGATAGTTCAACTTGTAGCTAAATCGAGCAGGTTTTCTTCCGTTGCTTACATAATCATCGACGAGGAAGTGAAGGAAGTCTACTGGAATAATCGATTCATTATTGCAAAAAGCAATATCGAGGGTGATAAAACGTGGTACATTGTCGAGATTAGTCCCGGAGGAGGGCCCTGTGTACTCCATACTTATTCAGATTACGATCAATTCATAGGTGCAGGGCGCTCCTTCTCTTTGGATACACTCAAAATGGAGCATCTTGTTTGGAAAGACTGATTGTTTAGGCCGGTTTATGAACTCATATTGTCACTTCTCAAAGGGAGCAATTAGCACTATCCTTGCCACAACGATATTGTTTGTTTGTTCGTGCAAGCAGAGCTTTAAATCTGCTTTTTGGTCAGAACGTCTTAATCCGGAAATCGTGTATTTCCAAAAATGCGATATCGAGGATCCTGTCGTTTTCAAGATTGACAGCGTTTATTATATTGCTCCTTCTACTTGTTTGGAGCTGTTGGACACTTTGGACTTGAACAAGAATGAGAATAATCTTAACCAGATATTCCCACTTCTTAATCCAGATCTCTACACTGACTTCCTTTATTTCATAGATGAAATCCCTCTTAAAGATTTCATTCGCATGACTTACGATATCCCACTCGGCCTGGATGACATTACCACTTACCAGAAAACAGAAGGGCGAATCGAGTTTTATGGTTTTACTCATCAACCGGTAGGTTTTGCGGAAGCATTCAAGGCGGACAAGCTTACGACTTTTGTTATCAATGGCATTTGCGCTGAAGTCGATATCAAGCAATATGACACCTATAGAATATACATAGAGCCTGTTTTTGATAAGAAAACGGTATGGAATACATTGGTCGAACACTATAAACAACTTGAAGACCGTTCTAGCAGGGATGAAGAGAAAAGGTAACGCACCCGCGGGGGTCACCCTCCGCGACGCCTTCTCAGGCAAGGAGGACCAGCAGCCCGACTTCGGCGTCCCATGGCTCGACTTCGGGGCAAGGGCATATTCACCCGCCCTCCGGCGGTGGATGGTCCCCGCCCCCCTCGGGGAGAAGTACTACGGGGTCAACCCCTACGCCTACTGCAGCGGGGATCCGGTGAACTATGTGGATCCGGAGGGGAGAGATATTTGGAAAGTTTATTCAAACGGGAAAATCAAAAAAGTGCGACCCTCTTCAAAGACTGT
>ONRD01000027.1 GCA_900320185.1 uncultured Bacteroidales bacterium
ATTTCATTTTATATTGAACATTCCTGTCTTACGTAGCAGGGTGCGGTACTCCTTTAGACTGAACGGTGCCTTGCCGTAGAGGTAATGGTTTTCCAACGTGGTGCCGCCGCGGCCCGTATACGTGATCTTGTAGATACCCTGGCCGGCTGGTTCCGGCAGTGAGGCGACCTTCGTCCGGCCGTTGGCTTCCACTGCGAACTTCCCTTTGAACACGGTTTTCCCCGTCTTCACGTCGGTGACGGCCACTTCGCCTTCGGCGGGCTCCCGCGTGTCGTTGACAGCCACAAGGGGAAGCCCGCCGTCTTCCGCGTCGTTGATGAGGACGCAGACATCCTGCTGGGCATTCCGGATGAACCAGTAGGCCATCTTCGGACTGTTGTACCAGTCGACGATGGCGTCGGAGATGAGCGGCCATCCATCGCGGATGTTCCACCAGAGCATGCCCGTATTCGGGGCGAACTTGTGCCCGCGGAACTTCTCGATGAAGTATTTCATGGCCTCAGCCTGCACGCTCTGCGAGGCGAAGATAAACTCGTCGAGGTCGGTGGGCACTTCCCCGAAGAGAAGATTCACCTGATTGATCATCAGGTTGTTCCGCTCTGGCGTGTAGTCCCATTCCTTGAAGATGCGGACCGCCTTCGTCAGCCAGTCCTCGTTCCAGCGGCGGGTCTTCACGTCGCTCCACGGGTAGACGGATTCCTTGGGGAACATCTTTTCGAGGCTTTCCCGGTTCGGCATTCCATGGTAGCCGATCTCGCTGACGAAGATGCATTTCGCACCGGTGTAGAAACTGTCTTTATAGTAGCCGCGCGGCCCCCAGAGGTGGTCCTCCGGCAGGTCGGCAGTGCTGTAGGAGGTAGAAACCAGCTCCTCGCTCCAGTAGGGGGAGGAGGGGAGATACGGCCGTGTCGGGTCGGTCTCGAAGAGGGCACGCGGGATCGTCACGCGCGAGACGACATCGTCGTTCGGGTCCGGGCGGAAGTGCTGCAGAGTACCGATCGTGAGGGTCTGGTCATTCTCGTTGTTGCCCGACCAAAGGGCGATGCTGGGATGCGAGCGGAGCTTGACGACGACCTTGCGCACTTCGTCTGCGATGGCCTGCTGGAAGGCGTCGTCCTGCGGATAGAGGGTACATCCCATCGCAAAGTCCTGCCAGACGAGGATGCCAGCCACGTCACACAAGTCGAAGAACGCGTGGTCTTCGTAGACGTTGCCGCCCCAGCAGCGCAGCATGTTGCAGTTCAGGTCTTCCGCGATGGCGAACGCCTTCTCCAGGTGCTGCGGGTCGCGGCTGTGGAAGGCGTCCAGGGGCGTCCAGTTGCTGCCATGGATGTAGATCTTCTCCCCGTTGACGTAGAAGCAGAAACGTCCGGGCTTCTGTTCGGAATGCGTCCCGGTCAGGTCGAGCCGGACGGTCCGGATGCCGATTTTTTTGCGGCTGGCGTCCACTTCGTTTCCCTGTCCGTCCAGGATCCGCAGCGTGGCGTCGTAGAGTGCGGGCTCTCCGTAGCCCCGCGGCCACCAGAAAGCCACATCTTCCACGCCGAAGCGTTCCCGACCGGCGTGCGAAGTGATCTTGCGGGAGTACCGGATGCAGTCCTTCCCGTTCCGGGCGAGGGAGACTTCCGCGATCATCTTCCCATCCTGGTACTTGACGGGCAGGGTAACTGTCCAGTCCAGGTGTAGCAGCGCCCGTTTTTCCGCGACGTCCACTTCGCAGGTGTACCAGTGGGCGTCGACGATGTGCACAGGTGGCTTCACCTCGAGGGAGACTCCGCGCCACAGGCCGGCGCTCACCAGCCGGGGCATGATGTCCCAGCCGTAGGAGTGGGGCGCCCGGCGCGCAAAGACGGATTCCACCTGCGCGAAGTTGAAACTGATCGTCGGGGGGATGCGCTTGCGGCCTTCGATGACGGAAGAGCGGATATACACTTCCAGGAGGTTGTCCGACCCGGCCGGCGCTACGGCGTCCGTGACATCGAAGTCATGCTCCACCAGCATGTTGTCGGCGCTGCCGACATGCCGCCCGTTCAGGTAGACCTCGGCGAAGCAGTCGATGCCGCCGAAGTGCAGGAAGAGGTCGTCTTCCTCTGTGTGGGCCGGCGTGGTGAAATGTCGGCTGTAGCGCCACTGGTATCCTTCATAGGGACGGAGCAGGTAGACGTTGCTGCCTGTCTCGGGATTCTCGACGAGGCCGGCGGCGAGCAGGTCGAGTTCCACGTTGCCGGGCACGGTGGCAGGCACGGTCTCGAAACGGATGCCGTCCATCCCCTCAGGCGAGACGACGGGCGTCCGCCCCTGGGGCCAGTAATCCAGTGTCCAAGTCCCGTCCAGGGAAAGGGTTTCCGCCTGCAGCGGAAGTATGGTCAGCAGCGCACAGAGCGCCCACAAGGAACGAATTCGGAAGTTTCGCATATTACTTGATCTTCGATTTGCTTGGTGCAATCTCAAATATACGAAGAATTCCAAGAAACCGATAATCGATGAGGAACGCGTCCCGTTGCAAAAAAGGCGCAAACGGCCAGGAGCAGGAGCGGCAGTCGTCTCATTCCGTGGCACTCAACAAATCATCATTCCGAAGCCTTGCGGTTGACGGCGTCGTACTCGAGGAACTTGTCGAAGGAAGCCGTCTCGCCGGAGAGTTCCATGATCCTCTTGTAGATTGCCCATCGGGACGGTGCATTGTAATACTCGACGTTGTGGTTCATCATACTGTCGTGGGACGGCCTGTAGATGCCCGTCGAGTAAGGTCCGCCGGCTCCTTCGTAGATTCCAACCTCGTCCTTGTACCTGGGGTCGGAAAGGAAGGCGCTCCATTTCACCTTCGCGGGATCGGAAGTGAAGTCGATGTTGGAATACCAGCCATACTTGTCATACAGCCTGTTGTATTCATTCACAAGGGCCTGTTCCGGGGACCCGGTGTCAGTGCTGTACTCATCGGCAAGGAAGGCGAATCCGTGCCCGCCGGCCTCATGGCGTACCAGGGCGCCGAAAGCATCCCTTTGATTGCTTCCGGATGCGCAGTAGGCGATTCCGGACTGCAGGTTCTCCTTCATGGAAGTGATTCCCCTCACCCCGCTCGAATTCACAAGCACGCAGACCAGCAGGTTCCTGCCGTCATTGAATCCGGGTATCCTGCTGGCATATTCAAGACACTTGGCATTGCTCGCTTCGGACATGCTGATGGTGGTTCCGCTCGCGTCCGTCCCAAGGGCGGTAGTGTACCCGCTGCCGGTCTTCCCGTTCTTTGAGACGGCCTTCACGTAGTAGACATTGAACCTGTTCCTGAAGGTCTTGTAAGGCTCGATGGAGAAGAACTCCTCCATTGCCTGCCACATCAGGGACCCGTAGCTGGATGCCATATCCCTGTCCGTGTAGGCGTCGCCCATGAACACGATATTGATTCCCTTCCCGACGGAAGCTGTCTGCAGGGTGACGACCTTGCCGTCCTCCGAGTAGTCCGTGGAGGAATACACCTCGCCGTCGTCAAGAGGTCCGAACATGTCTTCGAGGAACGGGATCAGGTCAAGGAAGGCGGAGTGACCGAACCTGTTCCTGGAAGGGTCGCTGACCTGGCCGGAACTGCTGAATATCAGATTTCCGTCGCCATCGATCACGTTGACGAAAGGCATGGCGCCGGAGCCGAGCGCCGCTGCCTCGGAGAAACTGATATTTTCGGACTCGGAGGAAAAGTTGTACCACACGTCATAGCCGTTGTCCAGGATATAGTCTTTCAGCTTCTTTTCTCCTTCCGGATCGCCCCAGGCCGTCCTCATGATTACCTCAAGGCCGGCAGAGTGGTACTTCTCATGCATTCTCCTGAGCTGGGGCAGCAGGGCTGCGGAAAAGCCGCACCACGACCCCCACCTGTAAATGACAGTCGCCTTGTTCTTTGCAACGATGTCTTTGTAAGGAATCGTTTTCCCGGTAATCACGTCTTTGATGTCCCTGCCGGGCCAGAATCCGGGTACGTCCCTGTCCTTTACGATGAACGGGTCCGATTTCCTGAATTCCGCATCACCTACGGGATCCACGCTGTTGATGTACATGTTGATCCAGTAGCCGGGATTGTCCGACGTGTAGAAGTAATCAGGGATCTGGCCGGAAAACTTGTGGTTTTGAATCACAAGATGGGAGCCGAGCCGGAGCCATGATTGGGGAATGGTTCCAGTCAAGCCATTTCCGGCAAGATTCATCCCTGGAGTACGGACCCCGTCGAGACTTTCCTCGCCCAGGAGCCCGTCGCTCTCGCCGAGACTCTCGGGAAGAGGCCCTGTCATCGATTCATTCCCGGAAATACCGACATACCAGAAGGGAATGCCGGAGAATACGTCCGGGAGACTGGTCATCGAAGTCCGTTCCAGGACAAGGAGCCCCAAACGGCGGAGCTTGTTGAAACTAGGAGGAAGGGTTCCTGTCAGCCCGGGTTCATTTTGAATCCAGAGCCTGGTACAGGAAGTCAGCCTGTCAAAGCAATCAGGGAACTCCCCCTTGAGACCATTTTCGACAAACCGCAGTTTCAGTTCATTCTTGTCTTTGTTCCAATCTACTCCATACCATTCATTGATGCCGGCATCCGTACCCCAGTTCGTGGCATTCTTCCAATGGGGACCGTCCAGAGCATCGTAGATCTCCATCAAGGCCTCCTTGACCTTGTCTTCCTCGCTCAACACCACCGTCACCTTGGCGGAATTGCTCGTTCCACCGGCCGCGGCGGTGATTGTGGCCGTACCCTGGGCGACGGCCGTCACGGTCCCGTCCTGGGCGACAGTGGCGACCGACGCATTGTCCGTGGACCATGATACGGTCTTGTCCGTCGCATCCTCGGGAAGCACCGTGGCCTCCAGGAGGAGCGTCTGCCCGATCTCGACTTCAGCAGTTTCCGGCTCGATCCGGACGGAAGTTACCGCAATGAACGGGTCCTGCTCGAAGGTAAGGGTTATTGCCCCGACTTTCCCCTCGTTGTCTTTCACCGTGGCCTTGCCCGTGCGGGATCCTCCTTCGTTCGCATCGACCGTGAACACCAGGGTGCCGCTCTGCATCGCACGGGTCCTAACGAAATGGAGCCACCCGCTGGCCGACTGCTCGACCTCGACGGTATAGGAGGTATTGTATTGGATGTTGAATTCGGCCGTACCGCCCTGGACGGGAACCTTGGCCGTATTCCCCGTAATCACTATCTTCGCCTGCTCGGTGACGGTGACCTGGCATGAGGCAGTCTTCCCACCGTCCGCCGTCGTCACGGTGACCGTCGCCGCTCCGGCTTTGAGCGCCGTCACCTTGCCGTTGCCGTCGACAGTGGCGACGTCCGTGGCGGAGGACTTCCAGCTGACGGACTTGTTGGAGGCATTCTCCGGCGATACCGTAGCCGCCAAGGTCTCCGAGCTTCCTTCCACCAGGGTGAGGGAAGACTTGTTGAGGGACACACCCGTCACGGTCACGGCCGAGGGGTTGGGTTTGGATTGCGGTTGCTCTGTCGGACCGCAGCCAGTGAACACACAGGCAAAGAGCACTGAGACCGCCGCCATGGCGATGGTTAGGGGGAGGATCTTTTTCATAAGCCGATTGTTTATCAGACGGTTTGCCCTGCAAGATAACTAAAAAAATGATAATCCACTATCCCTTCTTCTATTCGAGAAACAGTAAGGTGACGGAATGTGCCGGGATGGAGACGGTTCCGTCCTTGCCCACGGGAAGGGTGGTGTCATACGGCTTCACATGCTCGTCGCCGATGTCGTTGTAGTCCAAGGCTGAGTTGCCGGAAAGGATCCTGGCCCGGACCTTCCGGGGAGTTTTAAGGCCCATTCCCTTGAAGTCAAGCGCCAGGGGTACGGCTTTCTCGGGGTGCTTGTTGGAGACAGAGCAGACATATTCCTTCCCTTCCTTGTCAGAGGTCAGCAGGATGTCGAGGACTCCGGTCGAACCGCTGCCGTCCGAAAGGGTTTCCACAACCGCGGTGGTCGGGACGACATACGGAAGCAAGTCGTTGGAATACATCTTCAGAGCGAAGAAGTGGGTCCTGCGGACAATCCCTTCGGGATGGACGAATATCGGCCCCCTGGTGTTGGTGATCGGGGAAACGCAGGCTATGTCCACATGCTCGCTGTGACGCAGGCAGGTGTTGAGGAAGCAGGCGGAGAAGATGGCGTCCGCCATGGTGTAGGTGCAGGCGAAGTCGTTCTCCCGGCGGGCAGCATAGTCATATCCCTTCCTCAGGTCCGCTATCCCTGGGTGGTACCATCCGCGGAGGTTCCACTCGTCAAAGGCGATCTTGATCCTTTCCCCGTAACCGGCTTCCTGGAGTATGCCGATAGTCTTGCCGATCTCCGATTCCGGGCTGTCGGTCTTCATCATGCACTGCAGGTAGGTGCCAGGATCCCTGCTTATGTCATGCCAGACCCAGTAGCCATGGATGGAGACGAAGTCCAGCAGGTACCCGGCTTTTTTCAGAAGAGGATAAGTCCAATCCCGGTTTGATGTAGCGGCTGCGAAGAGGGATATGTCCTTGTCCGCACTAAGCATCAGCTTGGCGCTCTCGGTCACCAGCGGGCACCACTCGTCTATCCCCTTCTCGCCCAGCTCATGCATCCCCCAGTTTTCATTGCCGATGCTCCAGTATTTCACATTGTAAGGCTCCGGATGGCCATTGAGAGCCCTCTGGCGGGCGAATTTGCCTTTGGTCTGGTTGCAGTACTCCACCCAGTCGCTCATCTCTTCCATCGTGCCGGTCCCTGCATTGGTGCAGATGAAAGGCTCGCAACCTACCTTGCGGCACCATTTGACGAACTCGTCGGTGCCGAAAGTATTCGGATCCTCGACCTGCCAGGCCTTGTCCCAGACGGCCTGACGGTCCGGACCCACCGCGTCTTTCCAGTGGTAGGCGGACACGAAACAACCGCCGGGCCACCTCACGATCGGGACCTTGAGTTCCCTGACCGCCTCTATCACATCCTTGCGGAATCCGTCCTCGTCCGAAAGAGGACTCCCGGGACAGAAGACTCCCCCATAGACCTGGTTGTCGAAATGCTCCAGGAAGGCTCCGAATATCATGGGATTATACTCCAAACGCTCTTCCTGGGCCTTTACCTTGAAAGAGTTCTGGGCGTGCAGGCCTGTGCCCGCGAGGCCGGCGGCTACCACCAGGGCAGAAACCAGGCTGTCGAGAATCAAACGCTTCATTCCTTTTATCCTTGTCATCCAATCAGTCCGATTCAAATTTAGTGTTTTATCCCAACCCCCGCAAGAAAAAAAGGTCGACAGCAACTATCCGCGAAAAAGGAAGTTCCCCACAAAATCGACCTTGCCCGACAGGCAAGTACTGGCCTTTGAATAATCCTTTGAATTCGAACCTAGGAAATTCAAACGGCAAGAGGGAGGCAGGCTGTCCGCACCGTATCTATCTCAGTAGATTCCGGCGTGGGCCGTGCGAATGTAAATGCCTGCTCCCCAGGTCGTGTTATATCAATTCCAGTCCTCTATCTCACCACCGATCTCGATTCGGATGGATTCAGTAGAAGTATTTAGGGTTACATTGAAGGTGTAGTTGATGCCGGGCTTGAAGTTGAAGGAGCCCTCCACCAGATAGGAAACACCATTGGCGACCATCTCGAAGAGAGGGGTCCGGGAACTCAGGCGCTGCGGGATGACGACAGCCTCGTAGGTTTCATCGTCAACCTTGTGGCAGGTGATGGTCCTGACGGTCCCGTAAGGATCCTTGGTCACTGAACCGGTCGTCAGGTCTACCGTTGCGTCTGGCACTGTGCTATGGACGTAAAACACCGCATCGGAGGGCAGGTCTCCGACGTAACTTTCACTCTTGACAAGCTTCAAGGTGATCTTGGACAGTTTGTGGTTGAACTGCACCGGAATCGCATCCGTGGTGTAAGCCACTGAAGCCGCCTTACCCCAGAGGAAATCACAGGCGCCGAAGCCTTCCGACTGATCCTCCTGCACAGAGAAAGGAGCTGCAGTGATCTTGCTCACCTCCATGAAAGGATAGTAGGCATAGATGTCGCAGACACTTTCGGTCGAAGGCCAGCGAAGTCCTGTATCGCCTGTCCACTGCGTGCCGTTGTATGTCGCCTGCAGGTTATTGACATAGTTGCCGCTTACCTGCAACGGAGCTGGGGTCTCAACCACATAAAGGCCGATCTTGTCACCCGACTCAAACGCCGTCTCCGTCGCCCTTGTCACAGCCGAAGGATGAATGAACTGGATGGACATTTCTCCAGATTCATTGTTAATATCCTGCTTTTGGCATGAAATGGCGAGAACCACAATAGCAAAGTATAATATAACTCTTTTCATACCTGATAATCAAATTAATGACCGAACCATAACAACTCCATTTGAGCGACAGTCATCTGAGCCACATCAGCTTCTCGCTGTAGCTTAATATAAGTCGGCATGTATTTACACTCCTCCATCTTTGTCCAGCTCCATGATGAGAATGGCCGCCCAAGCCTGTATAGGACACCTCTATCAATCGGACATGAAGGAGGAGTCGATATTAGGCCTTGGCACCAACGGTATTTTAGAAATACTGCAAAACTCTTCTGGGCATGGGAATATTTAAACCCGGCTGGAAGGAATGAATTGGCATGCCTCTGATTCATATAGTTCTTTAATTCACATACATCAGTAAGGAATGTATCTAGAGGCTGTTGCTGTACATATTTTTCCGCTAAAACATCCATATATGCAATCCAATCATGATGGATTTGCCGCCTATTTGCTCCTTGAGTATATAAGGGGTTATACATTAGCGCAGCACGCAAACCATTATGCGCATAAGGATTATCAATAATAAACTGATCTTTCAGTCTTTGTTCTTCTTGAGGAGTCATAACTTTACACTATTTAAGGTTCGGATGATCGCCCATAATGATGGGATGATGGTGCTTGAGATTTGTGGAAGAGCCGGGGTTGGGAACCCAGGCGGGGGCAGCGTCGATTGACGAGCGGGTAGCGAGCGCGGCAGCGTCATTGGCGTAGAAGTCGTCAAGGTTGAACGGTACTCCCGCGTAGTCCATGATCCGCTCGACAATGGCCTGGCGGGAGATGGCACTATAGTACGGGATGTTGTTGTTCATGCAGCTGTTGGGCTCGCTGCGGAAGATGCCACGGGTGTGGAAGAAACCACCTTCATAGATATCAACCATATTCGAATATGTCGGGTGATACATCAGGTGGCTCCAAGGAACTTCGTCGCGATTAGCCGTTTCGGAAAGATTCTTGTACCAGCCGTTAGCCTTGGCGGCACGGAATTCATTGAGATGCTCATAACTACAAGTGCAAGCATCAATGAAGGCATTGACGTAAATATATTCATCCGCCAGTTTTCCGAAGCCATGGCCACCAGCCTCATGCTGGACCAGGCCCCTAAAATCATAAGGATAAGGATCGGAACTCTTCGGGCACAAGGCAATAGCTGAGCCGTCGTTCCACATATAGGTTACTCCACCGTAGTCGGAACTATTGAGAACCATGACAACCAAACCCTTGGTAATATCCATGCTTGGATCGGCTTTGCGAGCATAGTTAAACGCCTCTGTCCCGCTGTTCTGAAGGGTGCCGCCAGTTAGGGAATACTGCGTTCCGAACTTGGCTTCGCGGATGGTGTTGACGCTTCCGACGCCACTGTCTTCCGACTTGCCAAACACGATATAGACATCGAAATAATCCTTGTAGGACTTGTAGGGTTCAATGTCAAAGAAATAGCCCATAGCTTCCTCAGTGTCTGCAAGATAGCTGCCAGAAGCGATATCCGCGGCATCGTAACAGTCACCAAGGAAAACCAATGGAATACCCGATCCTTTGGAATGAGTTTGTTTTGTCACCACCGAACCATCGCCATAAGCATAGTCGTATTGCTCCACAGTCAAGGTACTGCGGTAGTCTTTCCCTTCCAGCAGGAAGACCACCTCGCCGGAGCGATTCCCCGAACCAGTCGCCAAAGAATTGACTGTTACCGTTATATCCGTCTTACCCGTCCCGGAAGAGGGGAATACCGATACCCAGTCAGGTTGGCTTTCGATACTCCAGGATGCATTGGATTCAGCACGCAAGATAACTTCCCTATCCTCTCCCTGATTAAGGGTTCTTAGCAACCGCCGGCTTAAAGAAAACTCCCTGTGTGCTGCTATTCTGTTGAACTCGCTCCAACCATAAGAGAGCGCATAATCATTTACGCTAGATTCAGGCACCTCCAAAACAAAATTATCTTTCCCTACTCCAGAAAAAACATTTGTGGACAGTTGTGGCGGAGTTTCAGCATAACTGATTATTGAATTTAAAGAATAACAATTGGCAAAGGCATCATTACCAATAAAATCCATAGAAGACGGCAATACAAGGCCTGAGAGGTTTGTGCAGTCTTGAAATACTCCTTCTTCCAAGTATGTTATTCCTTCCGGAAAAACAACCACTCCCGACAATCTTGAACAATGACGGAAAGCATTAGGCCCGATAGAGACCATCGAAGGTGGAAAGCATAATTCTCCGGAAAAACTGCATCCCCAAAAAGCCTGTGCGTCAATAATACGCAAAGAACTTGGTAAACTCAACTCGTTTTTCAGGTTCGTACACGAAGCGAATGCACTTCGTTCAATAGTAGTTAAGCCTTCTGACAATACCAAAGCAGAAAACCCTGAACAACCTTCAAATGATGATTCTTTAATTATTTTCAAAGAAGCCGGGACAATAAGTGTCCCAGTAAAACCACCACAATATGAAAAAGCCCCTACATCTATCGTCTCAAGAGAACTGGGGAAAACCAATTGGCCAGATAAATTACGACAATTCCAGAATGAACTGTTTCCGATATGTTTCAAATTATTGGGCAGAGATAATTCTCCTGACAGAATATTACAATCAAAAAATGCTGACGAATGAATTGATTGCAGTGATTCCGGAAAATCGATTTGCGATATCCTTGTCCCCGCAAATGCTCCCTCCCCTATAGAAACAACGCCCTCTGGTATTGATAGCTTTCCTGATAGTTTCAATCCATTGAACGCATAATCTCCGATACTCGTAATTGTATTGTCGCTATTTCCATCTGGAAAAATAAAAGATGTCAAGAACTGCAATCCATTAAAAGCATGTTCCGGTATTTTTCCCTCCACCACCTTTGTCTCCTGCATATTCACCCCTTGCAGCACCGCCATGTGGTCCCTCATATAATAGAAGTCGTCCGCATTGACGGTACCCAGTACCTTGATGTACTTAATCGCATCGGGGTTCTTGCCGGCGGCGGTAAGCGTCTCGCCCAGAGTGCCGGGGGTCTCGACATTCACGACGACATATTCCTTGGCCACGAACTCGTGGGAGGAGTTATCATTGGTCCAGGCGGAGATAGTAGTCTGGACAGTGACATTGTAACCTCCGTCAGCCTTCTTGTCCACAGTCACGGTGAAGTTATGCTGCTTGCCAGGAACATAAGTAAACGCAGTCCCTTCGCTATAGGTATATGCCGTACCACCCAAAGTGATTGAGAACAAGGTACTTGCCGAAGATACGGTCTGAGGCACCACGATAGCCCTGAAGCCATTCTCATAAGCTGCCGGGACAGTGCTGCGGGCAGGAACCGCACCAGTGGCGGTCACCTCACCTGTCGCAAGATTGATGGTGGCGTTACGCTTGACATTATTGATAAGGACGGACTGGCTGAGCCCCGCGAATTCTCCGGACGCAAAGCCTGTCCCCTCCTCCAATGTCACGACCACACAGCTCATCTTGTGTTGGAAAAGCAGTTGGACTGTGCTGGGACTTGGAGTCACCGCCTCCCTCTTAGCCCAAAGGAAGTCGCTGGCCTCATATCCTCCCATAGCGCCATGAGCGGAAACCGCGCTCTGGTCTTCCTGAACCTCAAAAGGTTGTGCCTCGATCGAAGAGATGGCGGAAGTGTACGGATAAATACCGTAGATGTCCACCTTTGTGTTCTTGTCTTTGTAGTAGATGTCATAGTCCGGCATCCACGTGGAGGACCCGTCGAACGTGAAACGGACATTCGTCGCCTGGTTGTCTTTTAAGGTCAAAGTTCCAGGTGTGTCCTCAGTATAGTTTACTGCCCAGATTCCGACCTGGTCGGCGGCGGCGAATCCGTTGTCGGACGCACGGGTCACAGCGAGCTGGTTGATGTCGCTTTTCAGGGAAATGGGGACCCTTTCATCATCCGAAGCTTCGAAACTGTCATCAAGCTGGCAACCGAAAGCAAGGGCCGCAAAGGCAAGGATGACCCCGTAAGTGTATATTCTATTGCTTTTCATATTCTTAATCTGTTAATTAGCCCTTCCTGATCGGTTCTCGGAATCCCATCCGCCAATCCCGATGATGGTCCCGGCCTTCTTCTGGGTAACCTTGACTGTATTGGCCAGTCCCGTGGAAGTCTCTGTGAATGAAATCGTTCCCTCCCGTTCAGATCCGGTGTTCTCTGCCACGTCGAAAGTATAAGTGGTCACCAATCCACTTGTCGAGGAAGAAGACAGCGACAACCATTCGACCTGAGATTCCACAGTGAGGTCAACCTCGGCTGAGGCCCTGACTACTTGCACCTCCACTCTCCCTGCTCCGGAACCGACATCCCTGCTAGCCGGAGAGACGGATGACTGAGGATAGAAAAAACGACGGTAATTAGCCGGGCAGTCTCTGCCTGGAGCGACAGCAAGCAGCACAGTTCCATCTTCTTTTGTCAGGGTCATCCTGATAATGTCTCCAGACAAATCCGCCGGAGGAACCATCATCCAGCATGATAAGATTCCCGCTTCGCTGACTGTCGTTCCTGTCAAGTCAAGACTGATTTCGTTTGATAATTCAACAGGAGCAATAGCAATCAAACTTGCCTCATCAGGACTCATAAGGTTGATTGTCCCCTCCAGGATATATTTTGGTTCCTGGACATAGAGGCGGAATACGGTATAATCTCCGGGCGTCACAGGGACATTATACCGATGAGGAGACCCTATGTTCTTGAATTTGAAGTTCAGGGATCCGGTTTCCGGCGCTGAGCCGATTGCCGCTATGTAAGAATGACTGCCAAGATGGGACTGGTCATCATTCCCTTGCTGCACCTGACCTTTGTAAGAAATAGGCAGATGGGTTGGATCCAAGTCATAATCAGGATAGAACGGTGAATACCCGGCATAGTTCACACCTGGCAGGAGCGCATAGCCCCTGCCATCGAACGATGCCTTCGTACTCCCATAATAGTCTTCCTTAATCAAGAACTTGAGGTGGCCTCCCTGTTCATTGACGATGCCGACCGCATCCCCTTCAGACCACAGGAACTGCCTGTTGGCAAAGTCGTAAGAGGTTCTGGACTGCATGTCATCCTCTTCAAAAGGAGAAAGGATAAGGGATACCTTTTCTATGCTTCCGGAATCTCGTCGCCCTGTTTCCACGACCGGCTGGTTTTTCTGGCAACCTGCCAGGAAAACGGAGAAAGCAGACAGTCCGATTGCAAAGTATAATCTATTCATATCCAAGACAATCAATCCCCTTCTCCCGGTTCTATTTCCCCACTTGCATCTACCATGCAACCTTCAGTGTAAAGGACAAATTCTTCAGACTCCGGGGCAACATACCCGGTCTTCTCAATTCCAGCATCCATGATACCTGTCATTTAGTTATTATAGTAATTATCAACGTCAAAATAGAGGCGGCAATTTAACCATTGCCGAAAATCAGGTCAAGTTCACAATGGTTCAAATAGAAACAATTTTGAACCGCGTGGGAATATGCACAAAACGGAAGGCGCCGAAGGGATTCTTCGGCGCCAAATAGTGGATTTACTTACAGGGGTAGTTTCTCCGGCAGGTAAAACTGCCTCGGAATGGCATCGGGGCTGTCATTCTGAGGCAGTGAAGAATCTTCTGGCACAGGGCCCGTCAGGGCTCCTTCGGATGGATCTTCCTGTAGAGCTTGAGGGATACTATCAGGCCCCCGAGGTCGCTCTTCCCTACGAAAGCGGCACGCACCAATCCCTCTTCCCCGGTCGGGATACTGAACTCCAAGACCTTGCTGACCAGGAATTTCCTTGCCACGACCCTTGCGGTGACAGTGTCGCCGCCGGGATAGAACATGGAGACCAGGGTTTCGATGTCCGCTGCCTGCCCCTTGGGCATCTTGAAGAGATCCTTGATTTCCTCAAGCCGGGCGAGGGCTTCCTCAACCGTCCCTCCCAACGGGACGAAAAGTTCGGTGAGAGGATCGATGTAGACCTGGACCATCTCGCTCCCGACGGCAAGGTGGCCGAGCGACAAGTAATACATCCTAGGATCCTCATCGCCCATGTAGAAGACCTCCAGGCCGGGCCCGCTGTCTTCGTCGGAAGCAGACACGATTTCGATCCTCGGTCGAAGGATGGATGGGTTCTGTGCGTAAACTAAGGTGGCGGCAAGCGCCATGGCCAAGGCCGCGATTAACTTTCTCATGACTGGATATTCTCAAATACAAAACCAAATACGGAAGGAAGGGATGTCAGGAACCCTGACGTACATCGATGCGATAGGGCGCGGTGGGATCCTTCTCGATGCGGGTCTGTTCGTCGAAGACCATCACCTGGCGCTCCCCGGGAGTGAACGCCGGCCAGGGAAGTTTCGGCGTGGAGGGATCGCCGTTCCTTATGAAGGCAGCCCAGGAGTGGGCCATGATCCTGGACAGGAACTCCGTCTGGGGATGGAGCACGACCCGCATCTGGAGAGGAAGGTCCGCCGTGTGCCATGCGCAGTCGTAGCCATTGCCGAAGGGGCTGGGCGCGTCATATTCAACAAGGTAATGGAACACCGGTGCTCCTCCCTGCGATGAATATGCCATGGCCTGGTTGAAAGCGCCGCCGCCCAGGAAACTTGCCATCGAGACGATGTTCAGGTAGGTGTGCCAGGGCGCATTTCCTTTCTTGTCCGCAGCCTTGAATGCATCGACCAGTTTCGCCGCCTCACCGGAGGGGATGCGCATGCCTTCCGCGACTTTCTCCACCAGGTTGTCTTCAGTGATCCCCATCTCCGCGACATTGACGAAAACTCCCATCTCGTCAGCGGAAGAGCCGACAAGCAGCGGGATGTCCTTGGAAATGTCATAGGCAAGTATCTCATTTCCTGGAATATACTTCAGGTTGATGTCATCCGCGACTGGAGCGAGCTGCAGGCCGCGCGACGCATTCAGGACCTCTTCTGCAGGCAGCGAGAGCAGCTGCTTCCAGGAAGCGTGGTCCAGATGGAGGCGCCCAAGGAGGATCTCCGTCTGGGCTGCGGCAGCCTCCATGGAGAAGTTGCCGACGACGTTAGACCCGCTCTCGACTATGGCCTTTGAGAACAGTCCATGCGCGGAGTCCATCGCCATAAGGGTGCTGACCTTCATCCCGCCTCCGGATTCTCCCATGATGGTAACCTGGGAGGGGTCGCCGCCGAATGAGGCGATGTTGTCCCTGACCCAGCGGAGTGCCAGCACAAGGTCGAGCATCCCGGCCATCCCGGATGATGAATATGCAGGGTCGAGCGCTCCGAGATAGAGGAACCCGAACACGTTCAGCCGGTGGTTGACACCGACGATCACGATGTCCTCCTCGCGGGACCATTTGTCGGCGCCGAGGGTCAAGGTACCGGTCCCGGTAGCGAAGCCTCCGCCGTGCAGATAGACTACGACAGGCCGGCGGGCATCGTCGATACCGGGAGTCAGGACGTTGAGGACCAGGCAGTCCTCGTCCTTCACCTCATCGGCCGTCCCGAAAAGTTCTGGGTTGCCGCCATTGAAATAGTCGCCCAGTCCGCCGGGGTTGCCGGAGATGCTGGGGACTCCGTCCTGGATGGCTGCAGGGCCGTTGGACGTGCATTCACGCACACCCTCCCATGCCTGTGCGGGCTTTGCGGGAAGGAAGCGGCCTTCTCCCGAGACCGGGGCGCCGTAAGGTATCCCGCGGAAAATGGCGATTCCGTCACGGTTCTCCCCGCGGACCTTTCCGCATGTTGTCTCAGCGACAGGGGCGTCTTCCTTCACGGTTCCGAAAACTGGCTCGCCGTAGGCCTTGGGCACGTCATTCGAGCACGACACGAGCGCTATCGCAGCTCCGAGAAAGAAGGGTAACAAATGGCAACTTTTCATTTTCATGTCAGTGAAAATATTCAAGCACATAAAGATAGCAAACTTTTCCTTTGAAGCAAACAGCGCCGCCGGCACGGGGAGGCCGCTGCCAGGGGCATGGCCGCAGGAAGGACCTACTTCACGAATACGCTGTCGGCTCGGTCGGTGTAGAGGATGCCTTCCAGGTGGTCGGTCTCATGCTGGAATATCACCGCGGTGAAACCCTCGACCGAGTCGCGCACCGTCTCAAGGGTACGGGGATCCTTGTAGGAAACGGTCACCCCTGAGTACCTGGGCACGACTCCCCTTCTTCCAGGGATGGAAAGACAGCCTTCCTGGCCGCGCACCACCTCGCCCCACAGCGACTCGACACGGATATTCGGATAGACCTCGAAAGGCTCCCCCTCCTTGTCGAATCTCTGGACGGCGATTATCCTCCTTCCGATCCCCACCTGCGGCCCGGCTATGCCGACTCCGTCCTGGGAGGGATCGGTCACGGTGCGGAGCATGTAGGAAGCGAGAGTTGCATATTCCTCCGACTGGAGGTCCTGGTCTAAAAAATCGATGCTGCGGCTCCTGAGGACCTTCTCGTCCGAAGGATTACCGACGACGAGGACCCTCATCACCGAGTCCGAGCCGTTTATGAGCGCCTTTTCGGCATCGGTGAGGCCGGGTACGGCACCTGTCTGGCGGCATCCGGCCAGCGCGCAGGGCAGGAGCAAGGCGGCAAGGCAAACTAAGGAAAAACTTTTCATATTCCGACAATCTGGACTTACACTACATTTATCCGCACTTCCGGCCAGGCACTACTTGAAAAGAGCCTTGACCAGGGAAGGAATATCCCCGACTTTCACCACCTCGACTCCTTTCGCAACCGGTTCCAGGGGTGCGAAGGAACTGACGAACACCTTCCTGAAACCAAGCCTTGCGGCCTCGGCGACCCTCCTGTCCGTCTGCGAGACCGGACGTACCTCTCCGGAGAGGCCGACTTCACCGGCGAAGCAGTATCCGGACGGGATGGGGAAATCGAAATTGGAAGAAAGGACGGCAGCAGTCACCGCAAGGTCGCAGGCAGGGTCGCTTACCTTCAGCCCCCCTGCCATGTTCAGGAATACGTCCTTCTGGGCAAGCTTGAAACCGGCACGGCGTTCCAGGACCGCAAGGATCATGTTCAGGCGCCTGACGTCGAAGCCGGTCGCAGACCTCTGGGCCGTCCCGTAGACGGCGGAACTCACCAGAGCCTGGACTTCGAAAAGGAAGGGGCGCGTCCCGTCGAGCATGGCGGCGATGGCAGTCCCGCTGAGTCCTTCCTCGTGCATGGGGATAAGCAGCTCGGAGGGATTGGCCACCTGCCTGAGCCCCTTGCCGGTCATCTCGAAGACCGCCAGCTCAGAAGTGGACCCGAAACGGTTCTTGATGCTTCGGAGGATCCTGTACGAACCCCTGTTCTCTCCTTCGAACTGAAGGACGACGTCCACTATGTGCTCCAGGACCTTCGGGCCTGCGATGTAACCTTCCTTCGTTATGTGGCCAATGAGTATGACGGGGATGCCTGTCTCCTTGGCGAAGCGCAGGAGTATGGCCGCCACCTCCTTGATCTGGGACACCGACCCGGGGGTGGAGTCCGCAGTCTCGGTGTACATGGTCTGGACCGAGTCGACTATCATCAGGTCGGGCATCATCTCCCTGGCATGGGAGACGACGTTCTCTATAAGCGTCTCACTGAATATCTGGCATGAAGAAGCGTCACCGCCGAGCCTGTCCGAACGCATCTTCACCTGCCGCTCGCTCTCCTCGCCGGTGACATACAAGGTCTTGAGCTGCGGGCAGCCCAGCGGAATCTGCAGGGAGAGGGTGGACTTCCCTATCCCCGGCTCCCCGCCGATGAGCACCAGCGAACCTTCGACGATGCCGCCGCCGAGGATCCTGTCCAGCTCTTCATTGTTGAGCGAAAGCCTTGCTTCCCTGGAAGAGTCGATCTCCGAGAGACGATGGGGCCGCCTCCCCTCTCCGGGCACTGCGGCATCCCGCCTGGAGCCTTTGGCCGGGACGGCCTGATGTTCCACAAGGGTGTTCCACTCCCCGCAGGCCGGGCACTTGCCCATCCACTTCGGATATTCATTCCCACAATTGGTACAAAACCAGACGGTCTTCTGTTTAGGAGCTGCCATGATGCTGTAACGAATAAAAAACCGGAGGCTCGGGCCCCCGGACACAAATATATGAAATATTCAAAAAAAACGGTGTCTGGAGATTGTCCGGACACCGTCAGAACTTTCTAAAAGAAAGATTACTGAGCGGCCTCTTCAACAGCAGCGGCGACGGTGTCGGCAGCCTCTTCAACAGCGGCGACAACGGTGTCGGCAGCAGCCTCGACAGTCTCGGCAGCTTCCTCGGTAACTTCCTGAGCTTTCTTGTTTCCACAAGCGACAGCGGCAGCCATCATGGCTACGACTGCGACAGACATAAATACCTTCTTCATGATATAAAAAAACTAAAATAAAAAAAACCTTCTGTCCAATACGTTAAAAACGCAACCGCAAAAGTACAACGATTTTTTAAAAAAACAATAAAATAATTAAAATTTAGTCCCTTGAGTGGATAAAAATACAGGAGGAAGGCCGCTTTCCGGCCCTCCTCCCGGGGAAAAACAGGTTCTCCCTACAACTTTATGACGACATGTTTCTTGTACAGGATCCACAGGATAGTGAAAATCACCAGGGCGAACAGGAGGGAGTAGACCAGGGAAGTGAACTCGTCGGCACCGAAAACAGCGCTCGGGGAGAACTTGAAGAAGGTGTAGCTCTTGGCTATCACTCCGGAGCAGATGAAAGCCATCAGCGGGTTCATCCCCATGGCCTGGAACGGCTCGAAGGGCTTGCGGCAGCCTTTAAGGTCGACGATGTACATCAGGAAGGACAGGGCCAGCATCGCCCAGCCTCCAGCGAGGAAGACGTAGGAGGCGGACCACAAAGGCTTCGAGACCGGGATCCAGATACTCAGTACCATGGCCAGCAGGAGCGAGCAGCCGCCATAGACAAAGGTCCTCAGTGCCACCCTGTCCGGAGAATTCCGGACCTTTGCAAGGGCCGAGGCGGCCGGATCGGAAGCCTCGCCCTCCACGGCCGTGTTCATCCTGTCCCGCGACCTCAGGATCATCGAACCGACCAGATAGCCCAGAAGACAGCTGCATGCAGTCATCACAGAGCCCAGAAGGCCTTCCGGGTCGAAATTGGTCCCGCTGTAGCCATGGTAGCAGTGGTCGCCGCCGACCAGCCACTCATCAATGCGCATCGACACATTCCCCTCCAGGGTGAATGCACCCGGCTCACGGCCGAATGCCAGGAGGACGGCGGTGTAGGAGATGCAGGCGACGGCTATCGCTGCTATTATCCTGAAAGGTTTCTTGAGCCACAGGGCGAGGCAGCCCGCTATCGCGTAAGCCATCCCTATCCTCTGAAGCACGCCGAATATCCGCTTGTGCTGCAGCCAGTAAAGGTAGTTCTGGCCGAAGGACCAGGAAGGGTCGTGAGGCTGGGTCGGGAAGAAGGGGTAGAGGTTGAGGAGCAGGCCGACAAGGAAGATCAAGGCTCCCCTCTTCAGAACTTTGAGGTAAGCCTTCAGGCCGGGCTTCTCGTACTTGCTGAACGAGAATGCCATGGCGCAGCCCATGCAGAAGACGAAGAAGGGATAGACAAGGTCCGTCGGGGTGCAGCCTTCCCAGCCTGCATGACGGAGGATGGGATACATGTGGGACCAGGTTCCGGGGTTGTTCACGATGCACATGAAGGCAATGGTGATTCCACGGAGCACATCGAGGGAGGCGTAGCGTTTTTTCATGATTCCAAATATAGGGTTTTTGCAGCAATTTGGTAACTTTGCCGCATGGAGATTTTTTACTCGCCCGACTCGGACGGAAAGACCGTCAGGCTCGATCCCGGAGAAAGCGCCCACTGCGTCAGGGTCCTCAGGCACAGGACCGGAGATGAGGTGTGCGTTGTCGACGGGTTGGGGAACATGATGCGCTGCCGGCTGACCGACGATTCGCCCAAGGGAGCGGAAGCCACTGTCGTCCAGACATTTCCAGGCTGGGGCTCGCATCCCTACCATCTCACCATGGCTGTGTGTCCCACAAAGAACAACGACCGCTACGAGTGGTTCGTGGAGAAGGCCACGGAAGTCGGGGTGGACGTCGTCCTTCCTGTCATCGGGGAACGCTCCGAGAGGAAGGTCTTCAAACCGGAGCGTTGCCGCAAGATAGCCCTTTCGGCCATGAAGCAGAGCCTGAAGGCAAGCCTGCCGGCGATCGAAGACCCCCTCCCCCTGAAGGATTTCATCACCAGGGCGGAAGGCCTGAAGATGATATGCTGCTGTTTCGAGGGCGAGACCCCGCGCAGAAGCGTCTCACAGGTACTGGAGGACGTTCCGGAAGGCTGCAGGATCAGCATCCTGATCGGCCCCGAGGGAGACTTCTCCCCGGAAGAAGTACACCTTGCCGTGGAACACGGCTTCGTCCCGGTCCATCTCGGGCCAAGCCGGCTTCGGACGGAGACTGCCGCGCTGACGGCGGTCATGTCGGTTTACTTGGATTTCATACACTGAGAATATGCAGAAAAAAGACATCGACCAGGAAATCGCCCGCGCAGTGGCGGTCATGAAGGAAGGTGGAGTGATCCTCTACCCTACCGACACTATCTGGGGGCTCGGATGCGACGCAACCGACCCGGTGGCGGTCGCCCGGATATTCAGGATAAAGAAGCGCTCCGACAGCAAATCCCTCGTACTGCTGGCCTCCGGCCTCGACCAGGTCGCCTTGTTCGTCAAGGAGATCCCTCCGATGGCGATCGACCTGGTGGAAGTCAATGACAGGCCCATGACCCTTATCTACCCCGAAGCCAAGGCCTGGCCCGCACCCGGGGAAGGCGAGGAAGCCAAGTCCGACCGCCGCCACCTGGCCTACAACGCAGTGGCTTCGGACGGCTCCGTCGGGATCCGGATTCCGATGATGGAGTACTGCAGGCAGCTTGCCTGGAAACTGGGCCGGCCCGTCGTGTCCACCTCTGCCAACATCTCCGGAGAAAAGTCCCCGAGGAAATATTCTGACATCCCGCAGGAAATCCGCGATGCGGTGGACTACACGGTGGACCCGCGCCTCGAACAAGACGCGACCGGACTCGCCTCGCAGATCATCAGGATCGGAATGGACGGCGAGGTGGAGGTCATTCGTCCCTAGGGATGTTGATCTCGGCGACCACAGGATAGTGGTCTGAATAGTCCAGGCGCGGGATCCTGTTGGACACGGCGCCGAACTCCTTGGGATAGAGGATGTAGTCTATCCTTATGAAAGGCCACAGGGCGGAGTAGGTGGCGCCGAAGCCTTTTCCCGCCTCGACGAAGGTGTCCTTCCTCCCCTTCATCAGGCGATGGTAGGTGTACGACAGTGGATTGTCGTTGAAATCTCCGGTGACAATGGCCTTGACGGGGCAGTCCTCGATGTCCGCCATCACCATCTCGACCTGTTCAGGCCGCCGGCTGATCGATTTCTTCATCTTCTCGCCGGTGCTCCTGACTATGGTACTGTCCCTGCCTATCGACTTGGCCAGGTGGCCCAGGGATATGCTGTAGCTCTCGAAATGGCAGTTGTACACACGCACCGTCCCGCCATGGACGTCAAGGTCGGTCCAGACCGCCATGTTGGCACTCCGCTCGAAAACCATCTTTCCCTTGTCCCGGATGGGGAAACGGCTGAGGATGGCATTGCCGTAGGTCCCTTCATCCGACACGTACATGAAATACCCTGCGTTGTAGCCGGGGAAATGCTTGCGGAAGAACTGGGCTGCGTCATATTCACCGGGCATGTTGACCTCCTGGAGACAGACGATGTCGGCGTCCACGGCCCTGAGGTACCTTGCGACAGAGTCGATGCAGGCCTCGACCCCCGACTCTCCCTTGAAACGGTCGCCCTGGCCGAGGCCGAACTTCCCCACATTGTAAGTCATCACCTTGACCGCTCCGGGCTTCTTCTCCTCGGCTCCGGAGGAGAACTGGAGGTAACGGCCAAGGAGGATCGCCGACGGCAACAGAGCGAGAAGAGGGATCCAGAAAGAGCGGGAGCGGCGGTGGACCGCCCACAGGAAGAGCAGGACGTTCAGGACGGCGATGGGGACGAAGAGAAGCCCTATCACGGTCATGAACCACGCCCTGGCAGGGTTGACCAGCATCGATGCGTAGCTCAGGAACAACAGGAAGGCCGCCAGGAGCATCAGCACCCTGGAGACTATGTTCCAGACCGGGTTCTCATGTTGATTGTATGCCATCGTCCCTGGGTGATCAATGATTGTTCCACAACCTCCCGGTGCGTTTCCAGACAAGGATCAGCAGGAAACCGACAAGGGCGCCTCCCAGATGGGCGAAATGCGCCACACCTTCCACCGTCCCGGTGACACCGAGGTAAAGTTCGAGCGCAAGGAATATGAGGATGAACCACTTCGCCTTCATCCTCACGGGAGGGAAGATGAGCATCCACACATCGTTGGGATAAAGCATAGCATAGGCGACCTGCACTCCGTAGATGGCGCCGGAAGCTCCCAGCATCGGGGTGTTGAGGTTCATGTAGTACGTCTCCTGCGTTATCCTGCCCATGGCCATGCTGGAGTACCACTGCTGGACCTGGATGTACTCCACTCCCAGATGGACAAGGAGGGCGCCGAAGCCGGCCAGGAAGTACAGTATCAAGTACTTGCGGGTCCCGATGGTCCGCTCGAGCGCCGAGCCGAACATCAACAGTCCCCACATGTTCACGAATATGTGGGCGATTCCGCCGTGCATGAACATGTAGGTCACGGGCTGCCAGATGCGGAAATAATAGGACGAGGGGAAGAACACCGAGAAGGTCTTCACCATGAACTCCTGGTTGATCAAGGTGGCAATGAACATCAACACGTTGACGATGAAGATGTTCTTGGTCCCTGCAGGGATGTTCCCGAAGAGCCTTCCCAGGAAACCGCCTGGCCTGTTGTCGTAATATGATCCCATTCCTACCGGTTCTAAAACAGTTTTTCAAGCGCGGACAAAGGCATCACGGCCATTATCTTCCGGCCCTTGGCCGTAATCTCGGGATTGTCGCAGGAGAGAAGGGCGTCCACGATCCTGCGCGCTTCCGCCGGTGAAGTCACTCCCGCCGCGGAAGAAGCGCCGAGAAGGGCGAACTTCTCAGCCAGCGAAGATTCCATCACTCCCGGAAGGGAACTGCTGTCGTCGGAAAGGATCAGCAGCAGGTCTCCGACCATTGCCTGGACTTTCCCGGGTTCTGCGGAAAAACCTTCAGGGACCCCATTGACGACGACCGTGTCCGTACCGAAGGGAGATATGTCGAAACCGAGGGACGACAGGAGCGCCGCCTTGTCGTCGAAAAGGGTCCTGTTCTCCACTCCTACTTCGACCTTCACCGGGAACATGGCGGTCTGCGTCACGTGCATATTCCTGGAAAGGGCTGCAAGGGCCCTGTCGTAGAGTATCCTCTCGCGCGCCCTCCTGGAGTCCACCACCATCAGGCCATCCTTTGCGGGGGTCACGATGTACCGGCCTCCGATGACTATCGTCTGCGACACGGGGAGGCTGTTGTCCTCGAACAGCTTGCCGTAGTCCATGCTCCTGTCGACGTACTTCCCGCCGAAGGCCGGAGGTTCCTGCCGTCCGGCAGCCTGGGCTTCGGTCGCCGGCGCTGCTTCGAATTCGAAAGGATTGTAGCCTTCATCCAGCTGCACGCGCGGTGCGGTGTCCGGCCTGTAGTCGGAAAAATGGCTTCCGAGCACGGGCATTCCGTTGGCCTCCGGATTCGAGAAATCGATGCTCCCTGCGAAAGAGTTCTTTCCAAGGACCTCGCGTACAGAGGCGAAAAGGACCTGGAAGATAAAGGAATCATCTTCGAACTTCACCTCCGACTTGGTCGGGCTGATGTTGACGTCCACCGTGCCGGGGTCCACGTCCAGGAATATGAAATAGGCCGGAACGGAGCCCTCCTGCACGAAGCCCTCGTAAGCCTTCATCACGGCCTTGTGGAGATAAGGGCTGCGGAAATACCTGCCGTTCACGAAGAAATACTGGTTCCCGGGAGTCTTCCTGGCGGCGTCCGGCCTTCCCACATAGCCCCTGATGCTTACCACGGAAGTGTCCGAACTGACATCGACCAGGTCTTCAGCGAGGCTGGTGCCCAGAAGGTCCATTATGCGGAACTTCATGGATTTGGCTGGTTTCAGCACGAAGACGTCCTTGCCGTTGTGCGAGAGCGAGAATCCGATCGCGGGCCGAGTGAGGGCGACCTTGGTGAATTCTTCTACGATATGCTTGAACTCGACGTTGTCGGACTTGAGGAACTTCCTGCGCGCGGGGACGTTGTAGAAGAGGTTCCTAACGGCGACGCTGGTGCCCTTCGGGGCCATGGTCTCCCTGGTGGAAAGGTGCTCCGAGGCGGCGAACTCCACCTCGCAGCCAAGCTCGCGGTCCTCCGTCCGGGTCTTCAGGGTGACCTCGGCGACCGCCGCTATGGACGGAAGGGCTTCCCCCCTGAACCCGTAGGTCAGGATGCCGTCAAGGTCCTCCGCAGAGGCGATCTTGGAAGTGGCATGCCTCTCGAAACACAGGACGGCCTCGTCGGGATCCATCCCCTTGCCGTTGTCGATCACCTGGATGAGGGTCCTCCCGGCGTCGGTGACAGTCACCGAAATCCTGTCCGCACCGGCGTCGACGGCGTTCTCCATCAATTCCTTAACCACCGACGCAGGTCTCTGGACGACCTCGCCGGCAGCTATCATGTTGGCTATGTTGCCAGGAAGGATCCGAAGTTCCATCTGCTAGAGCAAAGAGTAAAACTTCGTGAAATAGATAAGTATGACCGCGACCAGGATCAAACCGACAAGGCCGATGATCCGCTGCGCCTTGGTCGAGGCCGACCTCCTTCTCTGGTAGGCGCCGTCGCGTATGGACCCCTTGAGGTAGGAACCCGGGACATAGGTCCCTTTTTCCTTTGCCTCCTTGGCCTCACGCTCGAAAGTGCCGTCCACCCTGCCGAACTTCTGGCGACGCTCTTCCTCTTCCTTGTCGTAGTAGATCGGCTTGTAGTTGAATGTCCTGTGGTCCTGGTCTCCAGGAAAATTAAAAAATCCCATAGCATACAAATTTAGGGAATTTTATCGATAAAACATCAGCGGCCGGCCATTTCAGAGACCACCGCCGAGCAGGTCCTGCCGTCAGGGCCGTGGGCTGAAGAATGGAAGAGAGTGACTCCCGTGTACTTTTCCAGTCCGGCTATGTTCGACGGCCTCACCCCGGAGCCTGCCAGCACCGCTATCCTGCCGGCAGCCTTGCGGACAAGGGTCCGGAGCATCTCCTTCCCTTCGTTCACGGAAGCGGCATGCCCGGCCGTAAGGAGGGTGTCGCAGCCGAGCGCGATGATGTCTTCAAGGGCTTCCAGCGGGTCCAGGCATTCGTCGAACGCACGGTGGAAGGTGACGGACAGGGGATGGTCTCCGGCCCTGGCAAGGGCCACCATCCTCCCGATGGAGGCCTTGTCCACCCGCAGTGATCCGTCAAGGGCTCCCACCACCACGCCGTTTACCCGGCGAGTGGAACCGTCCGGCGCCGCTACACGCATGTCCTTGCACATCCGGATAAGCCCTAGGGTTTCGAGGATTTCGTCTTCTGTGTACACGAAACCTCCCCTGCGGGGCCTGACAAGCACATTTACCGGGATTGAAACCGCCTTGAGCGTCTCTTCGAGCACCTCCTTCCGGGGCATGACTCCCCCGGAAGGCAGGTCCTCGCAGAGCTCTACCCTTGAAGCTCCGCCCTCCTGGGCCTGGACGGCCTCGAAGGGGCTGGTACAGCAACACTCAAGGAATCTTTTCATTCGCCTGGACTCTTCACTTGGTCTTCAGGATGATCATCGGATCGAGCGGATAGCGCCCGAAGTCCTTGCCGTAGATCGCCAGTCCTCCTTCCCCGGCCTCGGCGGGAACCGTGAAGCGGATCACCACCGTCCTGGTCGAAAGGATCTCCTGGGCGGGCAGCGCTGACAGGGGCACGTCGATCTTTACAAGTTCCCCATAGGAGCCGGCTTCCCTCATGAAAGGCTGCCTTGGCTGCGCCCCCCACGAAAGGATGCCCCTGTGGTCAGCCGGATCGTCGGCAAGGTCAGCGGAGCCTATCTCCTTCCCGTTGACGGAGACCACCACGGTGGAGGGCCAGAGGGTGGAATCGGTCATAGCATACGAGTTCAAGGACTTGCAATGGTCGAAGGTCCCCTTCCCGAGCATATAGTCGCCGGAAGCTTCGTTCCCCTCCTTGTCCTTGCCGAACTTCTCCTTGGCCGAAGCCTCGAAGACAAGCTGCGCCGAAGTGACCTTCTCGAGGTCGATGTCCTTGGGGAGCTTTACAGTATATTCAAACCATCCGTTCCCGAAGCCGTCCACCTTCAGCCCGTCGAAAATCGAGGCGTCGCCCTGCGACCACTCCTTCGCCGTGACGGAGGAAGGGGCGAACGTGATGACGGCCGAATCCTCCGGGACAGGAGTCTTGCCGTCCTTCACCCTGAAAATAGTGAAATTGTGGTGAAGCTCCTTGCCTGAGGCATCCTTCAGGACGGTCCGGAGCCAGTAGAGTCCGTTGTCTTCAGGGACATGGACCTTCTGGGTGGCGACGGTGCGGCTGCACCAGGGCGAGAACTTGATTTCGCCCGAGTACTTGTCGAAGGTGCGGAAGCGGCCGAGGCAGTCATAACCGACCATCTCGGTCTCGAGGGTCATGTTCCCGGGATTCCTGTCGGTCATGAAAGAGCCGTAGAAGGAAAGGTCCACCCACTCGCCGGGCTTGTTCACCGTGTAGAGGTACTTCTCCGGGCAGATGTAATAGAGACTCTGGAAATCGGCGACCGTCATACCGGGCACGAGGTCGTCGAGCCCGTCGATCTTCGGGGAACGGTCGTAATGGACGTAGCCGTTCCACTCGTTGATGACATCGTGATGCTCCGTGTAGAGCCAGCCGGCCACCTTGGGATGGCGGCGGAACGCGTCGATCATTATGTGGTAGTCCCAGGTGAAATCACAGTCACCGGCGCTTCCCTCATATCCCCAGACGTTGCCGCATTCGCTGTTGATCATCGGGGCATCATCCTGGACATTGCCTCCGGTGAAGTTGAAGGTGCTTCCCGGATAGGTCCCCGCGTCATACCTCTCGATCTCGGCCTCCCAGTCCCAGCCCGGCCTGTAGGAATGCCACGAATTGATGTCGGTTTCGACATGGTCCCTCAGGCAGGCGGAATTGTCTTCAGCAAGACGTGAAGGGTCCAGCCTCTTGGTCAGGCGGTGCATCGAACGCACCCACTCCTGGACCTCGGTGTCGTAGTCGTTTTCCCCATGAAGGCCCCAGGTCTCGTTGAAATTGACCCATGCGAAGATGGAAGGGTGGTTATAGTCGCGCTCCACCTGCGAACGCATGCAGTTTTCCCAGTCCTGGCGAGCCTCCGGCACCGGCTTGCCCCAGAAATTGGGGGTGTCGGCCATAATCAGGAGACCGAGCTTGTCGGCCCAGTAGAGTTTCCTGGGCACCTCCACCTTGATGTGGATGCGGTTGCCGTTCAGCCCCAGCCGTTTGGAGAGGAGGATCTCGTTCTTCATGAACTCGTCGCTGGGGAAGGTGTAGAACCCCTGCGGATGATAGCTCTGGTCGAGACAGAGCTGGAGATAGACCGGTTTGTCGTTGAGGGCCACATACTTGTAGTCCGCCCCGGGGAACTTGACCACGCCTATCTTCCGCTGGCCGAAATAGCCGTTCACTTCATCCCCGCTGCCGAGGCATGCCGTCACTTCGTAGAGGAAAGGGTCGTCGATGTCCCAGAGGTGCTGGTCCCTCAAAGGCACGAGGAAACTCGCGGACTGGCCTTCCACCCCGGCCGAGAATGTCTCCTGGCCGCCTGTCCTGAACTTCAGTGTGAAAGTCTCCCCTTCAGCCGGAGGTGCGGCCAGGATGATGTCGACCTTCACCTGGGACTTGTCGATGTCGGGGGTGAAATGCAGGGAGGTGATGTAGTTCTTCGGGCGGGCCTCCAGATAGACCGTCTGCCAGATGCCCCTGGCGTTGCCGTAGCCCTGCTTGCCGTAAAGATGTGAATCGCTGTAGGTGTCGTCGACCCTCAGCACCAGCTGCTGCGCCTCTCCGAAACGGACTCCGGTCAGCTCGAACTCGAAAGGAGTGTACCCGCCCTTATGGGTTCCAAGCTCGGTTCCGTCGAACCAGGCACGGCTCTCCCAGTCCGAAGCGCCGACCACGAGGAAAACCCTCTTGCCCTTCCAGGACCGGGGCACAGTCACGGTCCGGGCATACCATCCTATGTCGCCGGAATCCGGGACTTCCGACAGCTCGGATCCCCAGGGGAACGGAACCTTGATACTGCGGTCCATGACCGAGCAATCCTTTTCAGAAAGGGCCTTCGAGGCAAGGGCTTCGTCGAAGGTGAAAGACCAGCTGCCGTTCAAGTTGATCCACTGGGCCCGTTCGAAATCAGGCCTGGGATGCTCCGGAAGCGGAATCTCGTCCCGGACTTCCGGGGCACAGGCGACCAGGAGCGCCAGCATGGCCCCGATAATGGGAAGTTTAGTTTTCATTGCCATCGTCTTTATCATTAATATCATTGTTGTCATTGTTGTCAGTCCCCAGGCAGCCTCATGCCGCCGGCTTCCCCGATCAGGAATATTCCTGGAAGGGATCTTTGCCTGTACGGCCTTTCAAGGCATGGAAGACACCCGCCGAGACGGCAAAGGCGCCAAGTCCGATCCACGGCGCCAGGCCGGCCGGAAGGCCGAAACCGGTCTTGTCCACCAGGATAAACGTGACGCAGACGCTCGTCATGAACAGTGCCGGCAGCAAGGTCACCAGGTACCACCGTCCTTTCCGGCTCCCGGCCAGCCAGGCCGTGGCGGTCCACAGCATGAAGCAGGCAAGGGTCTGGTTGCTCCATCCGAAATAGCGCCATATCACATTGAATCCGTCAGGATTAGAAATGTTGTACCACAGGAGGAAGGCGGAAGCCACGAACATCGGGACCGCTATCGCAAGACGCCGGCCCATCGGGTGTTGGTCCAGGTGGAAGGCATCCGCGATTATGAGCCGGGCGCTCCTGAAGGCCGTGTCTCCGGAAGTGATCGGTGCCGCCACCACGCCCAGGAGGGCAAGGATGCCGCCGAAGATGCCGAGCCAGCCCCTGGACACCTTGGTGACCACTGCAGGGGCGGATGCAGTGATGTCGGAACCGACCTGCGCTGCGCCTCCGTCGAAGAAGAACCATGAAGACACCGCGGCCCAGATGAGGGCGACGAGGCCTTCAGTGATCATGGCGCCATAGAAAACGGGCCTTCCGAGCCTTTCGTTGCCGAGGCAGCGGGCCATGAGGGGGCTCTGGGTGGAGTGGAAACCGGAAACAGCCCCGCAGGCGATCGTTATGAACAGGCAGGGGAAGATCGGCTGGTCTTTCAGCGCCACCTTGCCGGACCATCCGCCGAGCCCGTCCCACAGCTCCGGAATCGAAGGCCACTTCACGACCAGGCAGACAAGGAGCGCCGCAGCCATGAAAAGGAGGGCCACCGAGAACACCGGATATATCCGGCCGATGATCTTGTCGATCGGGAGGAGCGTGGCGATGATGTAATAGATGAATATCGCCACGACCCACACGGCCACGGAGACATTGCCGCCGCCGGTCATGTCTCCAAGGATGATTGCCGGGCTGTACACGAACACCGTTCCCACGAGCAGGAGCAGAAGGACGGAAAACACGAGCATGACGTTCCTGGTCCCCTTCCCGAGATACTTTCCTACCAGTTCCGGCAGCCCGACTCCTCCGTTGCGGAGCGACAGCATGCCGCACATGTAGTCGTGCACGGCTCCACCGAATATGCACCCGAGGACTATCCAAAGGTAGCAGGAAGGGCCGAACTTCGCTCCCATGATGGCACCGAAGATGGGGCCGGTACCGGCTATGTTGAGGAACTGGATCATGAACACCTTCCAAGAGGGCATAACTATGAAATCCACCCCGTCGGCCTTTGTCACCGCCGGAGTCTTCCGGTCCGGGTCAGGCCCGACGATACGTTCCACGAACTTCCCGTAAAGGAGATATCCCAGCACGAGTGCGGCTACGCTGATAATGAAAGAGACCATGCCTTATTACAACAGTTGTTTCAACTGAACCGAAAGATAGATAATTTGGCCGTCAATTGCAACATGGCAAGTCCGGATAGAAGCCCAGGGGCTCCAGTCCTGCGCCATGCCCGTGTCCTTGGGTGGACACGCCCGCCAGTGCCTGCCGCCTGCCGCAGCGGCGGAGGCGAAAAAAAAGAAGGCGACCAATAATCACTTATTGATCGCCTTCCAATGGATTTCGAATGTGGAGATAAAGAGATTCGAACTCTTGACCCCCTGCTTGCAAAGCAGGTGCTCTACCAACTGAGCTATACCCCCGGTTGCTTTGTAGGCCCTGGCAGAGTTGAACTGCCGACCTCTACATTATCAGTGTAGCGCTCTAACCAACTGAGCTAAGAGCCTGTATAATAATGAAAGATTAGCACCCCGCGATACCGATCCTTGAACACACACGATGAGCGTCGCTGCCAGGTCTTGACTCCAAAAAGGAGGTGTTCCAGCCACACCTTCCGGTACGGCTACCTTGTTACGA
>ONRD01000039.1 GCA_900320185.1 uncultured Bacteroidales bacterium
GCCCTGCTCGGCAGCGATCCTGGAATGGATGGTGGAGGCGGGCCTGCGTCCCGGGATATTCTTCAGCAACTCGAACATCGTCCCTCTTGAGGAATATGAACTCCGCCGCAGCGAGCTGGAGCGGTACGCCGGTCTCTTCGGCCTGGAGGTGGCTGACGATGAATATGACCATTCCGCCTGGCTGGACTATGTTTCGGCTTCGTTGTCGAGGAAGACCGGCTGCGGCGATCCGGCCGCCTTCCCAGAAAGGGGTGCTCGCTGCCTGGAATGCTTCCGTTTCCGTCTCGGGAGGGCCGCCGGCTACGCCCTCGCCCACGGCTACACCGTGCTGACCACGACCCTGGCTTCTTCCAGGTGGAAGGATCTCGGTCAGGTAGACGAGGCTGGCAGGAGCGCTGTCGAAGAAGCGCTCGCCGCATCCAGGGCCCGGGAAACCGGTCCTGGAAGGATGGAGGGGCAGGATAAGGATGCCAGGCTTCTGTGGTGGGGTCAGAACTGGAGGCGAGGCGGCCTCCAGGAGCGTCGTGCCTGCATCATCCGCGAACAATCCATCTACAACCAGGAATACTGCGGCTGCGAGTTTTCGGCTGGACACGGGCGTTCCATCGAAGGGCGTTGCACTCTTTCAAGAGATCGTTAAAGCTGTATATTCGATCAACTAAAATAATCATAAAGATGAGAGGGTTATTTTGTTCAACTGCTTTTCTGTTATTCTCCCTATCGGTGTTTGGGTCATCTGATTTAGTTTTCAGATTCATCACACCTGTACCAAGCGGTGATACTGATGTCGCCGACGTGGAGGTTAGTAGAATCCATGGCAAGAATTCGGTCATCCTTGACAAAACGCTGGAAGTGTTTCGCTCTGATTATGGTTTCGTCTACTATAACTTGTTTTATCCCGAAACAGCAAGCGACAGTACGCTCATCATTAATAAAGCGAGGATAAGGCTCCCCAATAGTTTTCGCTTTAGGCATGGCAGGCACGGAAATAGTGGAGGTACCTGCTTTTGTTTCAGCAATCAAAAAGAATGGTTTGTGGCGTTTTTCAATGTCTCTTCTGTGGAAGAAGACTCATCTGGAATGACGTTGTATTCTACGGAAGAGACTCTCGAAGAAAAATGGCTGCAGTATGATAATATGTCTAAAGATGAAGTTTTCCTTGACGTACATAACAGGCATCCAGATAGATATTTGTCAAGAGCTTCCCTGTTTTCAAAAAAAAATAGGATTAATGGGCTCTGCAAGCAAAAGAAAAGCGTACTGTTTTTTTACGTGAAGAATAAGCACAAGAATCTTGGTATAGATTTTTTCTCAAGCTTCGAAATAATTGATAGAAGAATTGTACCGAACGCTCGGGAACAGGTAAGGGAAAGGGAGGAACAAACACGATCCCTTATACAGAATCCAGAGTCATATCAGGCATATGATTTTGTTGTTCAACAAGAAAAGAGTATCATTCCAGAACTGATACCTTTCATTGCTGACACATCAATTGTTCCTGTTCCATCCATCCATCCTTGGAATTCCAACCTTCCTGAGATTCTTCTGACCGCGGCAAATAATCGAAGAGGAATCTGTTTTGCTCGATTGATAGATTATTATTTGTCGTATACGCCTGAGATGGAAGAAGAATACCAGGAAAAAAAAGACCAACCACAGCATCAAGGACGAATGACAGGGCGATTCTTTTTTTATCATTTTTACGAATATGGAATCATTGTGAGCTTAAATGACGAAGGGGCAATCATAGCTGAACCGCTGGAGGCAGCAGATATGATAGACATATGCCGTCAGTATGCTTGTTGGTGGAATGACCATAAGAATGAATCTCTGCCTTCTTTAAGGAAGCATTTTCTCGAAGAAGGAGGGATATTGAAAGGACCCTATCGTTGGATTTGATTGAACTCAAATTGGTACGAGAGTCCTGCGAAGCCCTACGCCATCTCCCTAATGGCGGCCTCGACCCTTCCGGCCAGGACGGGATCGTCGCAGCCTGAGAGCACGGGCGCCACGAAAGAAATCATCTGGAGGACCTTCGTCTCTTCTTCCGGGATGCCGCGGGATCTCATATAGAACTGCTCTTCTTCGCTCAGCTTGCCGACGGTAGCTCCGTGGGAGCATTTCACATCATCGTTGTAGATTTCAAGACGTGGTTTCGTCCCCACCCTGGCAAGGTCCCCCAGCAGGATGTTGTGGTTTTCCTGGTAAGCCTCGGTCAGGCTTGCGCCCGGGGCGACAATGATCCTGCCGGAAAAACTGCACTGCGACCTGCCTGCCGCGATGCCGTTGAACACTTGGTTGGATTTGCAGCGGGGCGCCCTGTGATGCATGGTGATGTCGAAGGAGACGCCGTCGTCATCCTTGCAGAGGAAAATGCCGGAGAGCCTTACCGAGGCTCCTTCTCCGGTGAGCTCGAACTTGAGGGGAATGCCGGCCTTGCATCCGGGAAGGACTATCACGGTGATGTCCAGGGAGGAGTCCTTTCCGGCCACGAAGCATTCTGGAATATGGTCTTCCCCGACGACGAAGACTTCCTTGAGGCTTTCACCGTCACGGACCCCGACCCCGGCTCCTACCGGTGTCGGAACGTAGTTGCCGTGGTCTTTCTCAGAACTGTTCGAAGCCATCGTTCTCAATCTTTGTGATCAGCTCGGCTCCTCCGACGGCCACTATCCTGCCGGCCTTGAGCACATGGACTACATCGGGCCTGACATAGTCGAGGAGTTTCTGGTAGTGTGTTATCACTATGGCGGACTTCTCGGGAGTATGGAGGGCGTTGACTCCGTCGGCTACGATCTTGAGGGCATCCACGTCCAGTCCGCTGTCGGTCTCGTCGAGGATGGCAAGGACCGGATCCAGCATCGCCATCTGGAAGATTTCGTTGCGTTTCTTTTCCCCGCCGGAAAAACCGACATTGACTTCACGCTTGGCAAATTCCGGACGCATGCGGACCAGTTCCATCTTCTCCTTGAGCAGTTTCATGAACTGGGGGGCCTTGAGAGGCTCCAGTCCCCGTGCCTTCCGTGAGGAATTGACGGCCGTCTTCATGAAATTCGTGATGGTCACTCCGGGTATCTCCACCGGGTACTGGAACGAAAGGAAGATCCCTGCCCAAGCCCTTTCCTCGGGTTTCATCGCGAGCAGGTCCCTGCCCATGAATTCGATGGTTCCGGAAGTGACATTGTAATCCGGTTTGCCGGTAAGGACGGCGGACAGCGTGCTTTTGCCTGCTCCGTTCGGACCCATCACGGCATGGATCTCCCCGCGGCCGATCTCAAGATTGACACCCTTGAGGATTTCCTTGTCGCCGACGCTGGCGTGAAGGTCTGTTATCTTCAGTAGTATCTCGCTCATATTCATTTATTTTCTTCTTTGTAAAGCCGGAACCATGTCCACAGCGACCACAGGCCGTTGACAAGATAGAGGCCGCTGACTATAGGCATGAAAACCATCCCGGCGCTGAGGTACAGCGTGATGTTGGCTGCATTGACGACGAGCCAGACGATCCAGCAGTCCCATTTCTTCTGCGCCGAGAGGAACTGCGCCAGGAGGGTCAGCATCAGGACGAAAGCGTCCAGCCACGGGATGGGGTCGGGAATGAATATTCCCTTGCCCCAGACCGTACCGAGCCTGCTCAGGACGAACCCCCAGGCGGCCCCGGCTGCGACTACGGCCGTGAGTGCCTGGCACCATCCTTTCATGTCCAGCCTGGAGACTTTCAGGGCCGACGCGTCCTGGGAACTCTCTTCGCCGGACTTGGGGTGGGTCCATCTCCAGTGCCCGAACGCGTTGATCGCGAAGGCGACGGGCTGCAGGAGGCAGGCCGAGTAGAGGTGCTTCTGCCAGAACAGGATGAACAGGAGTATGTTGTAGATGTAGCCGACCCAGAAGTTGTGCTTGTTGTTCCTTCCGGCCATCACCACGCAGGTCAGGCCTGCGATGACCCCAAGAAGCTCCAGCCAGCTGACCGGGGCGCCTCCCAGGGTGAAAGCTATGTTGTCTATGCTGAACAATCCCATGGTTCCCTTTTACTTTATCCGACAGATCCTTCCAGGCTTACCTGGAGCAGTTTGGTCGCCTCCACGGCGAACTCCATCGGCAGCCTCGAGAGTACCTCGTGGGCGTAGCCGTTCACGATGAGTCCGACTGCATCTTCAGGGCTGAGCCCGCGCTGGTTGCAGTAGAACAGCTGCTCCTCGCTTATCTTTGAAGTCGTGGCTTCATGCTCGACGATTGCGGTGGGGTTGTTGCTGCGGATGTCGGGGAAGGTGTGTGCGCCGCAGGCAGAGCCTATGAGCAGGCTGTCGCACTGGGAGTGGTTGCGCGCCCCGTCCGCTCCGGATCCCATCATCACCAGTCCGCGGTAGCTGTTCTGGCTCCGGCCGGCGGATATTCCCTTGCTCACTATCCTGCTCCTTGTGTTCTTTCCGGTGTGGATCATCTTGGTCCCCGTGTCGGCCTGCTGGAAGTTGTTTGTCACGGCTACTGAGTAGAATTCCGAGGACGAATTGTCTCCCTTGAGGATCGTGGAAGGGTACTTCCATGTTATGGCTGACCCGGTCTCGACCTGGGTCCAGCTAAGGTGCGAGCCCGCCCCCTTGCATATTCCCCTCTTGGTGACGAGGTTGAGGATGCCGCCGCGGCCCTGGGCATCGCCGGGGTACCAGTTCTGGACGGTCGAGTACCTGACGTCGGCGTCCTTTTCGACAACTATCTCCACGACGGCCGCATGGAGCTGGTTCTCGTCCCTCATCGGGGCGGTGCAGCCCTCCATGTAGCTCACCGAAGAACCTTCGTCGGCTACGATCAGAGTCCTTTCGAACTGGCCTGTGCCCTTGGCGTTGATCCTGAAATAGCTGGACAGGTCCATCGGACATTTCACCCCCTTGGGGATGTAGCAGAAACTGCCGTCCGAGAACACCGCGGAATTGAGTGCGGCGAAGAAATTGTCCCCTGAGGGGACCACCGTGGCCAGATACTTCCGGACCAGGTCCGGGTGCTCCTTGACCGCTTCCGAGAAACTGCAGAATATGATCCCTTTCTCGGCGAGCGCAGCCCTGAAGGTTGTCGCCACGGACACGGAATCGAAGACTGCGTCGACCGCCACCACGCCGGCCAGGGCTTCGCGTTCCCGCACGGGAATCCCCAGTTTTTCAAAGGTTTCCTCGAGTTTGGGATCTATCTCCTTGGGGCGGTCCTCATTCTTTTTGGGTGCGGCGTAGTAGATGATGTCCTGGAAGTCGATCTTCGGCATGTCCAGGTGCCCCCACTGGGGCATCTTCATCTTCTGCCACTTGCGGAATGCGTCCAGCCTGAATTCGAGCAGCCATCCGGGTTCTTCCTTCAAGGCGGAAATCATCCTCACGATGTCTTCATCGAGGCCTTTAGGGATGAATTCCTGGCGGACATCGGTGACGAAGCCTTCCTTGTATTCCTGTCTGGTTATGTCTTGTATGATCTTGTCTTCTTCGTTTGCGTCCATGGTCTTTATTCTTGATGCAGGAATCATTTCCTGCAGGCTGCGAGGTCGGCCAGCACTATGGCGGTCACGGCCTCCACGACGACAGGCGTGCGCAGCGCAAAGCACACGTCGTGGCGTCCCGGAACGTTGAGGGTCACGGTCTCTCCGGAGGAGAGGTCCAGGGTTTGTTGCGCCCTGGCTATGCTTGATGTGGGCTTGAATGCCACCCGGAACACGACCGGAGCCCCGGAAGTGATGCCTCCGTTGACCCCGCCGGCTCCATTCTTGGAAGGTACCGCCCCGGCCTTTCCGTCCTCCGGGCGGACGAAGGGGTCGTTGTGCTGCGATCCAGTCATCCTTGCGGCGGAAAAACCGTCTCCGAACTCTATGCCACGTACTCCCGGGATGGAGAAAACCGCGTGTGACAGAAGAGATTCCACGGAGTCGAAGAAGGGTTCCCCAAGCCCTGCGGGCAAACCTTCCACGCGGCACTCCACGATGCCTCCGAGCGAGTCTCCCTCGCGTGAAGCCCCGTCAAGCATGGCATCCCACCTGGAGCGGTCAGGCTCTCCTCCGATCTCGACAAGGGACGCTTCTATCCGTCCCGGGCACATTTTCTTCGCGATGACACCCGCTGCGACGAGGGGAAGGGTGAGGCGGCCGGAGAAATGTCCTCCTCCGCGGGGATCGTTGAATCCGTTCCATTTCACGGAAGCGACGTAGTCCGCATGGCCGGGGCGCGGGATGTCCCTGATGGACTCATAGTCGCCGGACCGGGTGTTCCCGTTCTGGAATATGACGGCTACCGGGGCACCTGTGGTGTGCCCGTCATGCACGCCGCTTATGATCCGCGGTTCGTCGCTTTCGGTCCTGGGAGTGGTGCCCCTGGCCCCGCTCTTGCGCCTGAGGATGTCACTCATGAAATCCTCCTCGCACAAGGGGAGGCCTGCCTTCACTCCGTCGATGACGACGCCGACGGCGGGCCCGTGCGATTCACCGAATATCCCTACCTTGAAAACCCTTCCGAATGTGTTCATCCTGCGTAGTTTCTTTCGTCTTGCAAATATAGCCTTTTTTCCGGCATGTTGCCCCGGGACCCTACAGCGCCTTCCTGAAAGTGTCCGCGAAGCCCGGGAATGATTTGGCCAGGCAGTCGGTATCGTCCATTTCCACCGGAGTGTCGGTGGCAAGCGACGCCACGCTGAGGGCCATGGCCATCCGATGGTCGTGACTGGTGGTGTACTGTCCGCCCTTAAGCAAGTTGCCGGAAAGGAAGCGGCATTCGAGCGATTCTCCGACGACGATGAGTTCGTCGTCTTCGGCCCAGGCTTCGACTCCCATCCTGGTGAGCATGTCCAGTATCGCTTCCCCGCGGTTGCTTTCTTTTCCCTCCAGCCTCTTGAAGCCCTTCAGCCGGTTCTTTCCATGGCAGTAGGCTGCCAGAACCGAGACAATGGGGAACAGGTCCGGGCAGTTGTTGAGGTCGCTCTCGAAAGCGCGCAGGGGAGCCCTCTGCACGGTGATGATACCTTTATGGTCTTCTTCCCCTCCCTCTGCGTTGAGCTGCGAGATGCTGGCGCCGGCGTCCATCAGGATGTCCATGATGGAGATGTCGGCCTGGAGCGAAGTGGTGTCAAGGGATGAGAGCCGGACACGTCCGAACAGGGCTCCGGCAACCAGGAAGTTGGCCGCGGCGCTCCAGTCTCCTTCGATCTGGAACGATGCCGGGGAGTACTTCTGCCTTCCTTTGATCTTGAAAGTGATTCCGGTGCAGAGGCTCCAGTCCTGGGTCTCCATGAAAACCTCGTCGCCCTCCATCTCCGAAGCGATCTTGATCCCGAACCTGCGGAGCACGTCCATCGTGATGAACATGTACGGGATGCTCCTCGGGTCGTGGACATGGATCACTGTGTCCTCGTCAAGCAGCGGTAGGGCCATCAGCAGGCCGGAGACCAGCTGGGAACCGTCCTTCCCGGAAATGTCCGCCTTCCCGGCCAGGAGAGGGCCGTTCACGGTCAGGGGAACCTTCGGGTCGGGGATGGTTCCGTCCGGGTTCTTCCCCTGGGCTTCAAGAGGCTTCAGGACAGTCCCGAAGGGGGCGAGGATCCCGGCTGCACCCTTCAGGGGCCTCCCGATGAGGGTTCCGGTCCCTTCTATTGTGACAGGATGCCGGTACAGGGCTGCCGAGAGGGGGATCATGAGCCGGGTGAGAAGTCCGGATTCCCCGGTGAAGAAGGAAGCATTGTCTGCGACGTTTCCCCCGGTCCCGGCGACGTTGCCTCCAGCCCCGGTTATGGTGAGGGTGCTTCCTTCCACCGTGACGGTGGCTCCCAGTGACCTGGCGACTCCGATCGCGGCATCAGTGTCCCCGCAGGGTGAATATCCTTCCAGGATGGAGGTTCCGTCAGCGAGGGCAGCGGCAATCACGGCCCTTTGGGCGAAGCTCTTCGAAGAGGGCATCGAGAGTACCTCTTCGGACCAAAGCGGCTTCTTGTTCCCGAAAGCAGCGGCCAGCATCTTTGAATATACCCACTGTCCCGGTGCGGCGGCTTCGCTCTCCGACAGCGCGGCATAGGTGAAGGGAGCTCCGAACGTGAGGCACCTCAGGCGGCTCTTCCTGCCTTCGTCTCCCATGGCGAAGGCAATGAGCCTGAAAGGCATATTGACATCGTAAAGGGACAGGACCCTTTCGGCATCCTCTTCAGAATGTGCCATGGCCACGATCTTCACTATGTCCCCTCCGAACCTGCGGCACTTGCCCGCGCAGCCCTGGAGGACTTCAATGGCAGGGGTGCTTTCGTAGAAATGGCAGGACCGTATCATCTGTGTCCCGTATTCGGAACACAGCCTTCTCAGTCTTTTACCCATTTCCTTGGGTGCTTCGACTTCAAGGTCGGCATAGGCTGCCCCGGCCTTGATCGCGGCGGAGAGTTTCTCTTCCGCTTCCGGCCAGGTGGACGCTCCGTCTCCTGAAACCCTGCAGGTGGCGATGAGGGGGGTGTCTGAAGAGGAGAACAGTTCTTCGATGTCGTCGATGCCCAGCGGGCACTTGTCCAGCCTTATCTCGGCCATCTCGACGACGGGCCTGCTGGATTCGAGTATTTCATAGATTTCGTTCAGGCTGCGGTTCTGTAAGGTGGTGCAGATCATCTCAAAAAGGGGGTTGCAAATCAATCCTGCTCCTGAAGGTGATTCAGGGTCTCGACCACGTTTCCTATCCCGAGGTCACATATCTCCACTTTGCCTATGTCAACCGGCAGTACGAAGTGGACGATGCTGCCGTTGGCTTTTTTGTCTTTTTCCATTGCCGATGCCAGTTCTCCGGGAGCGTAGGGGCATTCCACCGGAAGAGTGCATCTCTCGAAGTCGTGAGTCAGCCTCCGGGCCAGCCCTTTTCGTGCGAACCCCATCCCTTCGGCGAGCCGTGCGGCGAGGATGATTCCCATCGAGACTGCATTGCCGTGGGAGATTCCTTCGGCGGACAGTTTCTCGATGGCATGGGCGAAAGTGTGGCCGAGGTTGAGTTTCATCCGCTCTCCCTTTTCGAAGGGATCCCTTCCGGCGATGCCGGCCTTGATCCTCGCTGCGGCCTCCGTGAGGCCCCCCAGTTTTTCGAAGTCATATTCCTTACTGCCAAGCGTTTCCACCGCTTTCCCGTAGTTCCCGCCCTGGTTGTCTATGATGAAGGTCTTGAGGAGCTCGGCGGCTCCGGCGACAATCTCCTTCCTTGGCAGGGTGTGCAGGACCTCCGGACAAAGGAATGTCATCTCGCTCTGGCGTATGGTTCCCAGCATATTCTTGTAGGAATCCAGGTTGACTCCGTTCTTTCCGCCGACCGCTGCGTCGACCTGGGCGAGCAGGGTGGTGGGGACGAAGCCGAACCTGACGCCGCGCTTGTACACCGAAGCCGTGAAACCGACGATGTCTGTCGTGATACCACCACCTACACCCAGGACAAAGGCTTCCCGGGAGGCCCCTTCCTCCATCAGCCAGGCGGCGAGCGAAACCACCGTGGCCGGAACCTTGGTCCTCTCGGACGCGTCGATCGGAAGCATCCCCCTGGCACTGAGCCCCATCCCGCGGACGATTCCTTCCACGTTACGGTCGAAGATGACGTAAAGTTCCTTGTTCCCAAGCTTTGCGCCAATCTCCGACAGAGGACATGCTATGAGGGTTATCTTCTCCAATCCGTTAATGCTTTATCTTTATCTGGGGCCGCTAGTGCTTTATCTGGACGGGGATGTAGCATTTCTCCCCGTTCAGCTTGATGGTGACGTCTGCCTTGTGCCTCTTTGCGTTGACCTTGCGCTTATAGGAAATCACGTCTTCCTTCCCGTCAGGCCAGTTGAGGACAAGCTTCGTGTCCATGTCCTTCGAGCCGTCGAAGTCTCCGAAATAGAGATAGTACCTTCCTGCGGCTTTCAGGAGCCTCAGTCCATAGAAGGTCGAGTTGAAGGACTCGCCGTCTCCCTTGTACCCTTCTCCGGAGACCAGAGACGACTGCGAACCCCTTTCAGGAATCTTGTAGACGGAACCTTCGAAAGTGAGCCGCAGGTCCTTCCCCTGGTACCAGGTCTTGGTGGAATCAAGTATGTCGTTGCCGTTCTGGGTGGCATAGATCTCGATGTCGACCGGCACCCATTCCAGGTCGGCGTACATCCCTTCGTTGCATGAGCTGGCAGCCCAGGCGGCGAAGAGGAACAGGATGGCTGTTATGAAACTACCTTTCTTCATTGTTCAAAACATTGATACAAAAAACAAAGATACTAAATAACAGTCACTTTTGAAAATATATGGCGAATATTCAATCATTCAAGGGATTGAATCCCCCAAGAGATCCTTCTTCTCCTGGCGGGACCGCAGCGCTCCTGCAGGCGGCTGGCAGGTGTTTATTTGCCGTCGTTTTTCCCTGTCGGGCAGCAGCGCTCCTGCAGGTGGCTGCCGCACGGTTGTCTGCTGCCATCTTTCCCTGGCTGGCAGCAGCGCTCCTGCCGGCGGCTGCCGCACGGTTGTCTGCTGCCGTCTTTCCCTGGCTCCGCGCTGGCGGCCTGTTTTTGTGGATGAAACCTGCATGATGAGGCCCAAGTCATCCACGCTGGAGGCCGGTTTTTGTAGATGGCCTCTTCATCTTTGGCATATTCCTTTCGTTTTGTGTCCAAGTTTTTCGGTGCACTCCCGAAAGGGTTGCATAGGCGGCGCCTTGAATGCCTGGTAGTAGGTGGCGAAGGAAGCCATCCTTGGCCTACCCCACATTTTCAAATAGCTAACACGCCTCAAAGGGATAAATGACCCTAAAAAACGTCCACTTCACACGCTTGGAGAACTTAACTTCTTGATTTATAGCTTATTACTAAAACCAAGCGTGTTAGCTAATTGGGCTTGGTCGTACTTGCCGTCCGGGATGCTTGGGCGGATGCCGTTTTGCATCAGCCGGGCCGGCGGAGGTGTGGGGCTTGGTCGTACTTGCCGTCCGGGATGCTTGGGCGGATGCCGTTTTACATCAGCCGGGCCGGCGGAGGTGTTGGGGCTTAGTCGTACTTGCCGTCCAGGACGTCCCTGACAGCCTGGAGGTAGCCGTAGCCGTTCAGCCTGTCAGGCAGCAGGTAGCTTCCTTCGACCCAT
>ONRD01000028.1 GCA_900320185.1 uncultured Bacteroidales bacterium
TAAGCTCATCCGCGCCGATGGTACTGACCCACCAGTTGGGAGAGTAGGTCGCCGCCGTTCTTAGGGAGTCCGTCACAGACACAGGTCTGCGACGGACTCCTTTTTTTTATGCCGGCACTGGTCAGGCGCATCGCTTGCGCCGGACTCTTTTTTTGTGCCCGGCGCTGGCCAGGCATCGCTTGCGCCGGACTTTTTTTTTTATGCCAGAACGGGCCCGGCACTGCTTGCGACCTATTCTTTTTTTGTGCCCGGCTCTGGCCCGGTTGTTTTGCACGGAAAAAACTTTTTTGCATATTTGTAATTTGGAATATACCTATTTAATGACGAAACTGATATGAGAAAAATTTCGCTGATGCTTCTGGCAGGACTTGCAGTCCTTGCATCCTGCAAAAAGCTTGACGACCTGAACGAGAGAGTCGGCAGCCTCGAGGAAAGGTCTGCGGCAATCGAGGCCAGGCTGGCGGAGCTGGAGTCGCGTGTCAACGGACACACCCAGACTTTGCAGACCCTGGTCGACAAGGTTTCCGTACTTGAGGGGAAGGTTTATGTCGACAAGGTGACCCCGACGGACGAGGGGTACACGATCCTTTTCAGCGACGGGACGACCGCCACGATATCCAACGGCAAGGACGGCGCTGCCGGTGCCGACGGCCAGACTCCTGTCATAGGGGTGGCCCAGGACGAAGAAGGAGTGTTTTACTGGACTGTCAACGGAGAAATAGTGAAGGGTGAGGACGGCACTCCCATGCGAGTGACCGCCGATGCGCCGGAAGTGGTCATCGGGGATGACGGCTACTGGTACATTGACGGCGAAGCCACCGGCGTGAAAGCCAAGGGAGACGATGCCGTCGCACCTGTCGTCACGATAGGCCAGAACGGCAACTGGTTCATCGACGGCGTCGATTCAGGGCTGCCTTCGAGGGGAGATGACGGAAAGACCCCGGTCTTCAAGGTAGACAGCGGCAAGTGGTATGTCTCCTACGACGGGGAACAGACATGGCAGGAGGTCAGCGTCTCGGGAGAGTCCGGTCCGGAATTCTCTCTGACCGAGACCGACACGACCGTGACCATTACCTACGGAGGGCAGCAGTTCACGTTCTCCAAGGGTGGTTCCGCCGCAGGGCAGTCCCTTGTCCTGAAGGTCACCGAATATGAAGCCACGCTTGCCCCTACTGACACCCTTGCCATCAAGTACACTCTCACCGGCGGGGACAAGACCACCCATGTGGCGGTGGAATCCAATGGCTTCAAGGCTACGGTCGACGAAGTCAAGAGAATCGTGTACATTGTCGCTCCTGCCGTCCTCGAGGACGGATATGTCATCATCAAGGCGGTGCGCAACAGCGACGGTGCATATTCCGCCCAGTACGTGAGCATCACCAGGGACTACTATGGCGATTTCGGCGACGTCATCGTCAGCGGAGACGACAGATATATTAATTGGTAAGGAGGAACGGACATGGAAAAGAGAATATTTGTCGCGGCAGCATTGCTCGCAGCATTCGCCTGCTCGAGGGTAGAGCCGGCACAGGACGAGCCTGTGCTCAAGACTGACTTCATGGTGGAACTGGAAGCCGACGGAGAGATGACCAGGGCCGTTTTCGACGGCAACAAGCGGGTCGCTTTCGAAAAGGAGGATGCCTTGTACGGAGCCATCGCCAAGACCGGGTCTCCCACGCAGGGAGTGGCCGTCGCTGAAAAGTCGGGCGGCCAGGCGACCGTCTACGGTTCCGTATTCACCATCCAGAACGAGACAGCCCAGTCTCCCGTCTTCAGGGGATGGTTCTATAACATTGCATCTTCGGACGTGGAGGACAGCTACCGTTTCTACGGGATCCTCCCTCGTTCCACCGTGTCCCGGGCTCCATCCGACCTGACGGGGTGGACCGTGACCATACCGACCGTCCAGACCCCGACCAAGGGGTCATGGGACGGAGCCGCCGACCCCATGGTCATAGAGCCCATGACGATCTCTTACAAGAGCGGGGTCCAGAACCATAAAGTCAGGTTCGCCCACCTCTTCGGCTTCGGCTGCCTGACCTTCGCAGGACTCGAGCCTGCATATTCCGACCAGATCGTCCAGTCGGTCACCATCACCGCGACAGGATCGGACAAGGATCTGGCAGGAGGGTTCAAGGTAGACTTGACCAAACACATAAAGGACATCGTTCCGGAGCCTTCCGAGACTGCGGCGTCCATCCAGCTGGTGGGAGACGGAAAAACTACCCTAAGGGATTTCAAGGCCTGGTTCGTGGCCAATCCTGGTACCTATGACGTTACCATAAAGGTGGTCACGACCAATGCAACGATCACCTACAAGAGGACCGGTCTGCTCATAGAGAGGTCGGCCGTCGCAAGCCCGACCGTCAATTTCAAGGATGCTTCCGACGACATCCGCACGAGCGAAGTGGACCTCTCGGACAACACCCCTTGGGTCCATACCATGTCAGCCGGCAAGGCGATCCGCACCAGCGCACAGCAGATCTGGGGGGACGACGGGAAGAAACCCATGGGCTTCAGGATCACCTACACTGACGGCGGCAGCTATTACGGAAGCTATATCGAAAAGAACGGCAAATACTACCAGCAGCTTGCAAAGGAGAATTTCGGATGTGACGAGATCCAGCTTTCCTCCGTCCTTCCTTTCAAGGGGATGAAGAAGTTCAGGGTGGAGGTAGGGAACTACACACCGACCGCCACATGCAAGTTCACCATTTATATAAAGAACGGCAACACCCTGACGCCGCTCAAGACCGAGACCGTCACGGGTTCTTCCAGCACTCTTCCCGGAAAGACGATCTGGGCGACAGCCAGCAGCTCTACTACCTACGGCAACCTTGTCATCGAAGCTTCTTCTTTCAGCGACAAGAATTCCCAGCCATACGTAGGGAACATTACCATAAACCCTCTTCCGGAAATCACACTGACTCCTTCTTCCAGGACCGTGGAAGCCTCCGGCTGGTTCGGCTATATAGGCTGCGAGATCCATGGTATGACGGATCCTATGCCGAACATCAAGATAAACGACTCTTGGATAGAAGCTTGCGAGTACAACGATGTCTCCGGGAAACTGAGCTGCCAGATCGCTGAGAACACCACCGGGGAGCAACGTAAGGGTACAGTCACGATCAAGGCGAAGGGAGTGAGCGGGGAGACTACGACGACATTGACTTTCATCCAGAAGGCGCAGTAGTTTTCGATGAGGATTGTCAACATCCAGGGCATTGTAATATGGGACCTTCGGAATGACCAAAACGGCAACAGGTTGCCTTGCATGATGCAAATTCTTGAAAAAATATTGTTTATTTAAGAATTCGTGCTATCTTTGCAAGGACAAGCCTATGCTCAATTCCGCCCACGGGCGAGGGTTTGGGCTTGCCGCTGAAGCTATTCAGTTATGAATTGTTAATCTAAGTTATTCAGTATTAATAGGATTATTGAGTAGGAGTAAAAAACAAGGAAAGTAGTAAAAAATGTATTGTAATAATCAATTTTGTTTTTTAGCTATGAACAAAAAAATCAAAAATCTGTTCCTTGCCGGGGCCCTCGTTCTGGGTCTCGCAGGGGTAGCCGTATCTTGTACGGACTACGATGACGACATCAGCAAGTTGCAGCAGGAGGTCAACACGTTGACTAAGACAGTCAACGACCTCCAGGCGCAGATCAACGCCGGTGCTGTGATTACTAATGTCGCTGCTACTCCAGCCGGTGACGGCTATGTAGTTACCTTGAGCAACGGTAATTCCTTCACCATCAAGCATGGTGATAAGGGTGAGCCCGGTCCTCGGGGACCTCAGGGAGAGAAGGGTGACACCCCTGTCATCTCCATCGGGGACAACGGCAATTGGTTTGTCGATGGTGTTGACACCGGAAAGGCCGCCCAGGGTCCTGCAGGCAATGACGGCAAGGATGGTGTTGACGGCAAGGACGGCAAGGACGGCAATGACGGCAAGGATGGTGTTGACGGCAAGGACGGCAAGGACGGTGTCTGGTACACCCCCGAAACCGACGGCTATTGGTATCTCCACACCACTGCTGACACCGATCCCAAGGGAACCAAGACCGAGGACATGTGGATGCTTCCTGGTATCCTCACCGCTGTCTGGGCTGACGACGCCCTCACCATCTACGGTGTGAAGGATGCCGAAGGCAATCTCCTCGATCCGATCAAGATCGTCCTCTCCCAGGAACTCACCTCCCTGGTGTTCATCCCTCAGGTCTATGTCGACGGAGTTGAAGGAATGGTTTCCTCCATCTTCACCTACAACCCTCTCGAGGTTTCCGAACTTGACACCAAGAGCGAGGTCTGGTCTGCCGACAAGGCTGCAGAAGGAGCTGATGCTGAAGAAGGCGGCATCACCCTCAGCCCTGGTCTCTATGCAGAGTACCATGTCAATCCTACCAACGCCAAGGTTACCGGCGAGGAGGAGTATTCTTTCGTTATCGACCAGAACGGAAACGTTCCTTTCCACGTGACCCGTGCACAGGCTTCCGAGGACTTCGATGTCATCCCTACCTTCAACAAGGTTGAGAACGGAATCCTGAAGGTTGACGTCGAGATCGTCGGCCGTCCCGCTACTGCTGACTTCATCAGCGTCGTGGCCCTCAAGGTCGCTACCGGTGACACCGCTGTCGTTTCCGACTACGCTACCGTGTTCGAGGAGAACATCCCTGACCTCGTAATCGCCAACAAGAAGGCTGTCTCCACCCTTTACAAGCAGGGTGAAGTCGACGAGGAAGGCAACTACGACCAGCACTACAGGACCATCCTCGGTGAAGAGGATGCTGAAGCAAAGGTCATCACCGCCGCTCCTTGGTCTGAGAACTACAATGTCGAAGAGTGCGACACCACCGTCGCAGCCGACGGTTCCATCGACCTCCTCACCATCGTCGCCGCCCACTCCGTGGACACCGACGCCGAGAAGTCCGATGCAGATCTTGAGAACCTCGGACTCACCTGGGATTTCTCCCTCGTCAAGTATGTCTGGGGCCAGCCTGAGGTCAACGAGGCTGACTATGCAGTTCTCGAGGGCACTGTACTGAAACCCAACCCTGCAAAGGGCAACGCTGTTACCGGCCACACTCCTATCGTCCGTGTCAAGCTCATGAACGGTGAGAATGTTGTCAAGGTCGCTTACATCAAGATCATGTTCGGTCCTTCCGTTACCGAACTCAAGCCTGTCTGCGTCGAAGGCAAGAACGAATTCGACTTCAACTGCGAAGAGACTGTTTCCCGTGACTCCGTCACCCTCGCAGACATGAAGAAGAACATCTACGACAAGGTCGGCATGACCGAGGAAGAGTTCAACGCCCTCTATGTCAACTTCGAGGACATCTCCGAGGATGTTGCCAAGATCGAGGATGAGGATTCCCTCGCCGCCCTCCACGCAACCAACGTCGCTGACGAACTTATCCTTGGTGAAGTCTTCCTCAACGAGGACAACCTGATTGTCTGGACCATCCCTATGGATGAGGTCTGGGAGAACTCCGGCAAGGATGTTGTCAAGTACGCCAAGTACACTTCCGAGTCCGGTCTCGAGTTCTTCGTAAGGCTCACCGCTGTCATCGCTCCTATCCCTCAGACATTCTACATGACTGGCTTCAAGGAGGGTGAGGAAGGTGCCGCTTCCGACAACAAGATTAACGAGTACTGGAAGAACATGCCTTACAAGAACGTTACTTACTACAACGTCCAGGTTCCTGATCCTGTAGGTACCGACAGCCCTGACGGATGCCTCTTCCACAATAACATCAACTCTTCGTTCGTTACTGACGCAGAGGGCAAGACCATTGTCTGGAAGAACGGTGAGACCGCAGGCGAGCACCTGAGGGATGCCAATGGCAAACTCGTTGAAGAGACCAACATCGACGGACTTGACTTCTTCTTCTGCAAGGAGAACGACGGTGTCGTGGTCAAGGGCTGCTACAACGGTGAGACCGGTGAATACGAGGATGTACAGCTTGTCTATGTCGAAGGCGACAGCCTCAACCTCTACGCCAAGGTAGTTGGTGATGAGGAAGCTGAGCCTGAGCTCATCGCCACCATCAGCAACGATGATGATGAGTTGAACAACGTCATGGATCTCCTGAAGGACAGCAAGCTTGCCAAGGAACTCCTCAACACCAACCGTCTGAAGGTATTCGTAGGCGCTACCGGCTTCTACTGCGGTGACGAGAACAAGCAGGTTACCATCCTCTTCGACGAGGAAGGCGAGTGGAAGGATCACTTCGTAGTGAAGTACGTCATCCCTGTCATTGTCGAGACTGTCTCTGAGGGTAACTTCATCGATGGTGTTGACATGGGCCAGGTCGGTTCTTACATCGACGTCGCTAAGCTCATCCATCCTATGGATTGGCGCTTCCGCAGGTTCACTCCTGCTACCGACGAAGCTGTCGACGGCGTTGACTACTACAGCAACTACTGGGGCTACTATGGTCCGTTCAAGGTTGAAATCGATACTGACGTCGTAAATTGCGACCTCAACAACCCGGCAGACCAGAAGGGCGATCCTCAGTACGGACACCTCAAGCCTACCACCATCATTCTTGATACCGAGGATAATGGCTGGAACGGTATCGAGTCCGAGGCTGCCCAGTACATCGACGGACCTGCATTCCTTACCTACAAGAACAACGGTAACAAGGTCGAGGACTTCAACCTCTTCGTCCAGTTCCGTATCCAGTACGGTTGGGGATACATCGATCCCGCCAACACAGTGATCACCATCCCTGTCGTTGGAACCGGTGGAACTGACTAATCTGAAAAGATTGATCTCAGATAATCGAGAGGTGCCCTCTGCGGGCGCCTCTCTTTTTTTTGATTGCAGGAGTTATTGCTTTTATGGTACGGGAATTGTTGCTTCCGGGTAAAACAACTTATTTGATGAGAAGGTTCTTCTTTGTCGCCATTACTTTGCTGCTTACGGCCATATCTGCAGTCGGTCAAGGGAAGTCCGACATCCGGCTTGACACCACCCAGTGCTGGTTCGGTGACGTTTACAAGCAAGGTGAGCCTGCATCCTACAAATTGGGTTTCACGAACACCGGTTCCGAGAAGCTTCTGATCTACAAGTGTACGACCCAGTGTCCTTGCATCAGGGTGGTCTATCCCAAGGATCCCCTGTCTCCCGGAGAGTCCGGCGTCATCATGGTTTATTATGATGCAAGCCACCAGCATGCGGGAGATTTCCGCAAGCATTTCACTCTATCTACCAACAGCCAGGCCTCTCCACATAAGAAGGTCATGGTCAGGGGACGTGTCGTGGAAGGCAGTCCCGAGCCAGCTGTTCCGGCAGCCAAGGAAGTGAAGAAGCGAGGTTTTTTGTCGCGCCTGTTCGGAAAAGGCTCCTGATGCGTCGTTTCAGGCTTAATTAATGATATTTTTTGCAGTTTGAATTTTTTGTAGTAATTTAGCACTGCTAAAATAGGCAATTAATATTCATTAATATCATGAAACGTTTTATATCAATTCTTGCAAGCGTTGTGCTTGTTGCTTCGCTCTCCGTAGCAAACGCGCAGACAAATGATTTCAACGGCCACTGGTTCATGCAGTTGCAGGGTGGTGTCGCCCACACGATAGGCGAGACCAATTTTGTAGACCTTCTCTCTCCCTCCGCTGCTGTTTCCCTTGGCTATCAGTTCTCTCCGGTACTCGGTGCCAGGCTCAATGTCAACGGCTGGCAGGGCAAGGGTGCCATCACCGCTACGAAGACCAATGTCTACAAGTACAACTATCTTGAAGGTGGTGTCGATCTCATGGCCGACCTCGCTGCTCTCTTCGCTGGTTACAACTCCAAGCGTCTGATCAGCCCTTACATCTTCGCTGGTGTCGCTGCAAACTATGCGTTCAACAACGATGAGGCCAATTCCTATGCCAACGATTTCCCTACCAAGGACCGTTACCTCTGGGATGGAAGCAGGCTCACCCCTTCTTCCAGGGCTGGTATTGGATTCAACATCCGTCTTTCCGACGCTGTCGCCCTCAACCTTGAAGGCAACTCCAGCTTCATCGAGGACCACTTCAACTCCAAGAAGGGTTCCAAGGCTGACTTCCAGATCAAGGCCCTCGCCGGTCTGACCTTCAGCTTCGGCAAGGCTAAGCCCGCACCCGTCGTCACTCCTGTCGTTCCCGTTGCCAAGCCTGCACCCGCACCCAAGCCTGCAGAGCCTGTCAAGGAGGAAGTCAAGGAAGAGCCTGTTGTCGTAGAGCCCGCATTCGAGTCTCTCCAGCGCAACATCTTCTTCGTGATCAACAAGTGGGACATCCGCGCAAGCGAGCAGCTCAAGATCGACGAGATCGTAGAGGCTCTCAAGAACAACCCTGACACCAAGGTCCGCATCTCCGGCCACGCCGACAAGGCCACTGGTACTGCCAGCAGGAACAGGTTCCTGTCCCAGAAGAGGTCCGAGATCGTTGCCAAGGCTATCATGGACGCCGGCATCGACAAGGACAGGATCATCACTGAATACTTCGGTGACACCCACAATCCTTTCGCAACTCCGGAAGAGAACCGTGTTGCCATCTGCCTCGTCAAATAAGCAAGTCTTTGATAAATCCATGGAGGTCGGCTGAAAGGTCGGCCTCCTTTTTTGTCAGGCTGGATGTCCAATAGTGCCGACGTTCTTTTATTTTTGGCATATTTTCATTAAATTGGCTCAGATTTTTCATCTTTGGTACATCCGTCTTGAACGCGGATAAACTTTATTGCTGATGGCTGACAAAACAGGTTATATTTCCCAGATTATCGGACCGGTTGTGGACGTCCATTTCGACTTGGGTCCTGACAGTTCTTCGCTTCCGGGTATACATGATGCGCTCTTGATCGACAGAGGAAACGGCAAGAGCCTGTTGGTAGAAGTGCAACAGCACATCGGAGAGGATACGGTCAGGTGCGTGGCCATGGATTCCACAGACGGCCTGCGTCGCGGCATGAAGGCTGTCAACACTGCAGCCCCCATCTCGATGCCGGTAGGCTCCCAGATAAGGGGCAGGGTGATGAACGTCGTCGGCGAGACCATCGACGGTCTGGGTTCGCTGGATAAAGACGAGGTCCTGCCTATCCACAGGGAACCGCCCAAGTTTGAAGACCTCAAGACTTCACAGGAGGTCCTTTACACCGGCATCAAGGTGATCGATCTTCTCGAGCCTTATCTCAAAGGTGGTAAAATCGGGCTTTTCGGCGGAGCCGGAGTGGGCAAGACCGTCCTTATCAAGGAACTGATCAACAACATCGCCAAGAAGCACAACGGTTTTTCGATATTCGCAGGAGTCGGGGAGCGCACCCGTGAGGGCAACGACCTGCTTCGGGAGATGATCGAATCCGGTGTCATCAAGTATGGCGAGGCGTTCGAGAAGAGCATGGAAGAAGGCCATTGGGACCTTTCAAAGGTCGATAAGGATGAACTTCGCAAGTCGCAGGTCTCCATGGTTTTCGGCCAGATGAACGAACCTCCGGGCGCGCGCCAGTCTGTCGCGCTTTCCGGGCTCACCCTGGCCGAGTCGTTCCGCGACAGCGGCACCGGCGAGGGGCCAAGGGACATACTGTTCTTCATCGACAACATATTCCGGTTCACCCAGGCTGGTTCGGAAGTTTCCGCCCTGCTCGGCCGCATGCCTTCGGCAGTAGGCTACCAGCCTACACTGGCCACGGAGATGGGACAGATGCAGGAGAGGATAACTTCCACCAAGAACGGTTCAATCACTTCCGTCCAGGCCGTGTATGTCCCTGCCGACGACCTGACCGACCCGGCTCCGGCCACAACGTTCTCCCATCTTGACGCAACTACCGTCCTGAGCCGCAAGATCACTGAACTTGGAATCTATCCGGCTGTGGATCCGCTCGAATCGACCTCGAGGATCCTGGATCCCAACATAGTCGGGCAGGACCATTATGACACCGCCCAGCGGGTCAAGCAGATCCTCCAGATGAACAAGGAACTCCAGGATATCATCGCCATCCTTGGGATGGATGAGCTTTCCGACGAGGACAAGCTGACCGTCAACAGGGCCCGTCGCGTGCAGAGGTTCCTGTCGCAGCCTTTCTCCGTCGCCGAGCAGTTCACCGGCGTACCCGGAGTGATGGTTGACATAAAAGACACCGTGGAGGGATTCAGGCGTATCCTGGACGGAGAGGTCGATTACCTCCCCGAGCAGGCTTTCCTCAACGTCGGAACCCTTGACGATGCGATAAAGAAAGGCGAGGCCATACTTGCCAGGACAAGATAGCAGGGAATGGACGGCATGAAGAACATAATCCTTGACGTCCTTTCTCCGGAATCGGCCATCTGCCATGCTGTGGTGTCCAGGGTCGAGCTTCCGGGGACGCTGGGAAGGTTCGTAGTCCTCAAGGACCATGCTCCGTTGATTTCCTCCCTTGAAAAGGGAGATATCGTCTATGATGGTGAAGACGGACAGGAAATGAGGTGCCCGATTTCCTCCGGTTTTGTGGAAATATGTGACAACCATGTAATTGCGTGCGTTGAAAGATGAGAAGGTTTGTAAATGTCTTCGTGCTGCTCTCGCTCTTCCTGCTTCCGCTGCCGCTACTTGCGGCGCCGGATGAGGATGTAGAGCTGGACATGGACGAATACCTTTTCGGCCATGTGCGCGATTCGTACGACTGGCACGTCACTACGATAAACGGGAAGCCGGTCAGCATACCGCTTCCGGTGATAGTCATAAGCAAGACCGGCGGCGGATTGAAAGTGTTTTCTTCCAGGCATCTTGAGGAAGGTGGGTATGAAGGGTTCAGGATCGCGCCATCGGACAGCAAATATGCGGGCAAGATCGTCGAGATTGCCCCTGACGGCAGCGAAGTGCGCCCCTGGGACTTCTCCATGACCAAGAACGTTGCCGGCTTGCTGATCAATTCAGCCATACTGCTGCTGATCGTCCTTGGTACGGCACGATGGTACAGGAAGCACGATGCGCGGGAAGAGGTCCCCACAGGGGGAGTCGGCCTGATGGAGATGCTTGTTACCATGGTCGAGGATGACATCATCAAGGATTGTGTCGGCCCCGATTACCGCAAGTATTCCCCTTACCTCCTGACGGCCTTCTTCTTCATATTCGTAAACAACCTCATGGGCATAGTGCCCTTCTTCCCCGGCGGCGCCAATGTCACCGGCAACATAGCCGTGACCCTGGTCCTGGCTCTCTTTACGTTCTTCACTGTCAACATATTCGGGAACAAGCACTACTGGAAGGACATCCTTTGGCCGGACGTCCCGACTTGGCTCAAGGCCCCTTTGCCGCTGATGCCCCTGATTGAGATCCTCGGCATGTTCACCAAGCCTTTCAGCTTGATGGTGAGGCTTTTCGCCAACATCCTTGCAGGCCATTTCATGATCCTTGGAGTGGTTGCGGTCATCTTCCTTACCGCGAAGATGGGGATCGCTATAAACGGGGGGCTGAGTGCCGTGGCTGTCCTGCTGGGTGTGTTCATGGACTGCCTCGAGATACTTGTTGCGTTCATCCAGGCTTATGTGTTCACCATGCTGTCGGCGGTCTTCATCGGACTGTCAAGGCAGGACCCGGAAGCGGAAACTAATTAATTTCAAATCATAGAACCATGTTACTTTCAATCTTACTTCAGGCAGGTGCATCCCTCGGAGTCGTGGGAAAGGCCCTGGGTGCAGCCCTTGCTGCCTTTGCCGCCGCATTCGGCATCGGAAAGATAGGTCAATACTCCCTGGAGGCCGGAGCCCGGCAGCCGGAGCAGGCCGGTCATTACAGGCTTACCGCCATCATAGTCAGCGCCCTCATCGAAGGTGCCTGCCTGTTTGCGATAGTCGTCTGTCTTATAGCTAAATAAGGATGTCGCTGATCACTCCTGATTTCGGTCTGCTTGTCTGGATGACGCTGATATTCGGCATCGTCCTCTTCATCCTTGCCAAGTGGGGATTCCCGATGATCACGGATTCCGTGCAGAAGAGGGCCGACCGGATCAACGGTTCCATAAAGGCAGCGAAGGAGGCTGAGGAGAAGCTCCGCAACCTTTCCGAGGAGCAGGCAAGGATCGTGGAGGAGGCGAAGCAGGAGCAGGGCCGCATCCTGAAGGAGGCTGCCGAATCCCGTGACGTCATGGTCGAGCAGGCTAAACAGCAGGCCCGCGACGAGGCTTCACGCATCCTCGACCAGGCGCGTACGCAGATCGCGGCCGAAAAGGAGAACGCCCTGAGGGACATCCGCAAGGAAGTGGCCGTCCTTTCGGTAGGCGTGGCCGAGAAAGTCCTCAGGAAGGATCTCGGCGAGGAGGTGAACAGGTCCGGCCTTCTGGACAGGCTCGTGGAAGAGGCTTCTTCCAACAGGGACGCTAAATTGGACAATTGACAAAGAAGTGAACACAGGCATCATAGCTTCCCGCTACTCCAAGGCGTTGCTCACTCTGGTCGACCAGACGGGCAACGGTGAGGAGGTAGTCGGCCAGGTCGCCAGGATACAGGAGGCGCTTGATTCCGTCCCGGAGCTGAGGAAAGCCGTATGTGACACCTCTTCGGTCTCTGCAGGACAGAAGATGTCGCTTTTCAAGGCTTGCCTTTGCCTCAAGGACAAAGACGGAAACGAAGAGCCCGTACGCATGGCTCCTGAACTGGAGAAGTTCATCGCCCTGCTTGTCCGGAACGGAAGGATCCCGGAAGTACGCCTGGTGTTCAATTCTTTCATCCAGGCATGGTACAGGTCCCGGAGGATAAAGAGAGGCCGCCTGGTGGTCCCGGAGTATTCAGAAAGCACCCTGGAACTCGAGAAAAGGCTCAGGGAGCTGATAGAGTCCAGGACAGGCTTCAGCCTCCATCTCTCTACGGAAGTCGATCCGGACATCCTCGGCGGCTTTGTCTTCGAGGTGGACGACCTTCTGCTGGATGCCAGCGTTTCCCACCAGCTTGACTTGATACGCCGCCAGTTCGTGGCAAGGAACCGCAGAATAGTTTAGATGCCCGCAAGGGCGCAGAATTGAGATATGGCGCAGAACAACAACATAAAACCGAGCGAGATTTCCCAGGTGCTCCTCCAGCAGCTCAAGGACATCGACACCTCCATCCATTTCGAAGAGATCGGGAAGGTCCTGCAGGTCAGCGACGGAGTGGCCAGGATGTACGGCCTTACCAATGCCGAGGCCGGAGAACTCCTGGAATTCGAGAGCGGAGTGATGGGAGTGGTGATGAACCTGGAACAGGACAACGTCGGAGCCGTCCTTCTCGGACCGACCGATGAGGTCAAGGAGGGGATGACCGTCAGGAGGACACGCAGGATCGCTTCCATCAATGTGGGAGAGCAGATGCTCGGAAGGGTGGTGGACCCTCTTGGAGTCCCTCTGGACGGACTCGGCCGCATCGAAGGGGACCTTACCGAGATGCCTCTGGAGCGCAAGGCTCCCGGTGTGATATTCCGGCAGCCTGTCACCGAGCCGCTTCAGACCGGCTTGAAGGCCATAGATGCCATGATCCCCATTGGCCGAGGCCAGCGTGAACTGATCATCGGGGACCGCCAGACCGGAAAGACCGCCCTTGCGATCGACACCATCATCAACCAGAGGGAGAACTTCAAGTCGGGCGACCCTGTCTACTGCATCTATGTCGCGGTAGGCCAGAAAGGTTCCACGGTGGCGAACATTGTCGAGACGCTGCGTGCAAAAGGGGCGATGGACTACACCATAGTGGTTGCCGCCACCGCGGCTGATCCAGCTGCCCTTCAGTATTTCGCTCCTTTCGCCGGTGCTGCCATCGGGGAATATTTCCGGGATACCGGCCGGGCCGCACTGGTGGTCTATGACGACCTCTCGAAGCAGGCCGTAGCCTACAGGGAGGTGTCCCTCATCCTTCGCCGCCCGTCCGGACGCGAGGCATATCCAGGCGATGTCTTCTATCTCCATTCAAGGCTCCTTGAAAGGGCGGCGAAGATCATCTCGCAGCAGGAAGTGGCCGAGCAGATGAACGACCTCCCGGATTCGCTGAAGGGCAAGGTGAAGGCAGGGGGGTCGCTTACCGCCCTCCCGATAATAGAGACCCAGGCCGGGGACGTGTCGGCATACATCCCTACCAATGTCATCTCCATCACTGACGGCCAGATCTATCTTGAGTCCGGACTCTTCAACCAGGGACAGAGACCTGCCATCAATGTGGGAATATCCGTTTCCAGGGTCGGCGGCGCAGCACAGGTCAAGTCCATGAAGAAGGTGGCCGGGACCCTGAAGATCGACCAGGCCCAGTACAATGAGCTGGAGTCCTTCTCCAAGTTCTCTTCCGACATGGACAAAGTGACCGAGATGGCCCTGGACAAGGGCCGCAAGAACAACCAGCTGCTGATCCAGCCCCAGTATTCTCCCATGCCAGTGGGAGAGCAGGTGGCCGTGCTCTACTGCGGGACCCATGCCTTGATGGGCGGGATAGCAACGGGCCAGGTGCACGAATTCCAGCGTCTCTTCCTGGATCGGATGAGGACGATGCATCAGGACGTGCTTGACGGTCTCTCCCAGGGGAAATATGATGAGGCCATGACTGCCGTCCTTGAGGAGACGGCCGCCCAGGTCGTTAAAACCATGGTTTAGGATGGCGTCCCTTAAAGAGATAAAAGGAAGGATAGCTTCAGTGCGCAGCACACTGAAGATCACTTCGGCGATGAAGATGGTCGCTTCGGCCAAACTTCACAAGGCCCAGCTTGCCATCGGGAACATGCTTCCCTACCAGGGCAGGCTCCAGGGCATGCTCGCCGACCTTGCAGGTGCCGGTGCCGCGATCGAAGGGGGAGAGGGAGGCGCTCCCTCGCTTACCAGGAGCAGGAAGGCAGGGAAAGTGGCGATAGTGGCGTTTTCTTCCAATTCATCTCTTTGCGGGGCCTTCAATTCAAACATAGTCAAGGAGACGCTTTCCTTGATAGGGGAGTACCGTTCTTCGGGTCTTGGGGAAGACGACTTCACCTTCTTCCTTGTCGGGAAGAAGGTCTCCGAGGCTCTCCGCAAGCATGGGTACCTGTCGGAGGCGGATTATTCGGCAATGGCAGAATCCCCCGATTATGGGAAGTCCGCCGCTCTTGCACAGGAATTGATGGATGGATTCCTTTCGGGACGGTTCGACAGGGTTGAACTGGTGTACAACCATTTCAAGTCGACATCCTCCCAGGTCGTGACTCGTTCGACATGCCTGCCGTTGACCCTCGCCTCGGGAGCGGACAGCCTGCCGTCCGTCAGGCCGTCCACCGCGGAAACCTCCGTGGATGCCGGGGCTGTGCATCCTCACGATCCCGAGGACGTGATCGTCGAGCCTTCAAGGGAAGAACTTCTCAGGATGCTCCTCCCGAAGGTCGTCAAACTACGTATCTACACCGCGCTCCTTGACAGCAACGCTGCAGAGCATGCAGCCCGTACGGTCGCCATGCAGACGGCTACCGACAACGGCAACGACCTGCTGCAGGAACTTACCCTCGAGTACAACAAGGGGCGCCAGCAAAAGATTACATCCGAGATCCTCGACATAGTCGGCGGCTCTCTTCAATGATTTTCCGCCTTGCTGCGGACAGACCAGGATTGCCATGTCAAGATTATTATTCATGTTACTGGCCATTGCCGTAACGTCCTGCGGGGTCAGTCCGCAGAAAGGAAGCAGCGCGAGCGCCAAAGTGGTGCTCGGCGATGAACGTTTCGAGGAGTACCTCCCGTTGCTGGAAGGCAAGAGGGTGGCGCTATTCAGCAATCACAGCGGCATCGTCGGCGACAAGGTGACAGGTTCCAGGCTCGCGGACGTCCTGGCTCCTTACGGCGGGTGTTTCCTTGAGAAAGACAACCCCAAGGCTCTCGAGGAGGCTTCCATGATTTTGTTCACGGAGCCTTCCGTGCCGGGGGGAAAGGTTGAGTACGGCCCCCATGTGCTTGACGTCCTCCTGGAGAAGGGAGTGGACGTGAAGGCCATATTCTCTCCTGAACACGGCTTCAGGGGAACGGCCGATGCCGGTGAGCTGGTGTCCAGCAGTGTCGACGAGCAGACCGGGGTAGAGATCCTTTCACTCTATGAAAAAGGGTCCAGGATTCCCGGAAATGAGAAGATGGACAAGTTCGACGTCCTCGTGGTGGACATCCAGGACGTAGGCCTGAGGTACTACACCTATTACATCACCATGCACCATCTCATGGAAGCCTGCGCCAAGTACGGCAAGCAGGTCATAGTCCTCGACAGGCCTAATCCCAACGGCTTCTACGTCGACGGGGCGCTGCTGGACATGAAGTACAAGTCCGGGATAGGCTGGCTTCCGGTGTGTACCGTCCATGGGATGACTCTCGGCGAACTTGCGCTGATGATCAACGGCGAGGGCTGGCTGGAAGAAGGCAGGTGCGACCTTACGGTGATCCCTTGCGGGAATTACACCCACTCCATGCGCTACAGCCTGATCGTGCCTCCTTCACCCAACCTCAAGGACATGAAATCCGTGTACCTGTACGCGTCGACATGCTATTTCGAAGGTACCGTCGTGACTGCCGGCAGGGGGACGGACTTCCCCTTCGAGGTGTACGGTCATCCCGACATCAGGGAATATTCATTCTCCTTCACGCCGCGCAGCATCCCGGGAGCGAAGAGCCCCCGCTACATGGACCGGGAGTGCCACGGCGAGGACCTTCGCAAGGCGACGCTGTCCCAGATCTGGGAGCGTAAGATTGATCTTTCACATGTCATCGCCGCCTACAGGGACCTTGACATGGGAGACCCGTTCTTCGGGAAGAACAACCATTTCGAGCTGCTGGCCGGGGTCGGCTATGTCCGGAAGATGATCGAGGACGGCGCCGGTGCACCTGAGATTTCCAGGATGTGGAAGGATGATGTCGAATCCTTCAAAATGTTGAGGAAGAAGTATTTACTGTATAAATAAACACTTGGTTATGATAAAATTGAAGACTGATGACCTGCCTCTGAGGCGCAAACTGTCGGACGAAGACCGTCGCTTCATGCAGATGGCCATCGACCTCTCCATCGAGAACGTCGACAACGGCGGCGGTCCTTTCGGTGCAGTGGTGGTCAAGGACGGCGGAATCGTCGCAACCGGAGTCAACAGGGTGGTGCCGAACAACGATCCGACGGCGCATGCCGAAGTTTCCGCGATACGGGCTGCCTGCCAGGCCCTGGGCACTTTCAAGCTTGAGGGCTGTACGGTCTACAGTTCCTGCGAACCCTGTCCCATGTGCCTGAGCGCACTCTATTGGGCCGGAGTGGAGAGGCTCTGCTATGGTTGCACGAAAGACGATGCCGGAGACATAGACTTCAGCGATGCCTTCATCTACGACCAGCTGCCGCTCCCTTATTCCAAGCGTTCGCTCCGCATGGAGCATTTCATGCGCCGGGAAGCCCTGCAGGCATTCCGTAAGTGGTCTTCGAAGGAAGACAAGGTCGAATACTGATCCAATTTGAGTTTGTTGATAACTTTTTACGGGTAAAACGATTTTTGGCACGGAAATGGTAATAATTCCGGTCAGACATAAATATTTTTACTCATAAACCAAAAACTGACTCAATAGTTATTTCATAAGTATTGAATACAATATCCGGGGCCAATCGTGAGATTCGCCCCGGATATGTTTTATCCAGACAGTTTTTTTCGTATTTTTGGAGTCAAAGAAACTATCAATCAAATGTTAAAGAAAACAAGAGTTGCCCTGGCGGCAATCTTCTTCCTGGGGATCACTCTGCTCTTCCTGGACTTTACGGGAACGTTGCATGGATTCCTGGGATGGATGGCGAAGGTTCAGTTCCTTCCGGCCGTCCTGGCCTTGAATGCTGTCGTCATCGTGGCCATGCTGCTTCTGACAATCCTTTTCGGAAGGGTTTATTGTTCGGTAATATGCCCCTTGGGAGTTTTCCAGGACGGTGTCGCATGGCTCAGCCGCAAGGGTCGGAAAGGAAAGTACACGTACTCCAAGGAAGTGAAGTGGCTCCGCTACGGGGTCTGGGTGCTCTTCGTCGCGGCCTTGATAGCGGGAATCGGTTCCTTCGTCGCCCTTCTGGCTCCGTACAGCGCCTGGGGCAGGATAGTCCAGAATCTCCTTTCCCCTGTCTATCAGTGGGTGAACAATATCCTGGCGGCCATTGCCGAGAGGCGTTCCAGTTACGCCTTCTATTCCAAGGAAGTGTGGCTGCGGAGCCTGCCGACGTTCCTGGTAGCGGCGGTTACCTTCGTCGTGCTGGTCGTACTGGCATGGAAGAACGGCAGGACTTACTGCAACACCGTGTGCCCTGTCGGCACCACCTTGAGTTTCTTCTCCCGCTTTGCCATGTTCCGCCCCGTCATCGATGCCGGGAAGTGCCGCAGCTGCCGGGTCTGTGAGAAGAGGTGCAAGGCCTCATGTATCGATATTGCCGAAAAGAAGATCGACTACAGCCGTTGCGTCGACTGCTTCAACTGCATCGACAACTGCAAGTTCGGCGCCCTCAAGTACCGCTTTGCCTGGAAGGGAGCCTCCGCGGCCCCCGCGGCTCCCGCGACTCCCGCGACTCCCACGGCCTCCGCGGCTCCCGCTGCGGGAAACGCTTCCCGGGAATCATCTTCCTCTGCTTCTTCCAATGCCGGATCAGGGAACGGCGGCCAGACGGCCGGAGCCGGCCGGAGGGCCTTCCTGGTCGGCGCCGCAGTCGCATTGACCGGAACCGCCCTGAGGGCGCAGACTGATTCGACAGATACCGAAGCGCTCGAAAAGGAGAATGAAGGCGGCTTTGCCGACATAATCCCCAAGAAGGCGCCCAAACGTTCCATGCCGGTCACCCCGTTCGGCTCCAGGAGCGTCAAGGAGTTCTATGACCATTGTACGGCATGCCAGCTGTGTGTGGCTGTCTGCCCTAACAATGTGCTCAGGCCGTCTTCCGCCCTGGAGCGCCTGATGCAGCCTGAGATGTCCTTCGAGCGGGGATATTGCCGCCCGGAGTGTACTAAGTGCTCCGAGGTCTGTCCTGCCGGTGCGATCCTGAGGATCACTCCGGAGGAGAAGACTGCCTGGAAGGTCGGTACCGCCCACTTGGATTACGACCTGTGCATCGTGGCCAACGGCGAGGTCGATGAATGCGGCAACTGTGCCCGCCATTGCCCTGCCGGGGCCATCATGATGATCGCAAAGGATCCGGACAGCACGGAAGAACACAAGGTAAGGATTCCGGCGGTCGACGGAGCCAGGTGCATAGGTTGCGGTGCATGTGAGAATCTCTGCCCTGCAAGGCCGCTGAGCGCCATCACCGTCGATGGATATGCCGTCCACCACACGGACGTGGAAGCCTGGGACGGCGAGGCCGGGGAAGACGTAGGGGAAACCGACGGCGGACAGATGCAGTGAAACGACAAGAATTGAACGATCATGAAAGAAAAGATAAACAGAAGGGAATTCCTCAAGAGGACCGGTGAAGGTGCGGCGGTCCTGGGTGCGGCCGGTATCGCTGCTTCCTGCGCCCCGAAGAAGACGGCCCAGGCCCTTTCTTCGGCTCCGGCGGAAGATGTCCTGGAAAATGGCACCATGGAGCTCAGGACCAATCCCGGCAACGGCGACAAGGTCTCGCTGCTGGGCTATGGCTGCATGAGGTTCACCATGAAGAAGGGACCTGACGGCAAGGACATCGTCGACCAGGACAATGTCAATGCCTTGGTCGACTATGCTCTCGCCCATGGGGTGAACTACTTCGACACGTCTCCGGTCTATCTCCAGGGACAGTCCGAGGAGGCTGTGGGAATAGCCTTGAGCCGACATCCAAGGAACGAGTACTACATAGCCACCAAGATGTCCAATTTCTGGAGCAATGACAGGAAGGTCGCCATGCAGCTCTACCAGGAGTCGTTCAAGTACCTGCGTACAGACTACATAGACTATTATCTCCTCCATTCCCTGGGGCGTGGCGGGGCCGATGCTTTCAAGGAGCGCTTCGAGGACAACGGGGTGATGCCTTTCCTTCTGGAGGAACGTGAAAAGGGCAGGATCCGCCAGCTGGGGCTCTCTTTCCACGGCAACCAGGAGCAGTTCGAGCAGATGATGGACCTCCACGGGAAGTACCACTGGGATTTCGTCCAGATCCAGATGAATTATTTCGACTGGAAGCATGCCGACGGAAGGAGGAATGTCAATGCGGACTATCTCTACGAGAGGCTGGACTCCATGGGGATCCCCATCGTGGTCATGGAACCGTTGCAGGGAGGACGTCTCGCGCAGCCGGCTGAAGGCATAGTCAAACGGCTCAAGGAGCGTGATCCCGAGGCTTCCGCGGCAAGCTGGGCCTTCAGGTTCGTCGGCTCCTATCCGCGTATCCTGACTGTCCTGAGCGGCATGGTCTATCAGGAGCACCTCCAGGACAACCTGCGTACTTTCATGGATTTCAAGCCGCTCACCGCGGAGGAAGAGGAGTTCCTGGGAACAGAGCTTGCCGGCATAATGGCCAATTATCCTACAGTCAACTGCAACGACTGCAAGTACTGCATGCCTTGCCCCTACGGGATTGATATTCCGGGAATATTCAAGCATTACAACAAGTGCGTCAACGAGGGCAACGTGCCTCAGAGCGTCGAACAGGAGAACTACCGCAAGCTGCGCCGTGCCTACCTGGTCAGCTACGACAGGTCCATACCGACCCTTCGCCAGGCCGATCATTGCACCCATTGCAAGCAGTGCGTCCCGAAGTGTCCCCAGAGCATCTCCATCCCTCGTGAGCTGAGCCGGATCGACCGTTTTGTCGAGAATTTGAAGAAAAACACGCTCTGACCTTTTGCGGAAGGCTCCCACCGTGCTCCAAGGGCCCGGCAGTGTCAGGCCGTGAAGCACCCTCCGCCAGGGGGGCGTTCAGGGGAAAGTAAAATAATTAAAAGTGCGCTCTCAGGGAGGGCGGCAGTTAGTTATTCTTGAATATGAGAACGTCAGTCTTTTGGCTAAATGTCATTGTTGCCGGCATGCTGTGCCTGCCTTTGCTGCATTCCTGCAAGTCGAAGGGAGTTTCCGCTCCTGCGGTCGATGAAGTCTCGGCGGAGGACCAGGCCGTCGAAGACCCGGTGCTTGCCGCCGTCGACAAGTATCTGGTCGACGAGATTGGGAGCAGATACTCTCCCGGCGAAGTCTGCATCCCTTGCAGCGTGATCATGGATGTCAAGGATTCAGATGACGGGGAGACTCTTGTCAGCGGGAGTTTCTGGGTTTTCAACTATGTCAGGTCCGGAGATACCCTTAAGACCGTTTCAGGCGGCCATCACCCTGGTATCATGCATGTAAGGACAGACGGCGATGATTTCAAGGTTGCGTCGTTCGACGCCGTGGGCGATGGTTCCGACTATCTGCCCAGTGCGAGGAGGCTGTTCGGCGACCGCTTCGATGCTTTCCAGGAGCTTGTCTCCGATGACCTCCGCCGCGAAGCCGTCCGCAGTGCCGCCGTTACCGACTATGTCCGCAGGAACAAGCTGCCTGTGACCATGTACCAGAACTTTGGCTGGGACCCTGTCAGGATCGGCGACCCCGAATAGGTTCCGTTCGCGGTTGCTCACTTCATCCCTCCCAACGTCTCCTTCGTCATCGCTGCGCGATTTCGCAGAGGAATCCTTGTCACCTCATTGAGAAAATAGTATATTTACCCCTGATAAGTCGGGTTTATGCCTAGGCAAAAGACTAACGACTATAGTATTCCTCATTGCGGTGGCTGTGTTGGCCTTCGCCCAAACGACTAAATCTATGAATAAAGATACTAAAGAAAAGATTCCACTATATTCTTATTCGGAAAAGGAACTGGAAAAAGTTTCTGCATATATTGAACGGCAGTATGGAAAGTATGAGGAAGTACTTCACGAAATTGTGTCACCTGACATCCACTGTGATATTGTGCTCGTACCGCCGACAGATTCGTCTCCTTTTTACAAGCTAGTCACGATGGGAGCCGGGGCGTATAAGATGAGTATTCCCAAAGAGTTTAAATCGATGATTTGTGACCGGGCTGAATATGCCATCTTCCTGCCTAAGGACTGGAATGTTTATGCAGACAATGAGGAGGATTGGTGGCCCATGAGGATGTTGAAAAGTGCAGCCCGACTCACCGTGGATACTGATGATTATCTTTTTATTACACATTCTGTTCTGGTAGAAGAAGATGGAAGCCCGGTCGCGGAGAACACCGGCTTCAACTCTTTCGTGCTTATGCCCTCCATCGGAAAGGAAGGACAGGTGGTAGAACCGCTCAAATTGAGTCTATCCGGAAAGAAGGTGGCTTTTTATCAATTGTTCCCATTATATCCGGAAGAGTTGGAGTTCAAACTGGAACATCGTTATGACAATCTGGTCGAATTGTTCAAGGAGGAGCCTATGGTCGTCAATATCCATCGAAAGAATTATTGCAAGGAATAAACGTCTGTGTTGAACCTGCAAACATTGTCAAAGATATTCCTCAAGAAATCGAATATATTAGAGTATACACTCAATATCGGAAACCGAAAACGGCTGCGGAGGAGGCTCGTTACGGAGATAATCGTTATTTATGTCCCAATGCTATCCGTTTTGAAGATTCGACAACCTTATCCATCCACACTGAAGTCCGGTTTTTGTGGATGAAGCCCTTTAACTCTGACATATTCCTTTCGGTCTATGTCCAAGCTTTTCGGGGCCATCCTTGAAAGTGCTGCATAGGCTGAGTTCCCGAATGCCTGGAGGCAGACGGCGATGGAGAAGCCGTCCCTGGCCGAGCCCCACATTTTCAAATGGCTCACACGCTTGATTGTCAGAAACAGCTGTTA
>ONRD01000030.1 GCA_900320185.1 uncultured Bacteroidales bacterium
TCCTACGACCCCCACCTGTACGACCTCTGACCCGACGAACACACCGGCCCTTGCCTGCAGTTCTGCATTGAGCGTTTTCACCCGGTCATACATCTCCGTCTTCTGCCCTTCGTATGAGATAGGTCCGCCACGGTAGTTGAACCCCTGCGAATCAGCCCTGGGTGTCCAGTAGGTGAAATACTGCAGGCCTGAAGCCCCGTAGGCCAGGTCGGTGTAAGCCTCGATGCGGAGGTGCGTCATTGTCGGTTCAGGATAGTGCCAGTGAGGCACGCACATTGCGAAAGCCCAGAACGGCAGGCCGCTGCGGGCGGATTCCTCGCGGATTATCTCAAGGTTTTCGTACCAGTCCTGACGCAAGCCGTCCACCCTGACGGGATAGTGGTCGAAGGAGACCATCGGCAGGCCGACTTCGTCTATGAAACGGCGCACGTAGTCGCGGTAGTCGCGGGCCCCGATCGTAGGATAGTCTATACCTATAGGGTACAGGTTCAGGTAAAGCTGATGGACTGAATCCACCGCCTCGATCCTGCGCGCCCATGCGGCCAGGTCAGGGAAGTCGCTGCACCAGGGCTCGTCACGCAGGAAATAGCCCCAAAGCGCCGGATGGTCCTTGACAAGGGCGGCGACGCTGTCGGGCTTTGAGCGGAGTTCGGAGCAAGTCAGAAGGATTTTCACCCCCGTCTTCCGGCCAAGTTCCAGGGATTTCAGGGCATCGTCCAGAGATCCCAGGTGGGAAAAGTTGATGTTGAAACCAGCATCTGCAAGTTCCTGGAAACGCTCTTCCGTGAGCTGGTCGGAAGGAATGCTGTGCCATGCAAGTATAGGGAGGGTCTCCCCGGGAGCTGTGCAGGTCTTCTCGCTGCATGAAGCGGAAAGCAACATTGCCGCCAGTGCGGCAGCCAAAGGCAGGATAGGATTTTTCATGAGGCGATATTGTCAAAAACAGTGTCAAGTTATCAAAAAAAACTCTGACGGGCAAGAAAGACCTGCTGCTAAAGAAAAAATTAGTAATTTAGCATAGATTCTCCAACGCCACGGAAAACCGGTACCATAACTTGTCATGAAATCAATCGTACAACACGCTCTCGTCACTGTCCTGCTGTCAGCTTCCCTCCTCCTGGCCTGTTCCACCCCCAGGGGAGCGGTCTCTACGGGTGGGGCATATCCAAAGGAGAAAGGGGCGGTGCGCCTGGTGCAGTACAATGTGGGGGCTTTCTCCAAGGAACTGGACAACAGCATCCCCATGATTGCGGCCATGATGAAGGAAATCGGGGCTGACGCCCTGTCCCTGAACGAAGTGGACAGCTGCAACGGAAGGCACCCTGTCGACCAGCTCGCAGACTTCGCGCAGGCCATGGGAGGATGGAACCACCGATTCGGCAAGGCCATGCAATACCTTGGCGGCGGCTACGGCGTCGGAATCGCGGTGCCCGGCAGGATCATCCGGTCGTTCACTATCCCATTGCCAAAGGGAAACGGCTCCGAGCCAAGGGCTTGCATCGTGGTGGAGACCGATCGCTACGTCCTGGCCTCCACCCATCTTGATTTTGCCGACGAGCCCTCCACGGTTGTCCAGGCCCGCACGGTCTGCAAAGTCCTTTCCCGTGAATATTCAGGCTCCCGCAAGCCGGTTTTCCTTGCCGGGGACATGAATTCCGAGCCCGGGAGCGAAGTGCTTTCCACCCTCGGAGAGTCCTTCGACGTTCTCTCGTACCGGAAGGAAACCTTCTCTGCCGACAGCCCGAGGGTGTGCATAGACTTCATCATGTCCTTGCGCGGGGCAGGCTCGTTCGACCTTGCCGGATCGGACGTCCCGGTCTCCTTCAGGGACGGGGACGTGCGCCTGGCTTCCGACCACCTGCCCGTCTATGTCGATGTAAGGATATGGAAGCGGTAAGAGCGCCCGGGGCAATCAAGGACCAGGATCCGGCAGTGCCAGCAGCGCCCGGGGCAATCAAGGGCCAGGATCCGGAAGTGCCAGCAGCGCCCGGGGGCATTTGGGGACCATAGGAAAGAGTATAAAAACACATAAGACAAAGACAATGAGAAAGCTCGTTTCAACCATCACGGCGGCGGCCGCCTTCTGGGCCCTGGTCCTTTCGGGAGCCTGTTCCACAAAGGGCGGAATCACCACCGTGGACCGTTTCCCTGAAGGGAAGAACTCATCGTATCCATCCGTCGGAGCCCCGCTCGTGAGCCAGCAGCTTGTCAAGCTTCCTGTCGGAAGCATCAAGCCGCAAGGCTGGATACGGCGTCAGATGGAACTCTCCAAGGACGGCCTCTGCGGCCATCTCGGAGAATTGAGTTCATGGCTGGAGAAGGACAACAACGCATGGCTCGGAAACGGAGGCCAGTGGGGATGGGAGGAGGTCCCTTACTGGCTCAGGGGATATGCTTCCCTCGCTTACGCCTTCGATGACCCGGAGATGCTGGCGGAGACCAGGCTCTGGATCGAAGCCATCCTTGCATCCCAGCGGGAGGACGGCTATTTCGGACCGGACCTTGGCCTGGAAAAAGGACTCATGAGGGGCAAAGTGCGCGGGACTCCGGACCTTTGGCCGAACATGGTTGCCCTGTGGATCCTCCAGGACTATTGTGAATATACCTCCGATGAGCGCATCATACCGTTCATGCTCAAGTATTTCCACTACATAGACCAGTTCCCTGCCGAGCAGCTTTACTCCTCCTACTGGGAGAACACGCGGGCGGGCGACAACCTATGGAGCGTCCTGTGGCTCTACAGCCGCACGGGTGAGGAATGGCTCGTTCCCCTTGCCGGAAAGATATTCAGTGCGATGGCCGACTGGACGGCGGCCCCAGGCCTGCCGAACTGGCACAATGTCAACATAGCCGAGTCGTTCCGCGCGCCAGCCGAGTATTACATGTTCACACGTGACAGCGCACTCCTCAAGGCCACGTACGATGACTTCCGTCTCGTCCGGAGAGCTTTCGGGCAGGTGCCCGGAGGGATGTTCGGTGCGGATGAGAACGCCCGCCTGGGATATTTCGACCCTCGCCAGGGTACCGAGACCTGCGCCCTCGCCGAGCAGATGGCCTCAGACGAGCTTCTCATGCTCATGACGGGAGACCCGCTCTGGGCGGAAAACTGCGAAAACGTGGCTTTCAACACCCTGCCTGCCGCTTTCATGCCGGATTACAGGTCGCTCAGGTACATAACTTCCCCCAACATGACGGTAAGCGACGAGGCCAACCACTGCCCGAGCATCCACAATGCGGGGCCCTTCCTGGCGATGAATCCATTCTCCAGCCGCTGCTGCCAGCACAACCATGGATTCGCATGGCCTTACTATGCCCAGTACCTTGCATTCGCCACCCCGGATGACGGTGCGGCCGTGCTGATGTACAACTCCTGTGAGGCCAGGGTCAAGGTCGCAGGAGGCACCGAGGTGGTTCTCAGGGAGGAGACTCACTATCCGTTCGAAGAGACAGTAAGGTTCACCGTCTCCGTCCCTTCGGAGGTGTCGTTCCCGCTATACCTGCGCATCCCTTCATGGTGCAGGGGAGCCTCCGTGAAGGTTTGCGGACGCAGCTGCGGGAATATTCCTTCAGGCAAGTACGCAAGGATCGAGCGGGAGTGGAAGGATGGCGACGTCGTGGAACTCACCCTGCCGATGGAACTGGGTCACACCCTCTGGCAGGTCAACAAGAACAGCGTCAGCCTCGAGTACGGCCCTCTCACCCTTTCGCTCGAAATAGGGGAAGACTACAGGGAGCATGACGGCCGCCAGGCGGCTATGTTCGACTCGCACTGGCAGAAGGATGCCGATCCTTCCGCCTGGCCGTCCTGGTCGATTACCGCCTCCACTCCATGGAACTATGCCATCGACCTGTCGGACAAGGTGTCGATGGAGCGTCGCCCATGGCCTTCCGACGACAATCCTTTCACGTTAGAGGCTGTTCCGCTCCGCTTCCGGTCGGTAGGCTACAGGGTCCCTTCCTGGGGACTTGACAGGACCGGCATGACCGACGTCCTCCCTGAGGAGGATGCTCCCAGGAGCGACACTCCCGAAGAGATAGCCCTCGTCCCCATGGGGGCGGCCAGGCTTCGCATCAGCGCCTTTCCGCAGAAATAACCATATTTTTTACTATATTTACGAATCTGCGCAGATTGCAGCTGCCCAGAAGACGACTAATCAATCAAATTCAACGATATGGCACAATCCAGAAGAGATTTCATCAAGAAGGCTGGTCTCGGAATAGGAGCCCTTACGATACTTCCCCGGGAAGTGTTCGGAAAGATGGGAGATTCCTCCAGCAAGTTCGTCGCTCCGAGCGACCAGATGACCCGCGGCATCATCGGGGTCGGCGGCATCGGCATGTCGAACCTCCATTTCACCAGTGACGAGCGCTGTCGTCTGGTGGCGGTCTGCGACGTTGATGCCAAACACCTTGAAAATGCCCTTCAGAAGGGCCAGGAACGCTTTGGCACCAAGCTTCAGTCCTACACCGACTGGAGGGACCTCGTGCACGACCCCAACGTGGACATAGTCCACATAGCCACGCCTCCCCACTGGCATGGGCTGATGGCTGTGGAATCCGCCAAGGCAGGGAAGGACATCTTTTGCGAGAAACCCATGACAAGGACCATCGGGGAAGGACAGAAAGTGGTCGAGGCCGTCAACAAGTACGGTAGGATCTTCCGTCTGGACACATGGTTCCGCTTCCAGGACACCTTCTACGGCCTCGGGACTACCGTGGAGCCGCTGAAGAAACTCGTCGACAGCGGGCTTCTGGGCTGGCCCCTCACCGTGAGGATTTCCGGCGCCACCGGCTTCGCGTGGAAATTCTTCTGGACCGGAAGGGAAAACCTTGTCCCCGAACCGGTGCCCCAGGAACTCGACTACGACATGTGGCTGGGACCGGCCCCGCTCAAGCCTTACCATCCCCATCGCGTCCATGGCAGCTTCCGCGGCTACTGGGACTATGATTCCGGCGGACTCGGAGACATGGGCCAGCACTACATCGACCCTGTCCAGTACTTCCTCGGGAAGGACAACGAACTTCCCGTGAAGGTGGAGGTCGACGCTCCCCAGCAGCACAGCGACGCGGTCGGGATCTGGAGGAACATCACCTACACCTACGCCGACGGCTGCAAGATCATCCTTGAAGGCGAAGGATTCGAGAGCCAGGGCAAGGTGCCTTACATCGAAGGACCGAACGGCAAGGTCTACAAAGGCTTCGAATGCACCATACCCAACGTGATGGACGTGATCAACGAGCTCCCCGACCCCGAGCCTCGCCAGGTGGATTTCCTCAATTGCGTGAAGAACCGTCAGAAATTCGCCCTCAACGAAGAGAACGGCCACTACAGCTGCACTATCGTAAACATCGGTTCATGTGCCTTGAGGCTTGGCAGGACCCTCCATTTCGACCCCGCCAAACAGATGTTCATCGGCGACGATGCCGCCAATCTGCTCATCAACCAGCCTATGCGCGCCCCTTGGTCAATCTAAATCCGGAAGAAGATGAAAAAGTTATATTCAATACTCGTCCTTCTTGCCCTGGCACTCGCAGTCCATGCGCAGGATAGGAAGAATGTACAGGAAACAGTTTCCGACGTCGTCGCAGCGATGCCGGCGCAGAACAGTTCCGATTTCGCCACCCTGATGTCCAGCCTTTCCGCCGCTGCTCCCCAGTCGGTGGCCGACCTTGCCTCCAGGCTCAAGCCTGCAGGCGAAGGCGTCAAGAACGCTGCTGTCGAATATGCCCTCCAGGGCCTTGCCTACTATGCTTCGGACCCGGCGAACGCCGCCGTCAAGGCCGCCGTCGCGAAGGGGTTCCAGGAGGCTGAGTCCGCCCAGAAGGACCCCTACAACAAACAGCTCCTTGCCTCCCTGCTAAGGATGCTTGGAGAATATTCCGCCCCGCAGGCCGCTCCGGCACTCTCCCTCAAGGAAGCCAAGTCCCTCCTCAAGTCTGGAGCGACCCACGAAAAATGCCTCGCCGCATGCGAGATCATGCAGGCCCAGCCTGCAAAGGCCCTGAAGACCGTTGCTTCCGCCCTTAAGAGCGACGACAGGATTTTCAGGAACTCAGTCCTCTCCAACGCGACCAAGCTGCTTGGTTCCACCGCCCTTGTCCCGTTGCTTACCGGCAAGTACAAGAAGCTTTCCGACGATGCGAAGGTGGATGTCCTCAACTGGTTCGGGAACAACAAGGTCTCTTCCGTCGCCACCCTCGTCAACTCCGCCATGGAAGAGGGTGGGCCCGTCGCCGAGGCTGCCATCGCGGCTGCCGGCAAGATCGGATCCACGTCATCTGTGAAGTCCCTTCTCGGCAACCTTGGCGGGCCTTTCGGCCAGCAGGCCCTGACCGCCCTGAAGTCATTCAAGGGTGACATCAGGAAGGATGTGGCAGAAGCCCTTTCCGCCAAACTTGCAGAAGGCACCGACAAGTCAGCCATCGCCGGACTTGTCGCCCTTGCCTCTGCCAGGAAGATGAAGGAGGTCTCTCCCGTAATCTTCTCGATGCTCTCTTCTTCAGACGCCTCGCTTTCCTCCCTTGCCGGAAGCACACTGGGTGATTTCGTCGGGACGGACGACATTGCCAGGATAGGCGGCCTGCTTGGCGGCGCAACCGAGCCCGCTGCGGTAGTGAACTACCAGAATGCCCTCAATTCGGCACTGCATACCCTCTCTCCTACGGATAAATATTCAAGGATCACGGACCTGATGAAGAAGACCGGGAACGCGGCCAATTTCTACCGCTGCCTAGCCGGTACCGGCACGGACGCCGCAGTAGAAGACCTCGCCAAGGCTAGCAAGGCGGGAGACAAGAGTGCGTTCCGGTATCTTTGCAGCATAGACAACAAGAACGCGGCTCCGTACCTTCTCGAGGCCGCCAAGTCTGCCTCGGGGGAAGAAGCGGTTCCCATCCTCAGCCAGTACATCGAACTTGTCAAGGCTTATGAGACTGACCTCGACAAGAGACGCCTCGACATGAAGGAGGCCCTGTCGATTTCCGACAGTCCCATCATCAAGAAGTCAGCCCTTGTCGGACTGATGCAGACACCCACGATGAAGTCCTTCCTCCTTGCAGGGAAATACCTCTCGGATCCCGACAAGGAAGTCAGCTATCTGGCCGCCAAGACGGTCAAGGCCATAGCCACCGTAACCAAGGAGGAGATCAACTATGATGAACTGGTGTCTTACCTGCGCAAGGCCATACCGATATTCAAGTCCACCGGCCACGCGGATGACGACTATGCCGTGAATGAAATCGACGAGTTCCTCAGGAATGTCAAGCCTTACACTCCTTCCGCCCTTACAGCCGAGGAGAAGCGCCAGGGATTCGAGATGCTCTTCGACGGAACCGGCCTCGACAAGTGGCAGGGTGACTTCGAAGGTTACACTCCTGTCAATGGAAGTATCCTTGTGTCAGCCGGTTACGGAGCCACGGGCAATCTCTACACCAAGAAGGAGTACCGCAACTTCGTCTACCGTTTCGAGTTCTGCTTCCTTACGGAGGGTGTCAACAACGGTGTAGGCGTCAGGACTCCGATGGGCGTCGACGCCGCCTACGACGGAATGTGCGAGGTCCAGATCCTCGACCATGACGCCGAGCAGTACGCCGGCTGGCTCCGCGAGTACCAGGTCCATGGCTCCGTGTACGGAGTGATCCCCGCCAAGAGGATCGTCCACAAACCCCTGGGAGAATGGAGCACCGAGGAGATCCGCGTGGAAGGCGACCGCATCAAGGTGACAGTCAACGGCCAGGTCATAGTCGACGGCAACATCAGGACTGCATGCAAGGGGCACAACGTAGCCCCTGACGGCAGTGGGAAGAATCCCTACACGGTCGACGGTCGCAACCACCCCGGAATGTTCAACAGGCAGGGCTTCATCTCCTTCTGCGGCCATGGTTCCGGGCTCAAGATCCGCAACGTAAGGATCCTGGACCTCGGCGCCAGGAAGTAGATATTCCGGAATTATTCATAACTTTGCACGATATTGAATAATTGAAATTTTATGAAAAACAAATCATTGATTCTTCTTGCCTGCGCGGCTTTCGCCCTGGCAAGCTGCGGCGGGAAGGTTTCGGACACCACCAGGATCGAAGGGAGCTTCGAAGGCACTCCTTCGGCCAAGGTTATATTCAAGGTCCCCTCCTCTGAAGAGATCACAGCCGCCGTTTCAGACGGCAAGTTCAGCGCCGAGATTCCTGCATGCCTTGTGGAACAGTCTGAGTTCAAGGCCGGCAATATCCGCAGCCGTTTCATTTCTGACGGAACCCGTCTCACCGTCCTCGTGAAGAAGGACAATACCGTCGAGTTCACCTCCAAGTCGCCGAAGGCATCCCTGCAGACCAGGAACGCCGCCTTCGATGCGGACCTCTCTGCCCTCCAGAAGGAATATGAAGCCAGCCTCGACACCGTCAAGGACAGCAACCCCGTCAGCATCGACGCACTCGCCGACATCTTCGAGGCAAAGGCGTCGAAGAAGGCTCTCGACTATTTCAACTCCAACAAGGACAACTTCCTTGGAGTACGTGCCGTCACCTTCCTCAAGGGACTGGGCAACGTCAAGTGGAACCAGGTTGATTCGCTCATCGCCCTCCTCGACCCGAAGGTGAAGGTGAACACCACGATCTCCAGCCTGAGCAAGCTTTACTCCGCCAGGAAAGCTACCGCGGAAGGGATGAAGTTCGCCGATCTGGAAGTCGACGGCGAGAAGCTCTCCGACTATGCCGGAAAAGGTAAGTACACCCTCGTGCACTTCACCTCTTCATGGGGGCCTGCAGGCAGCGGAAGCAAGAAGGTCTTCAAGGCCCTGACGGAGGTCAGCCGCAAGTATGCAGGCGACCAGCTCGACATCATCGGAATCGCCGTTTCGGACAAGCCGAAGTCCTATCTCGACACCGCAAAGGTCTATGGTCTTGACTGGAAGCAGCTTGTCAAGATCCAGAACATCGAGCCCTATGCCGCCTACGGTTTTGAGTATCCTCCTCTGGTGATGCTCCTGTCCCCTGACGGAGTCATCCTCAAGAGGGACCTCAAGGCAGACGAGATCGAGGCCGAGGTCGCCCGCTATGTGAAGCCGAAAGAATAAAGGCTTGGCAGACCAGAAGAAGACACTCTCCGTCAAGGAGAAGATTGCCCTGTTCCCACATTCCCCGGGGGTTTATCGCTACTACGATGCCTCGGGGAAAGTTATCTATGTGGGCAAGGCCAAGGACCTCCACAAGAGGGTGGCCCAGTACTTCGTCTCTCCCGAGAGGCTGAACACCAAGACCAGGCTGCTCGTCTCCAGGATCGCCGATGCGCAATTCTCCGTGGTTGACACCGAGGCGGACGCCCTCCTTCTCGAAAACAACCTCATAAAGCAGTACAAGCCGCACTACAACATCCTGCTGAAGGACTCCAAGACCTATCCATGGATAGTGGTGACCAACGATGAGTTCCCGAAGGTCTTCCTTACACGGCGGGTCGACCGCCGTTCCGGAACCTATTACGGACCCTACAGTTCGGTAAGCCACGCCAACTACCTCCTGGAGTTCTTCCGCAAGAACTATCCGCTCCGCTCATGCAACCTCAAGATAACGGGAGAGGCGATTCTCCGGAAGAAGTTCCGCCCCTGCCTGGACTTCCACATAGGCCGCTGCAAGGGCTGCTGCATCGGGGCCGTCAGCAAGGAAGAATATTCAGGCTACATCTCCGAAATAACGCGCCTTCTCAAAGGCGGAGTGACTGAGATAATCTGGGAATATGAGGCGGCTATGAAGGAAGCGGCGTCCGGTTTGAGGTTCGAAGAGGCCCAGGTCTACAAGAACAAGATAGACTCCCTGAAGAAGCACTATTCCCGCTCGATCATCTCCTCTTCTTCGGATTCTTCCTGCGACGTGTTCTCCCTCGTCTTCGACTCTTCAGAGGCCTACGGCAATTTCCTCCGCGTCCGCGGCGGGGCGATAGTCCAGTCCTTGAACCTTGGTTTCAAGATGAACATAGAGGAGGACCGTTCTTCCGTGCTCAGCACCTTCATCGCCGAGATCGAGTCGAAATTCGGGACCCTTGCCCCTGAGGTGGTGGTGCCCTTCCTCCCTGACGTGGAGATCGAGGGGGTGGAATTCAAGATCCCGGTGCGCGGCGACAAGCTCGGCCTTCTGGAACTGAGCAACAAGAACGCGCGCGAATCCTTGTTCAACTCCCTCAAGCAGAAGGAACGCACCGATCCTTCGGAGTACCGCAGCATGCTGATGGAGGACCTCCGCAAGGCTCTCGGGATGAAGGACCTGCCCGTCCACATAGAGTGCTTCGACAACTCCAACATCCAGGGTACCAACCCTGTGGCTTCCTGCGTTGTGTTCCGGGAGGGCGTGCCTTCCAGGAAGGACTACCGGAAATTCAAGATAAAGACCGTCGTGGGGGCGAACGACTTCGCTTCGATGAAGGAAGTGGTCAACAGGAGATACTCCAGGATGCTTGCCGAGAATCCCGACGACCTTCCGCAGCTGGTGGTCATCGACGGCGGCGAAGGCCAGCTGGAGTTTGCCAGGCAGGCCCTCGCGGAGTTGGGAATCCTCGACAGGCTCACGGTGGTAGGTCTGGCGAAGAGGATGGAACTGGTCATCCGGATCAACGATCCCTATCCTCTTTTCCTTGACCGCAATTCCCTGGCGTTGAAAGTGCTGATGCAGATCCGCGATGAAGCCCACAGGTTCGGAATCACCTTCCACAGGTCGCTTCGGAGCAAGGGCCAGCTGCAAAGCGCCCTGAGAGAGATAAAAGGAGTGGGGGAGCAGACGGAGAAGCGCCTGCTGATGCACTACGGGTCGGTGGCAAGGATAGCAGCCTCTTCCCTTGAGGACCTCTCCACGATGGTCCCGGAGCCGCTTGCCCGAAGGATACTCGACGCTCTTGGCGGGAAATGATCACCTCTCCACGGTGGAGCATTCCGCGCCCATGGATTTCAGGGCGTTGACAAAGTCCGTGGTCACTGCGACCTTGTATTTTGTAGAATGAAGGTCGATCCTGTAGCCGGTCTCCCTGTCGGTGAGCTGGAACCGCAGGGGGATCTTGCCGGTGTTTTTCTTCACAAGGGCGACCAGTCCTTTCCTGAACTGTTCCGTCAGCTGGGTTGAATCCAAGTTGATCGAGAAGGCCGACAGCTTGCTTTCCGCCACGTTGCCCAGGAGCATCATCTTCTTTACCTTGAAGGCATAAGGAGCGGACATGCCGTTGGCCCTGTCTTCCGGCTTGACGAAGTATTTCTCGTCTATCTCTCCTTCGATGAAGAGGTTCTCGTGGAGTTTGAGATATCCCATGAAGGCTTCGTAATCCTTTCCGAAAAGGGTCAGGACGTACGTGCCGCTGTAGTCTTCCAGGGTGGTCTTCGAGTAGGGTTTCCCGTTCTTGGCCACCATGGTGGCGGTATCCGTCACGATTCCGGCGACAGTGACCCTTCTCTTCTTCTTCCTGGACTCGCATTCGGCCACCGTGTTTTCCAGGCTCACCAGTTCCTGGTTGGTGAAGGCCTCGATTTCGAATGAATACTTGTCGAGGGGGTGCGAGGAAAGATACATCCCTACATATTCCTTCTCCTTGCGAAGGATCTCGAGTTCATCCTCCTCGACCGTCATTTCCGGCACTTCTGGCCGTACCGGCTTGAATTCCTCCGAATCTCCGAACAGGGACACTCCTGCAGACGAAGAATCCTGGCTGTAGAGGGTAGCGTACTTGACGAGTTCGTCAATGAAGAGGTTCCCGCTGCGGCAGGGCAGGAAGTACTGTGAGCGCCTGTAGCCGAACGAGTCCAGCGCTCCCGAGCAGACAAGGCACTCCACGGCTTTCCTGTTGAGGCATCCGTCCATCCTCTCTACGAAGTCGAAGACGTCCTTGTAGGGTCCGTTCTTTTCCCTGTTTGCGATGATTGCGTCGGCGACGTTGGTGCCGAAGCCCTTGATTCCCCTCAGGCCGTAGCGGATGTTCCCGTCCTTTCCGGCGGTGAAGTGCGAATACGACTCGTTGACATCGGGGGTCATCACCTCGATCCTGTGCCCCTTGCAGTCTTCCAGTATCTTCTTGATCTCCGTTGCGTTTCCGAGGTTGCAGGAGAGGTTGGCTGCGAAGAATTCCGCTGGGTAGTGGCATTTGAGCCAAGCCGTCTGGTAGGAGACCCACGCATAGCAGGTGGAATGGGACTTGTTGAATGCATACTGGGCGAATTTCTTCCAGTCCTTCCAGATCTTGTCCAGAGTCTTTTCCGGGTGCCCGTTCTTCATGCCACCTTCCATGAACTTGCCCTGGAGGTCCATAAGGATGTCGATCTGCTTCTTTCCCATGGCCTTGCGGAGCCTGTCCGCATCACCCTTGGAGAAGCCGGCCAGTTTCTGGGACAGGAGCATCACCTGCTCCTGGTAGACCGTGACTCCGTAAGTGTCCTTGAGGTATTCCTCCATCTCCGGCAGGTCGTACTCGATCTTTTCGGTACCGAGCTTCCTTGCGACGAAGTTCGGGATGTAGTCCATCGGGCCTGGCCGGTAGAGGGCGTTCATTGCGATCAGGTCCTCGAACCGCTCCGGATGGAGTTTCTGGAGCCATTGTTTCATCCCGGGGGATTCGAACTGGAACACCGAGTCGGTGTCTCCGCGGCTGTAGAGTCCGTAGGTCTCCTTGTCGTCGATGGGGATGGCCTCTATGTCGATATCCTGACCCTTGCTGAGTTTTATGTTGTCCAGGCACTTGTGGATGATGGTGAGGGTGTTCAGCCCCAGGAAATCCATCTTCAGCATGCCTACGTCTTCGATGTAGTGGCCGTCGTACTGGCTGGTCCAGACCATCTCGCCGGTGTCCTTGTCCTGGGACAGGCAGATCGGGATGTAGTCGGTGAGGGTACCCCTTCCGATAATGGTTGCGCAGGCGTGCATTCCGACCTGGCGGATGCATCCCTCCAGTTTCTGGGCGAACTTGAGCACGTCCTTTACCTGGTCCGAACCCTTCTCCAGGGCATCCTTCAGCTCCGGAACCAGGCGGTAGCAGTTCTTCAAGGTGACCTTGACGTCGACCTCCTCCATACCCTTCTGGAAGGTCTTCCCGTCTTTCTCGAAGGCCTTGAATCCGGGCATCAGTTCATCCAGCTTGGGATTGAACGGGTAGACCATCTCCTTCTTCTCGCTCAGGCGGTCGGGGACCAGTCCGGCCAGCCTGACTGATTCGTCCAGGGGAAGGTCCCTGACCCTGGCCACATCCTTGATGGCCCCTTTCGCGCCCATCGTGCCGAAGGTGATCACCCTGGACGTGTGGTCCTTCCCATAGGTGTCGTCGACATATTTGTGGGCCAGCCTGAGGTCCTCGAAGTCCACATCGATATCCGGCATGGAGACTCGGTCCGGGTTGAGGAAGCGCTCGAACAGGAGCTGGTACCGCAGGGGGTCCAGGTTTGTGATCCCAAGGCAATATGCGACCACGGAACCCGCGGCCGACCCACGTCCCGGCCCGACCAGGCTGCCCCTCTTGCGGCAGGCGGCGATGTAGTCCTGGACGATGAGGAAGTAGTCCGGGAAGCCCATCCTGCAGATGGTCTTGAGCTCGAAGTCTATCCTGGAGGCCTGCTCTTCGCTCAAGGTTTCACCGTAGCGCCTGCGGGCACCCTCGTAGGTGAGATGGCAAAGGTACGCCGCCGAGATGCAGAAGTCGTCCCCACGGTAGTTGCCGTTCTTGTCGTTCCGGCCTGCATCGATAACGTCCTTGTACTTTTCCAGCTGAGCCTTTGCGTCGCCCAGGAACTCCGGGCTGATGTCGTACTTTGGAAGCACGTGGTCGCGGTCGATGGAATAGGCCTCGACCTTGCCGGCGACCTCGAGGGTGTTGGCGATCACTTCCGGATGTCCGGGGAACAGGGCGGCCATCTCCTCTTCGCTCTTGAGGTATTCCTGCTGGGTGTAGTGGAGCCTGGGCTCCTCGGTGATCTTCTTCCCCGTGTTGAGGCAGATGAGATGGTCATGGGCCGGACCGTCCTCCTTGTTGACGAAGTGCACGTCGTTCGTCGCCACCACCTTGACGCCGGTCTCCTCCGCGATCCTGAATATCTCCTCATTGCAGACCTGCTGCTGCTCCCACACGTCCAGCGGGATGCCCGGCACTTCCGTCTTGTGCAGCATCACTTCGAGGTAGTAGTCCTCACCGAACACCTTCCTGTGCCACTCCACGGCCTTCCTGGCCTCGTCCAGCTCCCCGGCGGCAATCCTCTTGGGAATCTCTCCCGCCAGGCAGGCCGAGCAGCAGATGAGCCCCTCGTGGTACTTCTCGATGATCTCGTGGCTCACCCTTGGCTTGTAGTAGAAGCCGTCCGTGAAACCGTAGGACACGATCTTCATCAGGTTGTAGTAGCCTGTAAGGTTCTTGGCCAGCAGGATGAGGTGATAGTAGTCGGCGTGCGTCTTGTCCTTTATCTTCGGGTCGAAGTGGCGGGTGACGTAGACTTCGCAGCCTATTATCGGTTTGACCTTGTACTGCTTCTTCTCCTTGTCCATGTGCTTGCCGGCATACTTGAAGAATTCCTTTATGCCGTACATGTTGCCGTGGTCGGTTATCGCCAGGGCGGGCATGCCCATTTCCTCCGCCCTCTTGAACAGGGTGTCGATCGAAGAGAAACCGTCAAGTATCGAGTATTGGGTATGGACGTGAAGATGTACGAAAGCCATGGCCGGAAAAACGAATGTTAAGGAAGACAAACTTACAAAAAAATTATTTCTGTTTCTTAAGGACGGCGAGCCTTTATTTGCAAAATTTACGTTTGCCTTCCATACCTTGCGGCAGTAACTGACGATGATGAAAAAGATTATGGAAAACTTCACCGGAATCATGACCCGGACCATGGTTCCACTGCTTGTGGCCTTGGCTTCCTGTCGGGAAACGGAACTTGTCATCCCTTCCCCGGAGCCCCCGGCACCCTCCGTCCAGAGCCTGACGCTTTCTCCTTCGCGTCTCTTCCTCAAGGTGGGAGACATCAGGAAACTGTCTTACAGGATCTCTCCCGACGGAGCTGCCGGAGTGGCCCTGTCCTGGAAGACGGGAAGCAGGGCCATAGCATCCATCAACACTGCAGGGATGGTGACGGCGAACTCGGAAGGGGTCACGACCATCCACCTCAAGGCTGTCGACTTCGGGATCGAAGCGGCATGCGAAGTGACAGTGGTCGCCGCATATGACTCGCTGATCCTCCCGCTGACAGGCACCACCTCTTCCTGTACCAAGGCGAAGGTCACCGAATATGAATCCAGGCGCGGCTCGGTCCTCGACACGGTCCGGAGCAACGAGAACTACCTGTTCTTCAAGACGCGGAGCCAGGTTTTCCCCGAAACTGTCTATGTTTATGACGGACGCGACTTCTATGTGCAGGCGTTCTCGGTTCCCAGGAATGTGGAAGTACTTGGCTCAGAGGACTTCAAGGCTCTGGTTGCCGCCTCCGGATTCCACCCGAGGCCAAGGTCCTTCCTCCCTGGCGCGGACAACTACTCCAACGGCATCTACGACCTTCGGGTCCACCCCCGGTCCCGCCAGGTCGACATCCGTTACTATCCTGACCAGAAGCGGCCGATGCCATCGTGGAAAGACATCCCGGTACTTGGCATGTATCCTTTCTTCGGCAACGCCGCGATGGGGATCCCCGGAGGCTCCATGGACGAGGTGGCCGCTTTCGAGAGGCAGGAACATCACTGCGCCGGAGCTTCCTTTTCCCATGCCGACGCCAGGACTGTGGGCACTTTCGAGACGGACGGAGGCAACCTGCACCGCTGGTATTTCTATCATGGGACGCCCGGAGCTGAAGACTATGAAGGCCAGGCCTACCACGTCAACCTGCTTTGGAAGGACATCTCGAAGGCATTCAGGGTGGAAGGGCAGGATGTGTGGATTACGGACGAGTTCGATTCCATGGTCCAGGATTCCGGATGGTCGTTCAGTGGAAGCGCCGGAGGATACTTCTGGTACGGCAGGCCGGCTGTCGTACGCGGAGAGGATGTCTGGATGTATTTCGGGGTGAGGGCCGTCCGCTTCAGCGATTTCAACGAAGGGGAGTATTCCCTGCAGATACAAGCCTACATCGACTGGCCGCAGGAGTGAAAACGGTGTGCCCGGAAAGAAGGGAAGGATGCAGGCAGAGGAGGAAGGAATCCGGGCACATCACCTCTCCCGGACTTCCCATTGCTGTCTTCCGCGCAGGCGGGGAGTCTACATGACGGGGTAGAGGATCGACGCGGCGACTATGTTCGCCACCTTGGAGCGGAGCTGGCTGACGCTTCCTTCATCCTTGGGGTGGACCCTGTGGGCCAGAAGGATCACGGCGGTCCTGGTCTTCATGTCGATGACCACGGAAGTCCCTGTGTACCCTGTATGCCCGATGGTGGTGTCCTTGTCGAATATGTCCCCGAGGTTGCTGTTGTAGTCGCTCTTCTTGTCCCATCCGAGTGCGCGGCCCACCTTGGGATCGTTCTCCTCCGGGATGGTTGTCATCATCTTAATTGTCAGCGGGCTGAGAATCCTTGCTTCTTTGGTCCAGCCGCTTTTCTTGCCGCCGAAGTACAATCCGCCCTGCATTATGGCCGAGCACATCACGGCCAGGTCGCGGGCGTTTGAGAACAGTCCGGCGTTGCCGGAGTTGCCGCCCATTATCCTGCGGGCTATCGGGTCATGCACCCGGGCGACCAGCGGGAGTCCGTCCGCCTGGACCTCGGTCGGAGCGCACAACCCTGAAAGGGCCGCGTAGTCTACGTCCTTCAATGGCGGCAGGGAGGCGTCGAGAGGGAAGTAGCACGTGTGCCGGAGTCCCAGGGGAGCGAACACGTTTTCGTGTGCATATTCATAAAGCTTCCTGCCGGTCACCCTCTCGAGTATCCTTTGGAGGGTGATGAAGTTGAGGCAGCTGTACATGAAGTCCGTCCCAGGGCGGAAATTCCTTTTTACCCTTGTCGCAATGTACTTTTCAAGGTCATCCGGGGCGTTCTCCCCGAATTCGGAGACGAAGCTGTTGACATTGATGTAGGGTGCGAGTCCGGAAGAGTGCGTAAGGAGGTCGCGGATGGTGATGTGTACCGTTTCCCCGGTCTCGGGATCCGTCCAGGGCTGGAAATCCGGGATGTACCTGTTGACGTTGTCGATCAGGCGTACCTTGCCGTCCTCGACCAGCTGCATGAAGGAGAGCGTGGTGCCCATCACTTTGCTGCATGAGGCCAGGTCGAAGATGGTCTCGGTTGTCATCGGAACTACTTCCGGGGTCACGCTCTTGTTGCCGTAGGCTTTCAGGTAGACGAGGTCGTTCCCACTCACCACGGCCAGGACCGCTCCCGGGATGGTACCGTCGGAGATTGCCTGACCGATGACCTCGTCCACCAGCGCGAGGTGTTCCGGGTCCATCCCGTGGGTTTTCGGGGAGACGACTTTCTGCTGGGCGGAAGAGCAGATGGCCAGGACCAATGCCGCCAGGATTGCTGCCGTGCGTTTCATCAGAAGATCAAGGTAGCTTTGATCGGGTAATGGTCGGAGACGAATTTCCTGCCGGAGTACTCTTCGGTGATGGTTTCGTATTCCGGACAGGAACTGAAACCGCTGTACCAGATGTAGTCGATGATGTAGTCTTTGTCGTCGCCCTTGACCTTCCCCCAGTTGTGGAACGTCTTGACATGGTCGGTCTTGTAGGCGGATTCACGGGCATTCGTCATGATCTTCTTGAGGTCGTCGAATTCAGGACGGTCTATCGTCATGTTGAAGTCTCCCGTGAGGACCATCGGGTAGCCCTTGGGGTTGATGGCGGCGATCCTTTCCACGATGAGGGCGAGCCCCTTCTTCCTGGCTTCCCATCCGACATGGTCGAGATGGGTGTTGACATAGTAGAATTTCTTTCCGCTTCTCTTGTCCTTCATCAGCGCCCAGGTCGCTGTCCTGAAGCAGGCGGCATCCCAGCCCATGGACGGCTCGTCGGGAGTCTCGGAGAGCCAGAAAGTCCCCCACTTTATCATCTTGACGGTCTTCTTGTTCCAGAAGATAGCCATCTTTTCGCCTTTTTCCTTCCCGTCTTCACGGCCGATCCCCACGCATTTGTAGCCGGGGCAGTACTCGACAAGGGTCTTGGTCTGGCCCATGGGTCCCCTGCAGCCTTCGTCCATAGCCTCCTGGAGGCCGAAGATGTCGGGCTTCTGGTCATTAATCATCTCAACGGACGCCATTGCGCGATAGGTCCATGAGTTCGTGCCGTCATCGGCGCTGCCCAGCCTTATGTTGTAGGAAATCACCTTCAGCTCGGAGGGTTTCTTTCCGGCGGAAAGCTGTACGGGGAGCAGCGTCAGGGCTGCCATGAGAGCGAGTAAAGCCTTTTTCATCTCTGTGGTTGTTGCTATGTAAAGGCAAATTTAACAAATTGTGTTAATTTTGCCTTGCAATCATTTGAAAATTACACCGAGATGGCAACAGAGACATTCATTGACATAGGGAAGGTCGAAGCGGTTGAACGCTTGTTCAAGGACAGCGGATTCACCCGTTCGGAAGGAGGATCGTTCACGCCCGGTGCCGGCAGCGTCGTCCGCACGGCGTCAAGGCTCTTCGTGGAGGGCATGGACTTCGACCTTGTGTACTTCCCCCTCAAGCACCTTGGCTACAAGTGTGTAGTGGCCGCGACAGGTGAGCTGCTCGCATCCATGGCGCATCCCAGGACCCTTTCGTTGCGTCTCGGCCTTTCGGCGAAGCTTGACCTGGAGCACGTGAAGGATCTCTGGACCGGGATCGTGACCGCTGCCAGGGAATATTCCTATGAATCGCTTGACCTGGACCTCGTTCCGTCTCCAAATGGCTTGACGATAGGTGTTTCCGTGGCCGGCGAAGAGCTTGCTCCGACTCTCGGACACACTGCCCGGGCAAAGTCGATGGATCTGCTGTGCGTCTCCGGAAGGCTGGGGGCCGCGTTCCTTGGCCAGCAGATCCTCGAGCGGGAGAAACGCAGGTTCGAGAAGACCGGCGACGACTCGGCTCAGCCGGACCTGGAAAGGTACAGGATGCTGCTTGCCAGTTATCTCAAGCCGGAACTGAGTCCTTCCCTTGTAAGCCGCCTTGAAGAGGCGGGTATCTATCCTTCATGCGGTTACCTTCTCTCCCGTGGCCTCGCCGATGCGCTCAAGAGGCTCACCAGGGACACCGGCCTCGGGGCCAAGGTCTATGCTGACAAGATTCCTTTCGAAGGCAACAGCTTCGCCACCGGAAAGGAGATGGACATAGATCCCGTTTCCGCGGCCATGAACGGCGGGGACGACTACCAGGTTCTCTATGTCATACCCATCCTTTCGGCTGAAAAGTTCCGCAGGGATTTCCAGACTTTCGAAATAATCGGCCACCTCGCCAAGAGTGAGGTCGGCGCTGTCCTGGTCTCTCCCGACGGGCTGGAGCATCCTGTCACGGCCCAGGGCTGGCCGCGGGAGGAATAGTGGCCATGAGGCGGTTATCCCTGTTCCTTGCCTCCTTTCTGCTTGTCTGCTGTTCCACGGACTTGGACAAGCAGATGGACAGCGTACTGGACGGGCTTGAAGAGGACATGGGCTTCGTCAATACAGTCGGTACGGAAGATGTCCGGAAGATAGCCGGGTGGTATTCCTCCAACGGTTCCCCGGAGCGGAAGGCACAGGCCTACCACTGCCTCGGAAGGAATGAATTCAATGACGGGAACTACTCTTCTGCAATCGTTTCCTTCACACGCGCCCTTGATTTTGCCGAGCAGTCCGGTGACACCCTGAGGGTTGCCAAGGTCTGCCTGGACCTTGCCCGCATCTACAGGATCGGCGCGTCTTCGGCCGACGAGACGATCTGCCTGAGCCGCGCGGCCCAGGCCTTCGAATCCGCCGGCCGGAAAGGAGAAAGCCTCGGCGCCTTGCTGGAAATAGGCAGGGCACAGGCAAATACAGGAAACACGGCGGCCGCCGGCGAGATATTCAAGAGCGTGCTTGCGGATGCCCATGAGCTGGCGGACACCCTTCTTGAAGCCCGTTGCCTTGAGGAATATGCCGAACTGGCGGTAAGCACGGACCCTCCCGACCCTGCCCTGGCGATAGACCTCCTTTCCCGCACGGCGGAGGACCTTGGCTATCCTCTCAGTTGCTCGGACAAGGGGGTCCTGGCTTATGCATATTCCCTATCGGGAGATGCAGCGCGTGCACGGGAGTGGCTTTCTTCCGCGAAAGCTGCCGTAGAATCCGAAGACGATGAGGCTGAAGTGGATTTCCGCACCTACCAGATAGCGTCCCGTTCCGGCGATTCCCGCACGGCCCTCTCCGAATTGGAAAAAGTCCTCGGCTACGCGGACCGCACCCGTTCCGCCACCCTCCAGCAGGCCGTCTCTTCCAGCCAGAGGGAATATCTCCAAAGCATCCGGCAGTCCCAGGAAGAGCGCCTGAAAGCGGAGCGGCTCCGTTTCCGCTTGCTCGCATTGCTGGCCCTTCTTGCCACTGCAGCCGCCATCGTGGGTTATCTCTATCTACGGACACGTCACCGCCGCAGTCTGGATGCCGAGATTGCCCAGAAGGAAAGGCTCATGACCCTGGCAGAGGATTTGAAGTCGAAGCTTGGTTCGAAGGAAGAGGGGCGCAGCCGCAGGTCCCGCAAAGGGATCGATGGTTTCGGAGCCCTTGAGAGGCTCTGTGAGCAGTACTACATCTATGAAGGAACCGACAACTTGCAGCCTAAGATCCTCAGGGAAGTCGAGGCGATGGTCGAGGGTCTCCGGTCGGACAGGAACACTAAAGCAGCGCTTGAAGCGATGCTTGATTCTGAGAAAGACGGGGTGATGGCCAAGATCCGCAAGGAATATCCTTCCTGGAAGGAGGAAGACTTCCAGTTGTTTGCTTTCTGCGCAGCCGGTTTCTCTAGCACGACCATATCCACCCTGCTCGAAAAGGACAAAAGCGTCGTGTACAACAGGGTCTGGCGCCTTAAGAACCGTATTTCCGCTTCTGGGTCACCTTGCAAGGACTTCTTCCTCAACTGCCTCGAAGGGTAGTACATGGATCGCGGTCGCAGAGGTTGACCCCGGGATGACCTGGTTTTTCATAGATGTTATCTGTCAGTCCGTGGTTAGAAATACGCCTAGTTTTGGAAAGACATCGTTAATTGTCTTGACTTCAAAAGGTTGGCCCGTCCCATACTCCAATCCAGCATCAATATATCCCTTTATTAGTCTTTTTTGCTCGTCATTAATTGTACTCAGTGACTGAATAAAACTATCTTCGCCAACAAGCTTTATCATCTTGACAATCACGCTGCCATGGTCATACCCGGCAGCATCTCCAAATTCCAACAATGCAAATAGTCTTATAGAATCAGCGTCACCATTAATAGCCTTATTCAGCATCTTACAATAGTCAATGCCTTGTTCTCTTGACGTCAGGAGCAACAATTCAGACACTTCGATACCATTTGTCACTCTGTTGACACAGTTGGCTAAGCAACCGAGCAAAATGAGAAAAAAGCTAAATAATATAATCCTTTTCATTCCTTTTTATCTGGTATTGTATCTTCTCCAATTACATCCATAGTACCGTAATAGATTAATTTAGAGAAAGGATTTAACCACTGTTTACCTCTGTTTTCTGAGACTATTGTTGTACTTGTAGAATTAAGGATAGAAATAACAACCTCCCAGATTAACTGTGCATCATCTTGAGTCCTATCTACAGTCACACAACCCCAACTCAACCCTCCTATATGAAATCGGTATCCGTCTCTATTTGTAACATCATCTTTGTCATTAAACAAGCTGTTGTCTTGTCTATCTAACCTAAACCAACCCCGATGCTTTGTATCTGCATTGTTATCCACAATATCGTATGTTGCAATCGGGATAGCTATTTGACGGTTGTCGTTTACATCTCGCAAAATCTTCCCGTTTTCTATCTGTCCTCCTGAGAAAACATTATTGATTACCAAAACTTGGTTTTGGATTAAACGTCCCTCTTTGTCACGAACTCCCCCCAATTGATATTCCCTCGCAGAAACGAATTTTTCTGGTAAGCCTTTTTTATAATGGTCTAAATCAGTTATATATAACGTGTGTGTATATCTGTTAAACATAGCACTAACTTTCTGCCCCTCCGGATCCACATAGTTCACCGGATCCCCGTTGCAGTAGGCGTAGGGGTTGACCCCGTAGTACTTCTCCCCGAGGGGGTCGGGGACCATCCACCGGCGGAGGGCGGGGGAATATGCCCTTGCGCCGAAGTCGAGCCAGGGGACGCCGAAGTCTGGCTGCTGGTCCTCCTTGCCCGAGAAGGTGTCGCGGAGGGTGACCCCAGCTGGGACGGTTCCCGGCACGAAGGCCCCGGCGGTGACGCCCGAAGGGGACCCGTAGGCGGAGTATGCGGAGGCCTTGAGGACCGTTCCCGAGTTGCCGTCCACGATGGCCCTGACGCTGCCGAGGTGGTCCCTGACGTACAGGAGCGCCCCGGAGGGCGTGATCCTCCCTTCGGGAACCACTGCGCTCTCGAGCGCCGCGACGCCCCCGGAGCCCTTCCGGTAGACGAACGGTCCGCGGTAGAGGAGCCCGTTACCCGAAGCGTCCAGGACCTCGACCTTCGTCCCGGAGGCGGTGTAGGAGTAGTCCGCCAGGACGTTCCCCGCGGCGTCCGTCACCCTCGATGGGAGGTCGAGGGTGTTGTAGGCGACGCCTGTGCCCGAGAGGGCGTCCGAGGTCATCCTCCCGAGGCCGTCGTACGAGAAGCCGAAGGTGACGGCAGGCGATCCGCCGCCTGACCGTGTGAGTGAGACGGGTCTCGGCCCGGAGAAGGAGTATGCCTCCGAGACCGTGGTCCCTCCCGTGGTTGTCACGGCGGAGGTCATTCCTCCCGCCCTGTCATAGGAGAAGGCTGCCGCAGCCGCAGGCAAGAGGATGGATTTGAAAATACTGTCTTTCATAGTACATAGCGGCCTTTAGGCCTTTGGAATGATTGATTGATGGACAAATGGCCTTATATCACTGATACAAGGGCTGTATAGTTTCAAAGATATGAATAATAAACGAATGTAACAAGACGGTGCAAATCTAAAAAACTAAAAAGCAGGAGGGTGACCAAGTCTGATCGACTTGAGGTCACCCTCTGTTTTTGCCATTATAGTCAAAGCTCTGAGCTGTCAGGTGTAGCAATCCCTATTTGGTCGCCAAATGAGGAAAGGGACATATAATATGAAAGCCAAGGCTATATTTACCGGAGCATTGAAACATATGACTCACTGTACTTCTTGAGGAACCGTTCTCGTGTGAAACTGACATACAAGCAGTTTAGTGTGGTATTACACGGAACCCGGTTTATGAGCAGAGGGATGCATCTTTCCTGTCCATCAAGGACCTTGAACACAGATCCGTCAAGCCGGTTTCTGATAACCAGGATATTGTTTCCATACTGAAGGAAGGCTGTCCCTGCATCTGGAGTATAATCCGACAGCGTTCTGGAGATAATGCATTGATACACTTTTGAATCACAATATGTATAGCTCTCCTTCTTGAGGGTTAGATTCCAATAGGTTACCTCGCCGGTCCGAGGCCTCTGTTCCAAATAGCGCCGAATCTCCTTGTCCAAGATGGGATTGACACATTCAGCTAGAGGAAGATATAAAGAAATCCTGACATCTGTTTCTTTACACCAATCTGCTGTCCAAGTAATCAGATTCTCATCATTTTGTGACTTGTCTGCCAAAAAGGTGACATCGGCCGAGAGTTCGCAATGACATTTGACTTTGAAATAGGGATGATCCCGAAGCAGTACTCGCAGTTCCAAATAAGGAGCCCAGAATATTTCCGGGGTGCCACGCTCTTGCATAGTGATTCGTCTGTCCTTCCCTTGAATACGATTGAAAAACGCCTCGCTTGGTTCCTCTTGAAGAACTATTATATTTCTGCCATATTGCAGATACGCACATCCGACCTCAGGCTTGCAGCCGGCCTCCTGCCATAACAAAAAACACTGATACGGATCGTCAGTCTCCCTACGTTCATAATACAGATTCCAAAAACAAGTGTCGCTGCTCTCCGAGGCCGGATTATTCTGCAAGAAATGCATTATTTCTTCATCCATTATTTCATATTTGCATTCAACCATAGGCAGTGATTTCTCCACAAGCGCCTCCTCCCCGCAGTACGACGACGCAGGAAACAGCAATGCAAACAAACTATAAATAGTTGCAAAAAGGGCGTACATTACAAGCGTTTTTAATTGCCATAACAAGTAGCTTCATTCATCATCAATAATGAATCGCTGTCATACCAATGATACTTTTTGTCTTTCGGCGTAAAGATATGATATCTATCCTTTTGAGGTGTTGAAAACGTAATCCCCATTCTTTCTAAATAAGAGATTAATAATATATCACCGTTCCCCTCTCCAATCCCTGAAGGATTTGGATCATTTCCGGGATGGACGTGATCTATCCGCGAAAATACGGCTCCTTTCTTAATAAAGTCCTCAGCAAGTGCTCCAGTAGGTACCTGTTCTTCATCTCCCATCAGAATTGAGTTGCCTTTCGTCGTATATAATACCGCACTCTCGAATATTACTTTGTTATCTGTTCCATTATCTGGAAAGCCCCAGTTGGAAGGAGATGCTATGAATTCAAATATTTCTTTTGCATATGTATCGCTACTTGTCGAAAAATAATAATACTCTTTACCATTATATGTTTTACTACTGGACGACAAATCCACTTTTTTTGAGTTCTTGCCAGCAGTTAGGGTAAGAGTATTTATCGTTTTTCCTTTGTTGTTAACAGTTTTTATTACAGTCTTTGAAGAGGGTCGCACTTTTTTGATTTTCCCGTTTGAATAAACTTTCCAAATATCTCTCCCCTCCGGATCCACATAGTTCACCGGATCCCCG
>ONRD01000031.1 GCA_900320185.1 uncultured Bacteroidales bacterium
AGCGTGTTAGCTATTTGAAAAAGACTATCCGTGCGATAGCCGATGGTCCCATACCGCACGATGGTATATGGCCCCATGCCGTATGATGGTAGATAATCCAATGCAGGAAGATAGATTAGTTGTACCCGCAAGCGAAGTGAGGGGGAGCGGAGCGACTGGTTTGTGGGTGGACCGTGCTGGCAGGCATGGGATGGCTACTGTGGATTTATGCATGGGCCGTAAGCGGTGTTGCCCTACGGACCCTGGCCACCCGCGGCCGTAAGCAGGCGGGGCCCACAAGCGAAGCGCAGTGGGAGGGATGGAGCGAAGCGGAAGGTCCGAAGGACAATACTGCTTGCGGCAACTGCATCCCGGCATTCCCAATCACCCCCAATCGGCGAGGGTGCTCTCAGGTCTTGTCGGCTTTCGGTCACCCGATCGACTCCAAAGCGAAGCGGGCGACTTCAGGTCTTGTCGACTTCCGGCCACTCCAATCAGCTGGCAACCGCAGAAGGCGACCTCAGGTCTTGTCGACTTCCGGTCTCCCAATCAGGCATAAAAGAAGAGGGTGACCTCAAGTCTTTCGACTTTTGGTCACCCTCATTAACCGATATTCAAGACTAGAGCTGGGGACCAGCCTTGACGAGAGCCTTTCCGGCCTTGTTGGACTCGTACTTGTGGAAGTTCTTGATGAACCTTCCGGCGAGATCCTTGGCCTTCTCCTCCCACTTTGCGGGATCGGCATAGGTGTCACGAGGATCGAGGATGCCGGTGTCGACGCCTTCGAGCTTCGTAGGAACTGTGAAGTTGAAATAAGGGATCACCTTGGTCGGAGCCTTGTCGATGCTGTGGTTGAGGATGGCATCGATGATGCCGCGGGTATCGCGGATCGAGATCCTCTTGCCGGTACCATTCCAGCCGGTGTTGACCAGGTAGGCCTTGGCACCGCTCTTCTTCATCCTCTTGACGAGTTCCTCAGCGTACTTTGTAGGATGGAGCTCGAGGAATGCCTGTCCGAAGCAGGCGGAGAAGGTAGGAGTAGGTTCGGTGATGCCGCGCTCGGTTCCGGCGAGTTTGGCGGTGAAGCCGGACAGGAAGTAGTACTTGGTCTGCTCGGGGTCAAGGATGGAGACGGGAGGCAGGACGCCGAAAGCATCGGCAGAAAGGAATATTACCTGCTTGGCTGCGGGTCCGTGGCTGTCGGGGCGGACGATGTTGTTGATGTGGTAGATCGGATAGGAGACGCGGGTGTTCTCGGTAACGCTCTTGTCGTTGAAGTCGATCTTGCCTTCGGCGTCGACCGTAACGTTCTCCAGGAGGGCGTCCCTGCGGATAGCGTTGTAGATGTCGGGCTCGGACTCCTTGTCCAGCTTGATGACCTTCGCGTAGCAGCCGCCTTCGAAGTTGAAGACACCCTTGTTGTCCCAGCCGTGCTCGTCGTCGCCGATGAGCTTGCGCTTAGGGTCGGTGGAAAGGGTGGTCTTGCCGGTTCCGGAGAGGCCGAAGAAGATGGCGGTGTTCTCGCCGTTCATGTCGGTGTTGGCGGAGCAGTGCATCGCGGCGATGCCCTTCAGGGGAAGGTAGTAGTTCATCATGGAGAACATACCCTTCTTCATCTCGCCGCCGTACCAGGTGTTGAGGATGACCTGCTCGCGGGAAGTGACGTTGAAGGCTACGCAGGTGTCGCTGCGCAGGCCGAGTTCCTGATAGTTCTCGACCTTTGCCTTGGAAGCGCAGTAGACCACGAAGTCAGGCTCCTGGTCGAACTCTTCCTGGTTCTTGGGGCGGATGAACATGTTGGTCACGAAATGGGCCTGCCATGCAACCTCCATGACGAAGCGGACCTTCATCCTGGTGTCCTTGTGGGTGCCGCAGAATCCGTCCACGACGAAGAGCCTCTTCCCGGAAAGCTGCTTCTGGGCAATCTTCTTGACGGCCTTCCAGACCTTCTGGCTCATCTCATGGTTGTCGTTGGGATATTCGGGAGTGTTCCACCAGACAGTGTCCTTGGAGTTCTCGTCCATGACGATGTACTTGTCCTTGGGGGAGCGTCCGGTGAAGACGCCTGTCATGACGTTGATTGCGCCGAGTTCGGTCACCTGGCCTTTCTCATAGCCGGTGAGTCCGGGTTTTGTCTCTTCATTGTAGAGAACCTCGTAGGTAGGATTGTAAAGGACCTCCTTTACATTCTTGATACCGTACTTGCTTAAATCCATCTTTGGCATATCTTTATGATTTAGATTTATAATAAATATCCTTCTTCGTGTTGGAATCTCAAAGGATTCCGCCGGCCAAGGCCCGGCTTTTTTACTTGGCGGCGCAAATATACGGATTTTTTCTTGTACATTTGTCCTGCACGCATTCATGCATGCAAATAGTTTGCCATACAGAGGCGTAAATAATTGAAGTAAAACGATTTATAAAGTATAAATGTCACCGCTGGAAGTATTGAGGGAGTACTGGGGCCATGATTCCTTCCGGCCGATGCAGGAAGAGATCATCGAGGCGGCGCTCCAGGGCAGGGATGTACTGGCTATACTCCCTACCGGAGGAGGGAAGTCTGTCTGCTTCCAGGTGCCCGCACTCATGACGGACGGGCTGACCCTTGTGGTCACTCCGCTAATCGCCCTGATGAAGGACCAGGTCCAGAACCTCAGGGACAAGGGAATCAAGGCTGCGGCCGTCCATGCCGGGATGTCGCGTCACGAGGTGGACCTCACTTTGAACAATGCTGCCTACGGGGACTTCAAGTTCCTGTACCTTTCTCCCGAAAGGCTCGGAACGGTCCTTTTCCAGTCCTATCTGGACGTCCTCAAAATCAGTTACATAGTAGTCGATGAAGCGCATTGCATCTCCCAGTGGGGATATGATTTCCGCCCGGACTACCTCAAGGTCGGGGCCCTCCGTGACCGGATAGAGGCGCCGGTGATCGCGCTTACTGCGACCGCGACTCCATCAGTCGCTGAGGACATCATGGACAAACTCGCCTTCAAGGAGAGGCTGGTGCTCAAGAGCGGGTTCGAGCGCCCCAACCTAACCTACATCGTCCGGCGCGTCGAGGACAAGAACAGCCAGCTCCTGAACCTTTGTCGTGGGGTGCCCGGAAGCGGGATAATCTATGCCAGGAACCGGCGCAAGTGCGAGGAGATCGCCTCCTTCCTTGCGGCCGAAGGGATCTCGGCTTCATATTACCATGCCGGCCTGGGCGCCGCGACAAGGGCCGAAAGGCAGGCTTCGTGGAAGGACGGAAGCACCCTCGTGATGGTCTGCACCAACGCTTTCGGAATGGGCATCGACAAGCCTGATGTCCGCTTCGTGGCCCATTACGACCTCCCCGACAGCCCTGAAGCATATTTCCAGGAGGCCGGCAGGGCGGGCCGCGACGGGAAGCGCTCGTATGCCCTGCAGCTCTGGAACGGCATCGACGTACGCCGCCTGGGGCAGATAGAGAGTGTCACGTTCCCGGGCCTCGAGTACATCGAGGACGTCTACCAGAAACTCCATGCAGCCTTCGGCATCCCCTATGATTCCGGCATGGGCCGACAGCTCAAGTTCAAGCTGGAAGATTTCTGCAGCCGTTTTTCCCTCAGGCGGGCGGAAGTGTACCATTCGCTGAAGTACCTCGAGAGGTCCGGGCACCTTTCATATTCGGAGGAAGTGGACATCGCCACGCGCGTCAGGATCTCCGTGGACCGGAAGTCGCTGTACGACATCGAGGTTCCCGAGCAGGCCATGGCCGACCTCCTGGAGGCACTGATGCGGAGTTACACCGCCATCTTCTCCTTCATGCAGGAGATAGACGAGGAATATCTTGCCCGCAGGATCCGCACCACCGTGCCCCAGCTGCGGGTCCTTCTCTACAAGCTCTCGCTCATGCATGTCATCAACTATGCCCCGGCCGACCATTCCGACGTGGTGCTTCTCTACCATGACCGGCTGCGTCCGGGCAACGTGGACCTGATGCCGAGCCGCTATGAGATGCTACGCAGGACTGCCCACAGCCGCATGGAGGCCATGCATGAATATGTTTCCGAATCGACGGAGTGCCGCCAGCGCTACCTGCTCCGCTACTTCGGTCAGGATTCCTCCGAAGACTGTGGGCAGTGCGATGTCTGCCGGGCGAGGGCGGCCTCGGGCGGTCCCGCGGCCCCGCAGGAGGGCGGAGAAGGCTCCTCCGGGAGCGCCGGCGACGTACCTGGCTCGAATGGGGATGCTTCCACGGGCATCCGGAGGAAGGCGCCCGGGACCATGGCCCAGTTTACCCGAAGGAAACTCCAGGAGTTCATCGACGAGCGGGAAGGCAGGTACACCCTTGCCTCCCTGATGGAAGAGTTCGGCAACCCCTCCCGCATGTATTCCCCTGATTATCTTTCCATCCTCCGCACCATGATCGACGATGGCACCGTCCCGATGTACGAAGGCTGACCTCCCGGCGTAGTGCGGCTGCCCGCGGCGTCCCAGGCTATTTTGCTGACCTGCCGGGGCAGCAGAAGTCCCGCTCCATCCACGCTGGAGGCAGGGCGGCTGTCAGGCTTCTATCACGAGCCCGTCGTAGGCTGGCTGGACGGCGGAGGCGACGCCCCGTTCGCGGCAGAGCCGGGCTACATCCTCGCAGAACTGCCGGTGGACAGGGAATGTGTGTGACAGGTGGGTGAGCCAGGTGTGTTCGGCCCCGATCCTCCCGGCCAGTTCCAATGTCTCGTCGAGACTGAAGTGTGAGTGGTGCTTCTTGTAGCCTACAGTGTTGAGCGTCAGGTGTTTCAGCCCCTTCAGCTTCTCCATCTCCGATTCCGGGAGAGTGCTCATGTCGGTGATGTAGGCGATGTCTCCGAAGCGGAAACCGAGGACCGGGAGCTTGTCGTGGAAGCCCCTGATGGGTATGATCTCCACACCGCCGGTCGATGCCTTCATCGACGCAGGGTCTGCGTTGTCTATCATGTCCTCGAGGGAGCGGCTCGTCGGAATGAGCCTGCCGTCGGGAGTCCTGTAGTGGTAGCCGACGTCGTGCACCCAGACCAGTTCCATCTCCGCCGAATCGGGATAGACGAGGAACGGCTCCTCGCCGATGACGTGGAGTTTCCATTCGGGCGCGCCCGGGTATTTGGGAAACTTGAACACGTACGGATATTCACGGATGAGGTCCTCCAGGACATTTCGCTCGCAATAGATCTCCGTCGCCCGCCTGTCGATGTAGTTGAGGGACCGCACATCGTCAAGGCCGCCCGTGTGGTCCTTGTGGTTGTGCGTAAGGAGTATCGCGTCCAGGTGGCAGAGCCCGTGAGCGAGCATCTGCATCCTGAAATCCGGCCCTGCGTCGACCAGCACCTTGAGCCCTTCGTGCTCGACATAGACTGAAGCGCGGAACCGCTTGTCCTTTGCATCCTGCGAGGAGCACACCTTGCACCTGCAACCTATTATCGGGACACCCTGCGAGGTCCCAGTACCCAGAAAAGTAAGTCTTGTCCTTCCCATTCTCCCCGTTTCCTAGATGATAACATCCTCTATAGTGTTCACCCTGGCTTGGTCCCAGGGCCTTTCAACGCGTATGTAGTTGCCCGTGTAGCCTCCCATCATGCCATCCTTGAGGTCCGACTCCCACAGCACCTTCGAGTGCCGCCCCCTGTTCTTCTCGACGAAAGAGGCGTGCAGGTCGGCGCAGAGCCTTTCAAGCCTTTCCACCCTTTCCGTCTTCACGCCGTCCCTGACCTGGTCCTTCCATCCGGCAGCGGGAGTCCCCGGGCGCCGGGAGTAGGGGAACACATGGATGAAGGCCGGCCTGATCCTTTCTGCGAGGAAACGGAAAGTCTCTTCGAAGAGGTCGGGAGTCTCTCCCGGCAGTCCGGCGATTACGTCGATGCCGAAGAACACATAGGGCTTCAGGCGCGCTTCAGGAGTACCTTCGCCCGGGTCCATGACCTCCCGGATCAAGGCGATCTTCTCTTCGAAGAAGGAGGTGGAGTATTTCCTTCCGACCCGCTTCAGGACCGTGTCCGACCCGCTCTGGAGGGGAATATGGAAATGTGGCTGGAACTTGGTGCCCGAGGCGATCCACCTTATGATGTCTTCGGTGATGAGGTTCGGCTCTATCGAAGAGATCCGGTAGCGTTCGATCCCTTCCACTTCCTCGAGCCGCTTGAGGAGTTCGAGGAAAGATTCCCCGGTGCTCCTGCCGAAGTCGCCGGTGTTCACCCCGGTTATGACAATCTCCTTGATCCCTTCGGCGGCGATCCTCCCGGCCTGTGCGACGGCATCGGCTATGGGAATATTCCTGGACAGGCCCCTTGCATAGGGGACGGTGCAGTAGGCGCAGAAATTGTTGCAGCCGTCCTGCACCTTGAGGAAGGAGCGGGTCCTCTCTCCAGATGAATATGCTTCCAGGATGTCTCCCTCTCCGGCCCTGGCTGGCCCGGCGGCAGCCGCCACCGGCTCCGTCGTGCGTGCATCAGCAGCTCCCGGCACCTGCGGGCAGCCATCTGCAGGCTCTGCGGCAAGGCCCGCTCCGGCAGTTCCATCTCCGCTTCGGAGCAGGGCCAGGGTGTCCTTCACCACTTTGGTCTTTTCCTTGGCTCCGAAGACAAGGGCCACTCCCGGCATCGCCTGCAGGCTTTCTTTGCGTAACTCTGCATAACACCCTGTGACTATGATTCTTGCCTCAGGGGAGAGGCGGTGCATCCTGCGTATGGCGTTGCGGCATTTCTTCTCAGCCCTTTCCGTCACCGAGCAGGTGTTGACCAGATAGGCGTCTGCAGCCTCTTCCCATGGGACGACTGTGAGGCCGTTCTCGACGAACCCTCTTTCGTAGGTGGATGTCTCTGCGTAGTTGAGCTTGCATCCGAATGTCAGGAACGCTATCTTCATGGCATTGCTGATGAAAGGTCGCCTGCGGACAGGTCGTCGCCCCAGCTGGCCGTGACCCTGGACCAGCCGCAAGCCCCTCCGACGGGAGGATTTTTCTTGGCTACCCTTACCTGGATGAACACGAAGTCTTCCGTTTCGCGGGCGATGGCATCCACGATCCTTCCGGCCACCGCTTCAAGGAGGTTGGAGGGTTTTTCCATCTCCCTTTGTATTATCCGGTAGACCTTTGCGTAGTCTTGGGTCTTATCCAGCGAATCGCTTTGCGCCGCATCCTTGATCGCGGCGTGGCCGAGGAAGTCCACGATGAAGGTGTTGCCTTCCGTGCGCTCGCTTTCCAGGCAGCCATGGTAGGCGTGGAACTCCATCCCGGTGAGTTCAATGGCTCCCAGAGGGTTCATCTTGAGGGTATTCCCTTTCATAAAGAGTTTCATTCGTGAGATCGGTATGAAGTCTTGGATCCTTCCGGCACGCGGTCCTGTGCCAGCAGGAGGAACACGCAGGGCCGTTTGCCGACACTTGCCGGAGAGGCCTTCCATTCCTTTACTGTGCGTGTGATTATGGTTTCGTCGGGAAGAGTGATGTCGGCGGCGATGCAAAGCCTGGTCGTCGGGCGGAGGGTAGCTACGAGGTCTGAGAGCATCGAGTCGTTCCGGTAGGGGGTCTCGATGAAAATCTCGGTTTCGCCGTACCTTGCGGACCGTCCCTCGATCTCCTTTATCGCTTTGCGCCGCTCTTCCGTCTTCGCCGGCAGGTAGCCGCAGAATGCGAAGCGCTGCCCGTTGAGGCCGGAAGCCATCAGCGCCAGCATCAGCGAAGACGGCCCTGTCAGGGGGACGACCTTTATCCCGCGCCTGTGGCACAGGTCCACCAGACGGGCTCCGGGGTCGGCGACGGCGGGCAGTCCGGCCTCCGACACGAGACCGACGTCCGTAGGGCTGCCGTCCGGGTCGGAGAACAGGTCCAGGAGGGCTTCCGTCTCAGCCTGGGAAGTGTGCTCGTTCAGTTCCCGCATCTGCAGTCCCGCGATCTTTCCCTTGAGTCCCGCAGCGGAAAGGAAGCGCCTTACGGTACGGGATTCTTCCGCTACGTATTTGCCGATGCCGCAGATCCTTTCCAGGACCGGTCGCGGCAGGACCATGGACGGGTCGTAGTCTCCGAGAGGGGAGGGTATCAGGTATAGTGTTCCCTTATTTTTCATCTGCTGTGATAACTATGGTCTTGACCTCTCTCTGGCGGTTCTCCTGCGCCGCAGCGGCAGCAGCTTCCTGCATCCTCCTTTCCCTTTTCCTCCTGGATGTGAACAGGTCCTTCACCAGTTCGTTGAAAGAGTTGAACTCTTTCTGGAAAGTGATACCTGCGCCGCTCCTCTGGGTGTTGTCCAGGTAGGAGGTGTAGTCGTCGGCGGAGTGCGAGAACAGTGTGAGCCTGAGCTGGCCGGGCTTGTCGAGCTTGATCTCGACATCAAGGTCGCCCACCATCTCTCCCTGGGAGTTGGAGTTGCTGTATTCCCTGTTTCCGAATGCGCCGTTGACCAGCACCCTGTTGTTGAACAGCTGCGTGCTGACGGCGACGTCGAAGATGCTCGTGCCGCTCTCGCTTTCCTGGTAGTTCAGCCCGAAGTCGAGCGGAATGTCCAGCTTCTCGAGGATGTTGTTGAGCTGGCCGGCCATTATTTCAGCCACGTTGGAGTAGAGGGTGTTGGTGTTGTTGACGATTCCCGACTCCTCTTCCGGCAGGAAGCCTCCGGAAATGAGGAGGCTGAGGAACTGCCTCTGTACCTTGTCTTCAGTGTTCAGGGCGCTTTCCACCTTCGATTTGGACGTTGGGTCAAGGTCCGGGACGTCGATGCTGAAGGACAGGCGCGGCGACCGCAGCCTTCCGGAAATGCCGATCCCGCAGTTGACCAGGCGCCTCGTCGAAACAGCCGAGGTGTCGGCAAGGAGGGTGGCGATCGAAGCCTTTGTTGAGTAGAGTCCGTTGATATCGAGGTCGCTGTCCATCACGTCTCCGTTGAACCTTACCGAACTGCCGTCCTGGATGGAGAAGGTCCTCTTGGCGATGTCCATGGCGTTGACGTGGACGGTCCCTTCGTTGAGGGTGTAGTCGCCGTTTATCGTGAATATGTTCCTGTTAGGCCGCACGTCGATGTCGATGATGCCCTGGCCTCGCCCGTTGAGCATGTTGCCTGCGGTCCTGTCCAGTTCGAGGAAGGCTTCAGTGCCCTGCGTCGCGGTTATCCTGAGCCTGACGTCCAGGTCGGAATTCTTCTTCTTTTCCTCCACGATGAGGTTCATCATCTCCTCGTAGGGGTCCACCTTGACTTCATGGACCGGTTCCCTGAAGGTCAGCAGGTCGCTCTTGCCGGCCGTGGAGGAATTGTCCAGGGGGATGTGGAGGCTGCCCTGCCTGGCCGTCCTTGCATTGACATCCAGCACCAGGGAGTTGAGCGGCCCGTTTATCCCGACCGAACCCGTGGCGTACACATTTCCGTAGAAACTCTCGCTCTGGCGTTCGTCCGTGTCGAGCGCTTCGATGTCGTTGACATTGAGCCTGACCCCGAGGTTGAAACCGGAAGGGTCCGTGAGCTTGCCCCAGGTAAGGGCACCGTCAAGGCGGCCGGTCCCGGAGTACCTGTCGCGGACGCTGACCGAGTCGAAGTGGAGTCCTCCGTCGTCGACATGGAGCGGACCGGTGAGGTAATATGGTACGTTGGTGAAGGCGACTCTCACCATTGCATTGTCGAACCTGGCGCCATCGCTGCTGACATGCAGGTCGTCGGTCTTCCCGCTGGCTTTCAAGGTACCGCTCAGGGATCCTTCCATCTCGCTGAACACGGATTTGAGGACAGGGGTGAGGTAGGCAACGTTCAGGCCGTCCAGCCTTGCGGTCGCATCTATCCTCTTGTCTTCCAGTCCGTAGTCGGCGGAGAGGTCGAGGGTCTTCACCCCTCCCAGGTCGTTGGTCGCGCCCAGGCGGATCCTCCCGTCACCTTCAAGAGTGCTGGAGAGGTTGAGCCTGCCGACGGGAGCTCCGGCCAGCCTGGCCGAATCGCAGGCAATCTCCATCGCAAGCCCGGCGTTGTCCTTCCACGGGGAAGTGACCATCGCATGGCCGGTCGCGCGGCCGGCGATTCCGAAGTCCTGGCCTGTCAGGGCGTTCAGGAGGCCGATGTCGAAATTGTCGAGGTCGACGTCAAGGGTGTCCTTGTGGGTCGATGCGAATCCTCCCTCTATCTTGAGGGACTGGTTCGAGCATGAGGCCCTGAGACCGTCGAAGGTGATGTCCGCCCCGGCGACTTCTATTTTGGAGGGAGCGATGTCCCACTTGTCTCCATTGTAGGAAATGCTTGAAGGAAGGGTGTTTCCGTGGATAAGGAGCACCCCGTCGGCATCCCTTTCCAACTTCCCGGACAGGAGGAGTTCGCCCTTGTTGTCCATCCAGTAGTCTTCCTTGAGCCCCTTGTTGTCGTAGCTCCACCCGAGGCCGACATTGTTGTCGTGGGCGGAGAGCATCAGGCTGCCATTGAGGAATTTCAGGGTGGCGGCGGATGTCTCGGAGCTCTTGAGCGCCCCGTTGAGCCCGCCGTTCCGGTTGTCAAGCGCGAGGTTCACATCCTTGATGTAATTGCCGTTCATCGCTATCCTCGGCGACTTGACGGTGGCGCTCAGGATGCCGTCCTTGTCGATGGACATCCGTACCCTGGTGTCGTCGGCTATGTACATCCCGGGAAGGACGAACGACAGCACGTCACGTGCGTCGGCGATGTCGAGGGACAGGTCGTAGCTGTCTCCCTTCCATCTCGACAGCGTGTCCCTGAGCAGGACGGGAATCTCCTTCCCGACCGTGAGGTCCTTGATGTCCGACAGGAGGCCCGTGACCGGCCTGGTCCCGACGAAGGAGCCTCTTGCGAAGCCGGATTCGAGGTTGATCCTGTTGATCTGGTCGTTGGCGTGCGATTTTATGGATATGTCCCCGATGTCGTGGCGTCCGGAGGCGTTCTCCAGTTCGAGGCCGTGGATGTCAAGGTCGCCGATAAGGTTGCCGTCGCCGACAGCCATGTAATTGGCATCGATCCTTCCGGCCACCTTCGACACGCCGCGCTTGTCGAAGCCCAGGGCGTTGAGGTCGGCATAGCCCACGTTCGCGTAGAAGTTGTACAGGCCGTTGCGGGTCTTGTCGGAAAGGGTGAAGACTCCCTGCAGGAGGAAGTTCAGGTTGGGGTCGTTGCAGATGATCCTGCCGTCGAACGAATCGCCGGTGTAGGTCCCTGCGGCGGCTATGTTGGAATAGTCGTAGCCAAGGGCGTGGAGCCTGTCGACGGTGACCGAATCGATGCGGATGCTCGGGCCGCCTTTCTCCAGGTCCATGCGGACCGCACCGTCAAGGGAACATTCTCCGAGTTGGGATATTCCCGCTATCTTTCCGATGTCCAGGCGGGAGGTCCTTATCTTTCCGCCTATCGCTATCGGCTTCCGCTTGTCCAGGAGGTTTTCCAGCTTCAGGTCCGCATCTGCGCTTCCGGCGGAGCCCGTGGCGACCTTCCCGTCCACCGACAGGTTGTCCAGCGTCCCGCGGGCCTTACCGTTGAAACTGAACTGCTCTCCCCGGGCGAACTTCCCAAGGTCGATCCTACTCTCAGGGGAGAAGGCTCCGATGAACTTGCCCAGGCCCTCGCTGTTGAAGGACAGGTTGTCCACATCGACCGACATGTCCATCGCCTTGACGTCGGGAAGTCCGGTCAGGGTGCCTTCGGCCGATCCGGAGACCCCGCTCCCGGTCTCGGTGAATTCGATCCGGTTTATCCCGAGGGCGGTCACGGTCCCCTCCACGTCTGCATGACGGATCTGGAAGCACGGGTCGCTCCTCTGTTCGAGCGACGGGGCGTAATAAGCCAGGGTCCTGAAATCCAGGCGGGAATCTTCTATCGTGCCGGTCATGTAGACCTTTTCGACATATTTCGAGAAGGACTTGGAGTCCTCATATTCCATGGAATAGAAAGGCATCGAGATGTCCGACCACCTGTCCTGCACCCTGACGTCTTCCAGTGTGGTCTTGCCGGGCTCCACGCGGACCTTCCCGGAGAGATGGTCCAACTCGTAGCCGCTCTTCTCGGTGGCGTGCAGGTCGTCGACTTGGCCGGTCAGGACGCCTCCCGAGAACTTCAGGTTCCCCGCCTCGAGGTTCCTGATCTTGACGTCCAGGTCCTTCCAGTCCATCCCGTAGTCCCACTTGGCCGCCGTGGTGTCCTTGAGGTTTACCAGCCTGAACCGGAACCCTTCAATCTGTACCCTGTCGGCGTCGAAAAGGTCGCCCGAAGTCTTTTTTTCTCCAGTCTTTTCCTTGCCGCCGGAGTTGAAGAAACGCTGGATGTTGTTCCCGCCTTCCTCGGTCGTCAGGGTGAAGGATCCGTCAGTGACGCTGAGCCTCTTGACATGGATCCCTTCATCCTTGAGAAGTCCTTTCAGGGAGAAGGTGGCTACGACGGTCCTGGCGGAGGCGATCGTGTCGAGGAGGGCGCCGGAGGGGTCGCGGCCGGGGTTGTCGTCGATGAGGGAGAGGTCCTTGACCACTATGGCGTTGAAGGGGCTGAAGTGGATCTTCGAGAACTCGATCCGCCCGTTGAAGTTTTCTTCAAGCTTGTCGGCGACCTTCCTCACGATGAAGGTCTGGACTCCGGGAGTCTGGACGAGGAGCCATGCCGCCAGCAGCAGGAGCACCAGTGCCAGCAGGACCGTGAGGACTATCTTGACGCCTTTTTTCACAACCTACAAATTTAGCAAATATCTTTCGAATATCAACGGATAAAAACCGCGCGGCCGCGCTTCTTGAATCTTGCGGGCCCGACCGGGGGAAATGTTGCCGGGAATGATTATATTTGCAGCCACATTTATTTCTTTGAAGATTATGGCGGATTACATCCTTGGAATCGAATCCAGTTGCGATGACACCTCGGCTGCGGTGCTGAAGGACGGCTACCTGCTGTCCAACGTGATAGCGAGCCAGCAGGTGCACAAGGACTTCGGAGGTGTCGTTCCCGAACTGGCGTCCCGCGCCCATGAACAGAACATCGTGCCGGTTGTCAGCCAGGCTCTCGACAAGGCAGGCATCCGTCCCTCCGACCTGACGGCGATAGCGTTCACCCGAGGACCCGGTCTCCTGGGTTCCCTCCTGGTCGGAACGTCGTTCGCAAAGGCTCTCGGAATAGCCCTCGACATCCCCATAATCATGGTGAACCACCTTCAGGGACACATCCTCGCCGGTTTCGTCAAGCAGGAAGGAAAGGAGAACCGCCATCCGGCGTTCCCTTACCTGTGCCTGCTAGTCTCGGGAGGCAATTCCCAGATCGTCAAGGTGACCGGCCCGCTCGAGTTCGAGATCCTCGGGCAGACCATCGACGATGCGGTCGGGGAAGCCTTCGACAAGTGCTCCAAGATGATGGGGCTCGGCTATCCCGGCGGGCCGGTGATCGACGCCCTGGCAAAGCAGGGCGACCCGGAAAGGTTCAAGTTCGCCAAGCCTCACGTCCCCGGACTTGATTACAGTTTTTCGGGAGTGAAGACGTCGCTGTTGTATTTCGTCCGCGACGAGATGGCCAAAGACCCTTCATTCCTGGAAAAGAACAAGGAGGACATCTGCGCAAGCTTCCAGAAGGTCTTGATAGACATCCTGATGGACAAGCTTGTGAAAGCGTCGCGCCAGACCGGGATAAAGGAAGTCACCATCGGCGGCGGAGTGTCGGCCAACAGCGGTCTCCGTTCAAGGCTTGAGGCGGAAGGGAAGAAGAGGGGGTGGAACACCTACCTCCCGGAGTTCAAGTTCACCACCGACAACGCCGCGATGATCGCCATCGCGGGCTACTACCGTTACCTTGCAGGGGAGCGCACTCCGCTGGACGTGGCGCCCGTGTCCAGGATGGCTGATTACTAGCCGCGCCGCCTTCAGCGATGCAGGGGAATGGCCCTGCCGCTGCCAGGCGGAAGCCGCCCCGCCAGGGGGGGACTGCCGAGTCCCGGAAGACAACAGACAGACAGCATCAGACATTAAACATAAAGGAATATGATAGAGTTCGAAATGACAGGACGTGTCGGCAGGGACCTGCGTCCCGACGACGTCAGGAAAGTGGCTGCCAGGGAGCTGAACCTCAAGGGCAGCGCCGTGATCAACGTGATCGACCCGACCAAGTCCTACCAGCCAACCTACCCCAATGCAGTGGCGACCTGCGTCATCGCACGGCGCTCGATCGATGCCCGGGGCGACGTGCTCTACCGCTACCGGATAGAAGCCTACAACCACAAGTTCGAGTCGTGGCAGCCTTATGAGCTTCCCGAGTACAAGGACGTTTCCGGAGCCGAGCCGGTGATCGTGGTCGGCGCCGGTCCGGCCGGCATGTTCGCCGCCCTCAAGCTCCTCACCCTCGGGCTCAGACCGGTAATCCTGGAAAGGGGAAAGAACGTCCACGACCGGAAGTTCGACATGGCCAGGCTCACCAGGGAAGGAGTCCTCGACCCGGATTCCAATTATTGCTACGGGGAAGGCGGCGCAGGAGCATTCTCCGACGGGAAGCTTTTCACACGTTCCTCCAAGCGGGGGGACATCAAGGAAGTCCTGCACCAATTCGTCTCTTTCGGGGCCAACCAGCAGATCCTGGTGGACGCCCATCCCCACATCGGCACGGACAGGCTGCCGAAGGTAGTCGAGAACATCCGCAGCTGCATCGTCTCCCACGGAGGCGAGTACCACTTCGGCTCCAAGGTCACCCAGGTCTCAAGGAAGGCTGACGGGACTATGGAGGTCAAGGTCCTTGACAGCGAGGACCTTACCAAGGCCGGAAAACCCAGGGTCAAGAAATATGCGGCCAGGAAGGTGATCCTTGCCACCGGCCATTCGGCGCGCGACGTCTATGAGATGCTCTCCGCCCAGGGCTGCAGCCTGGAGGCGAAGGGTTTCGCCATGGGAGTCCGGGTCGAACACCGCCAGGACCTCATCAACGACATCCGCTACCACGGACAGTGGGAGCAGGGGATGCCCGCCGCCGAATATTCATTCACCGAGCAGGTCGACGGCAGGGGAGTCTTCTCTTTCTGCATGTGCCCGGGCGGGGTGCTCGTGCCCTCCGCCACCGAACCGGAGACGATCGTGATGAACGGCATGTCCAATTCCGCCCGCAGCGGCCGGTTCGCCAACGCCGGCGTGGTCGTCCAGATCGAGCCGGAGGACATCCCCGTGGAATTCGAATCTTCCGGAGCCTTCAAGGGCCTTGATTTCCAGAGGTCGGTCGAGCGCCGGATGTGGGAATATTCCCACGCCATGGCCTCCAATCCGATGGCGGCCCCGGCCCAGCGCATGGTGGACTTCTGCGAAGGCCAGATGTCCGAGGACCTTCCCGAGACATCATACAAGCCCGGAATCGTGCCTGCACCCCTCCACGAACTGCTTCCGCCCCTTATCGCCGACAGGCTTTCGGAGGCTTTCCCCCTCGTCGCCCGCCACACCATGAGGGGCTACTACACCAATGACGCCGTCCTGGTGGGCGTGGAATCCCGCACCTCTTCTCCGGTTCGGATCCCCCGCGACCCGAAGACCCTGGAGTCCGTGTCCTTCCCCGGGCTGCTGCCTTGCGGCGAAGGAGCCGGCTATTCCGGCGGGATAGTCTCTTCGGCAATCGACGGAATCAACTGCGCACTCGCAGTTGCCAGGTCCTTGGCGGATGAAGCTGTCTAGATCCATATTCGCCTTCCTCTCGGCCTTGCTCCTTGTCGTGTCCTGCGGCAAGGACGATCCCGTCGTGCCGCCCGATGACGGCAAGGACCGTGAGAGTGCCCTGCAGGAAAAGCCCTCGCTGAAGGCGGCTGTCGAGGCCATGGCTTCGGCCGCCGTGAAAGAGGCCCCGGCACTTGCCGGAGTTGAAGTCTGGCAGGAGGGCTACAGGTCTTCCGGAGCCTGGCCCGGAGGCAGTGCCGGGCAGAGGCACCAGGTCTGGTCGGTCACCAAGTCCTTCACTTCGCTGGCCGTCGGCATCGCCGTCGGTGAAGGCCGGCTGCGGCTCGACGAGAAGGTGGCCGGGCTCTTCCCCTCGCAGGCGGCTGCCGCCTCCAAGTCCATGAAATACAACTCGAAGGCCATGACCGAGGCCCAGAAGGCCAACATGGAAGCCGTGACCGTCGAGCACCTTCTGACGATGACAGGCGGGCACCGCAAGGACCCGACTTCCGAATATGCGGAAAAATACGCCCTGAGCATAGCCCTTGGTTACAGGAAATACCTCAAGGACGATGGTGTGGACGCGGTCGCCCTTCTCTCCGACCTCGGCACCGACATCCCGGAACTGTTCTTCGGCTATCCTTTCGATGCGGAGCCGGGCACCCGGTACTGCTACGATTCTTTCGGCTCCTGCATGCTGGCAGAGATCTTGAAACTCAAGACCGGCATGGACGTGGCCGACTACCTCGACGAGCGGCTCTTCCGGCCTATGGGCCTTGACAAGCCTCAGTGGGACAAGGCCGGCAAGGATGTAAGCTCCGGAGGCTGGGGACTCCACCTCACCACTGCGGAGATGGTCTCTTTCGGCAGGCTGGTCCTCGGAGGCGGAGTGTGGGAAGGGAAGCGTCTCGTCCCGGAGCAGTACATGGCCGCGGCTGTCTCTTCCAGGACGGACCATCTGTCGCATTCCGGCAAGGATTACGGAACCGACGGTTACGGCTACCAGTTCTGGACACGCGACGACGGGGCCTTCGTCATGTGCCTGGGCCTTTTCGGACAGTACATAATTGCAATCCCATCAAAGCAGGCAGTGATAGCCCTGGTCTCGGACATGCCCGTCCTGCCTTCCCAGGCCGACCTCTCCGACCTTCCTGGCGTAATCGGGGCATTTACCGGCGGAGCCTCCGCCCAGGCTGAAGATGTCCTGAAGCTCACCTGGAAGTACATTGTCCCGGCCCTGTGACCGGTTCCCAACCCTAAGCATCCCCCGAAAAATGGCAGAAGAAGAACTAATCCCTCCCGGAGTGTCCGGAATCCCGGAAGAACCCTCGGACAATGAAAGCCTGGCCAGGATGGCCGGATCTGGCGTCCATGCCGGTTTCCCTTCCCCGGCACAGGACTACATGGACTCCTTCATCGACCTCAACAAGGAACTGGTGAGGCATCCCGCAGCCACTTTCTACGCCCGCGTGGTGGGGGATTCCATGATCGACGCCGGGGTCGAGGAAGGGGATGTCCTTGTCATCGACAAGTCGCTGGACCCTTCCGAAGGCGACATGGCCGTCTGTTTCCTGGACGGGGAGTTCACCCTCAAGTTCGTCTCTTTCAAGGAAAGGGACAGGGGGAGGATGGTCCTCCGCAGCGGCAACGGGAAGTATCCCCCGATAGAGGTGACCGAGTCCAACGACTTCACTGTCTGGGGAGTGGTGACCTATGTGATCAAGAAGGTGTGTTCGCGCTCGTAGACTGCAACAATTTCTTCGTCTCGTGCGAAAGGGCCTTCCAGCCTGAACTGGAGGGCCGTCCCGTTGTCGTGCTTTCCAACAACGACGGCTGCGTCGTGGCCAGGAGCAACGAGAGCAAGGCGATGGGCATCAAGATGGGCACCCCGTTCTTCAAGGTGAAATACCTCGTGGACGAAGGGAAGCTGTTCGTCCGCTCCTCCAACTATTCCCTCTACGGCGACCTTTCCGCAAGGGTGATGTCCATCCTTTCGGAAGCGGCTCCGAAGCTCGAGGTTTACTCCATCGACGAAGCCTTCATGGACATGGACGGGATAGCTGACGACGTGGTCGGCCAGGTCTGCTCCTCACTGGTCAGGAAGGTCCGCAAGTGGGTCGGGATCCCTGTGAGTGTCGGGATAGCCCAGACCAAGACCCTCTGCAAGGTCGCCAACCATTTCGCCAAGAAGTACAAGGGTTACCGTGGAGTCTGCGTGATAGATTCCGACGAGAAGATGCACAAGGCCCTTTCCCTGACTCCGGTCTCCGATGTCTGGGGAATAGGTTGGCGTTGGGCTCCCAAGCTCGAGGCCCAAGGCATAAGGACCGCCCTGGACTTTGTCGGCAGACCGGTAGGCTGGGTCCGCGACCGGATGGGGATAACCGGCGTCCGGACATGGTCCGAGCTCCAGGGAATCCGGATGGTCGAGGAGGAGAAGGAAAGGACGCGCCAGTCAATCTGCACGTCCCGTTCCTTCGCCGACACCATCTCGGACTACGACGAAGTCTCGCTCCGCGTCTCCGACTTCGCGGCCAAGTGTGCGCAGAAACTCCGCAAGGACGGCACTGCCGCCCGAACCGTGGGACTATTCGTACACACGAACCGTTTCCGCGACGACCAGCAGCAGTACTTCCCGAGCGCCAGCATCCGCCTCGAAGTGCCGGCTTCGAGCACTCCTGAGATAGTGGGTGCGGCCCTCAAGGCGCTCAGGATGGTGTGGCGGGAGGGCTACGCCTACAAGCGTGCGGGAGTCATCGTCTCCGACATCGTCCCGGGCGACTCGATCCAGCAGTCTCTCTTCGGATTCGATCCCGCGGCGAGGAAGAGGGACGACAGCATCTCCCGGGTGATGGACATGGTCAACACATCAGGAAAAAATGTCCTGAGGCTGGGAACCCAGCGCCCGGGACATTATGCAGACGGCATCCGCCGCGAGTTCTGTTCCAAACTCTATTCGACCAGTTGGAACGAGCTTTTGGAAGTCAAGTGATTATTTGACTTTCTGCTCCTTGGAACCGACTATCCCACGGACCCTCAAAGGTTCGTTGGTGGTGATGCAGTCGACTCCGAGGTCGACCATGCTCTTGATGTCCTCTTCCTTGTCCACGGTCCAGGCGTTGCTGCTCATTCCGATGGCCTTGGCCTGGGGGAGCCAGCCGGGATTCTTGGTGAAAGTCTTGAAGTGGAAGTCGATGCCGTTGACACCCTTGTTCGCGATTTCCTGGGGGCTGAGCTCCGAGCCGAGGTACTGCACGGTGAAGCCGGGGCAGAGGCCTGCGAGCCTGTGGCAGATGTTCATGCTGAAGGAGATGAAGATCACGCGTGAGGGATCGAGGAGCCTGTGGGCCTGGAGGGCCTTCACGGCCATGTCGGTCATGTAGTCTTCATGTGCCTTGTCTCCCTGGGACTTGAGTTCGCAGACGAGGACGGTCTTGTCGCTCTTCTCTCCCTGGGTCAGGTACTGGTCCAGCGTGGGGATCTTCTCTCCGTTCTTGAGCCTGCAGTCCTTGAAGTCGGCGAAGTCATGGTCCCAGATCTTCATCCCGTCGATTGAGTTGTCGTGGTTGACGATCAAGACGAGGTCGCGGGTCATCTGGACGTCGAACTCGCTGCCCCAGAACTGGTTCACCTGGGCCATCTCAAGTGCTTTGATGGAGTTCTGCGCGTAGCCGGCCTCTTCGCAGTTCCAGAAACCTCTGTGGGCGGTTATGGCAGTCTTCTGGGCCGGTGCGCATGCGGCTGCCGATGCAGCTACCGCTGCGATGACAAGAAATTTGGTGATTCTTTTCATATCCTTGAAGATTATTGGTTTCAGTCTTGCCCGGGGCGGATAACCGCTCCGCATCTACAAATATAGTGTTTTTCGGCATTAGTTTGCCGGAAAATGGCTATTTTTGCAGACTCCGGGCAAGTTCAGGGAGGCCCTCCCTTGCCGGGGCAGCCGGAGCGTGGCGCTCCCGTACCGGCATGGATGGCTCCCATGTGTCGGCCGGAACCGGGAACCACTGCCCAGGACTCCGTCCGGGGGAAAAGGATTGGATAATTTAAAAACTGAAAAGAAGATATGGTAGAAGTTAATCTGGGAGGCTGCAGCTCCTTTGTAAAAGATGCAGAGTACAAGGTCTATCTCGAGAAGGCGCTCGCCGCTTTCGACGTACTGGCCGATGAGACTGGTGAAGGCAATGACTTCCTCGGATGGAAGAACCTTCCCAGCGAGACCCCCGAGTCGCTTGTAGAGGCTTGCGAAGCAGTCCGCGACGACTGGAAGGGCAAGGGCGTGAACCTCGTGATAGTGATCGGCATAGGCGGCTCCTACCTGGGAGCCCGCTGCGCCATCGAAGCCCTTTCCCACAATTTCGCGAAGCAGCTTGCCCGCAAGGG
>ONRD01000049.1 GCA_900320185.1 uncultured Bacteroidales bacterium
GTACAGCTCCGACCCGGCTTTGCAACTTCCGCCGCCGGCCGGTCCTTACAAAGATAACGACTTTTATTTGTATCTTAGCCTGTCCGGAATCCGGATTCACCGCCAAGGGCGGGGAACCACCGGAGCAATCCGTCCAACCCCGGATGATCATCAAGAGTATTTTGACATGAGACCATTCAAGACAATCCTGGCGGCATGGCTGCTGGCCGTGCTTCCCCTCGCCGGAAGGGCACAGGAAGCCTGTTGCAACTGCAGCAACCCCGCTCCCGGAAGGGAGCATTTCGTGCATATCACCGAAACGGTCCCGGACGCCATCCTGGAGATCAGGTACTTCAGCACCTACAACTTCGTAGGGAAGCGGGTCGACGGATACCTCTCCCCTACTGCGATGCTGACACGCACTGCGATGCTGACACGCGAGGCTGCAGACAGCCTCAAGGCGGTGAGCGACGACGTCATGCGCCAGGGCTACAGGCTCAAGATCTACGATGCCTACAGGCCGCAGCGGGCCGTGGACCACTTCGTCCGCTGGGCCGCCGACAGGGCTGACACCCTGATGAAACAAGCCTTCTACCCGGACCTTGACAAGAGCGTCCTGTTCGAACAAGAATATATCATGGAAAAGAGCGGCCACACCCGCGGCTCGACCGTGGACCTTACGCTGCTGGACATGGCCACCGGCAAGGAATTGGACATGGGAGGTGTCTTCGACTGGTTCGGACCGGAGAGCCATCCCGACTTCTGCGGAGACCCTCTGACCCGTGAATATTCAGGCGACGGCAGTGCGAGCCCTGCGGGAAGGAAGATCACTCCGGAGCAGTTCGCCAACCGCCTGATCCTCAGGGAAGCCATGCTGCGCCACGGGTTCAAGGCCCTTGACAGCGAGTGGTGGCACTTCACCCTGCGCGACGAGCCTTTCCCGGACACCTACTTCGATTTCCCGGTGGAGTAGGTTCTACGCTGCCCTAAGAACGGCAGGGGACGCAGGCTCAATGCTGCGCTCAGAATAACAGGGGACGCAGGTTCAACGCTGCCCTCAGAATGACACTTTAAGGAGAGGGAGGGGTTTGCCGTAGGTCAGCATCCTCCACGCCCATTCCACGGGGCCGAACCTGAAATACTTCATCCAGAGGGTGCTGAAGCCGATCTGGAAGGCATACACACCCAGTGCGACCAACTCGGTACCGAGCAGTCCGACCTTGTTGCCCAGGCCGAACCCGATCCCGTAGAAGAGGATGATTCCGATGACTGACTGGCCCAGGTAATTCGTGCAGGCCATGCGGCCCGGACTGGAAAGGAGTTTCCACCCAGGAGCGTTCCCGCACCGGTCGAACAGCAGGGCGAAACCGGCAGCATAGGCAAACCCCATCGGGTAGACGCTTAGGAAATACAGGGCGCTGTGGGCCACCCTGCCGAGCGGGTAGCCGGACATGGAGCTCCAGGTGTAGAGCACCCCGAAGGGAACGCCAAACAGAAGCCCCCATGAAACAATCTTCTTCAAAAGGGCGGAGTTGCCTTTCACGTCGGCGTAGAGGCACTCCCTGCCCACCGCGAATCCAATCATGAATATTCCCAGCACCTTGAGGAAACGGTGCCCGATGACGAACTCCCACATCCGTTCCACCCCACCCTGATGGAGGAACTGCAGCACCTCGCGGTAGCTGCCGGCATCGGAGAGCCAAGTCCCGAAATTGGCCTCGGTTATCCCATAAATGGCGCATATTCGCCACTGTTCCCTCTCGAGCGGGTCGGCCAGGCTGGTTCCGAACACAGCGTCAAGCAGGACAGGAAGCACGAGGAGTCCGGCGGCGACGAGCAGCAGCTTCCTTGTCGGAAGCTTCCGGAAAAGAGGCAACACCATCCCGCAAAGTGCATAGAGCATGAGGATGTCCCCGCTCCATAGCAGGCACAGGTGCACCAGACCAATGATAAGAAGTACCGTCATCCTGCGGTAGAAGGTCCGGAGCTTCCCTTCCGCGTTCGCGAGCTGGATGCTGAAGCCCATGCCGAAAAGCAAGGAGAATATGGTGTAGAATTTCCCGTCCACCAGGAAGGTCTGCACCGCACGGGTAACCTTGTCCGTGGCGGTCCACCCCGACGGATCCGAGAAGGTCCACAGGGAGAACTCCGGGAAATTGGCAAGGATGATTCCGAGGATGGCAAAACCGCGGAGGGCATCGAGTATTACATAGCGTTTCTTTTCCACAAGGGGCAAAGATAGTGCTTTTCCA
>ONRD01000044.1 GCA_900320185.1 uncultured Bacteroidales bacterium
AGGACCCTGGCCACCCGCGGCCGTAAGCGGGAGGCACCGCGCCGTCAGGCGTGGGGGGATGGAGCGAAGCGGAAGGTCCGAAGGACAATACCGCTTGCGCCTTCTCCCCATCAACGAAGAACATGGCCTCCAAGCCAACAGACTCGGAGGCCATATTCCTTCATCGGCAGCCAACAATCCGTTTCCTTGAATCCGGAACGGAAGCGGCCGAAACCTTCATCCAGTTTCCTTAAATCCGGAACGGATGCGGCCGGAAAACGTTATTGAGCAGTTTCCTTGAATTTGTAGCGGTAGCGGAAGCGGCCGTTCGGGGCGCTGTCGCCGTCGCGCATGCAGGTCTGGACATCACCGTCCTTCACGGCATTGTCGACCCACTTGAAGTCCACCGTGAACTTCTTGTTGTTGTCGATGCCGAGGGCGGAAAGCGGGATGGCGAGTTCCATCTCGTTGCCGGACACGGCGAACTTGACTTCGGCAGCCTTCGCCCACTTCCAGCCGCCCTGGCACTTCTCCAGCACGGATTTGCCTTCGGAAGAGACCGTCCTGTTCACTACGAAGTCATAGCCCTCCCAGGCATCCTTCGTACCGTCTACGCGCAGGAAGAGCTGCATCCACTGGGGATCCGTACAAGGAGAGATATCACCCGCCGTCTTCACATAGAAGTACAGGTTCGTACCGTCATTTATGCAGCGGGTCAGCAGGATGTCGTTGCGGCCCGTGTTGTTGACATACTGGCCGATCCTGCCCCAACCGTAGTGGTTGCGGTGGAACACGTCGCCCTTGTCGTCACCCCACTTGGCCTGCGTGTCCTTCCACTCGTCGAAATTGCCGTCCACGGCAACCTCCTTCCGGTCCGTGAAGGTCGGAAGATGCTTGGTGCCCTTGAACTTGCGGATGAAGTCGGCCATCAGGTAGTAGTAGTTGTCGCCGAAGTCACCGTTGAGCGGTTCGATGTCGCGGCTGAATTCGTGGTTGTACTGGTCGACGAAGCAAGGATCCGGGCAGTTGGAGGGATCCTGGCGCTGGGCCGTCCACTCGTTCCAGCCGGTGAAGAACATGATCTGCGGATTGAGCTTCATCGCCTGGTCGAACTGCTTCTTGAAATAGATGCCTTTCTCCGGAGTCTTTATCCGCGGTTCAGAGTTGGAAACGACGTCGTAACTGCGGCCGATGTTGGAAATGGGATGGGTGGCAGGCATCACGGAGACGAATTCCGTCTTGCCACCGTGCTTGCCGGCCTGCTGGGGATACCAGCCGCCCCAAGGCCATTTGTCCTGACCGTCTCCGAACCAGGTATCGGCAGAGCTGTTCCACAGGAACCAGGACTGGCGCAGGGTGAACTCGTCCCTGATGGCGGCGGGGACCTGCGTCGGATCGGCCAGCATGACCGGCTTGCCGAGCCATGTGAACCAGAGCTCCTTGTAGAGGCCCTTGGAATAAATCTCGTTGTAGAGGGTCTGCGACATGCCTTCGATATTGGCGTTCAGCAGGAAGGCGAACTGGGGCGTCTTGTTGCCCTGGGCGCGCATTTCCATATAGTTGCGGGCAAGGTTATGCACGACCGGAAGGTAGTGGTAGCCGTTGGTGACATCGAAGAATATCGCGTCGACACCGGCGTCGACCAGCATCTGGGCATGCTTGCGGATCACCCAGTCGTCGTTAGCCACATAGTACCCAAGATAGGGCTCGCCCCAGTGGTGCATGATGCCGATGCCGCCGAGGGCCGGCGAGGTCGAGCTCTCGTCCAGGAGTTTCTGGATGTCATAGGGACTCTTGGTGTCCGATGCCGAAGGGGGGACGACGTTGTTGTTGTTGGCCCCGCGGTCATAGCCGTGGCAGCCGTGCCACAGGAAATAGAAAATGGCCACCGTACGTTCCTTGCGGTAGGCAACGTCGGGATATCTTCCTGTATCGGGATCGAGGGAATTGCCCTGGTCGTCGACTGCTACCCAGGAGAATGGGTTGGGCTCTTCCGTGGTGGCGTACGTAGGGTACACTTTCTCTTGTTCTTCTTTTCCCTGCTCCTGGTCGGGTTCGGTAGGAGTCTTCTTGCAGCCCGACGGCATCGCCAGGAAGGCAACTGCGGCCAGCAAGAGGGTAAACTTTTTCATTTTCATGTTTTTGCTTGGTTTATGGTAATATGTAATCAAATCAGTATTTGACAGTCACGTCAGCATTTGACGGTCATCATCAGTATTTGACGGTAACGTCGAGCCAGCGGTTGGCCTGGCCATCTCCGATGGAGCCCTGCAGGCATCCGTCGGTAAGACTCAGCGTCTTCACGGTCGCCTTGCCGGCTTTCACGGTGACCTTCTTCGCACCGGCAGGCAGCGGCAACGTGACGGAGCATGTCCGGTCAGCCCAGACACGGAAATGGGTCTTGTCCCCGTTCAGAGGCCCGTAGCACAGGCTCACGGGACGGTCGGCGAGGACATATTCAGTGCCGTCAAGAGTGACGGAGGAGCTCCCGGTGCCGTTGAAAGCCATAAGGCGGCCGGCCTCATCGGTATTGAAGGAGACATTGCACTTTCCCTTGTAGGAGATCCTGTGACCGTTCACGCACAGGTCGTTGAGGTCGAGTGCATCCGATGGCATCGGATTGAGGGCCAGAGCCTTGGCATCAGCCTCGGGGTCACGGGAGAATCCGCCCGCCCAGGTCTCCTCATGCGTACGGTAGTGCTTGACGATGGCGGTCGCCCCATTGGGGAATGAAGTGGCCAGCACGTCGGTCGTACGGGAGACTACGGTCGGATTGTCATTGACCGCGAACTTCCCGGAGGACGGATAGGTACCTGCAGCATTGAGGATCTCGAACAGGGTCCTGGTCTCGTAGCCGAGGCTCCGGGACTGGTCGTCGCGCGGGCGGAAGCCGAAGAAGAAGACTTCTCCCTTGCCGAGGCGGCGCCTGACACCGACCGTGTGCTTTCCTACCTTCGCGATGACCTCGGAACCGGGTGCGACCGACTTGAGCGGATAGATCCTGTCCACCAGCATGTCGGTAAGGATAACCTGCGAAGGGACGGAAGCGAAGCTGCCTTCGAAGGCAACCTCCTTGCCGGGAGCAAGTTCACCCTGGAACCTGTCGTGGACATATTCACAACCGAAGAGGGAATTCCACCTTCCGATGCATTCGGCACCCTCGCCGTCGATGAGCGGCGGAGCGCTGAACCAGACGACCTTGCCTCCCGCCTGGGCGAACTTCTCAAGAAGGTCCAGGAAGCCCTTGCTGGGAAGGGGCTCGAACATGACGGCTATCGTATTGTACTTCTTGGCTGCGACATGCATCCAGCCGTCGTCCCCGATGGAGCCCATCTCGACAAGCTTTTCCGAAGGCAGGTAGTTGGCGTAGCCGTACTGGGTCATCCAGCTGCCGAAACGCTCCTCCACGGCGACGAGGTTCATAGGATAGACCATGAGGACCTCGATGTCACGGTGCACGCTTCCGGTCATCAGGCGCATCATCGCGTCCGGGCTTGCCCCGTAGGCGTAGTTGAGCATCATCTTCCAGTGAAGGGCCGCGGCCGGGAAGCCCCAGGCTGCGGCGTAGGCGTTGGGGTACTTGTTGATCACGCCGATGGACGTACCCATGGCTGCGCCGTAGTAGTCCCTGTCGCCCCATCCGCACTCGGCGAAATCGTTGCCGGTGGGCTGGAGGTACTCGCCCCACTTGAAGTAGTCGTAGCATGCTGCGCAGGCTTGGTGGACCGTGTTGCCCCAGACATAATTGGAAGTGTAGTCGTACTTGGCTGCATATTCAGGCAGCTTCTCGGTGTTGTAGAGGTCGATCGTGGGACTCTCGGCCCATGAAGAGTGCGCAGAGGTCCGGAACTCATGTCCGAACAGCTTCTCGGCGTATTCCTTGCCGTCGATGAAGAGGTCCACGACTCCGTTGTTGAGCATCTTGTAGTAGCGGTCGCGGAGCAGGTAGGTCCTGTGGATGTCGGCGGGGGTCTCGCCCATCACGTACTGAACGTTGTTGACGGCCCCGGCGGTCGCCTCGTAATAGGGTGCGCCGTAGACGAAATAGAGCATGTACTTCTCGTCGAGGGCCTGGCCGTAGCGGGCCTTGTATTTCTCGGACATGGCCTTTGTCAGGTAGCGCATCGCGAACTGGCCGCCTTCATGATGGGAGAAATATGCCCAGTCCTGCTGGATGTGCATCTCGTCGGAGTAGAACTCATCGAGCTGGATCCCGGCGTTCTTGTACTTGTCCATGAGGCCATGGATGAACGGGGTTGCAAGGTCGGAGAAATAGTCCATCTCCGGGGTCTCATATTCAAGGACCACCATCACCCTGTTCAATTCGGGCAGCTTCTCCCCTCCCTCGCTGTAGACCCTCAGCCTGCGGACGGGGAATATCATGTCGTTGGGTCCCTGCTTGATCCCGTAGCCACCTTCCTCGGAAGCGACGTCCACGATGTCTCCTGCCTCGAACCTGACGTCCTTCAGCTCGACGATGTCATCGGGGTTGACAGCGATCCTGTGCGAAGCCCCGAGGGTCTTCTGCTTGAACGCATAGGCCTTGACTCCCTTGAGCTCGACCCTGACCTTTCCCTTGTTGTTGGTCCAGTACATCTGCTCCCAGATGTCGAGGGTGAAACTGCCGTCGGAGGCATTGCGGGGCCCTACCTTGTAGCCGAGCCAGCGGCCGGCCTCCCCGGTCTGGTTCCTGTAGGCGGGACCAAGCTCCAGAGGGCTCATCAGGCTCAGGCAAAGCCCCATGCCGTACTTCTTTGCGAAGTCGCCTATAGTCTTGATTATCTGCACATATTCATCCTGGTCGGGGGTCAGTTTCCTCTCGGTTCCGGCCTGGGGACGGTACTGGCGGAAGAACTCGTCGAATGCGATCGTCAGGGTTCTGTCCCCCCTCTTCTTCCCGGCCTCGCAGACTTCCCTGAGGCTCATTTCCACATGGTTGTATCCAGTGGACATGTCGATCTTCGCATCCGGGTCGAGGAGGGCCCTGAGCTGGTCGTCCGAAGTCAGGATGATGCCGGCCGCCCTGACCGACGGCTGGAACGAAAGGACCGCTGCGATGACGGCCACTGCAAGTGTGAATAGATGATGCTTTGTCTTCATATTTGGTGTTGCGTTATCAGTCCTGTGCTGCCCGGGATTCATTCCCAGCTTGCTAAATTACGATTTTTCCTTCAAAAAACACACTACTTCCGCATTAGCGGGTTTTTTATTATCTTTATACCGTCGGAGGCGCAGGCGGCCTGCAGAGGCACACGGCAGTGGCTGGCAGGCGGCAGGAGGGGCAGCAGGCACGCGGCAGGCGGCAGGAGGCAGGAGGCAGGCTCGCGGCAGGGCGGCAGTGGAAGGAGGCAGCAGGCAGGCTCGCAGCAGTGGCAGGAGGGGCAGCAGGCAGGTTGGCAGCAGGCAGATTGGCAGGGCGGCAGGAGGCGGCAGGACGGATGCGCCCCGCAGGAAAGGACAATCATTCAACCAATATGAAAGCTATCAAATCGTGGTTCACCGGCTTGCTGCTCTTATCGGCAGCCCTGGCGGTGTATTCCTGCAAAGGAGATGCTCCTAAGCAGGATCAGGAAAAGACTTATGTGTGCGCTTATGTATGGCCCTCGTGCCATGACGACTCCCTTGCCCACAGATGGCTGTGGGAGGAAGGTATCGGCGAATGGGAGGTGATCAAGCAGGGAGACAAGCGCTTCCCCGAGCATTACCAGCCCCGCCAGCCCCTCTGGGGATACGAGATGGACAACGACCCGCAGGTGGTCGAGAAATGGATCCAGACCGCCCTCAAGTACGGAATCAACACCTTCATCTACGACTGGTACTGGTACACCACGGAGGACGGTTACAGCGGTCCCTACCTTGAAAGCGCCCTCAACGACGGCTTCCTGAAGGCCCCCAGCCACGACAAGATGAACTTCTACATCATGTGGGCCAACCACGACGTGAAGTACAACTACTGGAACTACCACAAGTGGGGCGACAACGAAGACAGGCTCTTCAATCCCGACATGGACTGGGACAGGTTCAAGAAGGTCGTCGCCCGCGTCATCTCTCAGTACTTCACGCAGCCGGAATATGTGAAGATCGACGGCTGCCCTGTCCTCGGAATATTCTCGATCGGCAATTTCGTCCGTGGCTTCGGCTCCCTGGACGAGGCGGCGAAGGCCTTCGACTATTTAAGGGAAGAGGTCAGGAAGGCCGGCTTCCCCGGTCTGCACATCCAGGAGATCCAGGGCGGCGGCTACAGGATGGGCGAGGAGCGCATCAGGCAGATGAAGGACTATATCGCCAGGCTGGGCATCAACAGCGAAGCTCTCTACAACATGGGAGGCTTCGACCCAGACTATCTCCTACAGGGCAAGGAAGCGATAGAGATCCGTGCCCAGATGGATGAGGTTTTCGACGTGCCCGTGTTCCCGTGCGTGTCCATCGGCTGGGACGACACTCCACGCTTCCCCGGCAAGGGACCCGACGACTGCACCCGCTTCCACAACACCCCGCAGACCTTCGCAGCCTTCCTTGCAAAGGCCAAGGAATATGTCGACTCGCACCCCGACCAGCCCAGGTTCATGATGATCAATGCCTGGAACGAATGGGTCGAAGGAAGCTACCTGCTGCCTGACAGGCTGAACGGCTACGGCTACCTCCAGGCTGTCAGGGACGTCCTGGACGGCAAGTACGACTAAGCCCC
>ONRD01000036.1 GCA_900320185.1 uncultured Bacteroidales bacterium
TCGGGGAGTACGAGCTATCTCCCAGTTTGATTGGCCTTTCACTCCTACCCTCATCTCATCCAAGCCCTTTTCAACGGAAACTGGTTCGGGCCTCCAGTGCCTGTTACGGCACCTTCACCCTGGACAAGGGTAGATCACTAGGTTTCGCGTCTGCTCAGTGCGACTCTGCCGCCCTATTAAGACTCGCTCTCGCTACGGCTCCGGCCCTGAAGGCCTTAGCCTCGCCACACTGACGCAACTCGTAGGCTCATTATGCAAAAGGCACGCAGTCACCCCACTAGGGGGCTCCTACCGCTTGTAGGCGCACGGTTTCAGGTTCTCTTTCACTCCCCTGTTCGGGGTGCTTCCCACCTTTCCCTCACGGTACTGGTTCACTATCGGTCTTCGGCAGTCTTTAGCCTTGCGATTCCACGTGCCCCGCCCTACTCAGGTGCCTCTCCTGATACACGACTCTTGCCCGTAAGGGGGTTTCACCCGCTGCGCCCCGACTTTCCAGACGGTTCCGGTTCGACTCGTATATGCCTTTGAGAGGTCCTACAACCCCGCCGCGTCCGTGAACGCAACGGTTTAGGCTCTTCCCTCTTCGCTCGCCACTACTGGGGGAATCGACATTTCTTTCTTTTCCTCCGGGTACTAAGATGTTTCAGTTCCCCGGGTTCGCCCCGCATCTATGTGCGGTCCACGGCCTTCAGCCGTGGGGGTTGCCCCATTCGGATACATCCGGATCAAGTCCTGTTTGCGGATCCCCGGACATTTTCGCAGCTTACCGCGTCCTTCTTCGCCTGCCGAAGCCAAGGCATCCTCCATGCGCCCTTGCTTCTCTTTCTCTGTGAATCATTTCTGATTTTCTGTCTTCGTGAAATTGTTTCTTACCTTAATCTCTTAAGCTAATCTTTTATTCACTTACCTCGTTGTAATCTCTCAGTATTGTCAATGAACTTGTGAATGAACTTGTGCGCTTCTTTCGAAACGGGCTGCAAAGATACGCACTTTTTTGAATCCGACAAATCTTTTTTTGATTTTTTTATCATGCAGCCAAAATTCCATCTTATATAATTATATTTGTGTTCGTCTAAAAGCAAAATCTATGGAAGAAAAGAAATGTTCGCTGCCTGAGAACGCCCACAGGGAGCTCAAGCCCGGCGAAGAGTACCGGCCCCTGCTGGACCCGGGAAAGAAGTACAGGGAGGCAACCGTGTACTCGGTAGCAACCGGCCTCCTGATGGTCGTCCTCTTCTCCGCCGCGGCAGCCTACCTCGGCCTCAAGGTCGGGCAGGTGTTCGAAGCGGCGATCCCCATCGCAATCATCGCCGTCGGACTCACCGGCGCCCTGGGCAAGAAGGACTCGCTCAGCCAGAACGTGATCATACAGTCCATCGGAGGAGCCTCCGGCGCCGTAGTCGCCGGCGCCATATTCACCCTCCCGGCCATCTACATCCTGGGGATCGACATAAGTTTCTGGCAAATGGTGCTGTCTTCCTTGCTGGGAGCCTTCCTCGGGATACTGTTCCTCATCCCTTTCAGGAAATATTTCGTAAAGGAGATGCATGGGAAGTACCCCTTTCCCGAGGCCACGGCCACGACCCAGGTCCTGGTGAACGGAGAAGGCGGCGGGGCCGGAGCGAAGACCTTGGTGGTCAGCGGACTTGTAGGTGGCCTGTACGACTTTGCGGCCGCGACCTTCGGGACATGGGCGGAAACCGTTTCGACCACCGTGACCGGATGGGGGCAGGCCATCGCCGACAAAGCCAAGGTAGTGCTCAAGCTCAACACGGGCGCCGCCGTGCTCGGACTGGGTTACATAGTCGGGCTCAAATATGCACTGATAATCTGCTGCGGCTCCTTCCTCGTCTGGCTTTTCATCATCCCGCTCATCGGGTATGTGATGCCTGACGCCGGAAGCGCCGAGGTGATATTCAAAGACTTCGCACGCCCCATCGGCATAGGAGGCATCGCCATGGCCGGCATTATCGGGATCCTGAAATCCTCGAAGGTTATCGGTTCGGCCGTGAAACTGGCCGCGGGCGAGTTCAGCCGCAAGCCTGGTGACTCCCGGCAAGCCACGGAGAGGACCCAGCTGGACATCAGCATGAAAAACGTCGTGTTCGCCATTGCCCTGACGCTCCTGGCAGTGTTCGCCTTCTTCGCGTTCGGAGGCGTGGTGGACAACATCTGGCAGGCCCTGATAGGCCTCGCCATAGTGACCGTGATCGCTTTCCTGTTCACGACCGTAGCCGCGAACGCCATCGCGATCGTAGGTTCCAACCCTGTCAGCGGGATGACCCTGATGACCCTGATTATCGCAGCGGTGATCCTCGTCGCAGCAGGGCTGAAGGGCAATTCCGGCATGGCGGCCTGCCTGCTTATAGGAGGAGTCGTCTGCACGGCCCTCTCGATGGCCGGCTCCTTCATCACGGACCTCAAGATAGGTTACTGGACCGGAGTCACTCCCAAGACACAGGAAAAATGGAAATTCCTCGGGGCCGCAGTGGCGGCAGCCACGGTGTGCGGTGTCATGCTGGTCCTCAACAAGACCTACGGATTTGCCGGGGACAGCCAGCTTGCAGCACCCCAGGCCAGGGCCATGGCAGCCCTGGTCGGTCCGCTCATGAGCGGGCAGGGCGCACCCTGGATCCTCTACGGCATCGGAGCAGTACTTGCCTTGATCCTCAACTTCCTGGGAGTCCCCGCACTGGCGTTCGCCCTGGGAATGTTCATCCCCATCGACCTCAACCTTCCGCTTCTTATCGGAGGAGCGGTAGCATGGTTCGTCAGCACCCGCAGCAAGGATAAGGCAGTCAACGAGGAAAGGGCCTCGAAGGGCACCCTCATCGCTTCCGGTTTCATCGCCGGCGGCGCCCTGATGGGTGTTGTCAGCGCCATCCTCAAGTTCGCCGAAGTGGACTGGTTCATGGAAGGATGGAACGCCGGCGACGGTGCGCAATATGCAGCCCTGGCAGCCCTGGCCTGCCTGATCGCCTACATGACGATATCTTCTCTGAAGGTAAAGAAAACCAAATGATATGGAAGATCTGACAACAAGATTTCTAAGGTACGTGTCGTTCGACACGCAGAGTGACGAAGAATCCGGAAGCCAGCCGTCCACCCCGAAGCAGCTGAACCTGCTGAGGGTCCTGCGCGACGAGTTGGAAGCGATGGGGGTCGAGGCCACCCTGGATGAATATGGCTACGTGATGGGGTCTATCCCCTCCAATACAGGGAAGGATATTCCCTCGATTGGTTTCATAGCCCATGTGGACACTTCCCCCGATGCGTCAGGGAAGGACGTCAAACCCCAGCTGGTCAGGGAATATGACGGCGGTGACATCCCCCTCAAAGGAGTCAAGGGCCTTTTCCTCAAACCGTCCGAATTCCCCGAACTGCTCCACTACGTGGGACAGGACCTGATCACCACCGACGGGACCACCCTCCTCGGAGCTGACGACAAGGCCGGGGTCGCAGAGATAATGGACGCCGTCCAGTACATCATGGAGCACCCGGAATTCAAGCACGGGGAAATCCGGATCGGATTCACGCCGGACGAAGAGATAGGCCGCGGCGTGGTGAAGTTCGACGTCGGACGGTTCGGAGCCGACTTCGCCTACACGATGGACGGCGGAGAGATCGGAGAACTCGAGTACGAGAACTTCAACGCCGCTTCGGCCAGGATCGCCATCCAGGGAAGGAACGTGCATCCGGGCTATGCGAAAGGGAAGATGAAGAACGCCATCCTGATAGCGGGAGAGCTGAACGGTCTCCTTCCTGTCGAGCAAAGGCCTGAATATACTGAAGGTTACGAGGGCTTCTTCCACATAATATCCTTCAAGGGCACGGTGGAAGAGGCGGAAACCGTCTACATAATCCGCGACCACGACCGGACAAAGTTCGAAGAGAAGAAGAAGTTCCTCTCAAAGTGCGTAAAGTTCATAAATGACAAGTACGGGGCCGGCACCGCAAAGGCGACCGTGAAGGACCAGTACTACAACATGCGGGAGATGGTGGAACCGCACTTCTTCGTGGTGGAGAAAGCCAGGAAGGCCATCGAGATGGCCGGCATAACCCCGAAGGTCCAGCCCATCAGGGGCGGCACCGACGGGGCCAACCTGAGCTTCAGGAACCTGCCCTGCCCCAACATATTCGCAGGCGGGCTCAATTTCCACGGGAAGATGGAATTCGTCCCCGTGAAGTCGATGGAGAAGGCGTCCGAAGTGATCCTCAACATCATTGGTTTGTATTGTCAGGACAAATGAATATGATAAGATTTGAAAGAACGTTGAGGGCGGCCCTCCTGGTCGCTCTCCTGGCCCTCCCGGCATGCACGCAGAAACCGGCCGGCGAGTCGCTCGCTCAACTTGAAGAAGGTTTCGCAAACCCTCCACGCGAAGCCAGGCCCTACCTCTGGTGGCACTGGATGAACGGGAACATCACGAAGGACGGCATCCGCAAGGACCTTCTCTGGATGGACAGCATCGGCATCGGTGGCTTCCACCATTTCGATGCAGCGATAGGGGTGCCCCAGATCGTTGAGAACAGGCTCATCTACATGAAGGACGACTGGAAGGACGCCTTCAAGTACGCCATCGCACTTGGCGACTCCCTCGGGATGGAGATGACCGTGGCCAGCTCCCCGGGCTGGAGCTGTACGGGAGGCCCTTGGGTGACTCCCGACGATGCCATGAAGAAACTGGTGTGGCGGACTTCCTACCTTAAAGGCGGAGAAACCTTCTCCGGGAAACTGCCCGAGCCTTTCGACACTCCCGGAAGATTCCAGAACCTGCCGACCGGCGGATATTCCGACCCTTACTACCGGGACATCGCCGTGCTGGCGCTCAAGGTGCCGGCAGAAGACATCCCGCTTTCCGCGATGGATGCCAAGGTGACCTCCTCGGGCGGGACCTTCACCCTCGAACAGCTTTCGAACGAAGACCTCGCGGACGGTTCCATCCTTCCCGAAGACAAGAAAGGGTTTGCATGGATCGCCTATGAATTCCCCGAGCCGGTGTCGTTCAGGGCAGTCTCGACGATGGACAGCCGCACCCGCAACTGGCCCTATCTCTTCCCTGCATCCCTGGACGTGTCACTTGAAAAGAGCGACGACGGGGTCAACTACACCGAGGTCGTAAAGGTGCCCAGCACCAGCTGCACCAGGTCCACCGTATCGTTCCCGGAGGCAAGGGCGAAGTTCTTCCGCCTCAAGGTGAACAACACCGGCAGGCCCGGTTCCGTGATCAGCGAATTCAACCTCTATCCGGTCGGAAGGGTCCACCATGCCGAAGAGAAAGCCGGCTTCTGCGCCCCCCACGACATACACGACTATCCCACCGAGACCGACGGCAGCTTCGCTTCGGAAGTCAGGGACCTCACTGCGGACGTGAAGGACGGAGTGCTGACCTGGGACGTTCCGGAAGGCAACTGGAAGTTGCTGAGGATCGGATATTCCCTCACGGGACACAAGAACGGTCCGGCTCCCGAGGAAGCGACCGGCCTCGAAGTTGACAAACTAGACCCGGGAGCATGGTCAAGGTACTTCCACAACTACCTTGACATGTACAAGGAAGCGACAGGCGGCCTCATCGGGGAGAGGGGTATCCAGTACATCCTCACCGACAGCTACGAAGCCGGTTGCCAGAACTGGACTCCTACCATGGTGGAGGAATTCAGGCAGCGCCGCGGCTACGACCTGACTCCATGGCTGCCTGTACTGACCGGTGAGATCGTGGAATCGGTCCAGAAGAGCGAAGCCTTCCTCCGCGACTGGACAGTCACCATAGCCGACCTGTATGCCGCCAACTATGACAGGATCAACGGTATAGTGAAGGAATACGGGATGAAGGGCCGCTACAGCGAAGCGCACGAATGCGGCAGGGTCTACATAGCTGACGGCATGGACGTGAAGAGGACTGCGACAGTGCCCATGGCAGCCTGCTGGATCGACGCCGGATCCGCAAGCATGGCAGCCGCCGACATCCGCGAATCCGCCTCCGTGGCGCACATCTACGGCCAGAACCTGGTAGCTGCCGAGTCGCTCACAGCGCACGGCACCTCCAACAATGCATATTCATACACCCCGAGGGTACTCAAGCACATGGCGGACTGGGAGATGGCGCACGGTGTGAACCGTTTCGTCATCCACGAGTCGGCCCACCAGCCTCTCGACAGCTTGTTCCCCGGTCTCGGACTCGGCCCGTACGGACAGTGGTTCAACCGCCACGAGACCTGGGCCGGACAGGCGAAGGCCTGGACCGACTATCTCGCCAGGAGCTGCTACATGCTCCAGCGTGGGAAGGCAGTGGCCGACATCCTCGTCTACTACGGGGAGGACAGCAATGTCTGCGGGGAGGTTTCAGTCTCCGAGATGCCTGGTTTCATACCGAAGGGCTACAACTACGACTATGCCGGTCCGACTGTCGTCAAAGACCTTCTCAAGGTCAAGGACGGCCGCCTCGAGGCCGGTGGGATGGAATACTCGGTTCTGTACCTGGACAAGAACGTCGGAAGGATGTCCGAGCAGGTTCTGGCCCGGCTCGCGGAACTTGCCGAGAACGGGGCCCGCATCTGCGGACACACTCCGGGGGCGCCTGCCGGGATGATGGATGACGAAGGCAGGTGGAACTCCTTGCTGGAAAGGCTCAAGGCCGGGACGAACGTCCATCTGGAAGAGCCCCTCGGCGAGGTCCTTGCCTCGGCCATGATCCAACCTGACGTGGAGTTCGCCAAGGAAGAGAACATCAACTTCGTCCACAGGACACTTCCGGGAACCGACATCTACTGGATCAACAGGCCGGCGGCCGAGGGCTGCAACCTGGACATGACATTCCGGATGAAGGGACGCGTCGCCAAGGTTTGGCATCCCGAGACCGGGAAGATAGAGGAAGTCTCCTACAGGACGGAGGGGGGAAGGACGGTAGTCAGCCTTGACCTTGCCCCGGACGACGCTGTGTTCGTGGTGTTCTCCGGCAAGGACGAGGACGGATCCTGCACCGTCGAGCCTTCGGCATACACTCTCGCCGCCACTCCTGCCGGCCCCTGGAAGGTGGAATTCCAGGAAGGAAGGGGCGCTCCTGCTTCGGCGGTCCTCGAAAGCCTGGGCTCGCTGACCGAATCGGCAGACCCCGGCATCAAGTACTTCTCCGGGAGGGCCGTCTACACCAACACCTTCTCCCTGGGAGCGGTTCCCGAGGGCGCGGACGTCGTCCTGGATCTCGGTGAGGTAAGGGACATCGCCGTCGTGAAGGTCAACGGGAAGGAATGCGGGACCTTGTGGAAGCTTCCTTACAGGACCGACATCTCGGAGGCCGTGAAGGAAGGCGAAAACACGCTTGAGGTAACCGTGGTGAATCCATGGCACAACCGTCTTGTCGGGGACAAGCAGCCCGACTGCGGGAAGGCTGTGGGATTCACCTCCTACACTTTCTTCGACAAGGATTCTCCGCTGATTCCTTCCGGCCTTGTAGGCCCTGTCACCATAGAAACGGCGGGACGCTGACACATTGCCTTGAAAAAGAAGGGGCCGGCTCAACAGTGAGCCGGCCTCTTTCCATTACGGCCGCCGGGAATTGCCGCCGGGAGCTTTAGAGGAGCTTTTTCTTTAGGGCGTCGATCATTTCGACGGTCATCCTGTCAAGGTCGTAGGACGGCTTCCAGTCCCACTCTCTCCGAGCGCAGGAATCATCCATCTTGTCCGGCCAGGACTCGGCGATCGCCTGGCGGACAGGGTCGACTTCGTAGCGCATCCTGAAGCCGGGGATGTACTCCTTGATCTTGGCTGCGAGGATCTCCGGATCGAAGCTCATGGAGGCGATGTTGAAGGAATTCCTGTGGATGAGCCTTGAAGGATCGGCGAGCATTATGTCCACCGCGGCCTTCAAGGCGTCAGGCATGTACATCATGTCCATGAAAGTGCCTGCAGCTATGGGGCAGACGAATTCCTCTCCCCTGACTGCAGCATAGTAGATCTCGACGGCATAATCCGTGGTGCCGCCTCCGGGAAGGGTAACATTGGATATGAGCCCGGGAAAACGGACGGAACGGGTGTCGACGCCGTACTTGTGGAAATAGTAGTCGCTCAGGAGCTCGGTGGCCACCTTCGTGCAGCCATACATCGAGCGGGGCCTCTGGATGGTATCCTGGGGCGTGTCCTTGTGAGGCGTCTCCGGTCCGAAGGATCCGATGGAAGACGGGGTGAACACCGCACAGCCGTTACCGCGGGCGATCTCGAGGATGTTCATCAGGCCGTCTATCTGGATGTGCCATGCCAGCTGGGGCTTCTTCTCGGCCACGGCGGAAAGGAGTGCGGCAAGGTTGTAGATGGTGTCGATCTTGTATTTGCGCACGATGCCAAGAAGCTGTTCGCCATTGCACACGTCAGCCTCCTCGGCGGGCCCGCTCTCCAGCAAGACACCTTTAGGCTCGGCGCCCTTGATGAATCCTGCAACGACATTCCCCTCAGGGATCATATTCCTGATCTTCATGGTCAGCTCGGAGCCTATCTGGCCGGTAGAGCCTATGACAAGTACATTTTTCATTGAAAATAGCTACTAAATTGCTAAATTAGCGGAGCAAATTTACATTTTTTTATTTTAACACGAAACTAATCTACTTTTTATTATCATGTACGGCAAATTTCAAGAACATTTGAAAGTAGAGCTGGCCTCGATAAAGGAAGCCGGCCTCTACAAGGCTGAGAGGAACATAGCATCTGCCCAAAGCGCCGAAATCACCCTGCAGGACGGCAGCAAGGCCCTCAACTTCTGCGCCAACAACTATCTCGGACTGGCCGACTCCCCGAGGCTTATCGAGGCGGCGAAGAAAGCCATGGACGAGAGAGGGTTCGGAATGTCCTCCGTACGCTTCATCTGCGGGACCCAGGACCTCCACAAGGAGCTCGAAGCTGCAGTCTCGAGATTCTTCCACACCGAAGACACGATCCTCTACGCTTCCTGCTTCGATGCCAACGGCGGAGTCTTCGAACCCCTTCTGACGGCCGAGGACGCCATCATTTCCGACTCCCTCAACCACGCATCGATCATCGACGGCGTGAGACTCTGCAAGGCTGTCCGCTACCGCTACGCCAATGCTGACATGGAGGACCTGGAGCGCTGCCTGAAAGAGGCGCAGGCCCAGAGGTTCCGCATCATCTGCACCGACGGAGTGTTCTCGATGGACGGGAACGTCGCTCCCATGGACAAGATCTGCGACCTGGCCGAGAAATATGATGCACTGGTGATGGTGGACGAGAGCCATTCGGCCGGAGTGGTAGGAAAGACCGGACGCGGAGTGGCCGAACAGTTCGACTGCTACGGAAGGATCGACATATTCACCGGAACCCTCGGGAAAGCATTCGGCGGAACCGTCGGAGGATTCACGACCGGACGCAAGGAGATAATCGACATGCTCCGCCAGAGGTCCCGTCCCTACCTCTTCTCGAACTCCCTTCCTCCCATGATCGTGGCAGCAGGGATAGAGATGTTCAAGATGCTGGGCGAAAGCAACGAACTGCACGACCGCCAGCAGGAAAACGTCAAGTACTTCCGCGACGCCATGATGGCTGCGGGCTTCGACATCAAGCCGACCCAGAGCGCAATCTGCGCAGTCATGCTCTACGACGCTCCCCTGTCCCAGAAATTCGCGGCGAAGATGGCCGAAGAAGGAATATTCGTCACCGGTTTCTACTATCCCGTCGTCCCGAAGGGGCAGGCAAGGATCCGCGTTCAACTCTCTGCCGCGCACAAGAAGGAGCATCTCGACAAGGCCATCGCCGCTTTCGTGAAGGTCGGCAAGGAACTCGGAGTCATCAAATAGCATGGCTTGACGGCCGGCATCATACGGCAGCAGGAGAAAGTAATCAACAAAAAAGCAACAAGATGAAAAAGACAGCTTCAATGATTTGCCTAGCCCTTTGTGCAGGCATCGCACTCCAGGCGCAGGACAAGAAGGAATACCCCAAGCCGGAGCCTATGACACCGGGCATGACAGAGTTCTGGGTACCCCAGAGGGCTGTTGTCACCCCCGGCGACGCGGCAACTGCAGGAGCCCCTTCTGACGCAATAATCCTGTTCGACGGGAAAGACCTCTCGCAGTGGTGCTCGCCAAAGGGAGGACCGGCGAAGTGGGAGGTACATGACGGAGTGTTCACGGTTGTGAAGGGTTCCGGCATCGAGGACATCCAGACCAAGGAGGTATTCGGCAGCTTCCAGCTGCACCTCGAGTGGTGCACGCCGGTCGGGATCACAGGCTCAAGCCAGGCCAGGGGCAATTCAGGAGTGTTCCTCCAGGGCATGTACGAGGTCCAGATCCTCGACAACTACGAAAACGAGACCTACATCAATGGGATGGTGGGATCCATCTACAAGCAGAGCCCTCCCCTTGTAAATCCCATGCGCAAGCCAGGGGAATGGAACTCCTACGACATCATCTACACGGCACCCGTGTTCAATGAGGACGGGACCTACCTGTATCCTCCAAGGGTCACCGTGCTGATGAACGGTGTGCTCGTCCAGAACAACACCACGATCAGGGGCACGACCCAGTTCATCGGCCATCCGACCATCGCCCCGCATGGTGACGGTCCTGTCAGGCTCCAGGCCCACGGAGATCCCAGCGCCCCGATCAGTTTCAGGAACATCTGGATCAGGAAACTGTAGGAACGGCCGCCCGGGCTTCGTCTGAAGACGAAAGGAGGATGACTGACAAGTCTTTTGACTTGTAGGTCATCCTTTTTTTAGTTGGCAGGGTGGTCGTTCTTTTTTTGTTGGCGTGGCGTTCGCAAGAGGTGTTGTCGTTCGGACCTTCCGCTCCGCTCCATCCCCCCACGGCGCTGCGCTTGTGGTTTCCTCATTTTTCATGGTCGACGTGGTGGTCGCAAGAGGTGTTATCCCTCGGACCTTCCGCTCCGCTTCATCCCCCCACGCCTACACACGGCGCTGAGCTTGTGCATCCCTCCTTTTCATGGTCGACGTGGCGTTCGCAAGCGGTGTTGTCCTTCGGACCTTCCGCTCCGCTCCATCCCCCCACGCCTGGCGGCGCGGTGCCCCCCGCTTACGGCCGCTGGTGGCCAGGGGCCTCTGGACAACACTGCTTGCGACCCGGCACATATCCGCTCCTGCCGACTCCTGCCGGGCGGTCCTGAACATCCACATACAGTCCGGGCCATCCACGGACATTTCCTACTTTCCCTCCCCCTGTACTGCACTTGTGTGTCCAATTCATCTTTCTTCCGGCATGGGACTATCTACCATCGTACGCTTTAGGACCATCGGCTATCGCAGGGAATGTATTACAGAACAGTAACGTGTGAAGGTAACCCTAAAAAAACGCCACTCAACACGCTATCAAAACTTAACGCATTGATTTACAACCTATAGCAAAAAACAAGCGTGTTAGCTATTTGAAAATGCGGGGTAAGCCAAGGACGGCTTCCACATCGCCACCTACTCCCAGGATTAGGGGATGCCGTCTATGCAGCCCTTTCAAGGATGGCTCCGAAAAAACTTGGACATAAAACGGAAGGAATATGTCAGAGTTAAAGGGGCCATCCACAAAAACAACCCTCCAGCGTGGATGGATCGGGCTTCTTGTGGCCAGAGTCATCCACAAAAAGAGGGGCCCGGCGGATACAAGTTATCGCGAAGCGATGACGAAGGAGACGCCGGGAGGGATGGAGGGAGCGGCAGCGAACGGAACCTTCAGGAGGCGGACTCCGCCTGACCGGAGCTGGGCAATAAAAAAAGGCGGCCGTTTATCAGTCGCCCACCTTTTCGGCTTCGGATGCGGCTTTACGGGCCGCCTTTTCAGCCCCTGGCGTGGCTTTGGTTGCGGCCTTTTCACTCTCGGATGCGGCTTTACGGGCCGCCTTTTCGGCCTCGGCTGCTGCCTTGCGGGCGGCCTTCTCGGCCTTCCTGGCAGCCTTTTCCTCCTCCTTGGCTTTCTGCTTCTCGTACCTGGCCATGTATTTCTCGATTATGGCCTGTTCCTTGGCAGCTCGTTTACGGGCAGCCTCCAGTTGTTTCATGCGCCTGGCGTTCTCCTTCCGCGCCTTTTTCTCGGCCTTCAAGGCCGCCTTGACGGCATCTATGGAATCGCGGCGAGCCCACTCGGCCTCACGGGCCGCGGCCTTTGCGGCAGCCGCTGCATCTTTCTCCGCTTTGCGGGCCTCTTTTGCCGCCTGGGCCTCACGACGTGCCTGCTCCTTGGCGACCCTCTCCCTGGCCCTGGCCACAGCCTCCTGGTCTATCGCAACCGGTTTATTCTCGTTCGCTGCGGCTGAGGGCGACGAAAGAGTGTCCGTGGCAGGTACCTTCACCCCAGACGAATCCAAGGCTGGAAGGTTTCCGGCCCCGGAGACTTCCGCACCTCCGGCGGCAGCGAGGGAATCTCCGGCAGCGGCAAGGGAACCTCCGGCAACCAGGGAATCTCCAGCAGCGGCAAGGGAACCTCCGGCAACCAGGGAATCTCCGGCAGCGGCAAGGGAACCTCCGGCAACCAGGGAATCTCCTGCGGCTGCGAGGGAACCTCCGGCGGCGGTTCCTGACGAATCAGGAGCCTGCAGCGTCGAAGGAGCACCGTCCTTGCCTGGGATATTCACGGAACCTGCAGGAGCGCCGGCAGGCCCGGAAAGGCTGTCGGACGGGACCGCGCCTGCAAGGCTGTCCGCAACGGCGGCCTGCTGCCTGCCGAGTTCTTCAAGTCGCCGCCTTTCCGCCCTCTTGGCACGGTTGAGAGAATCCTGCTGCTGCAGCATCTTGTAAACTCCCTTCATGTGACCGGGGAAATAGGTGTCCGTCTGGTTGAACTGTGCCCGCGGGATGGCCTCGTACCTTTCCCTTTCGGACTTGCGGGGCTTAAGGCTGGTTATGTCCTGGGGCCCCTTCGGACGTTTTTCCGGCTGCCATTGGAAGCCCTTGAGGACCTTTTCGTCCGGTTTCATCTGCACTACAGGGTAGGCATCGCTCTTGACCCCGTCGAAGTAGGTGATGTCCTGTATCGTACCGTCCGCCAGGATGGCCGTCATCATCTTCGACTCGAACTTGTTGACGGTGGCAAGGGCCTTCTGCTCCTCGATGTAGAATATTCCCGAAGCGTCACCCATGGCGTCGAAACGCCTCAGTGCCCCGGTCGAATCGAAGAACGCAAGCATCTCGGCGCTCTTGATCTGGTCGAAGCACCGGCCCAGGGAGTCTTCCTGGACGATGATGAACGCATTGGACATCAGGCTTGCCTTCTCGATGGCCTTGTCCTTGACCACTACTGCGATGCTGTCGGCAGAGTACTGCCTGCGGGTCTCGTTCCAGACGACCGGATTGCGGTAAAGCCTGATGAGGGAGTCCAGATCGTTGTAGGCAAGGGAGTCGCAGGCGACCTGCATGTCCTTCCTGAAGACCTTCACATTGCCGATCCCCTGAAGGAAACCTATCTTGGTGGAGTCGGTGACCGCCACGGAATCAGGCTGTGCGGAAAGCGAGTCCGGGGATGCCGCCATGGAAGCTGGCCCCTCCTGGGAAGATTTCAGGCTGTCAGGTTCCTGCGGGGCGAAGGAATATCCGGGAAGGAGCGGCTCCCACCTCCCGTCGTCAGGTGCAGGAAGAATCGGGGAAGGGACAGGCCTGGAATATGCCGCAGGCTGGACGGTGCCGGACGGGGCTGGAGGAGACTGGATGGTTCCGGACGGCGCCTGGATGCCGGACGGGGCTGGAGGAGACTGAATGGTTCCGGGAGGCGCCTGGACGGAGCCTGACTGGGTTGCCGCCTTCCTGCGGGCGGCGCCGCTGCCCCTGTCCATGGCTCCCATGGCGTTGGGATCTTCCTCCTCCAGCTGCTTCCTGGCCTTCTCGGCAGCGATCCTGGCTGCCTCCGCAGCCTTCTGCCTGTAGGCCGTAACCGGATCGCCCCCTATCTCCTCGAGACGCTTCTCGGAATCCTTTATCTCGGATTCAGCGACATTGCACCTGGGGACCGTCCAATAGACCAGGCGGTCGGCGCCGACATAGACGGTATCGACCTTGTCTCCCTCCTTGCTCTCCATGATGATGGCAGGGTCGCGCGTCATCCTGATCAGCGAAGTCGAATCGTTGTAGTACATGTAGCCGGCAAGGGCGGCTGCATGCCGGGTCGTGTCGAGCAGTTCGCAATGGCCGAAAAGTTCGGCGTTGTTGGGGACCTTGTAGTACTTGAGCGAGTCGGACCATGCCTCCTGGTTCTCGGTCATGACATGGACCTTCCTGTAGAAGAGGAACACCTCGTCCGAACGGTTGTACCACCCGGCGCTTGCCGAGAGCATGCTGCTGCCCCTCCACGCATTGGTACCCGAACCGAAGACGGCGATGTTGGTCTGGGTGTTGAACTCCAGGTTGTCGGTCTTGACGAACACCGAATCGGTGTACATGTTGACGTTTCCGATGAAGCTGAAGGTCGCGGTCTTCGAATCGTAGGATCCGAAGTTGCTCTCGATGATCTGGCCGTCCTTGTCGCGGAGGGCTCCCCCGTTGCGGAAGATGGCGACGCTGTCCTTGGTGTTGTAGTCCAGGTCCTTCGTCCTCAGGGTGTTCTTGTCCTTGTCCTGGAGCTGCACGACGCTGCCCCTGAACTGTGCAAGGTTGTCATCGATGAAATAGTCCAGCTTGTCACTGGTCAGGACTGTCCTGTTCTGGATGATGCGGACGTGTCCTATGGCCTTGATGATGTTGGTGTTGACATTCCACAAGGCAGTGTCGCAGAGCAGCTTGGTCGAGTTGTGCTCGAAACTGGCATTGCCGCAGGCCTTCCGGTAGCTGACCCCGAGCACCTCCATCTGGCGAAGCTCGTTGCAGCCGAGGAGCCGCACCAGGGAGTCCTTCTTCTCCTTCTTCTGCGCAAATGCGCCGGTGCCGGAAAACAGCATCAGCAACATCAGCAGTGAATATGCGAAGGACTTCTGTCTCATCTGTTCTTGAACGCTCCGGGGGTGTCAGGCCATGGCGGGACGGCCAGGGCTAGTCCTGCCTTATCTTGGAAGCCCACTGGGGACGCTTGAATTCGCAGTCCTTGAACATGGGGTCGATCACGATGTGGGTCTCGGATATCTTGGAAGACAGGAACTCATCGATGGCCTGCATCTGCTTTTCCTGCATCACCCTCATCTGCAATTCGCTGAAGTCATCCTCGAACGAAGCGGTGTGGGCAGGGATGATCTTGTCGACCTTCACTATCTTGTAGATGGTGTTGCCGTTGACATAGCCCTTGGTCTGGTCCTGGCGGCCTTCATTGTCGGTAGACTCGAAAGGAAGCGATATCTCCCCTTCCTTGAGGTTCTTGATAGCCAGGTAGTCCTGAGGCTTGAGCTGGTCTATCTCGAAATATGCGGACCCGGTGTTCGGATCGGCCATCTGGCCTCCGTTCGTCCTGGAAGCCAGGTCCTCCGAGTAGAAGCCGGCCGCCATCTTGAAGGTGACAGCCTCGTTGAGTATCTCCGTCCTGAGGCTGTCCAGGGTCTTGAAGGCCTTCTCCCTGTCGACCTCGGTGTACTGGGGCTTCATCAGGATGTGCCGGGCATTGAACATGTCCCCATTCTTCTCGATGACCTCGATGATGTGGAAGCCGTCAGGAGTCTCCACGATCTGGGAGATCACACCTGGCTTGAGGGCCATGGCGGCGTCGGAGAACGCGGGCCAGAAAATGGACTTGGAAGCCATGCCGAGTTCACCTCCGCGGCGGGCGCTTCCCGGATCCTCGGAATAGATCCTGGCCAGAGTGGAGAACTTCTCCCCGTTGATGATCCTCTCGCGCAGTTCCAGAAGTTTCTCCCTTACGGCAAGCTTGGCGGCCTCCCGGTCGGGATAAAGGCAGATCTGGCTGAGCTGGTACTTGATCGGGACGATCGGAAGGTTCTTGCTGTCGACCGTGTCCATGTATTCCTTCACATCGAACGGCGTCATCTCGGGAACCTTGCTCATTATCTCGTGCTGCTCCTGCTGAGTGAGGCTCAAGTCTTCGAACTGGCTCCTCCATTCCGCGCGGAGCCTGTAGAGGGGCTTGCCGAAATATTTCTCGACTTCCTCCTGCCCACCAAGGTAAGTGAGCATCTGGTCGACGTGCTGCGACAGCCTGCCCTCGACGTTGTCCGAATTGACGACCAGGGAATCGACCCTGGCCTGCATGAGGAACAGCTTGGATTCAAGGATCTGCTCCAGCAGGTCGCACCGGACGTTCCTGTCCGAAGCCATGCCCTGGGCGCTCATGCTCTTCACCTCTTCTTCAAGGTCTGACAAGGTGATCGCCTCGTTTCCGACCACGGCGACCGTCTTGTCGACCACCCTGTATTTCTGCGCCGACCCGATCGTGCAGAAAGCCACGAGGGTGCAAAGCGTCAATGCTGCTTTCCTAATCATTGCGGTATGTTACAAAAATCTCATTAGCCTTGGCGTCTTCTATCAAGTCTTGTTCCAAAGTCGAAAGCAGCTCGTGCTTTCTGGAACTCAGGATATTGTCCCTTATCCTTCCCATGCAGGACCCAAGAGGGGCCGTCTGTCCGGCTTTCGCCATCTCCACGACATAGGCCACCGACAGGTCGTCCCCGGAGGGGATCTCAATGAATCCGCCCCGCATGGAAGAGAGCATGGTCACATAGTCCGTACCGAATTCTGCGGCAAGGGTGGCGGCGTCGATCCACCCACGGGAGTAATCCCGGTAGCGATGCGCTGAAGCGAAGGCTATGCTGTCGGCGGCGGCAAGTGACAGGGAATCGTCCGAAGACATGAGAGCCTTCAGGGTCCTGAGGTTGGGAGAGGATTTCGGGATGCTCATGAAACGGGCCCTCAGGACCGGCCTGTCAAGCTTGAAATTATCCTTGTGGGACTCATAGTAGGCTTCTGCCTGGGCGTCGGTCACCACGGTGTCCAGCCTTTCGTCGATGAAGTGCTGCTCGAAACGGTACCTCAACAGGGACTTCCTGTAAGCCTCAAGCTCGGCCTTTACATCCTTTTCCTCCTTGGAAAGGCTTTCCTCGGCCATGTCCTGGAACGCCTTGTCCTTTGCCCACGAAATGATGTACTGGTCGGCCAGGGCGGCGCTGTCCCCGGGCGAGGTACCGTCCGGGATGAAGTCCTGCAGTTCGGAGAGGAACAACTTGTGCTTCCCGTATTTCGCCACGACTTCCCCGTCGTGGATGAAAGACGAGACGGCCTTGCACGAAGGCAAGGTCGCCAGGATGATTCCTGCAAGCAAAGCGAATATCCTCCCGCGGGTCATCTATCGGGAATAATTGGGAGCTTCCTTGGTGATCGTGACGTCGTGGGGATGGCTCTCGAGGAAGCCTGCATTAGTGATGCGGACGAACCTCGCCGAGCGGAGGTCCTCAATGGTGCGGGCACCGCAGTAGCCCATCCCGGCCTTAAGGCCTCCGACAAGCTGGTAGACGACCTCGGAGACGGTTCCCTTGTAGGGCACCTGGGCCACTATCCCCTCCGGCACGAGCTTCTTCACGTCGGCTTCCATGTCCTGGAAATACCTGTCCTTCGAACCCTGCTCCATCGCCTCGAGGGATCCCATTCCGCGGTAAGACTTGAAGCGGCGTCCGTTCATGATGATGGTCTCGCCCGGAGACTCCTCCGTCCCGGCAAGCAGGGATCCGGCCATTATGGTGCCGGCGCCTGCGGCAAGGGCCTTGACGATGTCGCCAGAGTACCTTATGCCGCCGTCGGCGATCACGGGGATACCGGTGCCTTTCAGGGCCTCGCTGGCCTCCATCACCGCGGTGAGCTGCGGGACGCCGATGCCGGCGATGATCCTGGTGGTGCAGATCGAGCCGGGACCTATTCCCACCTTGACAGCCTTGACGCCCGCTTCAGCAAGGGCCTTGGCACCCTCGGCGGTAGCCACGTTGCCGGCTACTATCTGGGCCTCGGGGAAAGCCTCGCAGGACTTGCGGACCATCTTGAGGACACCCTCGGAATGACCGTGGGCGGTATCGAGGACCACCGCGTCGGCCCCTGCATCGAGAAGCATCCCGATCCTTTCCACCGTGTCGGACTTGATCCCGGCCGCAGCGGCCACCAGGAGCCTTCCCTTGCTGTCCTTCGATGCGATGGGATTGTCCTTGATCTTCATGAGGTCCTTGTAGGTGATGAGCCCGACGAGCTTGCCGTCCGCGTCCACGACCGGAAGTTTCTCGACCTTGCTCTTCTGGAGTATCTTGGTAGCCTCCGAAAGGGTGATGCCCTTGGGTGCGGTGACAAGGTTCTCGCTTGTCATTACCATGGACACGGGCATCTGCATATCCTCCTGGAAGCGGAGGTCTCGGTTAGTCACGATACCGATCAGGAAACCGTTGCCGTCGACCACGGGGATGCCTCCGATGTGATGCTTCTTCATCATCGCAAGCGCCTCGCCCACGGTTGCCCCGGGGCTTATCGTCACGGGATCGTAGATCATCCCGTTCTCGGCCCTCTTGACATGGCGGACCTGCTCGCACTGACGCTCGATGGTCATGTTCTTGTGAATGACACCGATGCCGCCGGCCCTCGCCATCGCTATCGCCAGGGCAGCCTCGGTGACGGTGTCCATGGCGGCGGAGACGACCGGAGTGTGAAGCAGTATGTCTGTTGTGAATCGGCTTGTGACGTCGACGTCACGGGGCAGTACATCGGAATGAGCCGGCACGAGCAGCACGTCGTCGAAGGTGAGTCCTTCGGAAATCTCTCGGTTAACGAACTTAGCCATTGTGATCAGTTTAATTTGGCAAATATAATCATTTCCGGGGAATATGTCAGGATTACCGACCGGCAAAATACCATCCGCTCTGGAATGTGGACACTATTCCGGACCCGTCTTCGTCCACATGCCCGACCACCCTGCGGGCCCGCACAGGCCTGCGGTCATAATAATCGGGCGCTCCGCTGTCGAGGGAGTTGATCCGGACCACCTGGGAGGAATGGATGAAACGGCCGTCCCCTATGTACATCCCCACATGGGAGATCCTTTCCGGGGATCCGTCGGTCGCCGGGCGGCCCCAGAAGATCAGGTCGCCGGGAAGGAGGTTGTCCCAGACCACGTTCCCGTCGGGATCGAATATGGCAAGGTCCTCACCGACACGTGCCTGCTGGGAGGCGTTCCGGGGCAGGAGGATGCCGTTCGAGAAGAAGACGCTGCGCGTAAGCCCGCTGCAGTCCACGTTCTTGACGGAGGTGCCTCCCCACATGTAAGGGACTCCGAGGAACGCCCCGGCAGTCTCCACGAGGGCTTCCCGCAGATCCCTGTCCGGCAAGGCCTTTTTGTCCTTGGCCCACTTGTAGAAGACATCCAGGTCCTCCCTGGGAACATATCCTGTCTTCCCGGAAGGGAGCACCACCCCGCAGAACTTCCTGCGGAGCACGGCCCTTCCTTCGTCCATGCCCTTGTAGCGGCCCCTGGTGTGGGAGACCGTCTTGTACATGATCCTCACGATGTCCCCCATCACCAGTTCGGACACTATCGCGGATTCCCTCGAGGGTTCCTCATAGACATGGGACAAGGGTGCAGTGCAAATGTACTTGGGAGCGCTGAGATAGTCTTCGAGCTGCCGGTCCGTCATAGGGACAAGACCCATGGCGTTGACCCACGCGACATAGGGTTCGGGGGACTTTATCTTCACCCAATAGCTTTGGGTGTCGATCATTTCCACTATCGTCCCCATGAGCGCCTGGTTCCCCAGTTCGGCAGCGTAGTCGGGTTCTTCGCGCATGAAGTCCGCGGAGAATTCCACAACCGCGAAACGGCCCTGCCCCTGCGCGGGCACCTCCTGCGCGGCAAGGGACGAGCATGTCAGCAGCAAGGCTGCAAGTATTCCAAGATGCTTTTTCATGTTGTAAAAATATCCACAAATAGTTAGTTTTGCAAGGAATATCTTCAAGCATGGACTTCCCCGAAGGAAAAAGATACCTCTCTTTCGCCGCGCTCCTGAGGCAGCGGTACGGCCAGAGGCTGCAGAAACTGGTGATCGACGCCGGGTTCACCTGCCCCAACCGCGACGGGACCGTCGGACTGGGAGGATGCACGTTCTGCGACAACGCCGCCTTCCACCCGGGCTACAGCACTCCCGGGAAGAGCATCGCCGAACAGCTCGACGAAGGAATATCCTTCCACAAGGTGAGGTATCCCAGGGCAGGAAGGTACCTCGCCTATTTCCAGGCATATTCAAACACCTACGCCCCGGTTTCAAGGCTGAAGGAGCTCTACCTCGAAGCGCTCTCGCATCCCGAAGTCTGCGGAATAGTCATCGGCACCCGCCCGGACTGCGTGGACGGGCGGAAGCTGGACATGATAGCGGAACTGGCAGCACTCCCGACAGGGGAAGACGCCCCCTTCGACAAACCCATCGTCAGGATTGAATACGGCATCGAATCGTGCAGTGACGACACCCTTGGGCGCATCAACCGCGGACATGACTTCGAATGCGCCAGGAGGGCGGTCGGGATGACGGCGGAAAGGGGTATCCCCGTTGGAGCCCACTTCATCCTGGGGCTGCCGGGCGAGACGCGCGGGACGATGCTCCGGCAGTGCGCGGACATCTCCTCCCTGCCCCTGGACTCTGTAAAGTTCCACCAGCTCCAGATCATAAAGGGGACAAGGATGGAGAAAGAATATTCAGAAAGGCCGGAAGACTTCCTCCGCCTGGGGCTGGAGGACTACCTGGATTTCGTGGTGGACCTTCTTGAAAGGCTCCGGCCCGACCTCGCGGTCGAAAGGGTCGCCGGAGAGGTGCCGCCACGGTTCGTTGAAGAGACCCCGTGGGGGCTGGTACGCAATTTCGAGATCCTCAGGATGCTGGACCGCCGGCTTGAAGAAAGGGACACTTTCCAGGGCAGGCTCTACTAAGGCAGGCGGGCCCCGCCTGGCAATCCGTACTCCTCCCGGGACGGAAGGGAAAGGCCGGTCACTGCGGGCCTCCGGCGCAGGGACGGCAGCCGGCAGCTACTGCCCGGCCAGATGCTTCTCCCAGGCCCAGGCCGACGCCAGGGTGTCCTCGAGGCTCCGGCAGGCCTTCCAGCCCAATTCGGTGTTGGCAAGGGTGGGATCCGCCCATATCGCCGGAACGTCCCCGGCCCTGCGCGCAGCGATCCTGTAATTCAGCTTCAAGCCATTGGCCTTCTCGAAGCCCTTTATCAACTCCATCACGGACAAAGGCTTCCCGGTACCGATGTTGTAGATCTCATAGTCCTTCTTCATCCCGTCTTCAAGCATCCTGCGCACCGCGAAGACATGGGCCTGGGCCAAGTCGACGATGTCTATGAAGTCTCGCTGGCAGGTCCCGTCGGGGGTGGGATAGTCGTCCCCGAAGACCGAAAGGCACTCGCGCTTCCCTATGGCGGTCTGCGTGATGAAAGGCACCAGGTTGTTCGGGACGCCCCGTGGGAGTTCACCGATCAGAGCGGAAGGATGGGCGCCGATCGGATTGAAGTACCTCAACGCGATCCCCCGAAGCTGCGGATACGACTTCACGGAGTCCCTGAGGATGTCCTCGCACATCTGCTTGGTGTTGCCGTAGGGCGAGGTGGCTTCCTTCCTCGGGGTCGATTCGGTGACGGGCAGTTCGTCAGGGTCCCCGTAGACCGTAGCCGAGGAAGAGAACAGGATGTTCCGGCAGCCGTGGGCGCGCGCCGAGTCGATCACGTTCATGAAAGAGTCAAGATTGTTCCTGTAGTACTTCAAAGGCTCCGCCACCGACTCTCCGACGGCCTTGAAGCCGGCGAAATGGATCACCGCGTCGATCTTCCTGGTGGCGAACAGGATGTCGGTCGCCACAGGGTCGCAGAAATTAAGTTTGACGAATGGGATGTCATCCCGCCCTGTTATCTTCTTCACTCCTTCGAAACAGGTCAGGTCGCAGTTGGACATGTTGTCGGCCACGACCACGTCGTAGCCTGCCTCTATAAGTTCCACGGTCACGTGGCTTCCGATGAATCCGGCCCCGCCGGACACAAGAACGCACTTTTTCATTTTGGCTTGTCGTTTGATCGCGCAAATTTAGCAATATTCATTAAATTTGCTTCATGACTGCCTTGAGAACACTTGCAGCAGGTTTCCTGCTCGCCGCATCCATCATTTCCCTGGACGCCCAGGTACCCGCCGGCAGGCCGGCCGCGCCGAAGACCAGGACCCAGAGGTACCTGGAAATCGTGTCCGGCAACGAAGTTCTTTCCAACGCTGCCTGGGGCATCCTGGCAGTGACCATGAAAGGAGACACCGTGGCCGCCTGGAACCCGGGGATGAGGATGATCCCTGCCTCCAACATGAAACTCATCACCACCGGAGCCGCCATGCATGCACTTGGCGCTGATTTCAAGTACGAGACGAGGATATGCTGCGACGGCCCCGTCGAGGACGGCGTCCTGAAAGGCGACCTTTACATCGTGGGCGGAGGAGACCCCACGACGGCTTCCGACGATTCGGTGGCCGTCCCCCGGATGAAGCTCTGGGAGCAGTGGAAGGGATTCCTGGACAAGGCAGGCATAAAGAAGATCGCGGGCAGGGTGATCGGAGACGGACGCTACTTCGACGGCCCCATAGAGAACGACACCTGGGAGAGCCAGGACCTGGGGACCGACTACGGCACCGGAGGCGACGGACTCTGCTTCTACCGCAACGTCCAGGAGGTGAAGGTAAGCGCCGGGGCCTCGCCCGGCGACGAGGTGAAAGTCTCCCCTTCGTTCCCGGACACACCCTGGATGGTCTACAAGCTCTCCTGCAGGACGGGTCCGAAAGGCACGGGGGACAATCTCTACCTTTTCAACTCGGACGTCTTCCCCTACGCCGAGATACGCGGGACCTTCGCCGTGGACAGGAAGCCGAAGACTGAATATTTCTCCAACAAGTTCGGCGCCTACACCTGCGCCAGTTATTTCTGCAACTACCTCAGGACCCACGGGATCCCCGTGGAAGGAGGAGCGGCCGACGTGCGCATGGGGCGCATCCGGTCCGAACTCACCAACCTCTCCTACGGCCGGTACGCCGCGAAGGTGGACGGGATGCAAGTGCTCGGCAGGACATATTCCCCGCCGCTGTGGAAGATCGCCAGGGAGACGAACCACCGCAGCGACAACTTCTACGCCGAGACGATGCTGCGGACCCTCGGCAGGAGAGGGCGCCATTCCGCCTGCTACGATTCGTCCAGGGTCGCTGTGAGGGAGGTCCTCGCAGGACTTGGAGCACCGGCCGACGGGGTAAGGATCGAAGACGGAAGCGGCCTGTCCCGAAAGAACTACATCTCCCCGTCCTATCTGGTCGGCTTCCTCCGCGCCATGATGGACAGCCCTGCATTCGAGGAATATGCATGGAGCCTCCCGCAGCCCGGGACCGGGACCCTGGCAAGCCGGCTGAAGGACCAGCCTGAAGACGTCAAGGGCCGCTTCCACATGAAAAGCGGCTCCATGAACGGGGTGCTCTGCTACAGCGGCTACCTTGAGCCACGGAAGGGCTCCAGGGACGAGACCATCGTCTTCTCGCTGATGACCAACAACGTCATCGCACCGACCAGGGACCTCACCCCGATAATAGACATGATCCTGTCCTCTCTCGCCTCCGAGAACTGAAGTCAAGGATTATCCCCGCAAAGCCTCCCGGCAAGTCCAGACCTGCCGCCTTCAGGATAGGTTTGCCGTGCGCTGCCGCCTGCCCGCAGGAGATGGAGAGTCTGCCGCTGGCGGCTACCTGGGCAGGAAGCCCTTGGACAGAAGATACTCGGCAATCTGGACGGCGTTGGTGGCGGCTCCCTTGCGGATGTTGTCGCTCACGCACCAGAAATTGAGACCATAGTCGACGGAAGGGTCGCGCCTCAGCCTTCCCACGAAGACGGCATCGCTGCCGAGGGAGAACAGCGGCATCGGGTAGACATTCCGGGCCGGGTCGTCCTGCACGACCACTCCGGGAGTCTCCTCCCAGATCCGGCGCACTTCCCCGAGGGTGAAATCGCTGCAGAACTCCAGGTTTATCGACTCGGAATGGCCGCCCAGCACAGGGACTCTGGCCGTCGTCGGGCTGACCCCGATGGAATAGTCGTCCAGGATCTTGTGGGTCTCGTTGACCATCTTCATCTCTTCCTTGGTGTAGCCGTTTTCAAGGAAATCGTCGATGTGCGGAATCACGTTCTCATCGATCGGATAATGGTAGAAAGCCGGATACTCCCCCCACCTGGCGCCTTCGCGCTCGGCCTGCATCTGCTTCATCGCCGGGGTCCCGGAACCTGTGACAGACTGGTAAGTGGAGACCACTATCCTCTTGATCCTGAACTTCTTGTGCAGCGGCGCCAGAGGCAGGAGCATCTGGATCGTGGAACAGTTGGGATTGGCGATTATGTAGTCATCCTCCGTAAGGACGGAGGCGTTTATCTCCGGGACGACAAGCTTCTTGGAGGGGTCCATCCTCCAGCAGGAAGAATTGTCCACGACCCGGCAGCCCGCCGCTGCGAATGCGGGCGCATATTCACGGGAGATGTCCGCACCGGCGGAAAAGAGGGCCAGGTCAGGGCGCATGTCCACCGCCTCGTCCGCCGTGACTATCGGGTACTCCCTGCCGCCGAACTCCACGTTTTTCCCGGCCGACCTCCCGGATGCGACGGGGATGAACTCCGAAACCGGGAAATTCCTTTCTTTCAGGACCTCTACCATCCTGGTACCTACCAGTCCGGTCACTCCGACAACTGCTACTTTCATGGTTGTTCGTTATTTATCGTTGGCTTCTTGGACAAAAAAAAGGGAAGACCGACGGCCCTCCCGATATCAAAAGCGGACAAGGGCGGTCAGGCCTCTGTCTTCACGGACTTGACAAGCTCGCTGAGATTGTCGTACAAGGCATCGGTCTTCTCGATGAGTTCCTTGCGTATGGAAGTGAAGTAGGCGGCCTTAGCCCCTTCCGGTTTAGCATTCACCTTGTCTTTCAGGTCGTTGAAAAGGGCCACTGCCTTGTCAAGGAGCTGTCCGAGCGCTGCATCGTCAGCGTCGGGATTGACTGCACTGAAGAGGGAGCAATCATCGATGAAAGCCCCGATCACATACTCGATGTCCTTCTTGATGTCACGAAGATTCATAACTTTCTTTCTGTTTTGAAATTCGTTGCAAAGATACGGATAATTTCAAAAACTGACAATTATCCTTTTATTCTTCATTCTACCTCTTCCTCTTAGCCGTCTTTTCCAATTGTTTCAATGTGTCAAGGTAGGCTTCTTCTACCGGAGACAGCGTTTTGACTTGATACTTGCGATACTCTTTCTCCGCTTTCTCTAGGGCTTGCCGATGGCTGACAGAACCGGCGTCAGTTAGAAGCTTTTCACCTGTTCCCGGAGACGGGCGGTCGCCCACTGGCGGAAGCGTGTGCCGACGATGGAATGGACGCGGTAGCCCACGGAAATGATCACGTCCAGGTTGTAACATAATACGTCGCGACTCTGTGTTTTTCCTTCAATTGCACCGTGTTGAGTGGTTATTCGGAATTTCCGAACAACCACAGATTCGTCGAGTTCCCCTTCTTTGAAAATATTGGATATGTGTTCACTGATTGTGGATTTCGCTTTATTGAAAAGCATGCACAACTGATCCTGAGTCAGCCAAACCGTCTCATTCTCCAGCCGGACATCCAGCTGCACATTACCGTCCTCGGACTGGTAAATGATGATCTCTCCTTTATCTTCCGCGCTCATAGCAAAACATTTCATTTTATATTGAACATTCCTGTCTTACGTAGCAGGGTGCGGTACTCCTTTAGACTGAACGGTGCCTTGCCGTAGAGGTAATGGTTTTCCAACGT
>ONRD01000018.1 GCA_900320185.1 uncultured Bacteroidales bacterium
ATCGTCACTCATGACAGACGATGGCGCTTCATCATACGGGCGCAAAAAACCGGCCTCCAGCGTGGATGACTTGGGCTCCAGGCGTGGGAATGAGGTGTTGGTGCCATGGCCGTAAGCGGGGAGCCACGACTGCAGTGCAGTGGATGGTAGGAACGGATATGTGCATGGCCGTAAGCGGTATTGTCCTTAAGGACCCTGGCCACCCGCGGCCGTAAGCGGGAGGGACCCACACCGAGGTGTGGGAGGGATGGAGCGAAGCGGAAGGTCCGAAGGACAATACTGCTTACGACGCCCCCATCACCGACGCCCCCATCACCGACAGCCCAACAACCGACATCCACAAACAACCATAACAAACAAGCGACCATGAAAAAGAAGAGGGCGGCCTCAAGTCACCTTGACTTTTGGCCACCCTCTTGTCTTCCTGATGCACCAGGCTGTTATTCTTCAGCAGGCTTCATCGTGCTGTAGACTGCAGTGACATCGTCATCGTCCTCGATAAGGCTGGTGAGTTTGTCAAGGGTCTCGCGCTGTTCGGGAGTCACTTCCTTCAGGTCCACGTTGGGAATCCTTTCGAAACCTCCGGAGACCAGTTCGTAGCCATTGTCCTCAATGAACTTCTGGATGGCTCCGTAGGAGGGATACGCTCCGTAGATCACGATGTTGCGGGTGACGTTGTCGTCTTCATCCACCTGCTCTTCCACGAACACCTCGGGGTCGTCGTCGCAGTCGCAAAGCTCGAGCTGGAGTTCGTCGGTGTCAAGTCCTTCCTTGTCCTTGATGCGGAAAACGCACTTGTGGTCGAACATGAAGGAGACGCTGCCGCTGGTGCCGAGCGAGCCGCCGCACTTGGTGAAGTAGCTGCGCACATTCGCGACCGTCCTGGTGTTGTTGTCGGTGGCGGCTTCCACAAGGAACGCTATTCCGTAGGGGCCGTAGCCTTCGTAAACTATCTCCTTGAAGTCGCCCTGGTCCTTCTCGAGAGCCTTCTTGATGGCCCTTTCGACATTTTCCTTGGGCATGTTCTCGCTCCTGGCCTCTGCCATGAGGGCGCGGAGACGGGGATTTCCTGTCACGTCGGGACCACCCTGCTTGACGGCGATGGTGATCTCCTTCCCGATCTTGGTGAAGGTCTTGGCCATGTGGCCCCACCTCTTGAACTTCCTTTCCTTACGGAATTCAAATGCTCTTCCCATGACTATTCGGCTGTCTTGCTTTCGATGCGGCTGATGTACTTGTCGATGTCCCTTCCTTCCATGGACGCCTGTGAATAGTTCTCCTTCAGGGTCTTGTAGAATTCAAGGGCCTTGGCATCGTCACCCATCTCCTCGCAGAGGACTCCTGCCTTGAGGAGGGTCGATGCGATCACGGGGCTGTCAGTCATGCCGATGGCTTTCTGGTAAGCGGCGAGGGCTTCCTTGTAATTGTCCTTGCCGAGAGCGACCAGGCAGTCACCTATGCAGGATGCGGCAACGGCATTGGCGATTTCGTCCTTGCCGCTGTACTTCCTGTAGTAGGCGAGGGCTTCGGCATAGTTGCCGAGTTCGTACTCGCATTTCCCTGCGTTCATGTAGACGGCGGCTCCGGCCCTGGAACCATATTCGTCGATGATCTGCTTGAAGCCGTAGACATTGCCGTCGCCGTTGAGGGCGAGGTCCCACTCCTCGTTCGCGAGGTTGGCCTCGGCCTGGAAGGTCTGGTTGATTGCTTCCTCGGTCCTGGGCTTGTTGTAGAACTGCTGGTAGGCCACTATCCCGAGGCCGATGATCAGCAGGGCGCAAAGGATGCCGTAGATGAGTTTCTTGTTCTTGCGGAAGAATTCGTCGGTCCTGGAGACAGTCTCTTCGACCATTTCCTTGCGGGCGAGCTCTTTCTCGTTGGTCTTTTCTTTTGCCATGTTATTGTTGTTTTGTCGTTTTTTCCCAGTTAGCTTGCAAAGATAGCAATTATTGTTGAATCGTGCAATTGCCGGCCTTCCATCTTTATTACTTCCAAAATGGTTATATTTGCAGGAGATAACGCAGGGTTGATGCCTTTTCTGAAAAAAATAACGGTACAGGATTTCCGCAACATCGCCTTTCAGGAACTATCGTTCTCTGAGAACGTGAATTGCATATCCGGCAACAACGGGGAGGGGAAGACGAACCTGATGGATGCCATCTGGTACCTCTCCATGACCAAGAGCGCGTTCTCCCCGTCCGACCGTTTCAGTTTCCGTCACGGTACATCCGCTTTCGCCGTTTCGGGCCTTTATGCCATGGAGCATGGCGGCGGGGCCCCGCTCGTCCGTTTCTCCGTCCAGGCGGATGCATCCGGGGACAAGAAGGTCAGGAGGGACGACAAGGTCTACAAGAAGATATCCGAGCACATCGGAGTCCTTCCGATAGTGATGGTCTCTCCTTCGGACGGCGCCCTTGTGAGCGAGAGCGGGGACGAGAGGCGTCGGTTCGTCAATTCGGTCCTCTCGCAGATGGACCCGGAGTACCTCTCGGCCGTCCAGCAGTACAACCGCCTCCTTTTCCAGCGGAACCGCCTCCTCAAGGACGGTGTCCGGGACGAAGGGCTGCTCTCGGTCTTCGACGAGCGGATGGAGGAATATTCAAGGACGGTCCACCGCTCGCGCGCCGCTTTCGTGGAGGACCTGGTCCCTGTGGTGGCGGATTATTATGCCGCGCTTTCCGGCGGCAGGGAGGAGGTCTCCGTCGCCTACCGCAGCGACCTTGCCTCCGGAATCCCGCTTATTGACGTCCTGAAGGCTTCGCGCGAAAAGGATTTCGCTCTCCGCTACACGACGGAAGGCATCCAGAGAGACGATTTCGTGTTCAGGATGAACGGTTTCCCTATCCGGCGCTGCGGCTCCCAGGGGCAGCAGAAGTCGTTCCTGGTGTCCCTGAAGTTCGCCCAGTACGAGATAATGAAGCGCCGTTACGGGTTCCCGCCCATGCTCCTGCTGGACGACGTCTTCGACAAGCTTGACATGGGAAGGATATCCAACTTGCTGGAAATGGTGGCCGGGAGCGACTTCGGACAGATATTCATAACTGACTGCAACAAGGTCAGGATGGCCGGCATCGTTGATTCCCTGACTTCCGACAGGGCATATTTCGAGGTGGCGGGAGGAGAGTTCAGGCGGATCTGAGATGGCGTCGGGCAAGGTCATAAGGGGTTCCTCCAGGAAGGAGGCGCAGAGCGTCGGGGATGTCATGAAAGTCTTCCTCCGCCAGATGAAACTCGGCTCCGGGCTGAACACCAGGAGGGTATTTGCCGCCTGGGATGCCGTATCCGGTGCTTCTGCATTCACTCTCCGTCGTTTCTACAGGGACGGCAAGCTTTATGTCACTCTCTCTTCTTCGATGGTCAGGAACCAGCTTGAGTTCCAGAAAACCGCCCTGGTCGCAGCCATCAACGCGTTCCTGGAGAACGACGGCCTGTTCATGAAGGACGACGGGCGCGTCGGCTTCGTCAAGGAGCTTATACTTAAATGAGTCTATTTATAATTATTGGAATATGGAAGGAAAGACAAGAATAGTGGTCGATGACGCGATCCCTTTCATCAAGGGAGTCCTGGAGCCCTTTGCCGAGGTCATGTACAAAGGAGGAAGGGACATCTCGAGGGAGGATGTGAAGGATGCCGATGCACTGATAATCAGGACGAGGACCAAGTGTAACCGGGACCTCCTGGAAGGCTCCCGGGTCAAGTTCATCGCTACGGCCACCATAGGGACGGACCACATCGACTTTCCTTATTGCAATTCGAAGGGAATCCTCGTAAGGAACGCGGCCGGATGCAATGCCGGGGGAGTGATGAACTATGTCTTCTCCGCCCTCTACGGAATCGCTTCCCGCAAGGCGATAAAGCTCGACGGGGCCACCCTGGGGATCATCGGAGTCGGAAATGTCGGGAAGAGGGTCGAGAGAATGGCGCTTTCGCTCGGGTTCAAGGTACTCAGGAACGACCCTCCCAGGATGGAGGCGGAAGGCCCCCACGATTTCTGCGACCTTGACTACCTGCTCCGCAATTCGGATGTAGTAACCATGCATGTTCCCCTGGACGATACGACCCGCTCGATGGCGGACGAGTCCTTCTTCGGAAAGATGAGGCCCGGGGCCATATTCATCAACGCATCAAGGGGCGAGGCGGTCGTCGATTCCGCCCTCAAGGCGGCGGTTCCCAAGCTCGGTGCCGTCATCATCGACACCTGGAACAATGAGCCCGACATCGACACGGAGCTTCTCGGGATGGTCGACATAGCGACCCCCCACATCGCGGGGTACTCTTATCAGGGGAAGCAGAACGGCACGGCGATGGCGGTAAGGGCCTGTGCGCGTTATTTCGGTTTCACCCCTCTTTTCGAATTCTTCCCCAAGACGGAGGTCCTGGAACTCGAATCGGTCAAGCTCGACCTCAAGGACAAGAACCAGGGGGAGATAACCTCGCTTCTCCAGTACAACTATCCCATCTTCACCGACGATTTCATGTTCCGGGTGGACCCTTCCAAATTCGAAACGCTTCGTTCCTCCTACCAGTACAGAAGGGAGTTCTACATAGACTGACGTCCTGCAGAACTCCCGCTCCTACTGTCTGGAAGGCCTTTACCTTACCACCTTCTCCTGGCCTTTATGCCGGTACGTGATCGTCCCCGACCCGGCATTGCTGACCGAGGCTTCTCCCTTTATGTCGAGGCCGGAGGCATCGATATTCCCGGAACCGGCCTTGCTCAGGCTTGCCGACATGGTCTCTCCGCTGAACGAGGCGGTCCCCGATCCGGAGGACCGGTACTCCAGTTCAGCTACATTTATGTCCTGGCAGTCGATGTGATGGGAGCCGGATGCGGCGATGGTCAGTTTCCCGTCCAGCAGCAACGAACCCAGGTCCATGTCCCCGGACCCGGAGGACGTGATCTCGAGGTCGTGCCCCTGGAATCCGTGAAGCTTCAGCGAGCCTGAACCTGACTTTGAAATCGACTCCGGCATCCTGCACCTTACGGTGATGTCCACGTAGCCGGTCATGGAACCGACAGGTTCTATCCTGAGGATTCCGTCCACCACTTCGCATTTGACCTGCCTGATGCAGGGGATGGTGTCTCCTTCCGCCTTGACACTGTACCATTGGGAAGACAGTACGATACCTTGTTCCGAGTCCTGGATGACTTCTATGTTGTTGGCTCCGCTTACGGAGATCCCTTTGATGTTTTCCTCAAGCGCGAGGGTGTCTGCAAGGATTTCGCCCGGAATGATCTTGCTTGTCAGATTGTCCTTTATGTTTTTTTTCGCTTCTTCGGAGAAACGGATATAGCATGACGACAGGCATGAAGCCGCCGCCAGCAGGGCTGCTGCAGCCAGTACGGTCTTTATGGTTTTCATATTCATTTGGTTAGATGATCCAGTTGTTACGTTCCGCTATTTCCTTGGGGTCGATCCCGAGGAGTTCCATTTTCTTTATGATGGCAGGTAGTTCGACTTCAAGGAATTCCTTCCTCTCATTTTCCATGATGATTTCCCTGGCGTTCCCTGAGATGAAGTAGCCTATCCCGCGCTTGTTGTAGATGATTCCTTCGCTGGTGAGTTTCTCGTACGTCCTCATAACGGTGTTCGGGTTGACTCCGATCGAGGCTCCGTATTCCCTGACCGAGGGAATCCTGTCCTCCGGCTTGAACTCGCCTGAGAGGACCTTCTCGCAGATCGCGTCGCAGATCTGGAGGTATATGGCTTTGTTGGAATTGAAATCCATGGCAGAATCGTCTAGTGCTGTCTGTTCTTGAGCCTGAACCAGGACCAGGTGCCGCAGACGGCTATCCAGAAGGCGAGGCCGACGTTGATGCATGCGTTGAAGTAGAAGTCAAGCCTGTCCGCATGGTCGACGAACCAGTTCTCTATCTTCCTGCCGATCTCGTTCCAGTCCATGCCTGAGATGCAGGCTGCCAGGATCGGAGTCAGGATGTTGCTCAGGACGAAGAGGGCGATTATCGTGAAGATGACTTTCCATTTCTTGAATATGAGAGCTCCCAGGAGGAACGTCAGCGCATATTCGATGATCATGGCATAAAGGAGCCAGAACCCGTTCGCCACGAATTGCGGGGCGTCGGGCTGGCCGATCGCCGAGTTGATGTTGAAGGCGGCCATCGCTTTCCCGCAGGTAGGATCGGCCAGGCAGACCAGCCAGTCGCAGAGCAGGTGGCCGGCGATGAACGTAAGCGGGACCACTGCAAGGCAGATGACCATCATGGAGAGGTATTTCTCAAGCCTTGAGGCGGGCAGCATGAGCCAGGCCGAACCCTCGCTTTTCTTGGTGATGTCTCCATAGGCCCTTGAAGGGAATACCATCGTAAGGACCATCGTAGTCACTACGAACACGGCGAACCTCACACCGAGGATCGGGCCGTCGATCCCCTTGGGACCGGCGACGATGTCCTTGATGAAGTAAAGGTGTCCGGATGGAGAGAATATGTTGCCGAAGAGCATGTAGGTCGCATAGAAGATCACTGGCATCAGGACGCAGACCAGCCACAGCATGCCGATGTTCTTGACCTGCGTCTTGAGGTCGTGGACGAAGTATTTCCCGAAGCGGGAGATGCTGAAGGTGTTGTTTTTCATGGCAGTAGTCCTCCTCTTATTTTGCGAATAGTCCTCTTATGTATTCCTTGTGCTTGTGCACGGTGTTGAAAAGCGCCTCCACATTGACCTTGCTTTCGAGGCCTTCCCTGTTCGGCCGTACCTGGAGGAAGCCTCCGGGCAGCTGCTCGCTGAAAAGCGACTCGGGGTTGAGTTCGTTGCCGTAGTCGAAGTAGAGTTTCCGGGTGATTTCCTCAATCGTGGCGTTGAGCAGGACGTCCTGCTTGTCCAGGATGATGATCGGGTCTATGAGGTTCTCGAGGTCCCTTACCTGATGGGTCGAGATGATGATCGTGGTGTCTTCGGAGGTGTGTTTCATGACGGCACCCCTGAACTGGGTCTTGGAAGGGATGTCCAGCCCGTTGGTCGGCTCGTCCATGAACAGGTATTTGCACCCGCTTGCAAGGGCGAACGAGATGTAGGTCTTCTTGAGCTGTCCGGAAGACATCTGGTTCATCTTCTGTTCGGGGTTGGTCTCGAACTCGTCCATTATGGCCAGGAACCTTTCGTGGTCGTAGTTCTCGCGGAACACTCCGTTCATCTTTGCGAAGTCCTTGGCTTTCCAGCCGAGCGGGCTGACGTCATCCGGGAGGTAGTACTGCTTCTCGAGAAGAGAAGGAGTCCTGTCGAAGGGTTTTTCCCCGTCGGTGAGGATCGTTCCCTCCTTGGGGGCCTTCAGCCCGCAGAGCAGTGTCAGGAGGGTGGTTTTCCCGACGCCGTTCTCTCCCAGGAGACCGTAGATCCTGCCTTCCTCGAACGTCGTGGTGATGTTCTTCAGTACTTGGTTCGTACCGTAGCTGAATCCCAGCTTGTCGATAGTGATCATATCTTTTACTTTGCTTTAGTGTATTAGTCTATTAATACACTGCAAAGGTAGCAAAGATTTTCATTATTCCAAATCCTTCGGCGATTTTTTTTTCTTTTTCCGGTATTCGCTTGGTGTACAGCCCACTGCTTTCTTGAACTGGTGCCTGAAGTCTGACTTGTCGTCGATCCCTACCATGCTTGCAATCCGGGAGAGAGGCATCTGCGGGTCCCTGTCCATGAGGGCCCTGGCTTCTTCGATCCTCATGGCGGTCCTCCAGGACATGAATGTGGTATGGTGCTTCCTCGAGAAGAAGGACGTCAGTTCCGTCCTTGTCAGTCCCAGTTCCTCGGCCACTTCTTCGATGCCGGCATTCTTTTCATGGTGCTTCCCCTCCGAGAGCCATCCGGAAAGCTTCTCTTCGACCATCGAGAAAAGCTTCCTCTCGCGGAGGTGATTTTCGAGTTCACTCAGATGCTTGTTGCCTATTCGTCTGAATTTCTTTGATATTTTGTTGATAATCATGTGGTTCTGTAAGACTGTGTGTCTTGGGAAAAACAAAGGTGACGACTGAAAGATCCAGTCGTCACCTTGAGCTTGGTCAGCTCCGCCAGGTGCGGCGCCCTTCAGCCTACCAGCCGAGCACGTAGGCGAAGATCAGCGGAGCTACGATCGTGGCGTCGCTTTCAACTATGAAGCGGGGAGTCGTAGGAGAGAGCTTGCCCCAGGTGATCTTCTCGTTGGGCACGGCTCCTGAATATGAGCCATATGAGGTGGTGCTGTCCGAAATCTGGCAGAAGTAGGACCAGAGCGGGGTTCCCTTCCAGCCGAGGTCCTGTTCCATCATGGGGACCACGCAGATGGGGAAGTCACCGGCCGTGCCGCCTCCGATCTGGAAGAAACCAACTCCGGCGCCCTTGGAGTTCTCCTTGTACCAGTCCACAAGGAACATCATCACTTCGATTCCGGTCTTCACGAGGTTGACGGGGAATTCGCCGCGGATGCAATGGGCTGTGAATATGTTGCCGGTGGTGCAGTCTTCCCAGGCCGGGCAGATGATCGGGATGTTCTTCTCGCATGCGGCGACGACCCAGCTGTCCTTGGGGTCTATCTCATAGTACTGCTCGAGCGCTCCGCTGCGGATGAGCTGGTAGATGTATTCGTAGGGGAAATACCTTTTTCCTTCGTTCATCGCTTTCGTCCACACGTCCACGAGCTTGTCCTCAAGACGGCGGAAAGCCTCTTCCTCGGGGATGCAGGTGTCGGTGACGCGGTTGTAATGGTTGTCCAGAAGCTCCTGCTCCTGCTCTGCCGTGAGATTCCTGTAGCCCGGTACCCTGTAATAGTGCGAGTGCGCCACCAGGTTCATGATGTCTTCTTCCAGGTTGTTCGCCGAACAGCAGACGAAAGAGATCTTGTCCTGGCGGATCATCTCCGCGAGGGACAGTCCGATTTCAGCGGTACTCATCGCTCCGGCCATTGCGAGGAACATCTTCCCGCCCTTGTCCAGGAGGTCGCAGTAGGCCTTGGCGGCATCCACTACGCATGCTGAGTTGAAGTGGCGGAAGTTGTGGGTGATGAATTGTGAAATTGGTCCTTTTTCCATTTTTTTCCTTTAATTATAAGAATGTCGCAATTGCTATCTCACACCGAAACAGTCCGGTCGTACAATAGTGTGGCGAATTTAGAAAAATTAGATTACATTTGCAATTCCCGTACATAAAACGAACATGCTTAGAATTGATGATTTTGCGTCCTTCAAGAGAGTCGCGACCCCCTTCTACTACTACGACATAGACCTGTTTACACGCACGGCCGACAAAGTTGCAGAGCTGTCGGCGCGTACCGGAATCCAGGTCCATTATTCGATCAAGGCCAATTCCGACCATCGTCTCAACGACATCCTCAGTTCCCGCGGATTCGGTGCCGACTGCGTAAGCGGTGATGAGATAGATTTTGCCGTCGGGTGCGGCTACGATCCCAAGAAGATATTCTTCGCCGGTGTCGGGAAGACCGACAAGGAAATCTGCCAGGCCTTCCAGGTCGGCATAGGTGCTTTCGTCGTCGAGTCCCTTGAGGAGATTGAGATCGTGGGCGACATTGCCCGAAGGCTTGGCAGGAAGGCGACCGTCAGCCTGAGGATAAATCCGAACATCGATCCGCACACCCACCATTACATCACCACCGGCCTGTACGAAGACAAGTTCGGTATCTCCGACAGGAGCTTCGACGAGGCCGTCGCCATGGTCCGGGACAATCCCTGCATCGATTTCTATGGCCTGCAGTTCCACATAGGCTCGCAGATCCTTGAAGTCGAGGATGTAGTGAGGCTGGAGTGCGAAAAGGTCAACGACATCGTCTCCCGTTTCGAATCCAACGGGATCGTCGTCAGGAACATAGACCTTGGCGGTGGCCTCGGGGTGGATTACGATCAGCCGGATGAATGCCCGGTCCCGGATTTCGAGACCTGGTTCCGTACCATCCATGACAACCTGGTGCGCCGTCCGGACCAGGCCGTCCACATCGAGCCAGGAAGGTCGCTTGTCGCGCAGGCTGGCTCCCTCATTACCGAGGTGCTCTATGTCAAGAAAGGGGAGAACCGCCGCTTCCTCATGGTTGATGCCGGCATGAACGACCTGATCCGCCCTGCCCTCTACGGGGCTTATCACAAGATAGAGAACCTTTCAGCCTTCTACGAAGACGGCGACCTTCGCGAAAGGAAGGTCTACGATGTCGTGGGACCGGTCTGTGAATCGGCTGACTGCTTCGGGAAGGAGAGGCTGCTGGCAAGGAGCCGCAGGGGAGACCGGATAGCGATCCGCTCAGCCGGAGCTTACGGTCAGGTGATGGCCTCTCACTACAACATGCGTCCGCTGGCTCCTGCTGTGTACTCAGACAGGCTTGCAGAGGCTCCGCGCAAGAAGGACTATTTCGCTTCAGTCTAGCAGCACCAGGCTGCCCTGACATCTACGGGGAGGGCTGAGCGGGAGGTTCCGCCAGCGGTTGGCTGCCCGTCTGTCCGGAACCTTGGCTGCAGGAAAAAAAAGAGAGGCTGGCTCATCGAGCCAGCCTCTTTCCTTAGAGGTTGAATGATTATTCTTCAGCCCTCCAGTGCCAGTTGCGGATCTTGAGGGTTACGCCAGCTCCGTCACCGACGTCGAAGCGGACTGTACATCCTGCTTCTCCTGTCCATCTGTGAGCAGACCAGTCATTCTTGAAGTTCCTCTTGAAGGTCTTCCAGTCGGTCTGCCTGGTGATGGACCACGCCGTGGAACGTCCGCCGGCAGGGCCGCCGTCACCGAAGCCATTCTTGTTGCACCAGAAGAACTCGAGGTTGATACCAGCCGTGCACTTGTAGTGGAACACGAGGACAGGTCCGTCGGCATTGCTCTTGAGGCGTGCCAGAGGCATCCAGGAGTCACCGCCGGTGGTCTCGAAGGTCCACTCGGTGTCGTTGCTGCGGTCGTCAGCCTGGTAGAATTTCAGGTTGTTGATCCATCCGCCGGGAGCGTCTGTCATAGGCGACAGGTATTCCTGGTCGGGATAGACGGTCTCGTCGTCGTCCGGATCCGGAGCGACTTCAGCGGCAGCAAGGTCTGCGTAAGGGGAAGCACCCTTGGCGTCGGAGCTGTAGTAGGCGAGGAACTCGGCTACGTGAGCCCAGGAACCGGTCGATGTGACTTCAACCTTGATGTAGCGGCAGATCTGCTCGTCGAAGGTCCAGAGGTGGGTCGCATAGACGTACTCGGCATTGTACTCTTCGTCGTGGACAACGGTCCAGTTCTGGTCGTCCTTGCTGACGGAAACCTTGACCCACTGCAGAGGGGAGCCGTAGCCGGCATCGCTCTGACGGCGGATAACCTCGACTGCGTTCACCTTGTGGGCGAAGCCCAGGTCGACGATGAACCAGTGGTAGGGACCGGTGAGGTTGGTGTGCCAGTAGGTGTTCATGTTGCGGTCAAGAACCCTGGTGAGTTCGTAACCGGACTGCCAGAAGTCGGAGTATTCTTCGATCTTCATCCTGCCGGCCGGGATTTCACCGGTAGAGGGAGTAGCTGTGAAGACATACGGATCTGAAGTCTCGCTTCCGTTGGAAGCTGTGACGGTGATCTCGGTCGGCTCCGTGAAGGCACCGATGGAGAGGTTCCCGTCCTCGGTTCCCCTCTTGCTGATGGTCTGGGTCTCGCCGTTTACATCCTTGTAGGTGATGGTAACGGTGACGTCACGATGGTACTCGTTGAGCCAGGAGACCTTGGCACCCTCGACTTCGGGTTCGACAGTAACGGTCTCGCCTACATACTTGTAAGCATAGGACGCATCTTCAGCGGCACCGGTGATGGTCTGGGAAGGACCAGCCTGTCCGTCGGAAGAATAAGGAGTGAGCTTGAACGTGTAGGTGTCGGTGTCGTCGAAACCTTCATAGACATAGCGGGTATGTCCCTCGCCCAGGGTAGGGCTGACGGCGTAACGGCTGATCTTGTGGGTGACAGTCTCTCCACCGCGCTCGAACTCCACGAGAGTGTAGTAGTAATCGCCCTGGGTAGGATTGTCCCATGTGAAGACCACTGAACCGATGCGCGCGGAAGTCGCTACATTGGTCAGCGCACCGGGAGCTTCGGGAGACTCGATCCTGGAATCGTTCTCAAGCTCGGAGCAGGACCATGCAAGCGTAGTCGCAGCTAAAAGTATCAGTAAGTATTTTTTCATAATCTTGACTTTTTAAAGGTTAGCGGCCTACTCCCAGCCAGGGTTCTGCCAGTTGTTGCCGGTGAGCTTCGTAATCTTGTTCAGCTCGCCTGTGTTGATCGGATAGAGGTTGTACTTGTCCTCAGCGGTCTGGCGGGCATCGAAGGCGAAGCGCTGGTAAGTGTAGTTGGTACCGTTCTGGGTGATCCTCATACCGGTGACTACCCTTGCATTGCTGAGGGCCTTCCAGCGGCGGAGGCTGAAGAAACGATCCTGCTCGAGAGCAAGCTCGACTCGGCGCTCGTTGCGGTAACGGGTTTCGAACTGGCTTGCGGTCAGGCCGGTAGGAAGGTTAGGCATGCCTGCACGCTCGCGGATTGCGTTGAGAGCGTCCGCAGCGGACATGTTGACACCGCTGACGGTCTGGTAAGGACCGGCAACCTGGTATGCAACCTCTGCGAAGTTGAGGTAAACGTCGGTGAGGCGCATGAAGCGGATGAAACCATCCTGGTTGGAGTTACGGTTGGAAGCGTCCGATGCGTACTTGCGCATGTAGTAACCGGTGCAGGTGTAGCGGATGTTGGTCGAGCTGATTCCGCTGGTACCGCCTACGTAGGTGTTGATGTATGCGGAACCGCGCTTTGACATGTTGTAGAAGATCGTGTCGTAGAAGCGAGGGTCGCGGCCTACGTACGGAGCGTTCTCGTTGTAACCGGAAGCAGCATTGATGATAGGCTGCAGGTGGTTGGCGTCGGAGTATCCGGTGATGGCCGGCTGGCCGTTCGCCATCTCATATGCGTCCACGAGTTCCTGGCTGGGGCAGGAGCCGGCAGTGCTTGTACCTGCGATGATAGGAACACCGCAGCTAGTCCATACGGCTACCTGGCTGCCACCGTAGATGGTCTCCTTGTCAGCTGAACGGAGGTCGTTGGGGTTGGTCAGGAAGTAGAGGGCATATGCGGAATAGTTCTCTGAAGAAGTTCTCCAGAGCGAGTAGTCGTTCGAGAGAAGCTTCTGCAGGGCATCGGCAGCTATCGAGAGAGCCTCCTGCTGGTCGAATGTACCGTCGCCAAGCAGAGGGCTGATGGCGTACATGGCTGCTTCGGCACGGATGTACTGTGCGACAGCCTTGGTCATCATGCCATACTGGCCGTTTCCGTAGACATAGGAGAATTCCTCAGAGTCAGGAACGGCGATGGCATCATCGCAGTCCTGGAGGATCTGCCTGATCACCTGGATCGCACTTGCGCGGGAGTCAGTGGAGTAGTCATGGGCGGTTCCAAGGTCGTTGACGATAAGGGGAACCCCTCCGTAGCGCTTCACGAGCTGCATGTAGTACAGTGCGCGGAGAACCTTGGCCTGTGCGGTCCATCCGGTCCTTTCGATATCGCTGATACGTGCGGTCGCATTCCCGATGTTGTCGAGGAAGACGTTGCACTTGCGGATTCCCTGGAAGTAGTGTGCCCAAGGGTCGCCGTCATAGTTGTAGGCTCCGAAGTTGCTGGCATCCAGTGACTGGTTGTACCAGTAGTCGTACTTCGTACCGGCGGTGATTCCCTGTGCGTCCTGGGCGTCATCTGTGAAGGAACCTGCACGCAGTTGGGGATGCACGACGTAGTTGTAGCAGGAGTTGATGTATCCACGGGTCTGGTTGCGGTCCGCGAAAACATTCCCCATATCAGTTGTTCCGTTGTCCCTGAGCTCGAGCATGTCGTTGCAGGCAGGGAAGGCCAGAGCAGCCAGCAGCAGAATTACGATATATCTTTTCATATCTTTCATCATATTAATTGAATCAGGCTAGAAAGACACATTGACACCTATGCGATACATCCGGTAGACCGGAAGGTTAGTGACATTGTTGCCTTCCACCGGCATGTCAGCCGGAAGTTTGTCGAAGCAGAACAGGTTCTGTCCTCCCAGGTAGATCTTGGTGACTCCTGCGCCGATCGAGTCTGAGAAGCGCTTGGGGAGCCTGTAGGCGATCTCCGCGTTCTTGATCCTGAGGAATGATGCATTCCTGTAGAAGAAGTCGCTGGTATGGGTGTTTGTAGTGGAAGCGGTGGAAAGGGCCGGCCAGTCGATGGTCTCGCCGTTCAGCCATTTCTCGGCAGTCCAGGCATTGTTCATGCTCTCGGTGAAGAATCCGTCACGTACAGACTGGTAGCTGTACAGGTAGGAGAAGTTGCGGTAGTAGTCGCCGACACCCTGGAGAAGGACTGAGAAGTCGAAGTTCTTCCAGGTGAAGCCAAGGTCGACACCGAAGGAGTAGCGAGGGAGCGAGCCCTTTGCAATCGGAGCCTGGTCCTTGTCGTCGATGACACCGTCGTTGTTGAGGTCCTGGAACTTGATGTCTCCAAGACGGGGAGTACCGAAGGAGTAGGTAGCGTGCCTGTCGATCTCATCCTGGAAATTGAAGAGACCGTTGCCGTTGCTCCAGTCCACGAGGTAACCCCAGGCCTGTCCGTAAGGATAACCTTCGGTGCGGATCCTGTAGGCATAGTCCTCGGTACGCTCGGATTCTCCGACGTAGATGACCTTGTTCTGGTTGTAGTCGAGATGACCGTTGATGTGGATTCCGAAATCGGCGTTGAAACGCTTGTTGTATCCAACGGAGAGTTCCCATCCCTTGTTCTCGAACTGGCTCATGTTGAGCACAGGGTAAGAACCGAGGGAGATACCCTGATAGGAAGGAACCAGAGCGGTGGAACGGTTCAGACCGTTGTCCATCCTCTCCTTGAAGACGTCGAAGCTGACGGTGAACTGGTTGCCCAGGCCGAGGTCGACTCCGAGGTTGGCCTTCTTGATCTTCTCAGGCTCGAGGCTGGCGTTTCCGTAGACGGACTCGTTGGTGTAGTACCTGAACCAGGAGATGTTTCCACCCTGGACGGAGGTTACCTGGTCCTTGTAGTCGTAACGGCCATAGCCGGTGTTGTCATTTCCGGTGACGGCGTAGGATCCGCGGAACTTCAGGAGGGAGAGCCAAGGGGCGTTCTCCTTGATGAAGGATTCGTTGGAAGCGATCCATGCTGCGCTGACTGCCGGGGTCCAGATCCAACGGGTCTTGGTCGGGAAGTAGTCAGAAGCGGAGTAACCGGTGGCAAGGTGCAGGGAGTACCTCTTGTCGTAGTTGTAGAAGACCTCTGCGCCGGTGAACATACGACGGTAGTCGTAGGTCGCTGCGTAGTTTCCGGTCTGGTCGATGAAGGACTGGTAGAGAGCGTAGGCGTTGGCGTTGACATGGTGCTTGCCGAAGTCGCGCTGGTAGCCGAGTTCTCCCTTGTAGGACATGTAGCCGTAGAGAGCGGTACCCTTGCCGTAGCCGAGGGTTCCGTCGATGGTCGTTCCGAGCTGGGTGAAGCTGAGGCTGTTCCAGTCGTCGTCACGATAGACTCTCTTGTAGCTCTGGAGGGTGGTCTGGTTTGCGGTGATGTAGGAAAGGTATCCTACGCCGGCCTTTGCCCAGAGTCCCGGGGTGAGGAAGCTCAGGTCGAACTGGAGACCGCCCTGCCCGTAGATGTTGGTGTTGGTGGTCTTCGAGTAACCGCTCCTGTTCATGAGTCCGTAAGGGCTGTCGCCCATGTTGACGGTGGAGATGACTTCTCCGGCTTCCTGGAGGACGGTCTCGCCGTCGGTGTCGAGGATCTGGGGAGTCACGGGGCCGTAGACAGTCGGAGGCATGAAAGCCATGTACTCGTAGATGGCGGCGTTGTAGGCCGTGTTTCCGTTAGGAGTGTGGGCCTTGACGACGGAACCGGCGAGGTTCATGTACAGACCGATCCACTTGTTGACCATCACGTCGATGTTGGAACGGAAGTTCACGCGGTACTTCTCGTTGTCGGTCTGGTACCTTTCGTTGTCCGCGTTCCAGAAGGATCCCTGGCGGATGACGTTGAGGGTAGTGAAGTACTGTACCCTGTCGCTGCCGCCCGTGGCGTCGATCGCGATGCGCTGCAGGCCGGAGGCCTTGCGCATGAGGAGGTCAGCCCAGTCGGTGTTGGGATAGAGGGCACGGTCGCTTCCGCTCTTGAGGTTGTCGAGGGTTTCCTGTGAGAAGTAGACGTATTCTCCGCGGCCGTCGTTGAAGGCAGCCTGGTTGCGGAGCATTCCGTAGGTGTAGGAATCGAACTGATGCATCACGTCGACGGGCTGCTCTATGGTCTCGGAGATGTTGACTCCGACCTTGAGCTTACCGGGAGTTCCACGCTTGGTGTTGATGACAAGCAGGCCGTTTGCACCGCGCACGCCGTAGATGGCCTGGGATGCTCCGTCCTTGAGGACCGAGATGGACTCGACCTCTTCAGGAGAGATACGGTAGAGGATGTCATGGGGGTAGCTTGCGTAGAAGATACCGTCGATGACGACTCCGGCTGCACCTCCATGTACGGTTGAGAGGCCACGGATGTACATCGAGAGTTCCTCATAGGTAGGCTCGAATGTGTTTTCGATCGTGGTCAGGCCGGAAAGGCGTCCGGAGAGGGTCTGCTGGAGACGGGTGTGGAGAGATTTGCCGAGAAGGTCTCCGCTGGTCGTAGCGACAGCGTCGGAGAGGACTTCGCGGTACTCCTTCGAATAACCGAGGTTGACAAGTTCGGCGAGGCCGTGGCCATCGTCTTCAAGGACGATCTTTGCATCGGTGGCGGTAGCCTTGGCCGTCTTCTGCTTGTAACCCACGAGGGAGAAGGTAAGCTCATCGGTGCTGCCTGCCATCGCGGTGTACTGGCCGTTCTTGTCCGTAATGTACAAGTCTTTGCTGTTCGCGGACACGATCACGCCCGGAAGCGGATTCCCGTAACTGTCAGTAACGGTTCCCGACACGGCGATCTCTGTCTGTGCGTTGGCCATGAAGGCGCCACCGAACAGAAGTATAGCCGCAGCTGAGATTATATGCTTGTTTATCATATCAGATATTGTTATTAAAATTAGGGAATCTGCTACCAACCAGGATTCTGCCAGTCTTCACCGGTGACAGCAAGCATGTTGTTGACTTCACTCAGAGGAATGGCCACCTTCAGGTACTTGTTGGTGTAGCACTGGCGCTCCTTGATAATGTGGCGGTCATAGGTGTAACCTGTGACGTTGCCTTTGTCGTCGACGTGGCAGGTGATGTAGGCAGCGGTGACCCAGTGGTCCGTTGCGGAAAGGTCTCCGTCAGGAGTCTGCCAGCGGCGAAGGTCGAAGTAACGGTTGCCTTCGAGGGCGAACTCGACGCGGCGCTCGTTGCGGATCCTCAGCCTGAGGTCGTTGCCGGTGACGCTTGCAGGGATGCCGGGCATCCCTACGCGTGCACGGACGCGGTTGGTGAGGGCGCGGGCCTCAGCCTCGTTGCCGCTCTCGAATGCAGCTTCTGCGCAGTTGAGGATGATCTCGGCAAGACGGTAGTCCTTGTGGTCAGCTCCGGAGAGGGTGAGGTTGGCATGGTCGGAGTTGGGATGGGCGAACTTGCGCTCGTAGTATCCGGTACGGGTGAAGGTACGGCCGTTGATGTTCCAGCCCATGATGCCTTCGCACTCGTCGTGGATGGTACCGTTCTGCTCCCAGCGAGCCCAGGTAGCGATGGTACGTGAACCACGCCAGTTGTTGCCCTGTCCCTTGTTCTCGAATGAGTTGGAGGCAGCTCCCATTCCCCAGGTGCAGTAACGCTTGGAACCGTTGTAGTAGATCGTCGCATAGAAGCGGGGATCGCGGTTGGCGTAGGGGTTCTGGGGATCGTAGAGGGTGTTCGCGGTGTTGTAGTTGGGCTGCAGGTGCTGCTCGTCGTTGTAAGGCTTTGCAAGATTGAGGACCGGCTGGCCGTCGGTGGTCTCGTAGGCATCTACGAGTTCCTGGCTGGGGCAGGTTCCTGTCTTGTAACCGCAGATTGCGCCGATGCAGTCGACGTTCGCGACGTCCCATGCTCCGTTGGCCAGCTGGAAGATGGTTTCCATGTCGGCAGGAGTCTCGGAGACTGCCTGGGAGTTGTTGAAGTACTCGTTGTAGATCTTCGCATACCGGTTGGGCAGATGTGCGATGTCGGCATCCCAGGTTCCGGGGATGTTGATCTTGTCATAGAGCTTGAAACCGTTCTGCTCGAGGGCGGCGAGGGCAGCCTTGTTGATGTCGTAGGCTTCCTTCCAGTAGTTGTTGCCTTCGTTGTAGAGGGGGCTTGCTGCGAACAGGCTCATCCTTGACTTGATAGCCCATGCGAGGGACTTGCTCATACGGCGGTTCTCGCCGGCGCTGGTGATCCTGAACGGCATGTCGGGGCAGGCGATGGCATCGTCGCAGTCCTTGATGATGAACTGGACTACGTCGTAGTAGCTTGCACGCTTGACCTGCGAGAAGTCGTCAGTATAGCTGTAGGGCTCGTCGATGATGGGGAGTCCGCAGCCGAACCAGCTGAGGAGTTCTGCATAGTAGTAGGCCCTGAGGAGCTTGGCCTCTGCGATCCAGCGGCTGTACTCGCTTGAGCTTCCGACGACTGCGGGATCGGCATACTTGATGAACATCGCGCACTTGCGGATGCTCTCGAAGTACTTGGTCCAGTATGAGTTCTCCACTGTTCCTCCGACGTCCCACACAGGGTGGGACGAAGCACTGGCAGTTCCGTTGTAGAGGAGGGCGGAAGCAGCCCAGTTCACGTCGAGGTCGTCAGCATCCCAGGAATCGTCGCACCAGTTGACCGGACCGCGGGTCCAGAAGAAGTACTGGAGGGACTTTGTAGGGAGATTTGCGTAGCAGGTGTTCAGATAGTACATGGTCTTGTCGTAGTCGGACCAGACCTCCTCAAGGGAGATCTTGCCGTCCGGAGCCTGGTCCAGGTACTTCGAGCAGGAAGCTGCGCTGAAGGAAAGCAGGATGGCTGCAATCGCAAGATATATCAATTTTTTCATATTCATCTCCATTTTAGAAGTTGATGTTGAAACCAAGCATCATGGTCTTGGGAAGCGGGTATCCGATAGGATCGTTCGTCTCAGGATCAAGATGAGTTGCGAAGTGGCACTTCGACCAGTAGTGGAGGTTCTGTCCGGAGACATAGACCCTCAGGCCCTTGACTCCCACCTTGGTGAACAGCCTTGAAGGAAGGTTGTAACCGATTTCGACGTTCTTCAGACGTACGAAGCTGCGGTTCTGGATGAAGAAGTCGTTGGCGCGGTGGCTGGTGGACTGACCTGTCGAGAGGGCGGGATAGGTGATCTTTTCACCGTTCTGGTAGCGCTCGACGGTCCATGCGCTCTTGTGATAGTCGTAGTAGGTACCCTGGTAGATGTACTCGACGACGTTCTGGGAACCGTTGTAGTTCTTTGAGTAGCGGCCAAGTCCGGAGAACAGGATGTTGAAGTCGAAGTTCTTCAGCTGTGCGCCGATGTTGATACCGAAGTTGATTCCAGGGATGGAGCCGGAGTAGCCGATGGGGCTGATATCCTTGTCGTCGATGACACCGTCTCCGGTGACATCCTTGTAGATGAAGTCTCCAACGCGGGGAACTCCGGAGCCGTATGCGGCGACATTTGCCGTGTAATCGTCAATCTCTTCCTGGGAAGTGAAGTAGCCGTGTCCGGGAGTATCCCAGTCGATGAGGTAACCCCACTGCTGGCCGAGGCGGAAGCCTTCGGTGCGGAACGGGTATGCATATTCTTCACCACGGTTGACTTCGTCGTATTCGATGACCTTGTTGTCGTTGAATCCGAAGTTGGTGTTGATGTTGATGCCGTAGTCACGGTTGAAGTCATGGCTGTACTTGAACTCGACCTCGAAACCGTGGTTATCGACAACACCCATGTTGACCCTGGGAATGTTGCCCAGTGGAAGTCCCTGGAACGAAGGAATGGTCTTCCTTGAGATGAGGATCTGGTCGCGGTTCTCGGTGAAGTAGTCGAAGTTCACGCGGAAATCCTTGAACAGGCCGATCTCGACACCGAAGTCCTGCTTCTTTGCGAGCTCCCATTTCAGCTCCTTGTTACCGAGGAGGCCTTCGGAAATTGTATGTCCACCAAGACCGGCACCGCCCTGGCCCTGGCCGCCGCCTACCTGGATGTTGTCCTGATAGAGGAAACGGTCTCCACCCATGGAGTCGTTACCTACCATACCGTAGGAATAACGGAACTTCAACCAGGTGAGTACAGGGTTGTCCTTGAGGAAGGATTCGTTGGAAGCGATCCAGCCGACTGCTGCGGAAGGGAAGAAACCGAAGCGGTTTGCAGGTGCGAACTGCTCGGATCCGTTGTAACCCATGTTGACTTCAGCAAGGTAACGCTCGTCGTAGGAGTAGGTCAGACGGGCTGCTGTACCGATAAGGTTGTAAGGGATGGCAGCGCCTGAGGACTCCCAGTAGCGGCGGTATGCGGTCACCATTGCGCCGATGTCGCTCTTTCCGAACTTGCGTGCGTAGTTGATGGAAGCCTGTCCGTAGATCACGTAGTTGGAGCTGCGGCTGTGGCTGAGGCTCAGAGGTGAAGGGTTCTGGGTTGCGAGGGCGTAGGACATCGTGTCGTTGGCGTAGTCGACTAACGGAAGGTAGAGGGCTACGGTCTTTGCGCCTTCGAGGACACCGATGTTGTAGGTATCGTAAGAAACCTGTGCATTGATGGAGAGACCCTTGGTGATGAGGTTGCTGAGGTCGTAGTTGAGTGCGAGGGTAGAGTTGAGGTTCTTCTTCGTGTCAGTACGGAAGCCCCTGTAGTTCATACACTCGTAGGCAGGACGGTCCATCCAGGACTGGTGCACGACTGCTCCGTCGTCAACACCGAATTCGCTGATGGTGGTGGGTCCTATGGAGATAGGGGTGACGCAGGTGGCCTGGTAGATAAGGTCACGCATCATCCAGTTCTCGTCGCCACCGTACATTCCGCCGACGCAAGGCATGTTGACATCCTCAGTGTAGGATGCAAGGTTCAGCGAGAGCGTGAAGTCCTTGGTGAGGTGGAAGTCGATGTTCGAACGGAGGCTGAAACGGTTCATGAAAGACTGGGGGTCGTAACCGAGTTCGTCAACCGACAGGGTCTTGAGGTTACCGTTCTGGTGGATGTAGCCGATGTTCAGGAAGTAGTTCACATTGTCGGTACCGCCGCTGATGTTTGCACTCAGACGGGACTGGGGGGTGAACCTGCGGAACATCATGCTGTAGTAGTCGTTGTCGCAGTAGAGATACTCGCGCATCTTCTTGAGCTGTGCGTAGTTCTCCTCGTTTCCGGTCAGGCCGAAGAGAGGGTTCTTGAACTTCTCGATGAGTTCGTCGCTGTAGGCGGGAATCGATCCGGAGTTCACGAGGGCCTCGTTACGGAGCTGCATGTACTCCCAGGAGTGGGTGCGCTCGGGCTGGACGGTGAATTCGGAGAAGGACTGGTCGAACGAAATGCTGAGGTTGGGCTTGCCCTTCTCACCGCGGCGGGTCTGGATCAGGATGACACCGTTAGCACCGCGCACACCGTAGAGACCGGTAGCGGAAGCGTCCTTCAGGACGGAGATGCTCTCGACCTCGTTCATGTCGAGGGTACGGATACCATCGGCACGCTCGACACCGTCGACGAGGATCAGAGGGCTCTTGCCGTTGAGGGTCGCAGCACCACGGAGGTACATCGTAGCACCGTCACGTCCAGGCTGACCACCACCGCTCTGCATTGAAGTAAGACCGGTGACACGTCCTGCGAGGGCGTTGTCCAGACGGGTCGAGGTGGTCTTGCGCAGTTCGGTCGTGGAGACGGTGGCGATAGCACCGGTCACCGTTGCTTTCTTCTGCTGACCGAACGCGACGACGACCGTCTCGTTGAGCACTTCATTGTCGGAAACGAGCTGGACGTTCAGCGGAGACTGGGCTCCGGTGAACCTCTGTGTCTTGTAACCGACGCACGAGACGACGACAGTTGCGGATGCAGGTACGTTGTCCAGACGGAAAGTACCATCCACATTCGTCATCGTTCCATTGGTGGTACCTTCAACCATGACGGTAACACCAGGGAAAGGCTGGTTGTTCTCATCGACCACCCTACCGGTGACCGTCCTTCCGCGCTGGGCCAGGGCCAAAGTCCCGGATCCTGCAACAAGGAGGAGGAGAACAGCCGCAATCGCTGCCCTCATCTTGGAAAGGCAGGATGCTGTTAGGATTTTATCGTGTATTTTCATACAGGAAAAAGTTAAATGGTATATGATAGTATAATATAATAGTATAGCTACTCTTCCGCAGGGATTGCTTCAGGAGTCTCCGTCGGGGCGGGAGAACCATCTTCAGGTCCGTTCACAGGACTGACCTGTTCGGTCTGCACGGCCTCTGCGGGGACGTCTTTCTCCAATATCTTTGGAAGGAATGTCGAGAATATCAGTACAGCCAATCCGCAGATAAGGACTGTAATGGTTTTCTTGTTGCAACCCTTCCATTCCTTCAGGATAATACCCCAGACGTTGCTGAATACGACGTTGAGGGCCATCAGGATGCAGAAGGCAAGGGTTGTCATGGTCTGGGATTCGGTGAAGAATCCTTTTCCGAGGCTCAGGCCGAAGAACTGGGTGTACCAGAGCAGTCCGGCAAGGGCGCAGAACAACAAGTTGTTACCCCAGACCTTACCGTTCCTGTAGTCGCTCCAGGTCTTGTTCTTCTGGTTCTGCCACAGGCAATAGCATGCGTTTGTGACAAATCCGCCGAGAGTGACCAGCAGGGTTGCGGGCAGGGTTCTGAATATCGGAGCGGTTTCTGCGAAATGTATATCCTTTCCGAATTCGAGACCGACGTTGAAGCAGCCGCTCATGAATCCGGCCAGCAGGGCTATTGCCAGGCCTTTAGGAAAATTGAAATCCTTTACGGCAGCCTTTTTCTCCTCATCGGAAAGAGTCGAGGATTTCATGCCGCCCGCGATACCTATGATGGCAATTCCGAGGAGCATGACCACGACACCGATGATCACGGCGAATGTAAGGGATTTGAGGGGTTCCATTTCGGGGAAGAACATGTTCAGGAGCACCGGTCCCATTATGGTTCCGAGTGCGGAACATGTTCCGAGCGCGATCGACTGGCCGAGCGCTACTCCGAGGTAACGCATGGAGAGACCGAAGGTCAAGCCTCCCACACCCCAGAGAACTCCGAAGAGCACTGTCATCCAGACATTGAATGAAGGGGCGGAAGAGAACAGTTCACCAAGCGAATGGCCGGAGGGTACTGCCAGCAGGGCGCCCAGGAGGGGGAATACCAGCCAGGCGAAGATGCCCTGGACAAGCCAGTAGCTCTCCCAGCTCCATTTCTTGATCTTGTTGATCGGAACGTAGCAGCTCGACTGGCAGAATGCGCCTATCGCGATTATTAATAGTCCCAGGATAATTTTCATCTCGGAGAATAATTATTACCTCTTGGAAGTAACTTCCTTCTCGTACTTTTCGATCTCGGGGATGAATTCCTCGCCGACGGGAACTCCGTTCTTGAGGTTGAAGTAGTCGTAGACGGCGCCGAAAGGCAGGCACTTGGCTTCTTCCAGGAGGGCGAGCCTCTGGAAATACTGGCCCTTGTCTTCGTACTTGCGGAGAGTCTTGAGAGGCTCGAGGAAGGCCTGCAGGAGGCACTTCTGGGTCGCGCGCGTACCAATAACATAAGCACCGATGCGGTTGATGGATGCATCGAAGTAGTCAAGGCCGATGTGGGCCCTGTTGAGGGCGTTCGCGCGGACAAGCTCCTTGAAGAGGTCGAGGGTCTGGTCGTTCATGATGACCACGTGGTCGGAATCCCAGCGGACCGGACGAGAGGTGTGGAGCATCAGTTCGGGAACGAAGAGCAGCAGGGAGGAAACCATGTCGCTGATGTTCTCGGTCTGCTCGTAGTGACCGGTGTCGAGGGTGTACATGAGCTTGCGTGAAGCGCAATAGCCGGCGACGAAATCGTGGGAGCCGACAGTGTAGCTCTCAAGCCCGATTCCGAAGAGTTTGGCCTCGAGGCAGCTCTTCATGTGGGGCATCTCCTCTGCGAGGATCGTGTCGAGGGACTCGGCGAAGATCTCGCGGTAGCGCATCCTCTCCACGGTGAGGTCCTTCGATCCGTCATGGACCCAGATGTTCATGATGCAAGGATCCTTCTGGTACTTGCCCATGGCCTCCGCGACCTTGCGGCAGCGGATGGTGTGCTCGATCCAGAATTCGCGGATCTTCTTGTCGGGATTGGCGAGGCTCAGGTCGCCGCTCATGGGATGGGAGAAGGAAGTGGAGTTGAAGTCGAGCTTGAAGCCGTTCTCCTTGCCCCATTCCATCCAGCTCTTGAAATGAGCGGGCTCGACCTCGTTGCGGTCGACATGCTTGCCTCCGAAATCGCCGTAGATCTCGTGGATGTTGACGCGCTGCGTCCCTCCGAGGAGAGTCTTGACGAATTCAAGGTCTGCACGGACTTCGTCGATGTTGCGGGCACGACCGGGATAGTTGCCGGTAGTCTGGATGCCGCCGGAAAGCGCATCAGCATTCTCGAAACCCATTACATCGTCCGTCTGCCAGCACTGCAGCGAGATAGGAGTCTTCTCCAGCAGGGCGATAGCCTTGTCGGTGTCGACGCCAAGGGCAGCATAGCGCTCTTTCGCCATCTCGTAGGCCTTTGTAATCTGTTTTTCGTTCATAATTGTGATTAAAAGTTAAGTGTTTGTGTTGTATCTGTATTTTTTTATTTCTTGGGATAATATGTCTTCACTTCGATGGAGTTGCCGATGATCCTCCTCATCTCCCAGCGGTCCTTCACAAGGCCGGCGGCCTTTGCCTGGATCATGATGTTGCCGATGGCGGTGCCTTCGACCGGACCTGCGAACACGGGGATGCCGAGTTCGTCGGCCGTCAGCTGGCTGACAAGCTTGTTGGCGGATCCGCCGCCGATCACGTGGAGCTTCTCTATCTTGAATGAAGCGAAACTCTGGAGCATGTCGATCACTTCCTTATACCTCTTGGTAAGGCTGTGGTAGATGCAGGCTATCATCTCTCCGTCGGTCGCGGGAACCTGCTGGCCGGATTCACGGAGAGCCGCCTTGATCTCGGCGTCCATGTCCTTGGGTGCGGCGAAGCGGGGGTCGTCGGGATTGATGGTGGAAGGGAAGTCCACAGCTTCGAGACCCATGGCCTCGATCTGGGCGTAGTTGTAGGTCCTTCCTTCCTTCTCCCAGGTCTTGCGGGACTGCTCGAGCAGCCACATCCCGGTGATGTTCTTGAGGAACCGGGTGGTGCCTTCGATGCCACCTTCGTTGGTTATGTTGTACTCGTAGGACTTGTCATTGATTATCGGCTGGGCGGATTCTATTCCCATGAGGCTCCAGGTGCCGGAACTCAGGTAGGCGAAATGCTCGTCGGCGGCAGGAATCGATGCGATGGCCGAAGCCGTGTCGTGTCCTGCCACGGCGATGACCGGGACGCTCTCCATGCCGGTCTCCTTGCAGAGCTCTTCCTTGAGGGTCCCCACCATGGTGCCGGGCTGCACGATGTCGAGAAGGATCGAGGAGTCGCAGCCGAGGCGGTCCAGGAGGGTCTTGTCGAAACTGCGGGTGCGGGGGTCGATGAGGGCCGAGGTCGAAGCGTCGGTATATTCACAGACCATCTTCCCGGTGAGGAAGTAGGAGAGCAGGTCGGGCATGAACAGGATTGCCTTGGCATCCTTGATGGGGGAGCCTTCCTCCTGGTTCTGCGCATAGATCTGGAAGATCGTGTTGAAGTTCATGATCTGCGTGCCGGTGACGTTGTAGAGCTCTTCCTTGGGGATAATCTGGAAAACTTTCTCGGGGACGCCCTCTGTGTAGGGATCCCTGTAGGCCCTGGGCATTCCGAGGATCTGCCCGTCGGCTCCGATGCAACCGAAATCGACGCCCCAGGTGTCGATGCCGATGGAATCGATCTTGACACCCATTCCGGCCACTTTCCTGAGGGCCTCCCTGAAATGGTCGAAGAGCGACTGGATGTCCCAATAGTACTTCCCGTCGATTTCCTTGACTCCGTTGGGGAATCTGTAGACTTCTTCGGACGTGAGTTTATCCTTTGTAACAGAACCAATTATAGCCCTTCCGCTGGTTGCGCCAAGGTCGAAGGCCAGGAAATTGTGAGCCACAGGGGCCGCCGTTTCGAGTGTCATGATTATGTGATGCTTATTTTTTAACAAACAAATATAATTAAAATCGCTCCCATTATGCTAAAAAATATGACAATAGAACTTAGATTTTTGATTTTTGAAAAAATCATTATATTTGTAAGCCACAACAAAAATAATAAAAAACTGCGATAAATGACTTCGGTTCACCTGAAATATCTTGCCGTGAATCCGGTTGACCTGAAATGGGGGCTCGCCGTCAATTCCGTCGGCTTCCAGGAAATCCCCCCTGGAGGGGACTATCCGCCCAGGAACCACCCGTCCCGCTACGTGTTCTCGGTCCAGAACGGCAGGATCCTCAACGAGTACCAGCTCCTCTACATTACGGAGGGCAGGGGAAAGTTCTTCTGTTCCTCCCTCGGGCGCAACAAGGCAGTCCAGATCGAGAGGGGGATGATGTTCCTCCTGTTCCCCGGCGAGTGGCATTCATATTTCCCGGACCGGCAGACAGGATGGAAGGAGTACTGGATCGGCTTCAACGGGTCTTTCGTGGACAACCTCATCCAGCATGGCTTCTTTTCAAGGGAGAGCCCGGTGTTCAGCGTCAGGATACGCGAGGACATAGTCAACCTCTACAACATGGCCATCGACGCCTCGGTCGCCCAGGAATCCGGGTTCCAGCAGGTCCTGGCCGGGATTGTGGACCGCCTGCTGAGCCTTGCCTACTTCTATGACCGCAATTCGCAGTTCCAGGAATCCGACGCCGCCAACAAGATCGGCCAGGCCAAGGTGATGATCTACGACAGCTTCACTACGATAACCCCGGAGGAGATAGCGTCCAAGCTGTGCCTGAGCTATTCGTCGTTCAGGAAGACTTTCAAGGAATACACCGGGTTCTCGCCGGCCCGTTTCATCAACGAGGTGAGGATGAGCAAGGCGAAGGAACTGCTCACCAACACGTCGATGAGCATCAAGGAGATCGCCTACAACGTAGGCTACAACAACCATGACTACTTCTTCACCGCATTCCGCCACACGACGGGGCAGACACCTGCGGAATACAGGGCGATGACCCAGGGGCCGAAGCCGTAGGGCAGGCTTCGGGGAACCGTTTCGCCGGGCCTCCTTCCGACCGGAAAAATGGCCTTTAAGCTTATGTCAAAAATTTAAGTTGTCGTTCCTTCCGGATTATCTTCTGGCGGGGAACAGCAGTTTCATGTCTTCTTCCATCAGAGGCCCCGCCACGCTCTCGGGGATGAACGACCAATGCCCGATGACGGCCTCGTCGCCGATGCTTTCCGACTGGATTATATTGTTTTCCTTCAGGTAGTTATAGAGCAGTTCCCGGATTTCCGGAAGCAGGCTGGCGGTCCTTTCCCCGACAGTGTCTATGTCGATCCCCGCATCGGACAGGAGACTGCCTCCGCCGTTGGCCCTGTAGGAGGTCATGGCGACTTTGTAAGGTTGGTCAAAATTGAAAGTTGACCCATCGGCGAATGAAGAGATTGAAATCCTGGAACCGAAGGGTTTCGTCACGTCCACCGTGTAGTCCAGCCCACCGGCTGAGTCGAAGTTGTAGGACCTTTCGATGAAGGACCAGGACTTCTGTCCCGTCCGCTGGTCCTCCCTCTTCGCTATCTTGAGGACGTGTTCGCCCGGGGTCCCCCTGACTGTCGTGATCCACCTGTCGTAGGAGGCCTCAAGGTAGTCCTTGATTTCCTTCCCGGTCATTTCCACGACGTTCAGGGTGTTCTCGAAGGGGTAGATGGTGAACAGGTCGTTGTAAAGGATGTCGCCTCCCTTGACGAAGCCGTTGAAAGTCAGCGGCGCCGCGAAGGAAATGTCTGCTCCGGAACTCTTCAGGCAGATCGTGTGGATGAGGTTGAGGTAGTCGCACATCCCCCTGTATGCGTCCCTTGTCCGGAGGTCCATTGCGAGTTCTCCGACCTTTGCGGTAGAGAAGGCTTTCACTGCGGCGTAATCATCGTGGAAGGCGGTCCGCATGGCCGTGTCCACCTTGTCGCGGTCTACCGCGATCAGGGATGCGTCCAGTTCCTTCCCTACGACTTTGCCCTTCCGGACCGTGATGTCCACTCCGCCCATGCCTACGTAGCGGCAGTGGCTTCCTGAGTTGACAAGGCAGATGGAGTCACGTTTCACGACTGCCGGCTTATGGTCGTGGGAGCAGACCAGCAGGTCGACTCCCTGCAGGGTGTTCATCAGGTCGAGCCCCTGGCTCTCAAGCTGGGAACCGTCCCCGTCGCCGGTTGCGGAATGGACCGCCACTATGACGATGTGCGGCTTTTCCTTCGCCTTGACGGCGTCGACCTGTTCCTGCACCAGCGGTATCAGGTTCTCGAAGGTCATCCCGTACCATAGGCTTTCCGACAGCCAGTTGCTGATGTTGGCGTTGTCGAATCCGAGTACGGCTATCTTGACTCCGTGGCGCCTGAGGATGGTGTATGTCCCGAAATAGGGCTTCCCGTCGGAGGTCCGGATGGCGTTCCCGGCGAGGAAGGGGATGCCGGAAGCTTCCAGGTCCGCGGCGACCCTGTCGTAGCAGGCATGGCCGGTCTCGATGTCGTGGTTGCCTGCCACCACGGCGTCATATTCCATGTACGCTGCCATCCTTGGGTAGACGTGCGGCGTCACCGTGTCCACATAATTGAAATAGTAGGCGGCGTTGTCGCCCTGGAGTATGTCTCCGGCATCGATCAGTATGACGTTCTCCTTTCCGGCGGCCCTGCGGACGCTGTCCACGACATACTTCACTGCATAAAGCGATCTCTTCACGCCGTTCCCGACGTAGGTGGAGTCGAAGTAGGTGCCATGGATGTCGTTGGTGGTGAGCACCTTGAATGAATATTCCCCGTCTTTGGGAGCGGTGCAGCCGATCATTGCCGCAGCCACAGCCGCAATGGTTGCCGTTAAGGCGATGCGCTTGATTTCCATAAATATGCCTTGACTTTGGCCCGGTCGGGGGGATCCCCTGCCGGGATTACATTATCATCTCGTGCCTTTCCGGACTTTTCATCCTGGAGGAGCGGCGGCCCAGGACCTTGTCGAGGTTGAAGACCAGGGAGAACTTCTGCTGCCAGCCCTGGTAGCCGCCTTCCGCGAAGTGGAACGCGAAGGCCAGCCTGAGGTCCAGGAAGGCTGAAACGTGCGGCTGGTAATATGCCTCGAACCTGTCGTAGAAGCCTTTATCTTTCCACGAGCCGGCGATCCCTTTGGCCTGGTAGAACGGGTTCCCCCTGTAAAGGTCCTGGCCGTAGATGGTGCCTTCCGGTGAGGTCACCTGGTAATAAGGGTACTGGGAAGTCCCGTAGTAGAGGCTGTTGTGGATCCCTATGCCCCTTGAACGTATGTCGAGGGCGGCTTCGGCTCCGTGCGTGATGTCATATTCCTTCCCCTTCGCCCTCTCCCTGTGGTAGCCGTAGATTCCGTTGAGGCTCAGCGAGAGCGCCTGCAGCTTCCCTGAAGTGAACGGGGCAAGGTCCAGCTCCACGAACGGGCTCACCGTGTGGTCGTCCACGACCCCGCCGAACATCTCGGCGTTGGCGTAGTGGTGCCCCATCGCCGCCCATCCTGCATTCAGGCAGCGGGTTACGGAGAATTTGCCGTAGGAGAAGATGAGGAACTGCTCCCTGCGGTTCTTCCCGTACTTTCCCTTCCAGTCCAGGCCGAGTTCGGCGTAGCTCCTCCTGTCGGAAAGCTTCATGAGGATGCCCTCTATGTTGTTGTCGTAGAAGCGCAGCTCGTCGTTGAGGAAAACGGCAGGTATGTTCCTCCCGGGAAACGCCCCGTCGGGGGTGTCCTGGGACCCGATGGCCGAGAACCGCCTCGAGAACATGCCTGCGAAGCAGCTCAGGTCCTTCCTGCCCACCTTCGTCTCCACGTTGTACCACAGGGACATTTCATGGAACAGGCCCCAGTTCTCGATCTTCCTGTCGTCAGCCATCACCGAGGCTTCGCCCATGTTCTTGAGCAGGTCTATCCCGGCCATGACGCTGTGGTGGAGATTCCCGTCCTGGTTGAACCCGACTCCGACCATCGGTGTCAAGCGTGCCGAATGGAAGGTCTGCGAACGCGTGTAGTCTTCGTGCCCGGCGAACTCCCGGTTGTCGAAGTAGTACTCGTACAGGACATTGTAAAGGATGCGCGGTCCTTCCTGGCACATGGCAGGGAGAGCCGCAAGTGTGAGTATGATGGTTCCTAAAGCCTTTTTCATGTCTGTTTCGGGGACGCAAAAATACTTAATTTTTCGTAAATTCGCAGAATATGAAAGAACTTAGGCTCCAGACTCCCGTTGAGGCGGGACGAAGCCGCTGGGAGATATCTCTCGGCGACGGTGTCGTCACCCTGGGCAGCTGCTTCGCGGACAGCATCGGAAAGAGGATGGCCGACCTTGGATTCGACGTCACGCTGAACCCTTTCGGGACCGTTTACAATCCTGTCTCGCTGTGCAACTGCGTAGCGCGTCTCTCTTCCGGGATCCCCTTCACCGAGGACGAGTGCGTGAAGATGGGGGCCGGCAGCGGCCTCTACTGTTCGTTCAGCCACCACACATCCTTCGCACGGGCGGACAAGGAAACTTTCCTGCGTGACGCAAACGCCTCCCTGTCAAAGGCTTCCGCATCCTGGAAGAAGGCTTCGAAGGTCATCGTCACCCTTGGGACGGCATGGATCTATGAATATTCAAGGACGGGGGAGACGGTGTCCAACTGCCTGAAGGTGGATGCCAGGGAATTCACCCGCAGGAGGCTGGGAGTGAGGGAAGTGTCCGCCGTCCTCGGAAGCATGGTCTCCCGCTTCCCGGACAAGCAGTTCACTTTCACGGTGTCGCCGATACGCCACCTCAAGGACGGTGCGCACGGCAACCAGCTCAGCAAGAGCGTGTTGCTCCTGGCCGTGGAACAGGTCTTGTCCTCTTTCCCCGACAACTGCGACTATTTCCCCGCCTACGAGATCATGATGGACGAACTCCGTGACTACCGCTTCTATGCCCCGGACATGGTCCATCCCTCCGAGGTGGCCGTGGACATCCTTTGGGACCGTTTCATGAAATTCGCGGTCCCCGCCCGGGATTATCCGGAAATCGAGAACCGCGAAAGACTTCTGCGCCGCAGCGCGCACAGGGAGATGCACTAGCGGCGGAAAGCCCTCATCCTCTGGGCGATGTTGCCTGTCAGGGCCGATTTCATCATCTTCCTGGTCTGCTCGAACTGCTTGAGAAGCTTGTTCACTTCCGCGACATTGGTGCCGCTTCCTTCGGCTATCCTCTTGCGGCGGCTGCCGTTGATTATCTCGGGGTTGTCCCTCTCCTGGGGGGTCATCGACATGATGATGGCCTCGATCCCCTTGAAGGCCTTGTCGTTGTCGATGTCGACATCCTTGATGGCCCTGTCCATCCCGGGAATCATCCCGGCGAGGTCCTTGATGTTGCCCATCTTCTTGACCTGCTGGATCTGGTTGTAGAAGTCCATGAGGCCGAACTTGTCACGCGCCAGCTTCTTGCGGGTCTCCCTGGCCTGCTTCTCGTCGAACTGCTCCTGGGCCTTTTCCACGAGGGAGACGACGTCGCCCATCCCCAGGATGCGGTCCGCGACCCTGTCGGGATGGAACACGTCCATGGCTTCCATCTTCTCGCCGGTCGAGATGAACTTTATCGGCTTCCCGGTGACATATTTGATGGAAAGGGCGGCGCCGCCCCTGGTGTCTCCGTCCATCTTGGTGAGGACCACTCCGTCGAAGTCCAGCCTTTCATTGAATATCTTCGCGGTCTCGACGGCGTCCTGGCCGGTCATGGCGTCCACGACGAAGAGGGATTCGGTGGGCCTGACCGCATCGTGCAGGGCGGAGATCTCGTCCATCAGTTCCTGGTCCACGGCGAGACGGCCGGCGGTGTCTATGATCACGACCGGGCAGCCTTCGGCCCTTGCCGCCTTGATCGCGTTCCCCGCTATCCGGATGGGGTCCTTCACTCCTTCTTCAGTGTAGACAGGCACGCCAATGCCTTCGCCGAGTACCTTGAGCTGCTCGATTGCCGCGGGGCGGAAGGTGTCGCAGGCTGCCAGCATGACCTTCATCCCGCGCTTGCTCTTGATGTTCGAGGCCAGCTTGGCGGAGAAAGTGGTCTTTCCCGAACCGTTGAGGCCGGCGACCAGGACGATGCCGGGATTCCCCTTGATGTTGATGTCCTGGGATTCGCTTCCCATGAAATCCGCAAGTTCGTCCCTGACGATCTTGACCATCATCTGCTGCGGCTTGACAGCCGTCAGAACGTTCTGGCCCATCGCCTTGACCTTGACCTTTTCGCAGAAATCCTTGGCGACGCGGTAGCTTACGTCGGCATCCAGGAGTGCCTTCCGGATGTCCTTGAGGGTCTCCGCCACGTTGATCTCGGTTATCCTTCCTTCTCCTTTCAGTATCTTGAAAGACCTTTCAAGTCTCTCCTGCAAATTCTCGAACATAATGAAAGCCTTTTTCGGTTCAGGCTGCAAATATACAAAAATGACATGACATGGAACACTTCCCTTGCGTGCGTGCCTGTGTGGGTGTGCGCGGGCGTGATTTTTGCAGTAAAAACAAGTCTGCGGACCGGCACGGTGCGGTACCGGCACGCCCACGTACGCTGAAACAATCAATCAACTCAATAACCGAAATGAAAAGAACGTATTTGATTCTGGCAACCGCCCTCGTGCTCGCCCTTTCTTCATGTGGGCAGGAAAAAGCGGCGGGCGAAGCATCAGTGGACCTGTTCCCGGATACCTGGGTGGCGACCGACGCCCTCGGCAGGACGATGCCTCTCATCGATTCCGTAGGACCTTTGAAAACCGACCACCAGCGCGCCGTCGGCATATTCTACATCACATGGCACACCCAGAATGCCTATGACGCCGAGGGACATACCGATGTCACCAAGGTCCTCCAGGAGGACCCTTCCGCAAGGCTCAGGCACGACCATCCCCTTTGGAAATACGGTGGCGGCCATTGGGGCGAACCCGAGATGGGCTACTTCCTCAGCCAGGACGAATGGGTGATCCGCAAGGACATATCCATGCTCCAGGATGCAGGGGTCGACGTCCTCGTGATGGATGTCACGAACGGAGTCTGCTACTGGGACGAGTGGGAGGTCCTCTTCTCGACCATGATGAAGATGCGCGAGGAAGGGAACAAGACGCCTCAGTTCGTGTTCTGGTCCTTCAACAACAAGCCCGTGGAAGTGGTCAAGTCCCTCTATGAGCGCTATTACAAGCAGAACAAATTCTCCGACCTCTGGTTCTACTGGGACGGCAAGCCGCTTCTCCTGTACAACGCCCATCCGGAGGCTGACGCCAACGGCCATTACGAGGCTTCCGCAGCTGATTATCCGAAGGAGATATTCGATTTCTTCACGCTCCGCAACATGTGGTGGGGCTACTACAAGTGGCAGGGAGAGCGCTACATCGGCACCGAGGACAACTGGAGCTTCGGCTACAGCATGGCCGACGACAGCATAATAAACATGACACCCAAGGAGCTTGTCTCAAAGCACGGCGGCCAGCTTGAGGAGGCTGCGGTGACTCCTGCCCAGCATCCCGTTACAATGACGGCCGTCCCGATGGGTGTCGGCAAGTCCTGGTCTCGTGCCGGCGGTGAGCCCGAACTTGACGAATACGACATGCCGAAGGAGGCCTACGTGCCCTGGCTCGGCAAGACCGTGGAGCATCCGACCGGCTACGGAATCTACTTCCAGGAGCGCTGGGAAGACGCCCTCGCCGCCGATCCGCCCTTCATCTACCTGAATGACTGGAACGAATGGACTGCCGGCAAGTACGGCAACGGCGGAAAGACGATGTGGCTCGGCCGCGAGAACTCATTCTATTTCGTCGACCAGTACAATGCCGAATTCAACCGTACCATCCAGCCAATGAAGGGAGGCTACACCGACAACTACTACATGCAGATGGCCCAGAACATCCGCCGCTACAAGGGCGTCCGCCCGATTCCTGAGAACACCGGCCTCAGGAAGGTGAAGGTGGACGGTTCGTTCTCGGACTGGAAAGGCGTGAAGGTGGTCTATCGCGACACCCGCGGGGACGTGACCTTCCGCGATGCCAAGGGCTATGCCGGCCTGCATTACACCGATTCTACCGGCCGCAACGACATCCAGGATTCGAAGGTCGCCGTGACCCCTGACGGCCAGGTCTGCTTCTATGCGAAGACCGGTTCGGCCATCACTCCGTGCACCGACCCGAACTGGATGCTGCTCCTTGTCGACACCGACCAGGACGCTTCGACGGGCTGGTTCGGCTATGACATCCTCGTCAACAAGGAGGTCGTGGACGGGAAGACCAGCCGCGTCATGAAGTATTCAGACGGAGCATGGGTCCCCGCAGGGGAGGCTTCCTTCCGTGTCGCCGGGAACGAGCTGGAGCTCTCCGTACCCGCCGGGTTGCTGGGAGTTTCAGGCGACAAGGCCTCCTTCGACTTCAAGTGGGCGGACAACCCGTCCGACCTTGACGACATAATCACTCTCTGCACCACCGGTGACACGGCGCCAAACCGCAGGTTCAACTTCAGGTTCATCTGGAAGAAGTAACTGAAAGACCGACCATATCACGACTCAAAGACATGAAAGGAATCAGAATTTCCTTGTCCCTGTTGCTGGCCCTTGCCGCAGCCGTCCCGGCTGTTGCGCAGGGTACTGCCAGCGACCCGTGGGCCGCTACCGACGCCCTTGGGCGCAAGGTCCGCTCCTACGACGAGGCACCCGCCAGGCGCGACGGCAAGTTCGTGGCCATATTCTACTGGACCTGGCACGACGTGAAACGGCATAACGACGACTGGCAGGTCAAGAACATCACCGAGATCGTCCGGCAGTACCCCGAGGCGATGAGTGACATCGACCACCCGGTCTGGGTTAAATCCGAGAAGACCGGCCAGTACTATTATTGGGAGCAGCCGCTGCTGGGCTACTACCTGACTACCGACAAGTGGGTCCTCCGCAAGCATGCCGAAATGCTGGCCGACGCCGGAGTCGACGCGGTGTTCTTCGACTGCACCAACGGCAGCAACACCTGGAAGGCATCCACCGAAGCCTTGATGGAGACCTGGGACCAGGCGCAGAAAGACGGAGTGAACGTGCCCAAGATCGCGTTCATGCTCAATTTCGGGCCCCTCCCGTCCTCACGCGCGGCGCTGCGCCAACTGTACACGGACATTTACAAGCCCGGCCGCTATGAGAACCTCTGGTTCATCTGGAAGGGCAAGCCTTGCATCATGGGGTATCCCGAGGCCCTCGGGGACGACCCGCTCGACCGTGAGATAGCCGGTTTCTTCACCTTCCGTCCCGGACAGCCGGACTATGTCGACGGCCCGACCCGGCCCGACCAGTGGGGGTGGCTGGAGAACTATCCCCAGCACGGCTATGTGCCTTCGACAGGCCCGGACGGGAAGACTCGCTACGAGCAGGTGACGGTCGGCATCGCCCAGAACACCAACCCCGACCGGAAAGGCCACTGCGGCGCGTTCAACACCAAGGATGCATATGGCCGCAACTGGTCGATCCGCAACGGCTTCGACCCGCGTCCCGACGGCTACCTCTACGGCTGGAACTTCGCCGAGCAGTGGGAAAGGGCTTTCGAACTCGATCCCGAACTTGTCTTCGTCACGGGCTGGAACGAGTACATCGCCGGCCGCTGGGGGGCTCCATGGAACGGAGATCCTTTCTCCTTCGTGGACCAGTACAACTGGGTCTGCAGCCGTGACATCGAGCCTAACGCCGGCTGGGGCGACAAGGGAGACGTCTACTACCTGCAGCTGGTGGACCAGGTCCGCAAGTTCAAGGGCATGACTCCGCCGGAACCGGTGTCGGCTCCCAAGCCGGTCAGGCTCCGCAAGTTCTCCGACTGGGATGACGTGACGCCGTATTTCTCTGCATACAAGGGGAATACCTTCCATCGTGATGCCGATGGCTCTGCGAACCTGCACTACGTCGACAATACCGGCCGCAACGACATCGTCGGCGCCAAGGTGGCCCGCGACGGCAAGTATCTCTACTTCTACGTCGAGACGGCGGAGGCTCTTTCGCCGAAGACCGACCCTCACTGGATGCAGCTTTTCATCGACGTTGACCGCGACAAGGCCACCGGCTGGAACGGTTACGACTTCGTGGTGAACCGGGTTTCCCCGAAGGGGAGCAAGGCCCGTCTTGAGAAGAACGTCCAGGGAATATGGATGTGGGAGGATGCCGCGAAGGTGAAGTTCTTCGCCAAGGGCAACCGCCTTGTGGTCCGCATCCCTCGTTCGGTGCTTGGCGTCGGCGGAAAGGTCGACCTCGAGTTCAAGTGGAACGACAACATGCAGAAGGAAGGCGACATCATGGACTTCTACGTCAGCGGCGACACGGCTCCCGGAGGACGTTTCAATTATGTATATACAGCTGAATAACCGATACATGCGCGATATCATGAAGAGATTTACCTGTCTCGCCATTGCGGCCTGCCTCGCCGCCCTGGTCCCGGGCAAGGCCCAGGTCGTCAACAGCGATTCCTGGGCAGCCACGGACGCCCTCGGGCGCAAGGTCCGCTCCTATGACGAAGCGCCCGCCAGGCGGGAAGGGAAGACAGTAGCGATCTTCTACTGGACGTGGCACAACAACCGGCACAAGCCGACCCGCCAGGTTAAGAACATCACTGAAATCATCAGGAAGTATCCTGAAGCCATAAAGCAGACGGACCATCCGGCCTGGGGTACTCCCCAGACCCTCGAGTACTACTGGGAACAGCCGCTTCTCGGATATTACCAGACCACGGACAAGTGGGTGCTCCGCAAGCATGCCGAGTGGCTGGCGGATGCCGGTGTGGACGCCGTCTTCTTCGATTGTACGAATGGCGACCGTACATGGATGGCATCCACGGAGGCCCTGATGGAGACTTGGGACCAGGCGCAGAAGGACGGCGTGAACGTCCCCAAAATCGCCTTTATCCTCAATTTCTGGCCGGTCCCGACGACGCAGGCTTCCCTGCGCCAGTTGTACAAGGACATCTATCAGCCGCACCGTTATGAGAACCTCTGGTTCTATTGGAAGGGAAAGCCCTGCATCATGGCGTATCCTGAAGCGTTGGACGATTCGCCCGGCGATCGCGAGATCGCGGAATTCTTTACCTTCCGTCCCGGGCAGCCGGACTACGTAGACGGCCCGGATCCCAAGCGCAACGACCAGTGGGGCTGGCTGGAAATCTATCCTCAGCACGGTTATGTCGCATCCAAGGGAGCTGACGGGAAGACTCGGTACGAGCAGGTGACGGTGGGCATCGCCCAGAACACCAACCCCGACCGGAAAGGTCACTGCGGCGCGTTCAACACCAAGGATGCATATGGCCGCAACTGGTCCGTCCGGAACGGCTTCGACCCGCGCCCGGACGGCTATCTCTACGGCTGGAACTTCTCCGAGCAGTGGGAAAGGGCCTATGAGCTCGATCCTGAGCTGGTCTTCGTGACGGGCTGGAACGAATACGCTACGGACAAGTGGAAGCCCGGCGCCCCATGGAACGGTGATCCTTTCTCCTTCGTGGACCAGTACAACTGGAACTGCAGCCGTGACATCGAGCCTAACGCCGGCTGGGGCGACAAGGGCGACGTCTACTACCTGCAGCTGGTGGACCGCGTGCGCAAGTTCAAGGGCATGACCCCGCCTGAACCGGTGTCGGCTCCCAAGCCGGTCAGGCTCCGCAAGTTCTCCGACTGGGATGACGTGACGCCGTATTTCTCTGCTTACAAGGGGAATACTTTCCATCGTGACGAAGGCGGCAACGCAGACTACTACTACAGGGACAGTTCCGGCCGCAATGACATCGTCGGCGCCAAGGTGGCCCGCGACGGCAAGTATCTCTACTTCTACGTCGAGACGGCGGAGGCTCTTTCTCCTAAGACCGACCCTCATTGGATGCAGCTCTTCATAGACGTGGACCGCGACAAGGCCACGGGCTGGAACGGCTACGACTTCGTGGTGAACCGCGTTTCCCCCAAGGGGAGCAAGGCCCGTCTCGAGAAGAACGTCCAGGGAATATGGATGTGGGAAGATGCCGCGAAAGTGAAGTTCCACGCCAAGGGGAACCGCCTTGTGATCCGCATCCCCCGTTCGGTGCTTGGCATCGGAGCAAAGGTGGACTTCGAGTTCAAGTGGAACGACAACATGCAGAAGGAAGGCGACATAATGGACTTCTATGTGAGTGGTGACACCGCTCCCGGAGGCCGTTTCAACTATGTCTACACAGCAGAATAACCAATACGACTCAATATCATGAAGAAATTTTCCTGTCTTGTAATTGCGGCCTGCCTTGCCTCCCTGGTCCCTGGCAAAGCCCAGACGGCCAATCCTGATTCCTGGGCCGCCACGGACGCCCTCGGGCGTAAGGTCCGCTCCTACGACGAGGCGCCCGCAAAGCGCGACGGCAAGTTCGTGGGTATCTTCTACTGGACCTGGCACAACGCCAACCACAACGATGCCTTCCCGGTGTACAACATCTCCGAGATCCTTCGCGAGCATCCGGAAGCCATAAAGGACTACAACCACCCTGCGTGGGGCCCGTCCGGACCTCATTACTACTACTGGGAGAAGCCTCTTTTCGGATATTACCAGACCACCGACAAATGGGTGCTCCGCAAGCACGCGGAGATGCTGGCCGCCGCAGGCGTGGATGCGGTCTTCTTCGACTGCACCAACGGCAGCAACACCTTCAAGGCTTCCTACGAGGCCCTGATGGAGACTTGGGACCAGGCGCAGAAGGACGGCGTGAACGTGCCCAAGGTGTCCTTCATACTCAACCTGTGGCCGATGCCGACCACCAACGATGCCCTGCGCCAGCTTTACCGCGACGTCTACAAGCCGGGCAGGTACAGCAACCTCTGGTTCATGTGGAGGGGCAAACCCTGCCTAATGGCTTATCCTGACCTGCTTACGGACTCGCAGGAAGACAAGGAGATAGCCGAGTTCTTCACCTTCCGCCCCGGCCAGCCTGACTACGTCGACGGCCCGAGTCCCAAGCGCAACGACCAGTGGGGATGGCTGGAGAACTATCCCCAGCACGGCTATGTCGCCTCCAAGGGGGCTGACGGAAAGACCCGTTACGAGCAGGTCACCGTCGGCGTTGCGCAGAACACCAATCCCGACCGGAAAGGTCATTGCGGAGCTTTCAACACCAAGGACGCCTACGGCCGCAACTGGTCGATCCGCAACGGCTTCGACCCGCGTCCCGACGGCTACCTCTACGGATGGAACATATCCGAACAGTGGGACAGGGCCTACGAGCTTGACCCTGAACTGGTTTTCGTGACTGGCTGGAATGAGTACATAGCCGGTAAATGGCTGCCCAAGGACAGCTGGAACGGAGACCCTTTCTCCTTCGTGGACCAGTACAACTGGGTCTGCAGCCGGGACATCGAGCCCAACGCCGGCTGGGGCGACAAGGGAGACGTGTACTACCTGCAGCTGGTCGACCGAGTGCGCAAGTTCAAGGGCATGACTCCCGCGGAACCCGTCTCGGAGCCCAAGTCCATCCGCCTGGGCAAGTTCGCGGACTGGGACGACGTCGCTCCTTATTTCGCCTCCTACCGCGGCAACACGTTCAGGCGTGACAACGTGGGTGCCGGAAACACTTATTATAGGGACAGCACCGGCCGCAACGACATCGTCGGTGCCAAGGTTGCCCGCGACTCGAAGTATATCTACTTCTACGTCGAGACTGCCGAGGCCCTTTCGCCGAAGGACGACCCTCACTGGATGCAGCTGTTCATAGACGTGGACCGCGACAAGGCCACGGGCTGGAACGGCTACGACTTCGTGGTGAACCGCGTCTCTCCCAAGGGGAGCAAGGCCCGTCTCGAGAAGAACGTCCAGGGAATATGGATGTGGGAAGATGCCGCGAAGGTGAAGTTCCACGCCAAGGGTAACCGCCTTGTGATCCGCATCCCCCGTTCGGTGCTGGGCGTCGGGTCCAAGGTGGACTTCGAGTTCAAGTGGAACGACAACATGCAGAAGGAAGGCGACGTCATGGACTTCTATGTGAGCGGTGACACGGCTCCCTTCGGCAGGTTCCTCCGACAAGGAGGAGCCGCAAACTCCTTCGACCAAGCCTACGCCTACGCCGACCCCTACGCCTACGCCGACCCCGTCGACGACCACTTCGACCAAGGTCAAGCTGGTCCAGGGGGGCATCCATGCTGCGAGTCTTTCCGCCCAGGGCGATGCGTATTCCTACCTGGTCAAGTGTACTGCGGATGACCCCTACGTCTTTTCCGAAAAGCTCCCCAAGGACCTCAAGGAGGACCAGGTCATGCTGGAGTTCGAGTACAAGTGCTCCAGGGAAGTCAAGGAATCGTTCCAGGTCTTCTATGCCCGTAACGGAGCCCCTTCCGAGGCCAGTTCAGCCCAGTACGGCGGCTTCGTCCCCGGGACTACCGACTATCGGAAGTTCACCGCCAACATCAACAAGTTCCGCAAGGACGGTTGGGGGACCACGCGTGACTGCCTCCGCTTCGATCCCGGGGATTATGCCGGCATCGACTTCTACATCCGCAACATCACATTGCGTTCGATGACGGATGAAGAGAAGAAGCAGTATGAGGCGGAGATGGAGATCGAGAACTCCAAGGCCGCTATGGCCGAGCACATCGGCGAATATCTCAAGAAGGACTATCCTTCCAAGGTTACATCCGTCGTCGTGACCCAGGACAAGGTTACCATAAAGGGAACCTGCGGCGGGTCAGGGACTTATGTCCTCGCCGACATCACCCCCTGGCAGGATGTGACCGAGATGAAGAACTTCCCTTACACGGTGAAGACCGACGGCGGCAGCTTTTCCGTCACCGTAGACAGGACCGTCAACGGAAGGGAAGGCATCATCTACGACAGGGTGTTCTCCAAGTGGGCGGTCGTGAAGGTGGAAGGGGAGACCCAGACATTGGACTCCCATGCCCGCTATGCTGACGAAGTCGCGCCCAAGTCCTCTCCCGAAAAGGTTCCGCTCAGGAACAAGAAGGGATTCGGCGCCGGCAACATCGACCTTTACTTCCAGGACTGTGGGACCATGGATGTCGGCAGCATCACCAGCAACATCCTGCTCCATGGAATCATCAACGGAGAGGGAGGCGACTACGTCTACGGTGGGGTGGCATACCGCCTGGACGCCGGCTACATAGCGGGTCTCGACGCCTTGCTCAACAAGGCTGACCGCCTGGGACTTGTGGTAGAGGCCATAATCCTTTGTTCGCGGGGCACCATCTACGAGGACCCGGAGTGCACCGGGGGCTTCTATTCGATGCCGAACCTGACGACCGCCAAGGCCTTCAATGCCTATGCCGCCGCCCTCGAGTACATGGCCTCCCGTTACAACGGGCAGCATTATGGCTGCGGCAGGATTTCCCATTGGATCATGCACAACGAGGTGGACATGGGGTCGGAATGGACGAACATGGGCGAGCAGCCCATGAACCGCTACATGGACCGTTACGTCAAGTCCATGAGGATCTGCTACAACATCGCCCGCCAGTACGACCAGAATTCAGCAATCCTGGGCTCATATACCCACAACTGGACCGCCAGCGACGGCGGCTATGCTCCCAAGGCGATGCTCGAGATGAATGTCGACTATTCCAATGCCGAGGGTGATTTCTGGTGGGGCGTAGCTTACCATCCTTATCCTCAAGATCTTACAAGGCCCGAATTCTGGAAGAATGACACTAGGAGCACCTATTCGATGGACTCTCCCTACGTCACCTTCAAGAACCTGGAGGTGATCGACAAGTGGATCAGGATGAAAGAGAACCTCTACAAGGGAGAGACCAAGCGGCTTCTCTTCTTCTCCGAGCAGGGTACCAATTCGCCCAGTTACAGCGAGTCCGACCTCAAGCTCCAGGCTGCCGGAGGCGCCTGGGCATGGAAGAAGGCTTCCGCCCTTGAAGGGGTGGATGCCATCCAGTGGCACAACTGGGCTGACAACAAGAGTGAATTCGGCTTGAGGATAGGCCTGAGGTCATTTGACGACGCCGGTTTTGCAAATCTGACTCCGAAGCCCGTGTGGTATGTGTGGAAAGCCGGAGGAACCGATCAGGAAGACGCCGTCTTCGAGCCTTACAAGAGCGTCATTGGAATATCGGACTGGAGCGAGATCATGCACGAGTTCTGATCCGCCGGCCCTCAAGGTATGAAACGGACTCCTTTCATGAAGGCATGGAGCAGGTCGATCCATTCGTTCCACTCCCGCCCATTGTAAAGGAGTCCTTCGCCGTGTACGGCATCGTGGATGAAATGCAGTTCGGCCGGGAGTCCGGCTTCCTTGAAGGACTTGTACAGCCCGAAAAGGCTTTCGGGAGGGAAGAGGTCGAATTCCGGTCCGCAGATGAATGTCGGAACAGGATTGGAGGGGAGTCCGCTTCCCGAGATGCCATAGACAGGTGCGGCCAGGTCGGGCCGGCAATCGTCGTCATTGATGTACATCACGTTGCAGGTGAGCATGGCTCCGGCGGAGAAACCGAGAAGGGCGATCCTGTGGGGATCGATCCCCAGCTCTTCCGCATGCGCTCGCACGAACCTTACCGCCTGCCTGCCGTCGTCTCCCTGGAGTGTAGGCTTCAGGGGACCATCTCCTTCTTCCTTTTTCTGCCTTCCGGCGAAGCCTGACAGTCCCGCGAAGAACGGCTTGAGGTTCTCCGCTATCTCCTGCTCGTCTTTCCCGACATAGTTGGTCCTGTACTTGAGGATGATGCCGGTGATGCCATGGCGGGCGAACCATTCTGCGACGTTGACTCCCTCGCTCTGCCATGTCAGGAACATGTTCCCTCCGCCCGGAGCGATGATCACCGCTGCTCCAGTGTTGATGGAAGCTTCCGGCCTGAAGACCGTGATGGTGGGGATGCTCACGTTGTAGATGACGGGTTGCCCGGCATCGTTCCGGGTGATGATTTCAGGGTAGCGGGCATCCTCGGAACCGGGTGCCGCGCCTTCGTAGATCCTGTAGGTTTCCCGCACTTCCCGGAGTGCCTGGAAGTACCCTGCCTTTGAGGGCTTTTCCTGCGCGCAGAGCGATGCCGCGGCTGCAAGCAGGAGGATAAGTGTCATGGCTTTTCTCATCGTAGTAGATGTTGCTTGATGGGACAGTGTTTTATCCTTCAAGGATATGCTCGATGGCGTCTATCAGGATGTGGATGACTTTTATGTGTATTTCCTGGATCCTGTCGGAGAACCGGCTGGCAGGGGCGGCGACCGCCGCATCGGAGAGACGTATCAGCTGTTCTCCCTTCACCGAAGTCAGTACCGCGACCTTCATCCCTTTTGCCTTTGCCGCTTCGACCGCTTTCATTATGTTCCTGGAGCTGCCGCTCGTGCTGATGGCAAGCAGCACGTCTCCTTCCTTGCCGAACGCTTCAACCCATCTGCCGAAGATGTCCTCGAACGAGAAATCGTTCCCGGTGCAGGTAAGGTAGGCGGAATCGTTCACGGACATTGCCGGCCAGGGTCTCCTGTCGTTGTGGAACCTGCCGGTCAGCTCTTCCGCGAAATGGGTGGCGTCGCACAGGGAGCCCCCGTTGCCGCAGCTGATGATTTTCCCGCCATTGCGGAGTGATTCGGCCATCATCGATGCCATCTTTTCTATAGCGGGGACCGTCTTCGGGTCCGCGATGAAGGATTCCAGTTCCTGCCTGGCTTCTTCCAGGTTCTGTACGATCAGGCTTGAGAGCATATTCATTGGTTTAAATGTCAGCTGCAACCGACAGGGCTGCATAGTCTCCTATGGATTCTCCGAGCGCGGCCGGCACGATGCGGCACACCTTGCTGGCGAGCGGCAGTGCTTCCTTTGCGATGATTTCCTCTGCCAGGGGCTTGAACAAGTCCTCGTTCCTGGCGTAGATGCTTCCTATGACCACGAGTTCAGGATTGAGGATGTCGATGATGATGGAAAGGCCTTTCCCGAGGTACCTTGCGCTTACCGAATAGACTTCCTTCGCGAGGGCGTCTCCGTTCCGAGCAGCCTCGGCGACAGTCCTGGCCGTGATTGCGCCCAGGTCGCCGTCGGGGCACCAGTCCACCTTGCCGCCCATCTGGAGCCTCTCCTTGACCATCGATGCGGCCAGCTGGGCGATTCCGCTACCGCTGCAGAAACCTTCGAACGAGCCTGCCTTGCCGTAACCGACTGGACCGAACGCGTCCAGGCGCACATGCCCGAGTTCACCGGCGTTGTCGTTGGTCCCGGCGTAGAGTTTGCCGTCTATGATGAGCCCTGCTCCCAGTCCGGTCCCGAAAGTCATGAAGACCATGTTCCTGGTCCCTCTCCCGGCGCCGAACTTCCATTCTGCAAGGGCACAGGCATTGGCGTCGTTGTGGACGGCTGCCTTGACCCCGAATTCATCCTCCATTATCTTGGTTATGGGGATGTTGTCCCAGCCGGGAAGGTTCGGCGGACTCATGATGACACCGGTCCTGCTGTCGAGGGGGCCTCCGCAGCTGATTCCGATCGCAGACACGTCTTCCCGGGCCAGTGAATTCCTACCGAGTACCTTGCGGACTCCGTCCTTCAGGCCTTCAATGGTCCCGCCGACGTCCGTGGTGGGGAACGACAGCTTGTCCAGTATCTTTATCCCGTCAGTACCGTAGCGTCCGAGCGTCACGGCGCATTTGGTGCCTCCGATGTCGAGGCCGACCAGGGTCTTTGTGTCCATGTCCATGGTTTTATGCAAGTTTGCGGATGTGGCGGATCAGGAAAACAAGGTAGACCCACACCAGGGCCAGCGCCGCCACGGCCCAGACCTGGGAGCCCAGGGAGTCGGTGACCACTCCGAGGACGGGCGGGATGACCGCACCTCCGCAGACTCCTACGATCAGGAGGGCAGACACTTCGTTGGTCTTCTCCGGGACCCGTTGCATGGAGACTGAGAATATGATGGCGAACAGGTTGGAGTAGCCGAGACCGAACAGCGCGACGAACACCAGGATGGCCGCCAGGCTGTGCGAGAAGACCAGGCCGACGAGGCTGGCCAGGGCAAGGAATACACTGGCCGCAAAGAACCTGGGTGTCGGATATTTCATCAGTATGAGGCCTCCGAGAAAGGCTCCTACGGTCCTGGCAAGGAAATAGACGCTGTTGCCCATCCCGGCCTTTTCCAGAGGCAGGCCGCATCTTTCCTGGAGAAGTTTCGGGAAGGTCACTCCCATCCCTACATCCACTCCGACGAGGACCAGTATGCCGATGAAAAACAGGACTATGTACTTGTCCTTGAGCAGGGAGAAAGTCCTTCCGAAAGTGATTCCGGATTTCTCGACGGTTTCTTCCTTAACGGGGGCAAAGGCGAGCCAGAGCATGAAAAGGATGGTCACGGCGGCATAGACGGGGAAGACCATCTTCCAGCCGAGTGCGCTCCCGGCCACGGCCGCTGCCAGGATCGGTCCCAGGAAGGAACTGACTGCCTTGACGAACTGTCCGAGGGTGAGTGTCCCGGTCAGTTTGTCGGGGGACACTACGTTGGTTACCAGAGGGTTCTGGGCGACTTGGAGGATCGTGTTGCCTATTCCCAGCAAGGCGAATGCGACCAGGACGGAGGGGAAGCTGTAGTTGACCAGCGGCACCAGCATCGCCAGCGCCGTGACGAGGAAGCTGAGCAGGACGGTCTTCTTCCTTCCGATGCGGTTCATGAGCATCCCCGTCGGGATGGAGAGGATGAGGAACCACAGGAAGCAGGACAGCGAGATGAGTCCTGCGACCTTGTCGTTCATCCCGGTGAAATCGGCCTTGACGTAGCTTGTGGCTACTCCTACGATGTCCACGAAGCCCATGATGAAGAAGCCGGACATCACTGGGAGGATGGCGGATCTGAATCTTTTACCCATATCGTAAACAGTTAGTTTCCTTGCAGTTGCCCCCGGAACTTTTCCAGCCCGCCTTCAAGGAAGCCGACGAATCCGTCGACTGACAGGTTGTAGCCCCGCGGAGCGGTAAGCTGTTCTCCCTCGGGGGACAGGATTATGTAGTTCGGCTGTGCGTTCACCCCGAAGCGGTTGCGTACCAGGTAGGAATTGGCCCGGCCGAGTTCCTTGAGGACCTTCCCGTTTTCGGTGGTGACCCAGTCTTCTTCGCGCAGTTTGGACTTGTCGTCTGTGTACAGGGCCACGATCACATATTCATCCTTCAGGATTTCCTGCACCTTAGGGTCCGTCCAGACGCGCTGCTCCATCTCCCGGCAGTTGACGCAGCCATGCCCCGTGATGTCCACGAATATGGGCTTGCCCTGTTCCTTCGCCGCCTTGATGCCTTCTTCGAGGGTGAAATAGCCTGAGAATCCCATCGGAAGCTTGAGGTCGTACCTGGACGAGTAGTCCGAGGCGGCTGCCGCTCCGGAAGGAGCCGCAGTCATGGCTCCTGTCTGGCCTCCGGCCTGGTTCCAGACCACGAAGTCCTGTGTCTCCATCGGAGGCAGGTAGCCGGAGAGTGCCTTGAGGGGAGCCCCCCACATGCCCGGGACCATGTAGACGACGAAGGAGAACGTCGCGATCGCAAGGGCCAGCCTTGTGACCGAGATCTTTTCAAGCGGGTCGTCGTTCCTGAACCTCAGCTTGCCAAGGAGGTAGAATCCCATCAGGGAGAACACCACGATCCAGATCGCCAGGTAGACCTCCCTGTCGAGAAGGCCCCAGTGGTAGGTCTGGTCGGCCACGCTGAGGAACTTGAAGCCGAGTGCGACCTCTATGAAGCCAAGGACCACCTTGACGCTGTTGAGCCAGCCCCCGCTCTTCCCCTTTATTTTCTTCAGGAGCGACGGGAACATAGCCAGGACCGTGAACGGAAGCGCGAATGCGACCGAGAATGCCAGCATCGTGACCATCGGGGTCCAGAATTCGCCCTGGGTCGACTTGATCAGGACCGTCCCCACTATGGGGCCGGTGCAGGAGAACGACACCAGCACCAGGGTAAGGGCCATGAAGAATATCCCGCCGAGTCCCTTTCCGCCTGACTTGGCGTCACTCTTGTTCGTAAGGCTCGAAGGCAGCTCTATCTCGAATGCGCCGAAGAAAGATGCTGCGAACACCATGAATATGATGAAGAACAGCAGGTTGGGCAGCCAGTGCGTCGCAAGCCAGTTGAAGATGTCCGCCGTCACGGAGTTGCCCCCTACCAGCAGGGTGATCCCTATGATCGCGCAGATGGGGAGGGTGTAGAGGAGTACGATGAACAGACCGTAGATGAAAGCCTTGAGGCGGCCCTGCGCAGGGGTCTCGGACTGCTTCATGAAGAATGAGATGGTCATCGGGACCATCGGGAACACGCAAGGAGTCAGAAGCATTGCGAATCCCCAGAGGATGGCCTCAAGGATGAGCCCCCAAAGGCCCTTCCCTCCGCCCGTCCCTGCCTCAGGGTCGGAAATCTCCGTGCTGTGGCCTTCCGAAGCCGCCGCGTCGGCAGGTGACTCCAGCGTGACCGAGAACTCCTTGCTCTCCGGGGCTGCGCAGAACTGGTCGTTGCAGCCGCTCCATGTTATCTCTCCCTTCACGGTTGCTTCCGGCTGGGTGAGCAGCACCCTCCACCGGAACTGGGCGGACCCGAAGAAGACTTCCTGCCCTTCGAACATGACAGGCTCGGTGACCTGCTCCAGGCTGCCTTGCGGCTCGTACCCGGCGGGGGAGTCGAAAACCACCTCGGTGGGGTTGAACTGGTGCGCGGTCGTGTAGATGTGCCAGCCGTCCACGATGCTGGCCGTGAACAGGAGCTCGTATTCGTTGTCCGATACCGCGTTAGCGGTCACTTTCCAGGAGGCGGTAGCCTCCGGTGCCTGAGCAGGCAAGGCCACGCTGAAAAGTAGCGCGGCCAGGAATGCCAGAGCGGTCCTAGTTGTCCTCATGACGGTAATGTATTACTTTGCGTATGCGACGGACCTGGTTTCCCTGATCACGGTGATCTTCACCTGTCCGGGATAGGTCATCTCTTCCTGGATCTTCTGAGCGATGTCGGCCGAAAGCCTTGCGGCCTGGTCGTCGCTGACCTCGTCGGCACCGACGATGACCCTGAGTTCGCGTCCGGCCTGGATGGCGTAGCTCTTCGTCACTCCAGGGTAGGAAGCTGCAAGGTCTTCCATCCCCTTGAGCCTCTTGATGTAGGACTCGATCACCTCGCGGCGCGCTCCCGGACGTGCTCCTGAGATGGCGTCGCCGATCATCACTATCGGAGAGATGACGGAGGTCATCTCGATCTCTTCGTGGTGGGCTCCGATGGCGTTGCAGACTTCAGGCTTCTCCTTGTACTGCTCGGCCAGCTTCATTCCGAGGATTGCATGCGGCAGTTCAGGTTCGTCTTCCGAGACCTTCCCGATGTCGTGGAGGAGTCCGGCCCTCTTGGCGATCTTCGGATTCAGTCCGAGTTCGGAGGCCATGGTGGCGCAGATGTTGGCGACTTCACGGGAGTGCTGGAGCAGGTTCTGACCGTAGGAGGAGCGGTATTTCATCCTTCCTATCATCTTGACCAGCTCGATGTTGAGGCCGTGGATGCCCAGGTCTATGCAAGTACGCTTTCCGGTCTCGAGGATCTCTTCGTCCAGCTGCTTCTGGACCTTCGCCACGACCTCTTCGATGCGTGCCGGATGGATCCTTCCGTCTACCACCAGCTGGTGGAGGGCAAGCCTGGCCACTTCCCTGCGGACCGGGTCGAAGGCGGACAGGAGGATGGCGTCGGGGGTGTCGTCCACGACGATCTCCACTCCGGTCGCCGCCTCAAGGGCCCTGATGTTGCGGCCTTCACGTCCGATGATGCGTCCCTTGATCTCGTCGTTCTCGATCGGGAAGGTGGTGACGGCATTCTCGATGGCGGTCTCGGTTGCAGTCCTCTGGATGGTGTTGATCACTATCCTCTTGGCTTCCTTGGATGCGTTGAGCCTGGCTTCGTCCATGGTGTCGTTGATGTAGGCCTGGGCTTCCGTACGGGCTTCGGCCTTCATGTTCTCCATGAGCACTTCCTTGGCTTCGCGGGCGCTCATCCCGGCAATGGTCTCCAGCTGCTTGTTGGCCTGCGAACTGAGCCTCTCGTATTCCTCGGCCTTCTTCTCGAGGGCTTCCCTCTGGGCGTTGAGGCTGTTCCTGGCGTTGTCCGCATCGCGGAGTTTCTTCTGCAGTTCGGCGTTCTGCTGGTTGAGGTTGTTCTCCTTCTGCCTGATCCTGTTCTCGGATTCGCGGATGGCGTTGTTCTTCTCGTTGATGTACTGCTCATGCTCGCTCTTGAGCTGCAGGAACTTCTCCTTGGCCTGGTGGATCTTCTCGTTCTTGATCCCTTCGGCTTCGATCTCGGCCTTGGCTATGATTTCATCCTTCCGTCCCTTGAGAACTATTCTTTGGACGATTATGTATGCGGCGAGTGCCATCGCCGCACCGATCAGCACTCCGATCAGTATCGCAATAGTTGTTGACATCGTTTATGTGTGTTAAATACGTTTCATTCACCTATCCTTCCTGCCTCAGCCAGGCCTTGCAGCGGCAACGAAAAAACGGCCGCCGGCTTTTCGGAAACGCCGTCCGGTCGTCGCAGGATATTGAAAAAAAAGCCGTTAGCCGCTTGTCAGAAATCTTAATGAATAAGATTTGAGATCCGGTCCGGTTCGGAAATCCACCGTCGTACCGAGGTACGATCCCCGAGGGTAACCTTGGCCTGTCCTTGCCGTCCTGAGAGAACTCGGTTCCGTAGAACTTGTTGATTTGAGCACGTGGGACTAACGGCCGTTCTTTTCAATATTCTTAAGGTAGGACTCCACATCGTCCTGAAGCTTCCTGGCCTCCTCGGAGGCGCCGGCGAGTTTCCTCTGGTAGGAAATCCTCGCTATCGCCTCGTTCAGGGCGACGAACGAAAGCTTGTCCGAGAGAGACTTGTTAGGGTATTTCGCATCATAGACCGTCAGCTTCTGGTTTATCGCCTCCGCCGCCAGCCTCATCATCTGCTCCATTTCGGGAGTAGATGCCTTCAGCGCATATTCAATGCCTGCTATCTTTAATGTAATACTCTGGTCCATCCTTAGTTCTCGAGCAGGGAGATGCATCTGTCGATCTCCTTGACAAGCTTGTCGATCTTCTCCTTCGCCGCCTTGTTGTCTCCGAAAGCGCCGAAAGCTTCAGTCAGATGGAGGCTGTCCACCTCCTGTTCCAACTCCACGATCTGTTTCCTGCAGGATTCGTTCTCCGCCAGGCACTGATCAAGGCGGGTCTGGAGAGCCATGCGCTCCGACCTTTCCTTCTCGTACAAGGCGATGAGTCTTTCTATGTCCGTCTTGATGTTCTCCAGCATAGGGGCATATTATTCCTGCTGAATGCAAATGTAGGAAATATTATTCATTTGAACAACTTCCTTCCCGAAGGGAATCCGCCGAAATTTGCTAAATTTGTGGCTATGACAATAACTACCAGTTACAGGGAGATACCGGTGCTGCTCCTGACGGGATACCTCGGAAGCGGCAAGACTACTTTGCTGAACAGGATACTGTCCAATAGGAAAGGCATCAGATTCGCCGTGATAGTCAATGACATAGGTGAAGTGAACATAGATGCCGACCTGATCCAGAAAGGGGGAGTCGTAGGGCAGACCGACGACAGCCTCGTGCCTCTCCAGAACGGATGCATCTGCTGCACCCTCAAGATGGACCTGGTCAACCAGCTCAACGACCTTTGCCACATGGACCGCTTCGACTACATCGTCATCGAAGCGAGCGGGATCTGCGAGCCGGCCCCGATCGCCCGGACCATCACTTCCTTCACTCAGATAGTGCCTCCCTCCGCAGTGACGAACGTCCCGAAGCTGGACGCGATCGTCACCGTCGTGGATGCCCTGCGCATGAAGGAAGAGTTCGACTGCGGGGATGCCCTGAAGAAGCCCGGCCTTGAGGAGGATGATTTGGAAACACTTGTCATCCAACAGGTTGAATTCTGCAACATAGTCCTTCTCAACAAGGCCTCGGAGGTGAGTGCCGAAGACCGCGGCAGGATCCGCGGCATCATCAAGGCCTTGAACCCGAAGGTGCAGGTCTACGAGTGCGACTACGGTGACGTGGACCTGGGGAAGATAGTCGGGACCGGCCTTTTCGATTTCGACAAGGTCGCCCTCAGCGCGGCGTGGATCAGCGCCCTTGAAGGAGACGGTGACGAGGAAGAGTTCGCCAACGAGGAGTCGGGCGAAGCCCTCGAGTACAACATCTCGACCTACGTCTATTACCGCCGTCCTCCGCTCGACATCTCCCGCTTCGACTACATGGTTTCCCGCAAGTGGCCTTCCAACATCATAAGGGCCAAGGGAATATGCTATTTCGCCGATGAATTGGACAAGTGCTACCTGTTCGAGCAGAGCGGAAGCCAGAAGTCCATCAAGGACGCCGGACTCTGGTTCGCCACGATGCCCGAGGACCAGCTCCAGGAGATGATGCGCAGGGACAAGAACCTGCGGCGCGACTGGGACCCCGACTATGGCGACAGGATGGTCAAGATCGTCTTCATCGGCCAGGGCATCGACCGCGCAGAGATCGACGCCTTGATGGACGAGTGCCTGGAAGGAGGCGGCAAGTAGCCCTACAGCCTCCTCTCCGGCCGTTTTGAGTTTTTCCCGTTCACTCCAAAACAATCATTCCGCCATGGATCGTTTCCAGCTAAAGTTATTCTTCTTCCAGGCCCTGGCCATACTTTCCTGTGTCGCATCTTCGGCGCAGGCTCCATTACACGACGTGAGCAACCGCATATCCCTTAAGGAAAAGTTCATGGTGGGAGGTTTCAACGATGCTTCCCTGGACGGTTTCACATCCGGGCCATCAGTCGAGATCGCCCTCAGCGATGTCTCTGAACTGTGGGGAAGCCCGCACGAGGGCAAGGGCGCGATGATCGTCAAGCCTGCCTCCGGCCTTCCTGCCAGTGAGTGGAGGACTGTCTCCAAGACCTTCGACAAACCGCGCAACCTCTCGCGGTACACGGCCGTCGAGTTCGGCATATTGACCCAGGAAGGTCCCGCGGTGGACCAGTGGGTGAGGCTCCGCCTGCTTTCCGGGCGGAAGTCCTTCGACTGCATGGCGCAGATCATCCCTACCCTGTGGAGGACGGTGATATTCGATGTCTCCGGCTGCAAGTTCCTCGGCAAGGTCACCGGGATCGAAATCGGATTGATGAGCCCCACCGACTCCCCGTGGGAAGGCGGGCGTTATTTCATCCTGGACGGGCTGTGTTTCGGAAAGCCCTTGGACCTCAACTTCATGACCCCGGCTTCCGTGGATGGTTTCACTTGCAGGGGAGGGAAGGTTTCCTGGGACGACGATGCCCTGGTCTGCAAGTTCGCCCGTGGCTCCGTCCTCCGTTTCCCCGACCTTTCCGGCAGCCGCAACATGATGTACAACCCGCCGCTCGGGAGCGACCTTGAGCAGAGGAACACCGTGTTCATGGTCCTTGAGAACAAGAGTGATGTCTCGAAGGTCCGCCTGTCATGGAAAACGATCCAGGGCGGGGAGGGCTCCAAGGACTTCGACATCGAGCCTCATTCCGGCGCGAAGGCCTGTTATTTCAACATCTCGGACAGTCCGGAGTGCAAAGGCAACCTTGCCACCCTCTCGCTTGAGCCCCTGGACGGCAAGGGAGGGAAATGGATCATCGGCCAGGTCCGTTTCGAACTCGAGCACCGTATCTTCGAGCGTGCCGGGGAGATACTTTCATGCACCGCAGATGCAAGCCGCCTGAGGATACGCGGCACGATCGATCCGTCCTTCATCAAGGACTACCCGCTGCTCGCAGTCTATGAATATCCGTTCATGAAGGACGGGGCCCCGATCGGCAAGCTTAATCTGCTGTACGAGGCCCCGGCTACGGAAACATTCGACATCCAGGAGATAGCCAATTCCCGCCTTGGAGGCAGGATGACTCATCTGAGCTCCCGTTTCCTGGCCGTAGTGAAGGATTCGGAAGGGAACTGCAAGTGGGTCGGGGACCCCTTCTTCATCGAGAACTGGCGCGATTTCACGGAGAACCCATATTCATTCACCCTTCCCGACAGGCAGTTCCCCGTCACCCGCTACGGCGCAAGGGGGGACGGCTTCACCGATGACACCAAGGCCATACAGAAGGCGATAGACGCCTGCTCCCGCGCCGGAGGCGGCCAGGTGGTCTTCCCCGCCGACGGCTCCGAATACGGGACCCGCTACGTGGCTACCAACATCATCCTGCGCAGCAATGTGGACCTTCACATCGAGAAGGGCGCCGTCCTGTGGCAGTCCTACGACCTGCGCGACTACGGCTACGTGCCTGCCTATGGCCATGATTTCGACATCCCTGGCTGCCCGTGGACCCACTGCCTGTTCATCAACTATCCGCTCATCCAGGGAAACGATGTCTCCCATGTGAAGATCACAGGTCCGGGAAAGATCAGGATGGCGGATCCGTATTCATCCAATCCGGACTGGTCCCACTATGCGAAATACTGCTCTGACAGGATACACATCTGCCCGGTGGGCATTTCCAACAGTTCATGGATCGAGTTCACCGACATCGACGAGGTGCGTTCCAACAACTACCACACCAACTTCCATGGCAACGAGTTCATGTTCATCGGCAACGTGAAACTCTACGACGTGCAGTGCGTCAGCGGCGATGGCTTCTCCTTCGGGCAGGGCTGCCGGCATGTCCGCGTCGAGAGGGTTTTCTTCGATTCGAACGACGACGGGATCGTTCTGAGCTCATCTTACAAGGATCCGCGCGGGAAGATCAGCCCATGGCGCCATGACGATGACGAGGCGGACCATTCCGTCCGCGACATAAAAGTCGAGCACAGCTACATCAATTCCTCCAAGAAAGGAGCGGGGAAGGCGATCGCCCTCATTCCCTGGGGAAGTACCAACCCTGAGCAGTGGAAGCAGGAACTGGACAGCATCCAGGTCTACGACTGCGTCCTGGCAGGCGGGCATTCCGTCGGTACATGGTGCGACAATCCCTTCGACGGCAAGCCTTTCGACAACATGGAGGAGAACGATTATGCCCCCGTCAAGAACTTCCGGATCCTCGGGAACGAGTATCTGAGCAAGTGTGAGCTCCTGAGCGTAAAGCCGGCCACCTTCGTCACCGACTGCGGCCTCCACGGTACGGACGCTTTCCTCAACGAGAACTTCCTCCACCGTAGCGCCTACTGGACGATGGAAGGCAATGCCGGGGCCGAAGTCGGGTTCGCCACTGCCGCCGCGGGCGGCTCGGTCTGGCAAGGCCTCTATCTCAAGAAGGGGACCTACGTCTTCTTCGCGGAGGTGTGCGGTGACGGCAGGCTGTTCGCCAGCGATATCCTGGAGGGCACGGACGTAGGTGGGAAGGAGTTCTCTGTAGGAGGGAACGACTGGGAGTCGGTCCTCCTTCAGGTCAGGGTCCCCGCCGACGGCGACTACGGCTTCGGCGTCAGAGCCGGAAAGGAGGTCAAGGTCCGCCGGTGCAAGCTGTTCCGGGAGGACGGGAAGAAATAGCGCTTCCGGGACGGCGGCAATAAGTCCCGGGGGGCTGCTCCATGGGAAATTTCCATGCCCGTCCTGACGGTCCGGAATGGGTTTTTTGCTCTTTTTTGAGATTTTTTTTTTATTTTTTTGCAAAAGTCTGAAAGTTTGGAACGGAAAATGCTATATAACGGGCAACAGAGTTAATTGGTTATATTAGGATTTTATCGTTCTACCTGGAACGAAGACGGAAAAACTTTCAGAATCACACGTTTATTCATTATTAGGTTTGTATTAAGCAAAAGAGACCGGCGCTGCGAGAGTGTCGGTCTCTTTGCATCCGGGGCGGCCGGTTCCCCGGAGCGTGCGGCCTTCCGGGATGCGGCTGCAACTTCCGGGAATGATCCCTTCAGGGAAATGAGGGCCGGGGATTTGATTTCGGCGCCTTATTTCTTATCTTTGTGACCCTGATGACATTTACGGTCATGCTGACCATCGCAACACTATAGCCAAACCAGGCCTTGGGGATGTCCTCGGCGTCCAGCCGGCACGGCCGTCTCCGGGCAGCTTTGAAACCATAAGAAATGCATATCCTTGAAGAACTTAAAGTACGCCTCAGGTTCCGCCGCAAGATGGGAAAGTGGGGGAGGATCAGCCATCCCGAGCTGTTCTCGGAGAAACAGCAGTGGCTCAAGCTTCATTACAGGAACCCTCTCTACACGACCATGGCGGACAAGTATGCCGTCAAGGAATATGTCGACTCCATCCTCGGGCCGGGCTACACGATTCCCACCATCGCCGTCTATGACAGGGCGGAGGATATCCGCTGGGAGACCCTCCCTGACCGTTTCGTCATAAAATGCACCCATGACAGCGGCGGGGTCAGGATCTGCAGGGACAAGTCCTCCTTCGACAAGGAGGAGGCCGCGCGCTTCCTTTCGAAGAGGCTGAGGCTGGATTATTCCCGGCACAAGTCCGAGTGGACCTACAAGGATGTACCGCACCGGATAATCGTGGAACAGTACCTGTCCGAAGGACCGGAAACGGACCTCCATGGGATCCCCGACTACAAGTTCATGTGTTTCGGCGGGAAGCCGCACAGCGTCATGGTCTGCGTTGACCGCGGGATAGGGGAGGTCAAGTACTATTTCTTCGACAGGCAGTGGAACCTTTTGCGTATCAATGAGTGGAGCGCCGCAGCCCCCGAAGGCTTCACCTTGCCGCGTCCCGCCAACCTGGACGAGATGTTCGACCTTGCCGCGCGCCTGTCTGCCGGGATCCCGTTCGTCCGGGTGGACCTTTACAGCGTCGCGGGCAGGATCTGGTTCGGGGAGTTCACCTTCTTCCCGAAGAGCGGCCTGGACATGGACCTGCTGCCCTCGACCGATGTGATGTACGGCAGGATGTTCGACCTTCCGGCGGCAAACCGGTAGGAAGCACCGGTATCCGGGCCTTCAGGCCACCTTCCGGCCCATTTCCATGACGGAGGTGGTGGAACGTAATCGTAAAAATCTTATCTTTGTATCCCGAGGAGGGGGGATTGTGCCCCTTCCGTCATCATGTAATCCTATCGAATATGTTCCAGATCCTTCAGTCCGCCCCTTCCGCGGAATCCTTTTCGGCAGACACCGTCGTCGCCAAGGGTGCACAACTGGTTGAAACAATCAAGACGACTCCTGCAAACGAGCTCCTCGAGGGCACGGCTTCCGCAGTTGTCAAGTTCGGTCTCAAGATCGTCCTTGCCATAGTAATCTATATAGTCGGGGCCTGGCTGATCCGGAAGACCAAGGGCATCATCACCAAAGCTTTCGAGAAGAAGGGTACCGACTCGACCCTCTCTTCGTTCATCCTCAGTTTCGTGACCGCTCTGCTGTGGGTCGTCCTTATCCTCGCGATGGTCGGAACCCTCGGGATCAACACCACTTCGATCGCCGCCCTGCTGGCTGCTGGAGGTATGGCCATCGGCATGGCCATGAGCGGAACCGTCCAGAATTTCGCAGGCGGATTGATCATCCTGGCTTTCAAGCCTTTCAAGGTGGGGGACTACGTTGAGGCCCAGGGGTACTTCGGATGGATCTCGGAGATCAGCATAGTCCACACCAAGCTGGTCACTACAGACAACCGCGAGATCACGATTCCCAACGGCGCCCTGGCGAACGGCAACATCGACAACTACAGCAAACGCAACCCCTACAGGCTTTCGGTAAGGTTCAGCGTCGCCTATGGTTCGGACCTCGACCTTGTCCGCTCGCTCCTTCTGGACCTGGTGAAGCAGCAGCCTGCCATACTGGATGAGAAAACACCCGGGGCCGCGGAGCCCAGGGTGTATGTCAACTATCTTGGCGATAACGGGATACAGATAGAGATCCGGGTCTGGATCGATTCAGCCCACTACAAGTGGATGCAGACCTGGCTCAACGAGACCATCTACAAGGAACTTCCCAGGCATGGCATCCAGTTCCCGTTCCCGCAGCTCGACGTCCATGTGAGGCAGGACTGACGCCGCAGGGCTGCCCGGTCTTAATGCCGCCCCGGTCCTTGCCTGTCGGCCCTGGTAACGGATGCCGACGAAGTCCCCGGTCCTTGCCTGCCGGCACCGCGAGCGCTCCGAAGGACTCGGCCCCCGTCAGAACAGGAACTGGAGTTTCTCCCTGAGACGGGTGTAGTCGTCGATCCGGATGTAGTCCATGCCGCCCAGGCGGACCTGGCTGTCGTTGCCCCCGTCGGCGAAGTCGTCGCCGACGAAAAGGATCTGGTCCTTTGAATATCCCTTCTCGGCTGCGTAACGCATCACCGCGTCGTACTTGTTGTACTGTTTCGGGGTTATGTCGAACGAAGTGGTACCTCCTATGAACACGGAGTAGTCCTTGAAGGTCTCCTTGACCTCCGGGTACATCTTGCGCCTTCTGGTCTTGTCCGGATCGAATGCGAGTTTTTCTTCCGGATCAGCTTTCGTCCCGAGGAGGCCGAAGGTGACCATCCCGGAACCATGGTACTCGAGAGACTCGCCCTTGAAGGAAGTGTAGCCATATTCCTTCCTCAGCCGGGAGCATTCCTTCTCGAAGAACTTCCGGTCCGCGGGCGCCTTGTCTTCGCGCACGATGGTGAACTGCCCGTCCACCATGCGGCTCTCCTCCATCCCGTAGTTGCCGATGATTGTGATAGGGTAGCCGCCCATCTGGTTGAATATCCTCCTGCAGCCGCCTGCGCCTGCCATGATGATCTCGTAGCGGGCGGCCAGGGTGTCGAGCACGGCCCTGTTCTCCGCGCCCAGGGGCTGCTTGTGCTGGGTCAGCGTGCCGTCCAGGTCGAAGGCTATCAGTTTCTTGGTCTGCTTCCACTCGAGCTCCCTGACGGCGCTCATGAGGTTCTTCATGGCCTGGGGCTGGTCCGAACTGACGTAAGTGACATGATGCCTCATCGCGAAGTCGGCCAGGTCGTAGCTGTTGACCGGCCAGAGCACCGTCTGGAGTCCTGCCTCGTGGGCCTCGTCCAGCAGATGGGTCTTGTTCATCACGGCGGCCATGTTGTAGGAGACTCCGGCGAAGCCCCTGTCCAGCAGTTCCTGGGTGGAGAACGTTTTGCTGCTGGAAATCGGCAGCACCGGGGAGCCTTTCCTCAGGCGTACTATCTCGTCGCACAGGTGTTCGCTGAACGAGATGAAAGTCAGCTGGTCGTACATGTCCATCATGTCGCACAGCTCGATGACTTTCTCGGCAAGGAGGGTTTCCCGCTCCGGAGAAGGGTGTGCCTTGAGTTCCAGGAACAGCATCAGGCCGGGGGTCTTTTTCGCCTGGGCGAAGTACTCGCGCAGGGACGGGACACGGTCTCCGTTGGGCAGCACACACGACTTGACGGTCTTGTAGTCAAGTTCCTGGACATTTGGGTAGGTCGACCCGGCGATCCTGGGGCCGTGGAGGATGACGAGGGAGTCGTCGGTGGTCAGGTGCACGTCCAGTTCGACTCCTTCGACTCCGATTTCCTGCGCTCCCTTCAGGCTGGTCAGGGTGTTCTCGAACGATCCCGGGTGTGCGTAGTAGCCCCTGTGGGCCATCACCTTTGTCTGTGCCGGAAGCAAAGCGGCCGTCAGCAGGACGGCCGCAATGATGGTGGTAAGCCTCTTCATTTTCGGAATGAGTAATGGATTCGGAAACGGGCTAATTCTGTTTCTTGTAGGAATATACCGTGGTGACGGTCCCGACCTTCTGGGTGAGGACCAGTTCGGTCTTGCCGAGCTTGGTCACGTCGAAGGTCCCGCCAAGGATCATGTTGCGGCTGAGCAGGTCGTCGGACAGCCACAGTGTCTTGCTGAAGGATATCTTCTTTTCCTGGGAGTTGTAAGTGAACCTGGTGGCATCGACATCGACGTCCTTGAGGTCGAGGTCCGTGAAACTCCCTTTCTTGACGAGTGCGTGGGGGAAGGGGAATTCACCCAGTGCAAGGTAGAAGTGATTCTCGGTGTAGTCGGTCTCTTTCGTCGAGTTTGTCCCGTCGGAGGAGAGGGAAGTCACGGTCTTGGTGGTCAACGCCCAGACCCCGTAAAGGTTGCCGGTGTCGTCCCCGGTGTGGGTCACGCCTTCTTTTTCACAGGATGCAAGCAGTGCCATGCAGGCGACTGCCGCCAGATAAAACAACTTTTTCATAGCGATTCCAAATTGGTTGTCTTTTGCAAATGTAGTCATTTTACGATTGCAAATAGCGTTCCCTTTCCGTTTTTGGGAATTTTTCGATGGCGTAGCGCAGCGTGGTCCGTGACATGGTGCGGATGTGCCCCTGCAGGAAAGCCTTCAGCCCTTCCGGGTCCCGCTTCCCGGCTTCCCTCAGAAGCCAGCCGGTGGCCTTATGGATCAGGTCGTGCGGATGGTCAAGGAGCAGGGAGGCTATTTCGAAGGTGTCCCGGCACTGCCCCTTGCGGACGAATGCCATGGTGCTGACGATCCCGATGCGCTGTTCCCACATTGTCTTGCCGTTCCTTGCCAGGTCGTACAGCACGGTCCTGTCCTTGTCCAGCAGCCAGTCGCCGAGCAGCTGGTAGCAGGACAGGTCCACCAGGTCCCAGTTGTTGATGCCCCCGGTGTGCGAGAGGTAGAAGCTGATGCAGCGCTCCCTGGCCTGGGGAGACTTGCCACTGTGTGAATATACCTGGACCAGGGACAGAAGCGCGGCGAGCCGGATTTCGTGATATTCATTCTCAAGGCACTCTTCCAGCATCCGGAAGTCCGTCAGGCGCCAGGTCTCCCTGACGACGCTCCTTGTGACGGGAACCTTAATGCCGAGGAACCGGTCTCCTTCTCCGTACTGCCCAGGACCCGTCTTGAAGAAGCGGGCCAATCCTTCGACCTGGGAAGGGTCCGCCTTTTCAACCATTCGTCCTGCAAGAATGTTCATGGCTCCAAGTTACTGCTTTTTTCCGAAAGGCGCAACCGGACCGGTGCCCGGCCATGCCGCGGAACTATTCAGGGGGATTATCGATGAACCTCTATGCTAGTTTCTTCGCTACCTCCATCAGAATGGCTGAGACAATCGAAACAGCCAGGGCGATGTACTTCCTCTTTTTGCTTTTCGCCTCATCGCTTCCGCCTTCGGTCAAAGCAAATATAAAGAAAATGAAAGCTACTGCCTGAGCAATAAGCGGGATGGATAATACCATCCCTGACAGATCCTCGGCAGCTGAGGCGTTAGCGTTATGGATTTCTTCGAGAGTCGGAATCTTTCTTCAAACGTTCTTTTAACTTACGCCAGTATGCTCCAGGATCCAGGCTTTCAGTGAGGACAGCAACGACATCGACAATGGAGCAATACCACTTCTCACTAATATCATCCCAGACTGTTCTGACTTTCTTCTCTTCGAAGAGTTGTATCGCTTGTTTCTTTGTCATAAGTAACATCCATTTCCATCACGTTCAAATGTATACATTTGAACGTTCTTTAAATTGCAGACCCTACTCCAGACACACTGGATGGAACGCTACCTCGGATTGAGCATAAAAACGCATTACTGAAACACCACCAGTACATCAATATCTTTTGATAAGTGCGCCCAAAGCAGTAATCCCCAACAAGACGACATCTATCCCGATCATGCATAGCGAATAGACGATGCCATCTTTCAATGTAGCAGAGGGAGTAAGTAAGATAATAAGCGCCAATAGAATAAGCCCAATCAGCAAGGACAACACCCACACTTGTACCAGATCCCGCAAATGCAAGCGATCTTTCATAAAGGCATCTCTCGACCGTGCCATAATCAGAAAATCAATTGGATTAGTAAGATAACAATCGCCAGAACCTCCCCGACATAAAGCACCAGTCTCCATTTCATCAGGATCTCGGCATAGGATTCCATGAGATGGGAGCCAAAGCTATAAGAAAACAGGCTTGAACTGTTCGCTCGGCCCATCATCGCCATCTCCCAGAAACGAAATAACAAGAAAAACGGGCAATTCCCTACAACCCCGCTGTCAATAATCTTCCACGCTTCCCATTTCGCATCAGCACTGCCATGCATCAGCAGCTTTCTCAGGCAGCGTCTTGCTTCCCTTTTATTCTGGTCAAGGGTATCGTCACCTGTAGCATAACGCTTCGCAGCATGCAACAGATCGTCTTCCATGAGCGGCCAGTCTTCTTTTGTATTACCCATTTGTCTCCTCTGCATCAATAATCCGGTGAGTTTTGTCAATAATTGCCCGGAGTTTGCTAAAGGCCGAATTCACCTTGCCTTCATCAGACTGTTCAGGATTCTCGATAATACGTTTTACTCCCGGAGCAATGATTTCAGCAGTCGCTTGTTCATGACTGATTGCTATGCCTGCAACTTGACCATCACTATAGATGAACTTAATGGCTCGGCCCCGTTTTTTTATGCGTGAAAGGGCCTGTATCGCTAAATCATTCACATGCAAATCGAAAGAAACCCCCTCGTAAGATAATTCCCCCTTCCTGCTAACATTGTCAAAAACACAGGGCAATACCTCCTGGCCAGACTTGGAGTACATACCCATCTTTCGAGTAGCAACGTCCATGACAACAAAGCCGAAATTGGATATCGTATTCGGGAAAAAGATCACACTACCCTCTGGGATGAGGATTTCACCGGAAGGAGAAAGCACCCTTGTTGATGTCACGCGATTCCACATATTAATGAGAACGCAATCATCAGAAGCATAGACAATTGCTGGCGGAGTTCCTTGCTGAGTCATGTCAAATGGCCGGACATTATACTTTTTCGCAATGAGAAATCTGCGGAAAAGTTGCCTGATATCTTCATTCTTGACATCTGACATGTGTGACCTTAAGATAGCATCTATATCCCAGCCTGCTGTTTCGGCGGTTTCAGTCAAAACTTGAATCGCTTCTTCAAGAGACAATGCGTTCTTGTGCCGGGAATAGTATGTCCTGGGCAGAGCTTTAGCCAAGAAGTCTTTCAACTCTTTTTCAGAAAACGACTGTTGCATGTTCAATCTTTTTAGCGCTTGGATATCTTAGCTGTACTAACCGGGTAGCCCTTTCCTTGTTGTTCAATAGCCGTGAAGCTTCAAACATATCCATTTCCTGCTCATAATGGACAGGTATGCCGTCCACGGTAGCGTAGATGCGGCATCTTCGTGTTGTGTTACTCATAACATTTTGATTATTTGTTGTCTATATGACATTCTCGAATAAGGACATCTTTACCCTGCCATCACTACGATGAACAGAAACGCGGTAATGAATAATTGCATACATGGCTGTTAGTGTTTAATTGGTCCCTAAATAGGACAAAAGTGTGGAGCTTTACGTTTATACAGGAAAACCTTAGAGCAAATGTACAACTCTACTCTCGTATTGAGGGAACACAGAATTATGCCGACCAGCCAATACAAGTGATGAATGGTGCACTCATCGTTTCGCCCTCCAGATTCGTCCGGGAGCCACTTCATCCAGGACATAAAGACAGGCGTAGCGGATCTTGTTCCTGTTTTCCTGTTTATAAGCCGCAATCGGGTGAGATGCGATCAGTGGATCCCCCGAGGACTCCTTGCAGAAGAGGGCGACAATGCGGCCCTTCTCCATCAGATCCCGAAACGGGGCCGGGTCCACACCGAAATCGAAGCGCCAGGCCGACAGCCGGAAAGGAGGAGTGGGTGTCCTCCTATAGGAGAATTCCCTCCACGACCCACTTTGGAGAAGGTCTTCCACAAGATCCTGACGACCGTGCGTGCGGAGGAGATACCATGCGGACGACTGGTCCGCCCAGAGGTCAAATTCTTTTCTTTCGCTGTTCATAATGTATTCAAAAATAGCGTGACAAGGATTGATAGAGTTCGGCACATTCTTGATCTGCAAGAGGGCCGTCGAGAAGAGCCGTGAGTTCCTGCTTTGCCCGTCGGATGTCGCCCCTGCGAAGCAGGCGGCTGACCAACACCCAGGCTCCCGGCATGTACCTGGCATTCGGGGTTTCTTTGAGGAAAGAGCATATCTCAGGAACGAAAACATCGCTCTCAAGGAGTTGATCCCATCCCGGGAAGGGGGCTTTTTGCATTGACTTCATCTATGATTGAATTGGTTTCCGCTTGCAAAGGTATAGCATACTTGCGCAGGATTATTGCACAAGTGATATTATTTCTCTATTTTCGCAGAAACCTTCCATATAATGGCCAAACCGCTCCGAAGATACATCTGGCTCATCGAGACAGTCAGCCGTGCCGGTTCCATCTCCTATGCGGATATCCGTCGGAAATGGATCCAGTCCCCGGTCAACGACCTCGGAGAGCGGGACTATCCGAGGCGGACCTTCCTTTCCCATATCGAGGAGATCAAGGAACTGTTCGGCCTATCCATCCTCTGCGACAGGAGGAACGGTTACCGATACTATATCGTCGTGGAGGAGAGCGACCCCCGCCGGGAGGATCTGATCGGCGCGCTGTCTCTCAGCGTCAAACTGCTGGAGAACCAGGATCTGCAGGAAAGGGTGAAAATTACGTCTTGGAATTTCAACAACCGACATATCCCGCCACTTCTGGAGGCCATCGAGCAGAAACGCTCCGTGGATATCGCCCATGCGCTGGACGAAAGCGACTACACGAAGGAGGAATTGGACACGCTTCACATGAATTCCCAATCGGATTCTGTAGTCAGATTACCAGACGAGGAGTTTTTTTCCGAGAGCATCTTCCAGATGACTACACGGATCCAACCCTATTTCCTTGAGTTCGTCAACCATACTTGGTTTTTGCTTGCCTATGTCCCCGCGAGGCATCGGATGGAGGTTTTCAGACTGGTCAGGATCACCGCGCTGGAGGTGATGGAGAATCTCCCATTCGTCAGAAACGACGCCCTCTCTTTCGAGCAGGTCCGTCAGGAGATCCTTTCCAGGCACAACCCCGGCCGGCGGACTGTCCTGAACGATGCTGACGAATACCATCTATTCAATGAGTTTAACCGATAATAACAATCAAGCAATGGGAGTGTTCAATGAAATAGATTTTAACAAGGACGGCGACGGTAACTATATCGACCCCATCTCAGAAGAGAACCGTGCTGACAAAGTTTTTTACGAATTCCGTCCATTACCGGAAGACAAGAATCTGTATGTGGATTTCAATCAGGATAATCCCCAGTTGAAGGATGCCGACTTGGAAAAAGCCGTTCTGGTTTTTCAAGGAATTGCCCTAGAATGCAAGATTCCTCTGGCTGCCGGTGCGGTCAAATTGGGAATCATTCCTGAAAAGGAGAAAACATTATCCGCCTATCCCGATCCGACAACGATTCGTGTAAAATATAAGCCACTCGGCCAACACCGTCCAAAACATGAAGGAATCCCGTTCATCGATATTGACTGGGATGACATTAAGGCTAGTTATGCAGGTGAACCTGCAAAAGCGCTCGTCATCGTTCTGCTGCACGAGTACATGCACGAACTGATGTCAACGGAAAGTGTTCAATTCTCTTATAACGATGCCTACTATGTCCAAAAGGAAGAGGCTCTGGCAAACGCTTTAACTCTGAAAGCTTTGGACCTTTCTGATGACAAGTCGCTGCTTGAGTTCGCCTTAGGGTTCATGGCCCACCAGCCCCAGGAATTTGGCTACCGATACGGCATCGAAATCTTCCGCATCTCAGGGAATAAAACCATCGATGAGATGGCCTGTGAATGGAAGCGGGAGAAGGAAGGCTTCTGCAAACCCTCCAAAGAGGAAAAGGAAGGCTTCTACCGCAGGGTGATGGCGGGAATCGTGAATAATTGAACTGACCCCTGCCGTGAGGTATAAGTGCGTGAGGATGACTTCTGTTGAGGCTTCTTCATGTTTCACTCCTCATACTTGTCTGCTTGCTGATAACCGTTAGCGAGAAAAAGATCTTTCTTTTTCTAAGGTTGCATCTTTATTCTCTGAATCCAAGAATTTAAAGTACTTATTCCAATATGACTTTTGATTCCTGGTTAACTTCTTTGTCTTCCCGAACCGAACGCTAATGAGGTCTAATCTATCTTTAGGAGAAACACTAAGTTTCTGAATAAAGTCATCTCTTTCCCCATTCTCCAGAGTTTCGATTTTATTGAGAGGCATCAAATAATTATCAATTGATTTTACATTCTCCTCATAGAGGAACTGAACATATCTTTCTCGCCTATATACAGAATCATCATTGTATATTACCGACGTGTCAGGAGTCGAAAAGACAAAGACATCATCGTCATCTTTTCCTATGATATAACCAATTAGAATATTCCTTTCATCCAGTTTGCGTAAAACTGTTGCTCCCATTTGAAAATATTTTTGCATTCCTCCGAATTCATCGACGAGGTACCATTATAGAGAAGGGCCACGTAGATAAGCGGCTTTTCTTGACCCACAGAATAACAGTAGCGTGACAACATTTTCTTGGCCACCTGATCTGCTCTCGTTGCATCAATCTCAATAATCAGTTCGTATTCTTCATTATTTGGATTGTTGATCCAAATGTCAGCTTTATCTTTGGAATTATCGAATAATCGCTTTTCGATATTCTCACCCAAGGTTGCGTTAGTATCAAAGCACTTAGCCACCTTATTTTGAAAACGCTCAATATCTTTATGCGTTCGTAGTGAATTACCGGATAGTTGTTTTCGCATATCAGATGTCAAGCACATCTTGATTTTCTCAGTAACGAAATCAGTTATTCGAGACATAGTATGAAGTTTAAACAATTGTTACACTGTCATTCCCAGACTTTGATCGTCTTCCTAGGTTTTCTCCCGGTCAGGGGCTGACTGGAGCGCGTAGCCAGGAAGCAAACTCCTGGCTTGCGATTAAAGATAAACATTATTTCAAAGATTCCCAAGGCCATCTTCTCTGCATTTACACAGTTCTGGATGACGAACTTTCACGTTTAATACAAGGAGCGCTCATCGAACATTTCACGCGGCATGATCGACGTGGTGTTCTCGACTTTATAGTAGGGGCGGCTGTCGTATGTGTACGGTGCAGCCATAACAGCCGGAGCCGGGAACCAAATGGCAATGACTTTCTGGTTGGGCCTTTCGGGGACATCGACATATTGCGCGTAGAGGTCAATGGCAGGTGAGAACTTGCGCATTTCCTTGGCGATATCCTGACGTGTCTGGTCGGCCACATCCTGACCTAGAATCTTCAGCGACTTGGGGTGGATACCGAAAAAGAGCCAGCCTCCCTCGGTGTTTAGGAAGGCGCAGCCGGACTGCATCCCAGCAACCAACTCTCCGGTGGTCTTTTTGACCTCCAAAATGCGGCTTTCATCGCGGTGGATGATGGTCTCTATGTCGTGTATTGTCAGCTCCTTCATTCGGCTCTATATTAGTTTCACAAATGTACGAAAAGAAATCCGGGCAGCAATCAATATTCACGAGGAAGAATCCGCAGGATGAAAAATAGACAAGTTTATCTGTAATGCACGCGATATCAGGCGTTTTCCAGCGCTTTATACGACCGAATATGATGCAAAAACAACAGCGAGACAAACATTATTTTGCTTATCTCGCTGTAAATCTGTATGTTAAGAGTGAAACTTTCTCTTAATACTCCTCCTCGTTGAAGGTGGACTTTGATTCTTGTAAGTAGTTTATCTTTAACAAGTTAGGTTGTGGCCAAAAACTTTGGGAAGTCGCTTGGAAGTCTGAGACGAGCCGAGGGGTGGTTATTCAGACATTTATACCGATATTGGAAAGGGGTAAGAAAATTTCTAAAAAGTAGTAAGAAAACTAGAATTAATAGGGAGAAAAACATATCTTTGCAGATAATAATGCCATAGCTATAACCATGAAAGATCAATTGACAGCCTTGATTGAGCAATATAAGCAATTGGGTATTGATTGCCAGATAGACTACGAGAAGTTCTATCTGTACTCGATCATTACCCATTCCACCGCTATTGAAGGGTCGACGGTTACGGAAATAGAAAACCAGCTTCTCTTCGACGAGGGAATCACCGCGAAAGGGAAACCTCTCATGGAGCAAATGATGAACCTGGATTTGAGGCGTGCCTATGAAGAGAGCATTCGCCTTGCCAAGAATCATACGGACATTACTGTCGACATTCTGAAGGCCCTGTCCCATCTGGTCATGCAGAATACTGGCTCGACATACAAGACTGTCCTCGGCGACTTCTCATCCGCAAATGGCGACCTCCGGATAGTCAATGTCACCGCTGGCGTCGGGGGACGCTCCTATCTGAGTTACAAGAAGGTTCCCGCCAAATTGCAGGAGTTCTGCGACTGGCTCAATGCCCAGCGCCAGCGTCCCATGTCCCTGTCGGAACGTTATGACTTGAGTTTCGAGGCTCATTACCGCCTGGTGACCATCCATCCCTGGGCCGATGGAAACGGACGCATGGCCCGTCTCGTCATGAATCAGATCCAATTTGAATTCGGCTTGATTCCTGCCAAGGTGCTCAAGGAAGACAAAGGGGATTATATCAATGCGCTCATCGCAACCCGGGAGGCGGATGATATGTCCATTTTCCTTGAATTTATGACGGACGAAATGGTCAAGACACTGTCCGCAGACATCGAGGCATTTCTTAAGTCGATTGACGATGATGGGGAGAATAGTCAATTGAAAGGGGAGAAAAAACAAAAAAGTAGGGAGAAAATTCTCCAACTTCTCAGAGATCACCCTAACTATTCGGCCCGCAAACTCGCTGAAATAATCGGAATAACTCCCAAAGCCATCGAAAAGCACCTTGCAAAACTCAAAGCCGCGGGTCTCATCCGAAGAGAAGGCCCGGACAAAGGCGGTTCTTGGACGGTGTTATAATCCATGTGAGGGTGTTGGTCTAGGCTCGAGAATTAGTTACTTGTACATAGCATTATATGCGTTGGCAAGTGTCATGACTGGGTCATCCGTGAAACGATTGTATTTCGCTAGAAACGGGAAATCCGTTCGTTTGATGTTGTGGAATTCGTAAGGAGATCCTACGATATCACCGACGATAGCTCCAAGCATATTCCCGCCTACTTGAATCGTTGATCCCATTGTGAGCAGGAAGCCATGCCCTGCATGGAGCAGCCGTTGAATCCGCCGCCTGCGCAGCGAGCCCTTTCACTATTGTCGAAATCAACCCACTTGTGCCAGAAGTCGGCTGAAGTGCGCCCGCACCAGCAGGAGCATGTTGCGCATACGCGCCAGTCACTAGGTACTTTGTTATTCGCCATGTTGTCGTTGTTTATTAATAGATACCGTGTTTTATCGGTTTTCTTTCATTAAGATGAGAAAAGGCCCGCACCATTTCTTTTTGATGGAGCCAAGCGCCATGGCAAGTTCAGACCGACCGATGACTCCAGACGGGTGGAAGATTCTTACATCTTATTTCCACAGACGGAATTCCTATAAAAACATCAATTCAAGAGTAAGAATCATGTCATTTTCCGGTATATCTTCCCGAACCAAGCGTTTATTGCCATGATTGTAAAAACCAAAGCTAATGCACCGGTCGGCCAGCTGAAGCTTGACCAAACGGGGGAATTCCTGCAGACGGGCCGCAGGTCTCCTGACAAGAAGCCCCGGAAAGAGTCACCCCAACTCGCAGAATGGGAGAAACGGTTTCTAAAGGAAGCGTTCTTCCTATATGAAAACAGGGAACGGATTCTCTCCGACATCAGAATGTCCCTCACGCCCACTCCATTCCGGAACGGACTTGCCTATAGCAGCACCTCCGGACTTGGCGGAGCAACGCTTGGAGTCTATCTCGAATGGTGGGACGTTTGCCGCAAATCAGTTATCAGAAACGAAGAAAATACATACGCACTCACCTACCGCATAGCCGGCAGCCCGCTTTCCGGTAGCAATTCCTGCTCGGCCGTCACAAGGGACGGCAGGACAATCACCGTCCATCTGATGAGCCCGTTTTCGGATGCCTGGGGCTCCTTCATGCACATCAACCAGCGCTATGCCGATTTAAAGAAACTTTATCCAGCGTCAGCCTATACCCTGGAAGAAACCATTGCAAAACTGCGAGATACATATGGGAAGTAACTTGTTCGATCATTTTACCGAGACACTGTCGGTCCTCATCACCAAGGAGAGCCTTAGCATTACCCGCCTGTTCAATCATATGTTGAAAGACCTTGAATGCGCATGGAGAGCACTCCCGGAAGAGATTTCCATCGAACTTATCAAAGAGAAACTCTTCCAGTCGGTGGTAAAGGACTTGGCGGAAGAGCTCGAGGTGCCCGAATCAAAAGACATTCGGATGAACCCGGAAGAGACTACTACGCGATTAATCCGTCACGGCATCCCAAAAGGGAACATTTCCGCGAAATTCAACTATTTGACTGCCAGCCTTCCCAATGCAGATTACCGGCTGTACAGAGAGACCAGCGGGAATTCGGCCGACACCATCCGGATTACCCGGAATGGGTACAGCGTTTACATCACCTCCAGGCTCTCGTCCGAAGAAACCGCCCGGTTTGTGCTGCTGCTGGATGAGCACCTGCCGAGAATCGACGAAGCAGCCGGAGCGTTATTCGGGGAACTGTTGCAGGAATACCGGAATAAGCAAAAGGAAATGATGGCCCTGGATATTGCCAGGAAGGCCGTGGATGCCCAACTCGCAGACATACTCCCCGGGATGGGTATCAAGGTGAAATACAAGATTGCCGACGGGAAGGTCAAGATGCATCTCACCCGGACTTTCACAGGTGAAGTCGAACTCCCGCTCGAAGCGCTCCGGGATTTCCTGTCCAATCCCGGGCGGGTTGAATCCGCCCTCAAGCTAGAGCCGGTCTCTCCGGAACCAGAGAAGGATCCGGACTTTCTGCATCCTTTTCCTCCCACGATTTTTCGTTCAAACATCGTTTTAAATCCAAAGTAAACTATGACAGAGAAGAAATATCAGAGGTACTACGACCTTGCAGGCAAGGCGTCGTTCGAGAACTGGGAATCCGTCAGGAAGAGCAAAATGTGCGGATGCTACTATTGCCGGAGCATCTTCCCTTCATCCGATGTCGGGGAGGAAGACTGGACACCAGACCGTCACGGAAGGACGGTCCTCTGCCCGAAGTGTTCCATCGATTCCGTCATCGGCGACGCATCGGGCATTCCCATCTGGGAGGATGTGTTGGAGGAACTGTACCAGGAGAAGTTCTGTCCCACCGATTTCCCCATAGTGAGAACGGAACGCCTGCTCATCCGTCCCGTTCTGGAACAGGATGCGGCGGACATCCTCGAGATTCGTGGGGACGAGGATACGGCCGATTGGGCCGCAGTCCCTTGTATGAAGATCATCGAAGAGGCAAAAGACTATATTGTAGACCACACAGAATATGGTCGGGGACTTTCCCTTGTCCTCGGGGATGAGGTCATCGGGTTGATAGAACTCTATGCGGCCTATGAACTGTCCGGTGATTTCATGGGATACTATATGAAAAAAGCCCACCGCTGCAAGGGATATATGACGGAAGCGCTCACGGCTTTGCGGAAGAAGTGGACTGAAGAAGGGGAAGAAATCCCCATGCTGTGGATTTATCCTGACAACTTCGCGTCATTGAGAGTCGCGGAAAAAAGCGGCTGGACCTACCAGTGCTCTCATATAATGGATATCAACTGTTTTAATCAACTCGTGGTTCTTTATAAGTAGGACGCTTCTGGCCGTAGATACCCGCAACTCACCGAACCCCATCAGTGAACAATTAAGGCAGGATCATAGTACATACACGACCATACTTTTCCATCCAGTCGTGGTGCCTGTCGTAACACTCCCGGTTCTCGCAAACCCACATAATCTTGGTCTTGAAACCTTCCGGAATCCGCGGTTCCGGAGCATCTCCGTCGGTCAAAATCAGAAGGCCGTCATAGTTCTTATCGAAAGCATATTGAATGGGATCATCGAATGAGGTCCCCCCTCTTCCGACAATCTCAATATGGGCAGCTGCCCTCTTCAAGCTGTACGCTTTGCTGATGCAAGAGTCGAACTGTACCACATCGACGGCCTCAAAACCATATTTGAAGGCGGAGCCGACCACACCGTAAAAATGGGATAAGGTTTTGACCGATATACTACCGGAAACATCGACAGCAACCAGAAGTCTGGTGATGAATCTGCGCCGGGAACCCATCTGCTCAAAGCCGAATCTTCTACTGGGGCGCATCCTGGTCAAGTCGCGCTTGCTGGAAAGGATACTGGCCCGAAAACCGGAAAAAACACTTCGCCAATCTATTCTGGCCTTCGTAGATGCGATGATGGTTTCAGCCAGCCTAAGAGGGATTGTCCCCCAATCCCGGGCATTCACGATGGCCTCGTTTATGGAATCCGCCGCCAGATCGTCCTCTTCCCATAATTCACACAGATCCCGGCTCGGCCCTTCTGAATCTCCGTCATCCGGAATAAGGTCTTCAATCTTATAACTGTACCATTCGTAGGAATGCCCGGATTCCAGCCCAAAATCTCCTGGTCTCTCCAGAGTGTGGAACTGAAAAGTATAGTTGTCCGACAGGGTTACATTGCTCGCCGCGGATATAGCCCTGGGACCGCACAAGTCCGGTTTACGTTCATAAGGATGCTTAAGCAGAATCCTGATTGCCTCAGCCTTGAGAACCTCCTCCAGTTGCTGACGAGGGATTCCTGACAGGACATCGGGATTATATTCTATCCGGTGTTTGCCGCTCCTGACGGGACAGTCCATATGCACATTTTCGGTCAGTTCGTGCGCGCAGGCAACAGCGAACATCGGCGGCTCAAGGACGAACCACTTTTCAATTATGCTATTCAACAGTTCACGCATTAAAATACGCTAAATGCCCTGAATGTATTGAATCATTTCCGCAGACACCTGCGGTGCGTTAACAGCAATGAACTGCACTGCTGAAGAATAGGTCTGCTGGACGTACAAGTTTGCAAAATGGGCAGCTGCTTCTTTCTTCTTGCCGGTAAGGAATGTGAAGTACGCAACAAGATTGCCTGCAATCTTCTTGCTGCCCTTAATATCTCCGGTCTCAAGCACCCTGAAGATGGAATCATTGATTACCGACAAGTCGTGGAGAGCATATTTCTCCAAAACCGTCTTTACCTTCTCAAAATCCTCCAGGACGTCTTTTCCCGTAATAAGCTTTCTCTCCGAAAGGCTTTTGTAAAAAACGGAAGCTCCCTTGGCTCCAACGATGCTTGAGATGGTCTTCAACTTGGATGAAGAGATCTCCTTTACGCCTTTCAGCACATCTGAGACCCTCTTCCACGCACGACGGTCCGGGGTCTTTTCCAGTCCGGTATCTGCGTTTTCCTTTCTGTCAGGATCCTTGTCGAGCCAAAAGGGATTCTCTTCAATAAAGGAAATCACCCTCGGGTCAAGCGAAGACTTCTTTGCCCAAAGCAGCCATTCCTGGACGGTCGGTTGAAACACCACGATGTTAAACCGGCTGACAAGAGCCGGATCCAGGTCCGTGAGTTGGTATTGATCTCCGGCATTTACGGCCGATATGACCCGGCTTCCTTCCGGCAATTCCCTCCCCGCCAACTTCCGGTTGAGGGCCAAATCCATGATTGTCTGAAGAATCTCCGGACGGGCGCGGTTCAGTTCGTCAAGGAACAACACGATGGGCTTCCCGTCAATCGGGAACCAGTAAGGAGGCATGAAATCCGTCTTCCCGGTGTCCTCATTCATGTGCGGGAGACCAATCAAGTCCCCCGGATCGGACATCTGCCCCAGGAAGAGAGCAACCACCCTCATTCCTTTGTCCGAGTAGTACTTGGTAAGGATCTCGGACTTGCCGATACCGTGATTACCAATCAGCATAATGTTGTGCTCGGGCGGCGTGTCATCCAGCACCTGGAGCAACTCCGTGATATTTACTTTAATGTTAGACATAGTAGAATAGCCATTCGTGGAAACCTAATCTTTCTACTTTATTACCATATTTCTGCGATAATTGGTCATACGCATCCTCCAGATTCAGCAACGCTTGAAATGCCTTCTTCGCCGTTTCCTCCGTTACGCGAAAGTGAAATGAAACTCCCGGAATAGGTTGTCCGCTGACAGATCTCATTCCGCGGTCCCAATTCCCGCGATAATTGATTCGGATGCTTCCAGCGGGGGTTGAATCAGCATACTCCGCCATCGCTTTCCGGAAAGAGGTGGCAACATCCAAAAGGAATTCCAAGTCTTCTTGAGCCGTCTCCACTTGAAGTTCCAGCTTTATTTCCAGCACATTGAACACAACGACTTCAATATTCGGGTTGGTCCGGAAATACGTGTATTCAGAGGAACTGAAGTAAATGTATTTGAACCCGGCAGATCCGATAATGGACTCACACATTGATTCCAACATCTTGTCCTCGGCTTTCTTCTCCCGTTCCCTTCTCTCTTTTTCGACATGCTCCAATTCTCTGCTCTGCTTTTCTCTCTCCATTGCTTGCACTTTGGTGTTGAGCAAACTCTCGGATGGATAAACCAATTGGCCGTTGACATAGACGCTCAGAATTCTCTCTGTCCACCGATTGATCGGAAACTTGTTTTTAATTCTGATCTTAAGGTTTTCATTGGCTGATGTAACTCCGATAAGATCCACCCTGCACACTGTTTGCCAAGGTCCAAAATTCTCAGAGAGAAGGAGAGCCGGAGGTACCGAAATGGCAGGGAACGGATAAGATTCCAGAAATCCTTTACCGATACTCTGCATTGTCTTTGGCAGAACCAACTTCTTTAATTTCTCCATTGAATGGAACGGGAGAGAACTTATGTGTGTTATGCCTTCCGGGATGATCAATTCCTCCACGTCAAAAAAAGAGGGGAAGGAATCGTCCTTAAGACGGATGGATTTCAAGTTCTCCGGGAGTTTCGTAGCTTCGGGGAATACATATAGCAACTCCCTTTTATTCCTGTCAATCAGACAGTTGTACTCTATCGTCAACACCTTGTTGTCCGGGGAGATCGACAAGGTCTTCCATTCATTTCCATCCGGGCAAAACTCTTTGAGAGTGGACGGCAAATGGACGTGTGCGGCCTCGCAGGCAAAAAAGACATCAGGACCGATACTTGTAATACCCTCGGGAACGTCAATTCGCTCCAAAGCCCAGCAACAACAGAAAGCGGCATTTCCCAATTCTTCCATTTTCTTAGGGAGAGTAAGCGTTTTCAGTTTATGGCAGTTGTCGAAGGCTCCAAGACCAATCGATTTTACGCTCTCAGGAATGGTCAAAGCCTCCAATGAAGAACAGTACCGGAAACTATGAGCCCCGATTCTTTCCAGTCCTTCGGGAAGTGAAACTTCCTGCAAAGGACACCCATGAAAGGCATCCTCACCGATCGTTTTAAGATTCTTGGGCAAAACAATCTTCCTGAGGGATGAACATTGGGAAAAGGCCCCTTTCCCAATGCTTGTCACGGTGTCCGGGATTACAACCTCCTGTAAGCTCGAGCATCGAAAAAAAGTCTCGTCACTTATCTCTTTAATTCCCTCAGGCAGGACGGCTTTCGTCAAGGCGTCACAACACTCGAAGCAGCGCTTGCCAATCTTTTTTACCGTATCCGGAATCGTGATGGAAGTTAATGAAACACAACCGGAAAAAGCATACCAGGATATGGCGGAAACACTATTGGGGATAGAGACACTCTTCAACTGCTTAATGCCCATAAAAGCTCTCTGGCCAATCTTATCAACGCCCGCAGGAATCTCCGCGTGACCTTCTACGTTTATATAACTATTGCCATACATAACCACTAATAATCTTTAATCGGGCCGACCAGTTTCTCCGCCTTCTCTCCATATTTACGCAACATATCCGCATAGGCCACCTCCAGATTGTCCAGCGCCTGAAATGCCTCCAAAACCGAATCCTGATCCAGCTTCAGATAGATGAGCATCCCCGGGAAAGGTTCACCGCTGATATACTTCTCCGTACCTTCATATCCTTTCCACTCAGACCTGGTGATGAGGTGCGGATCGGACGATGCAGAGATGTATGTTTTCAATGCTTCACGATATGATGTAGCAACATCCAAGAGAAAGGCGAGATCATCCCGTGCCGAATTCATCTGAAGAATATACTGCATTTTCAACGAATCAAATATCGTGACAGTTAATCTGTTCTTAGAGTCCAGATAGTCAAAGGCGAAACCACCGGGCTCAAATGCCGCTTTACAAAGAGATGACAATGTCATATCCTCAACCTTCTCGGCCATCTCTTGTTTCCGTTGCTGCAGCCTCTCCCGTGCTTTGGCTTCCTCCCTGGCCCGAAGTACCTCGATGGCAGGAAAAACCAACTGACCACCCAAATAGACACACGTTCCACTACCGCCCCAGGACCATCCGTTAGAAAACCGTTTCTCAATCGCGGATCTCAATTCTTCACTGACTGACTCAACCCCTATCAAATTCACCTTCTGCGGCCAATTATAGTAAAAATGATCGTCAGCAAGGAGAAGCGTTGGCGGGACCGAGATGGAAGAGAAAGGGTAGTCGCGCAAAAAATCTCTGCCGAGGCTTTGCATTGTCTCCGGCAGCACAAGTTTCTTCAGTTTTTTCATCTGGCCGAAAGGCAGATTGCTGATGTGAGTAACACCTTTTGGAATGATCAATTCCTCGACGTCAAGCAGCGGAGGCAGAGAACCGAAGGATAGATGGATGGATTTCAGGTTCTTCGGAAACTCAGCCGCATCCGGAGAGATGTACAATAATTCACGCTTCTGTTTGTTAACCAAACAGTTGGATTCCATAGCAAGGACCGGGTTAGCCGATGAAACCGAGAGTGAGGCCATATCGTTATAGCCCCATTGGAATTTGTATGGATGAATCCTATATTTTCTCTCTTGATCGCTGACTGTGTTAAACTCCATTACGGTGGAAGAGAGGTGGACGTGTATGGAAGTGCATCCAGCAAAAACCAAGTGATGTATCCTTGTCACACCCTCGGGGATATCGACCCGCTCCAATTGGGAGCACCCCCGGAAAGCCTCGTCTTCCAAAACATCCAGCTCCTTTGGAAGTTTCAGCGTCCGCAAGGTGGTACAATCCATAAAAGCCGCACGATCAATCATCTTGATGCTTTCCGGTATTGACAAGGACACCAAGGAGGTACATCCGCGGAAACACTCCTCGCCAATTGTTTCGATACCTTCGTCGAGGATTACTTCTTCCAGCGGCGTGCAATGGAATCCGCTGAGGGATTTGACTGTCGAAGGAATATGCAGTCTGGTGAAAGGACATTCCATAAATGCATCCTTTTCGATTGCTGCCAATGAATCAGGAAAAACGATCGATTCAATTTTGCATTTTTCAAAGGCCTCCTCACAAATAGTCTTGAGTTTCCTTGACAGGACCACCTTCGACAATGAGCTGCATCCAGAGAATGCACCTTTTGCAATTCTCGTCACACTGTCAGGAATGACAATCTCCTCTAGACTCGTACAATCCTTGAACACATACTCGTCAATTGCTTTGAGCCCATCCGGAAGAACGATCTTCGTCAATCCAGAGCATCCTTCAAAGCAGTGCGTGCTGATCTTTTTGACCGAATCAGGAATCGCGATTGCGGTCAGATTCTTGCACCCCGCGAACGCTTCTGACTGGATAGCCACCACAGTGTCCGGAATGATAACACTGCTTATCTTTTTACCCCGGAACTCTTTCTGGTAAATCTTATCGACCCCGTCAAAGAAAACCACCTGGTCGTTTTCTATGTAACCGCTAGTTAGCATATAGTTACCTGTTACTTATTCTCTACTATTTCAGATAAACTCTTCTGCGCTTGTTCTTCATTTCCGAGTTCTTTCCATTTCTCGGCTGAGCGACGGAAGTAGTCATTTGCCGCATCTATATTACCAAGCGCCAAATATGACTGGCCAACACGATTGAATAAAGTAGCTATCCAGTCTTCATCGCTAATCCTTGTGGCAATCTCGAGGGCTTTAAGCCTGGACTCCAATGCTTTCTCTTTATCACCCACTTTTCCGTATTCGTAACCAACCGTATCATAACAAGATGTGGCCATGATGGTGTCTTCGCCATAAATTAGTAACTCAATTGTTAATCCGATCTTTGCTAATTCTAGAGCCATCTTATGATTCCCTTGTTTCAGATACCTCATCCTTAAGTGATGAACACCTCTAAAAGTATATTCAAGTCCTCTTCTGGCGGCCTCATTTATTTTCCAATTCTCCCTTCCGATTCCAAAGCTTGATTCCTCTTCATCTGAATTGGAATAAATGTAGGCCGACTTAAACAAATAATACGCCTTGTCATAATAAAAAAGAGCATTACTATTGTCTCTCGACTCCAAATACATACGCCCTGTACGGTAGTAACTATCTGCGAGTCTTACACTACTAAAGCCAAAGTCTGAAACAAACGAAATCAATACTTTAATAAAGCCAAATTTCTTAATTGTAGAAAGATAATCCTCCAAATGGTACTTGTCGGAGGAATCGGATAAAAGCAGGTTCCACCACCAAATCAAATCTTCTTTATAATTTCCATAAAAGAACCTGAATGTATCTTCCCTCATAAGTAGAGAATATAGAGAATTATATATTCCGAGTTCACTATACTGGTGCCCCAACTCCAACCAAGAGTATGCGGTGTCAGTCTCTTGTGAACGACAGTACTCAACAATTTCCCCACGAATCATCTGCACAAAGTTATTATTCGAAGACAAATAGCGTTGCTGAACTGCTTCCGAAAAGAAACGATGAGAAAAGCTCACGAGTCCCATCTTTATATTTAAATGGGATATGAGACCACAATAAAGTTGCGACCATTGTAGAGGCTTCAATTGGGCAATCCAAGTGATGGCGCCTTCCGGCACTCCACTACGAGACAACAAGATGAGGCTCAAGACATGGCTCACCATTTCTTCCCCAAAATCATCCTCAAAACGCTCAAGAACCCGCTGGTAAAAGTCCGGAATGCTCTTGGGTGCGAGGTAATAATGGATTCTCTCCTCCAAATTATCATAAGAACCGGAAGAAGCCAACTCATCCAATAGTGTCTTTAAGACAAGCGTGTTCGAACATTGCTCATTGTTTATGATAGCTGTCACTTGCTCATCTGTCAAGTGCTTACCATAATTATTGATAAGATAGTCACCAACAAGCGTGCGCCTCTGCTCAAAACCTAGTGGATGAAGTTCAAACACATTATACTCATGTTGTTTGAAGACTTCCATGGTGGGGTCCTCATCGAGTGTTGTAATGATCAACTTTATATTCTTGGGCGGGTTGCCGAGCCAAAGCATATCTTTAGCGTCCTTATCATAGTGATTGCGCTTCTCGATCCAAGATTTGGATGGAAGAACTATGCCTTGACGATTATCAACGAGCTGGTTCACGGCATCAAGGACAATCAAGCATCCTTCCTTGTCCACGGATATCTGGTTGTAAATCAATTCCAGTGTATCGGTGTCCTCCTTGCTCCACTTCTCCTTGTCCCGTTCATCAAATGGCGGCTCCAACTTGAACTGATCTTTCAGATCGGCACATAGTGTCTTAACCACGTGGTGGTGGCTCCCGAGGCTGCCGCCATTCCCGATAAAATGATAGATAATTTTGCGATTAGTTTGCTTTTTATCAAGCAACCTTTTTACCCAGTTGGCCACTAGGGCGGACTTGCCGAGACCGCTTTCGCCAGTAACAATCAGATATTGCTGATTCTCATCCGACAAGAAGTTGTCTAACTTTTCAAAGTTTTCTTTTACCGGAACATAGCTCTGACACAACTGATTAAGGAACGACCGCTGCGAAATCCGCTCTTTCTCCAAGAATGACAAAGAATGCTTTTCCGGGAATAGTTCATCCAACAATCGCACAAAAGCATCTTCCACCTGTTTGGCCAGATCCTCCGGACTAGTGAAGTCAAACACTGGGTAACGTCCGTTTGAACGGACAGCACGCTTCAGTTCGGCCAGTTTTTCGGGATTATTGTCTCGCTCCTCCTTATTGTCATTGATATAGAAGAAAGCGTGCAGGTCTTCCTTATGCTCAAGAACCCCGAACTGCATCTCCATATCAGTCACGCTCAGTTTACGCTCAACGTAGGACCGCACCTGATCGAAACGATCAAATGTACTCTCTTCGATATCTCCACGTGAAGGGACCCAGCCATATCTGTTCCCGATGATGCCAATGAAGAATGGTATCGAGTTTTGTATCTCCCGCAAACAGATATCGACAACTTTCCCGGACTCGCTCTCCTCCTTAGTGATGCCCCAGCGGAGATCCACTTCCGTCAAAGTAACATCTCTATTTGCCGCCATAACCCGAAGCCTCGGGAACGTCTTCTTCATCAGTTCCGTCCGCTCGTCATTCATATCCGAGAATGTAGAGGAAATGAAGACGCGGATGGTGCGGTTTTCTATTAGGCTGATGGGCATAAACACTCTAACATACTAGTTTATAGATGGCATTCACTATTTGCGACACAACAAAGACCATGGTTAGCTGAGAAAACCCGAGTATTACTATTAAGGCAATAATAAGGTCGCATTTCGTGGAAACCCAGTTGAGACAAGTAATCAGTATTTCTGTAGCCTTCCCTATACTAACCACGACGAGAATCAACTCACATTCTGCTCTCAGGTATTAGTTTTAAAAAAGATAATAGTCCTTCAACACCCAACAATGGCTAGGCGTTGGAAAAAAGAGAACGTGGGTTCTTATGTTTTCTGAAATATGTTCAGTCCTCCACTTTAGGATGAAGAAAATCCTCCGCCCAAGAAAGGATCGAATAGATTAAACTATTATGAAATCCTAGGCCCCGCAATTACAACCAACCCTAGACCACCCTCGACCAAGTGAAATAGTTCCCATAGTGAAACGAGAATCATCTTGAGTAATCTTCAACGGCTTTAGAACGAACTTCATAACATACAAAATTTTAGTTTATAAATTTATGATAAAAATGCGTTCCTTCACTCCGGAAACCGCATTATGAACATTCCTCATAATACATATTAAACCCCGCAAGAACAACCTCGCGGAGACCACCACCGCCCCAATGAAACAATACCCATCATAAAACGAGAATCATCTTGAGTAATTTATCTTACTCACAAAAATAAGGATTATTTATAATAAACACAATAATAACACTATTATCTACTGAACAATCGACTCTCGATTAGGCTAGACAATGATTCTATGTCCTCTTGGAAAACTATGCCTGGCGATAAGTTTGCCTCCAAGATATACCAGTTTCCATTATTTGAAAGAATCCAGTCTGTCCCAATTATGTCGGCATTTGTCCTCAAAGCTAAAGATTCCGTTCCTTTAATAACGTATTGAGGTACAGAAGATGGATCAATTCTATTTATTGATATTGGGTTTACGTTAGCTTTCCATATAGATGGGACTCTTTCATAAACTGTGATTAAACCATCAATGTATAATATACGTATATCTTTTCTATATGGTATATAATCTTCTAATGAAATGGACTCCCCTAGTTTAGTTGCAATATCGATAGTATCAATATACTTAACTTCACTGTCAATCAATGCCTTACCATATCCTCCATGGAATTCACCAACTTTAAGGACTTTTGACAAGTGCTCAACATTTCCCATATATGGCGCATTTAATCCGAAAAAACAGGTTTTTCTTATTGAAGGAAGACCTACTTCGGATATCGCATAGTTCATCAAGGCGTTATGACAATATAGTAAACTAGATAGTGCACTATTAATACAAACGACATTTGTTTGTAAAACAAGTTCAAGAATACGCTGTTCTGACAATAGATCTTTATCAAATTGACATCTCCATAATACCAAATCTACAATACACCAACCATCTACTGAGAAGTAGTATAATACTTTATTATCTGCATACAAATCAATGTTGCGCGGATCTGGGCAAAAATAAAAACGGCAGCCATGAATCTGACCCAATTTCAAATTCTCGCCTATAGCCAAAACAATCTTATCCTTATTCATACAATCCGTCAATGTAACCTTTAAGCAATAAAATCAGCCCTTCCTTTGTGACCTCACAATTATTATGAAAAGAGCCATCACATCTTTTATTACGAACATACTCCCTTGCAGGACATCCTCCTCCACATACAGGAAGAAGAGTACAGTTCCGACACACACTGAAATTACCCGGGGTATAATTCATTTGCTTATAATATGTTGGTGAAGGTATGAAAGTGCCATTATTGTCAATTCTTCCAGATTTACCTTTTGGATATCCAATCATTAAGTCACATTTGTAAACATCCAATTTAGAGTCTACAAAGAAAGCGTTCTCTTGATTGAAATAGCAAGGAGACCTTTTACCGAAGGGTCTCATTATTGGGAATCCGTTTTGTTTAGAGATGGGCGCTATTTTATCAACTACCATTCTAGAATAGCCAGTTTCATGAAAACATGACTTAAAAGAATCATTTCTGCCTTCGAAACTTTCTAGAAAGGCCAAATAGATAGTTCTCACATAAGGCTGGACTAACTTAAAGACATCATCAACAGTATCAATGTTCTTTTCATCAACATTAATCCGGACTTGAATATGATCCTTCAGCCCTCTCTCATAACACTTTTTTATATTGTTGAGGATACAATCAAACGTCCCACTTCCATCTTTCCGTACACGCCTTGAATTATGTAAGTCTCGTCCGCCGTCTATTGTAACCTGTACATCCATGTTAAACCGCCTTATCATCTCGATTACGCCCTCATCCACAAGTGTAAAATTGGTGACCATAAAAAAAGATGGCCTACAATGATATGAATTGGCTATCTCGTCCATTTTTACACAAAAATCAAGTAACTCTTCTTTTGCAATAAGAGGTTCTCCACCAAACAAAGTAATATTCAATCGTTTTATGGACGACTTCTCCCTCAATCTCTCTATCTCACTTTCAACAAACCTAGAAATAATCATCAATTGATTATGAGTAATAACCTCATATCATGCGTGTCCACTAAAAGTTGTGGACGCTTAGTTAAAAGTTAAACAATCAAACAAAGTTGGTTCCTCGGAACCGTTACGTTCATTGACAATATTGT
>ONRD01000037.1 GCA_900320185.1 uncultured Bacteroidales bacterium
TCTTTAGGGATACCTTCACACGCTGCCGTTTTGTAATATGTTAATAATGAGGTGCTTGTCTTTTTAGAGCGTGTTAGCTATTTGAAAAAGTTGACCAGGACAACCGCAGGAACTCAGATTTATCAAAGCCCCCGCCTTCCTGACGGAAGGCTGCCCCTCGGGGGCATAAAAGGAAGGTGACCGATAATCACTTACCGGTCACCTGCATCCGAGCATTGGTTACATTTATCGCTTGTTGCTAAGGTTCTTAAGTAGCGGGGTCCTCAACATACTAAATCCCCGCCCGGTGAAACCTTGCATCCGGACAGCAAAAAAATGCGAAGGGAACAACTTTTTCTTCCCGTCGATGAGAAGTTCCTTCATCTTATTTCTTCCCGTCAATGAGGAGTTCCTTCATCTTCTTGAACAGGTCGGTGTTCTCCATCACCCCACTGAACTTCCATGCAGAAGCCCCGTAGGCATAGACCATCACCGGGGCACCGGAGTGACCGGTTGTAGCGAACTTGATGTCGATCCCGCTCTCGCCCTGGGTGTAGTCCTTGTTGTTCGACAGGAGCGAAACCCCGCCTGTCTCATGGTCGGCCGTGACTACGACAAGGGTGCCCTTGTGGGTGTCGGCATAGTCAAAGGCAGCATTCACGCACTTGTCGAACTCTTCCATTTCGAACATGAGGTCCTGGGGGTTGTTCGCGTGGGCGGCATGGTCGATGTGGGAACCTTCTACCATCACGAAGAAACCCTTCTTCCCTTCAAGAAGGGAAAGCGAATGGGTCATCACGTCCCTGAGGTAGTCGGTCCCATGCTCCGCGGCGCCAGGATAGCTGCCGTCGGAGAACAGGCCGATGACCGGGGCGGCCGGCGCGGCATAGAATTCCTCGGGAGTGGCACAATAGGTGTAGCCCTCCGAGCAGAGCTTCTCTATCAGGTTCTCGTCGGTGTACTTGGGATCGGTGAAATACTTGCGCCCTCCGCCGGCAAGGATGTCGGTCCTGTTCTGCATGAAGTCATGGACTATGTCCTTGTTCTCGCCACGGCCCTTGGCATGGGCGAAGAAAGCTCCGGGAGTCGCGTCAAGGACGTAGGAAGTGACTATCACACCAGTCTTCATGCCCTTCGCCTTGGCCAGTTCGGCGATGCTCGCGGGCTCCGAGCCGTCCGGTTTCATCCCGAGCATTCCGTTGTTAGTCTTCTCGCCGGTAGCCATCGCGGTTCCGGAAGCAGCCGAATCGGTGACCCTGTTGTTCGCAGAATAAGTCTTCGCGATGCCGACGAACTGCGCCCTGTCGAAACAGGTCTGCTGGTAACCGTTCTCCAGCATCCAGGCGGAAGCCGCCCCAAGTCCCATGCCGTCGCCGATGAGGAAAATGATGTTCTTGACTTTCTCGTTTTTCGGTGCTTTCTGGGCGAATGCGGGGCTGAAGACCAGCATTGCGAGCACCAATGCCGCCAATGTTCTTTTCATCTTGATCTTATTTTCTCCAAATTTAGGGATTTTTTTTCGACCGAGTACGCCATCAAGCCCAACTTTCCCGGGAAAAGGGATGCTGAATACTCAAAAAAATGCTAAAAAGGATTTTTTTTGGACCGAGTACGCCATCAAGCCCAACTTTCCCGGGAAAAGGGATGCTGAATAGTCCAAAAAATGCTAAATTTGGAAAATGTAAACGCTCATCCGCCAATGAACAGGACCCAGCCACTGATGGACATGCGACTCCATGCTCCAGCACCCACAAGACCGGACACCCGGCCACTCTTCCAGGCGCTACGGAAAGGGCGCCTGCTCCCGCTGGTCGTCTGCCTGCTGCTCTCCTTCGGGACTACCGCAGCAGGACAGTCCTTATATCAGGGATCCGGCACCCACCCCTCGCCTCCTCCGGTTCCCCAGTATATCGTCTTCGCCGGAGACACGATACGCTTCGACCGGAGCGACCTCTACGAAAGGATGGACAGGGAACTCATCGCGTTCACATATTCACACACCAACTCCCTCCTGATGCTGAAGCGTTCCGAGAGGATTTTCCACCAGGTCGTCCCGCTGCTGAACCTCCACGGCATCCCTGAAGACCTGAAGTACCTCATGGCCATCGAGAGCAACCTCAGTCCGAAAGCCCTCTCGACCGCCGGTGCCGCAGGGCTGTGGCAGTTCATGAAGGGCACGGCCAAGGAATATGGCCTGGTGGTGACCGCCGAGGTTGACGAACGCTACAACATCGAGAAAGAGACTGTCGCGGCATGCAAGTTCCTCAGGAAGGCATATTCAAGATACCATGACTGGATGACCGTGGCGGCCAGCTACAACGGCGGGCTGGGCGGGATTTCCGCCAAGCTCAGCAGCCAGATGGAGAGTTCCGCCATGGACCTTTACCTTGTCGAGGAGACCTCTCGCTACATGTTCCGTATCCTTGTGGCCAAGATGTTTTTCGAGAATCCGGCACTGTTCGGTTTCGACGTCAAGCCTTCCGACTACTACCCTTACTACGAGCCCAGGAAGGTCGTCAACGTCTCAGGAGCCGTGGGGGACCTGGCAGAATTCGCCAAGAAGCATGGCGTCTCTTACATGCAGCTGAAGGAAGCCAACCTGTGGCTCAGGGACACAAAACTGGTCAACAAGGAAGGACATACCTACAAGATCATAATCCCGGGCGGGCAATGATCCCTCCCCCGGCAACGGCATGCTGCCGGAGACAAGACCGCCCTGCAACTTAAAGCACATCGAAAGAACCAACACTCCGACTATATGAAAAAGATACTGACCATCATCTCCGCGGCTGCCGCCCTCGTGCTGGCGGTATGCTCCTGCTCCTCGCTCAGGATGAGTCCGGAGCAGAAGGCCCTCATGGAAAGGGCGGTCATCGACAGCCTGGGGAACAGGACCTACACCATCGAGGTGTCCATGGTCCATCCCACCCATGGGACGTCGAGGCACGTCAACAACTACTACCTGAGCGTCAAGGGTGACAAACTGGTCACCGTCCTCCCCTACTACGGGGTGGCGTACAGCCTTCCCTACGGAGGAGACACCGGCTACCACCTCAACTCCGAGATAACCGAATACAACGAGAGCGCTCCCAAGCCGGACCGCAGGCAGATCCGCATCATCACGAAGGTATTCGAAGGCGGACGCAACGAGACGGTGAGCTTCAACCTGACGGTCTTCGTAAACGGAAGGGCGCAGATCAATGCATATTCGCAGAACCGCGAACCGATTTCCTACAGCGGGGCGCTCGTCCTCTGACCCGGTCCCGCAAGGGCAGTCCCGGGGGGACGGAACCGTCCGCCAGACAACCAGACATAACACTAAGAACAAACACATGAACGTAAAAAGAATCTTGACGGCAGCCGCACTGGCGACGCTCGCATGCGCTCCGGCGGCATTTGCCCAGAAGTCTCCTCTAGAAGGACTTCCCGCAAACTCGAAGATCCTGGTCAAACAGGAAAGCATCTCCGAGATGGAAAAGAAATTCAAGGACATCCCAGAGGAGCAGCCCACGGCGGTCTACTGGTACTGGATCGCCGGCAACATGTCCAAGGACGGAGTCGTAAAGGACCTCCAGGCCATGAAGAAGGCCGGCCTGAACAGGGTACAGATCGGCTTCATCGGAGAAGGCCAGGGTGCGCCTGAAGGGCCGGTGAAGATGTTCACCGACGAGTGGTGGGACATCGTCCACACCATGTTCAAGACAGCTACCGAACTCGACATCGAAGTCGGACTGTTCAACTGCCCGGGCTGGAGCCAGTCCGGAGGTCCCTGGGTGAAGCCGGGCCAGTCGATGCGCTACCTCGGGTTCGTCAAGGACACAGTGGAAGTCCCCGCTCCGGTCAAGGCCAGGGGCAGGAAGGCCAGCCTGCCGGCTCCCCTTACAATCAAGCTGCCTCCCGTCGGAGACGATGCCCAGGACGTCAAGGTCCTCGCATATCCCCTGATGGAAGACGCGTCGCCGTTCACGGCTTCCGGGCTCGGCACGAAGGTCGTCACCTTGAAGGGTGAAGGGACCGCACGCAGCCTCGTCCTCGAACCCTCCGGGAATGCCGGAGCTACTGAAGCTATCCTTGAAGTAAAAGAGGGAAACACTTGGAAAACAATAGAAAAGATCTCATTCGACAGAAGCAATCCTGCCATCAACGTCGGTTTCGAACCCTTCGCCCCCGTGGTCATCAGCATACCTCCGACCAGCGGTGAAGAGTTCCGGGTTACCTTCGGCAGGGAAGACCTCGTCAAGAACGTCAGGCTCTCGGGAATCCCTGCCGTGGAGCGCTATGCGGAAAAGTCCCTGGCCAAGATGTGGCAGACACCCCACCCGATGTGGGACGCCTACATGTGGAGGACCCAGCCCGAGTACCCGGATTCCAAGGTCTTCGGCGCCGGCTCCGTCATCGACATCACTTCGAAGATGTCCCCGGACGGTACTTTGGTCTGGAACGACGCCCCCCAGGGCAGGTGGGTAATCATGAGGACCGCCATGCTCCCCACCCGCACCGTCGACTCCCCCGCCCCCAAGGAAGGGACAGGACTTGAGACCGACAAGATGAGCGTCGAACACATCCGCGCCCACTTCGACAATTATCTCGGGGAGATTCTCCGCAGGATACCCGCGGAAGACAGGAAGACCTTCAGGATAGTAGTGGAAGACAGCTACGAAACCGGAGGACAGAACTGGACCGACAACCTGGTGAAGGACTTCCAGGCCGCCTACGGCTACGACCCCACTCCCTACATACCCGTGCTCAGCGGTGTCGTGGTCGGCAGCCAGGACATTTCCGACAGGTTCCTCTGGGACCTCAGGAGGCTCATCGCCGATGAGGTGTCCTACAACTACGTAGGCGGGCTCAGGGACATCAGCCACGAACACGGACTCACGACTTGGCTTGAGAACTACGGGCACTGGGGATTCCCCGGAGAGTTCCTCCAGTACGGCGGACAGTCCGACGAGATCGCCGGCGAGTTCTGGAGCTTCGGAGACCTGGGAGACATCGAGAACAGGGTGGCATCGTCCTGCGGCCACATCTACGGGAAGCACAAGGTCTGGGCGGAGAGCTTCACCTGCGGAGGCCCCGACTTCTCCCAGTACCCCGGGCAGATGAAGCAGAGGGGCGACCGCTTCTTCACGGAAGGGATCAACGCTTCCCTCCTCCACCTGTACATACAGCAGCCTGACGACCGGGTGCCCGGCATCAATGCATGGTTCGGAAACGAATTCAACAGGCACAACACCTGGTTCAGCCAGATCGACGTGTTCCTTAAATATCTGAAGAGGTGCAACTACATGCTCCAGCAAGGCCGCTATGTAGCCGACGTCGCCTACTTCCTGGGCGAAGACTGCCCCAAGATGACCGGAACCCGCGACCCTGAGATCCCGGCCGGCTACTCCTACGACTACGTGAACGCCGAGGTGCTGATGGATGCCACCGTAAAGGACGGCAAGCTCGTGCTCAAGAGCGGAATGGAATACAAGGTGCTCGTCCTCCCGAGGATCAGGACCATGAGACCCGCCCTGCTGGCAAAGATCCGCGACCTCGTCGCAGACGGAATGACCCTCCTGGGTCCCGCCCCGGTGCAGTCCCCGAGCCTTGAGGACTATCCGGCAGCGGACGCCAAGGTGCAGGAAATAGCCGCCCAGATGTGGCAGGAAGCCACCAACCCGTTCTCCACCAGCGTCAGGTTCGGCAAGGGCCGCATCTACAAGGACGCCTCCCTGGAGCAGGTACTCCGCGGCACCGCCCCGGACTTCGTCGCAGACGACCCTGCCCTTCCTCTCCAGTTCATCCACCTCACGCACTCCGACAGCGAAGTCTACTTCGTCTCCAACCAGGGCGACAAGGAAATCTCGTTCGACGGCTCTTTCAGGGTGGAAGGAATGGTGCCCGAGCTTTGGAATCCGCTCTCCTGCGAGGTACGCTACCTCCCAGAGTTCAAGGCCCTGACCATGGTAACCAAGGTACCCCTCAAGCTCCAGCCCTACGAGAGTTCGTTCATCGTGTTCCGCACCCCCGCGGGCAATGAGGCGCTCTCCGGAGAGAACTATCCCGGGAAGAATGTCGTTGCCAGGCTCGACACCCCCTGGAGCGTCGAATTCCAGGAAGGAAGGGGCGGCCCTGAAGGGACGGTGACGTTCACCTCACTCACAGACTGGACCGCAAGCGAGGACACCGGTATCAAGTATTTCTCCGGGACCGCGACCTACACCAACTCCTTCAACCTCAAGAAACTCCCCGCCGAAAAGGCCTACATCGACCTCGGCAAGGTGATGGTCATGGCGAAGGTATGGGTGAACGGTGAATATGCGGGAGGCGTCTGGACCGCGCCTTACCGGCTCGACATCACCTCCCTGCTCAGGAAGGGGAAGAACACTGTCAAAGTGGAAGTGGTGAACTGCTGGCGCAACCGCCTCATCGGCGAGAAGATCCTGCCTGAAAGCGAGAGGTTCACGTTCCAGACATCAACCTATCTCAACAAGGATTCCGAGCTCCAGTCCTCAGGACTTCTCGGGCCGGTGGAGATACAGACCTACGACTATCAGTCCGTCAAGTAGCCCAGCAGCATCTTGCGGACGTTGTCCGAAATCTTCTTGTGGACGTCAGTGACGTTCTCGAGCATCTCGGCAAGGTTCTTGTCCTTCGTGAGCTCGCGCATGTCCTCCACATTCTTGAATATGTAGCCGACGTATTCCTCATAGGAATCGTCGGCTGCGTGTTCCAGTTCCGTCACCCTGTCGCAGCCGAGCTGGATGGCAGCAAGGTTCCTCTTGATGTTCGCCAGGAGAGGGATGAGGTCATGTATGGCCTCCGACTGGTCCTTTGCGATGCGGGCAAGCTCCTGAAGCTGGTCGTCGACCCTCTGGGGACCATAGATAAGCAAGGCCTTGGACGTGTCCTTCGAAACATCCAGGCAGTCGTCGATCGCCATTGAGACGGCCTGCAGGTCAAGTTTGCTCACCTGCATGAAGAATGACCCGTAAAGCTGTTCATGGAATTCGGTCAGGAGGGCATCGCCGAGGACTTCGCATGACTTGATCTCCTTCTCATTCTTCTCCCAGACCTCCCTGTCCGCAGTACTGAACATGTCGTAGAGCAGCGACGTGGTACGGACGAGGTACTCGGTCTGCCGGGAAAGGAGTTCCACATAACCGTGGTCACCCCCGTTGAACAGTTTCCTGATCTTTCTGTAAAGGCTCATAAAAATTTTTTTATACCTAAAAAAAATCGCGGGGCACGTCTGCCTGCCTTTCCGCCTGCGGCAATTCGCCACAAATGTAGAAAAAAGAGAAATAAATCATGCTCTTTTTTTTACTTGGCTTCAATTGCACCTGGCCGCACGCTACCTTTGTGCAAGTAAAATTCCGTGGGCCACCGTGGATCCGACACCGGAACCACCTGCATTCTATGAATATATTGCCCGGCCGCCTGTGACAGGCCGCATTCCTTTTCAGTTGACACTCAAACCGCGGCACTCTGCCGCACTCGTTTCACACACAACCTTGCTTACGCGCAGGCCTCCGGTTGCGGCGGACACGGAATTTTTTCCTATCGATCCTTTTCGAACGACGACTTGTCGGGTAGCACAGCCTCGAAGGAATCCTTCAGGGACTGCATCACGGCCTCGTAGTTGCGTATGTGGATGTTGTCGTTTAGGCAAAGGAGCTTGTACTGCCCGCTCCGTACGGCCTTGGCCGCCTTCCCGGGCCTGAGGACAAGCGGAAACATCCTCGTGTCGGTGTACGTGTCGTACGGGACGAAATTACCCCGGCAGATCTGCCAGGTCCTGAACAGTTCCTGGGTATAGTCCTCCGGGCTCCTGAACCTGTTCGCGGAAACCCTCTCGAGTTCCGCCCCGGCATATTCCCAGACTTCCTCGAAGGTCGACTTCAAGTATGGCTGGGCATTGTGGGGTATCCTGAGGGTGATGAACTTCCCGTAAGGCCGGAGGAGACGTGTCAGGCAGGACTTTGAGCCGTAGACCTCGTTGAACCATAGGTCGTGGTACTCCTTCTGCACCTCGTTCTTGTCGAAGCGGCTGTTTATGACCCTCAGGTTGTTCCTTAGGCACTTGGACCAAAGGCTTGCCCCGGTGTTGAGCCTGAAGACGGCGATGTCGCACGGCTTCCCGTCCACGAAGAACCTTTCACGGGGGGTCGGGCTCACCAGGTAGAAATCGTCGTTGAAATAGACGAAATGGTCGGCAAGTCCGGGGATCCTGTGGAGATACAGTTCAATCAAGGATGAGTTGAAGACCGGTAGGAACTTTTCAGGGATGTAGTCCCTGTGGTCGACCAGATGGAGTTTCGGGTTGGTCTCGTCGAGCCAGGCGGGTTTCTGGCCGCAGGTCACGAAATGGACCTTCCGCACCCACGGCGCGAATCTCTCGACACCCCGGAACCAGTACCGGAGCAGACCGTAGTCACGGAATCTTGCTTCGGAAAACTGATTGGTGGAATTGTCGATCCTTCCTGAATACCTGCGGAATTGCTCCTTCCAGGACGGGTCGTCCATGTCGACCCAGGTTACTACGAAATCTATGTCCATCGGTTATAAGCTTCAGTTGGCTGAGTAGTTGTGCAATATAATCATTTTTTCCCAAATCCACGAAGATATCTCGCAGTCCAGGTGTCACTCTTTGCGACAAGGTCCTCGGGGGTGCCGGCGAAGACCACTTCCCCACCGGCGTCGCCGGCCTCGGGTCCCATGTCGATAACCCAGTCGGCGGAGCGGATGACATCCGGATTGTGCTCGACCACGACGACAGAATGGCCCTTGGCAAGGAGCACGTCGAAGGTCCTGAGCAGTTTTTCCACATCGAAGAAATGGAGTCCGGTAGTCGGTTCGTCGAAGAGGAAAAGGATCCTGTCCCTCCCTGAAGCCGAAGAATCCCTGCTGAGTGCGAGGAAATACGCAAGCTTGATCCTCTGGCTTTCGCCTCCCGACAGGGTCGAGGAACTTTGTCCGAGCTTGATGTAGCCCAGGCCGACCTCGACCAGGGGCTTAAGCCTTTCAGCCACGGTCCTGGCCAGTTCCTCCTCCTGGCTCCCGAAGAAGTCTATCGCCTCTTCCACGCTCATGTTCAGGACGTCATCGATGTTCCTGCCCTTGTAGCGGACCTCCAGGATATCCGGCTTGAACCGCTTGCCGCCGCAGGCCTCGCAGACCATCGTCACGTCGGCCATGAACTGCATCGGTATCTTCACGAATCCGTCTCCCTGGCATTCGGGGCAGCGGCCGCCGTCCTGGTTGAAGGAGAAGAACGACGGAGTGTAGCCTGCAATCTTCGCATACTGCTGCTCGGAGAAAAGCTTGCGGATGTCGTCGTAGACCTTGAGGTAGGTCACTGCGTTCGAACGCGAGCTCTTCCCTATCGGGTTCTGGTCCACATATTCAATCCTGGTTACCCTGTCCAGGTTGCCGGCAAGTCCCTTGTGAAGCCCCGGCTGGCTGCCGGTCTGGTTGATGCGACGGTACAGGGCCGGATAGAGGATGTCGCCGACAAGGGACGACTTGCCCGATCCGCTCACCCCGGTTACGGCCGTCAGGACGCCGAGCGGGAACTTCACGTCAATGCACTTGAGGTTATGCTCCATGGCGCCCTGCACCGTGATTGAATATGTCCACTTCCGCTTTTCACGCATGTAGCGGGCCTTGTCGCCGGTAAGGTAGCGGAGCGTCAGCGAATCCTTCAGGGCCGAAGGGGGAATCCGGTCGGAGATCCTGCCCTGGAACATTATCCTGCCCCCGTTGATCCCGGCCAGCGGGCCCATGTCGATCAGCATGTCCGCGGCGCGGATGATCTCCTCGTCATGTTCGACGACCACGACGGTGTTGCCGATGTCGCGGAGACGCTTCAACACCCCGATCAGCCGGTCGGTGTCCCTCGGATGGAGACCGATGCTGGGTTCGTCGAGGATGTACATGGAACCGGTGAGCGAACTTCCAAGGGCTGTCACCAGGTTGATCCTCTGGCTCTCGCCTCCCGAAAGGGTGTTGCTTGCCCGGCTCAGGGTCAGGTAAGGGAGGCCGACATCGTGAAGGCATTCCAGCGACGAGACGACCACCTCCACCGCCTTGCGGACTATCCCGTTCTCATATTCGGAAAGGGTCAGGTTCCTGAAGAACTCCAGCAGGCTGTCCACGTCCATGTCGAGCAGCTCAGCGATGTTCTTGCCCCCGACCTTGACGTACAGCGCCTCAGGACGCAGCCTCGTGCCATGGCAGGCATGGCAGGTAGTACGGCCGGAGAAGCGGCTGAGCATGTACTTGTACTGTATCTTGTAGCGGTTGGCTTCCACCCATTCGAAGAATTCGTTGATCCCGATCAGGGAATCCTCGTCTCCTTCCTTGCTGCGGGCGTTCCAGACCAGGTCCTTTACTTCCTGCGGGAGATCGCAGTACGGAGTGAACACGGGGATGCCGTAGCGGCCGGCCACCTTGACGAGATGCTCGTTGAACCATCCCATCTTCTCTCCCCTCCAGCAGGCGATGGCCCCGTCGTAGAGGCTTTTCGTCTTGTCCGGCACCACCAGGTCCTCGCTGACTCCTATGATCTTTCCGAGGCCTCCGCAGACCGGACAGGCCCCAAGCGGGCTGTTGAACGAGAAGAGGTACTCATCCGGCTCGCGGAAAGTCATGCCGTCCAGTTCGAAGCGGTTCGAATACTCCTCCATCGCACCGCCGTCCTTGAGGAGGAAAAGCTTGCCGTCACCTTCACGGAAGGCGGTCTCCACCGAAGAGTTGAGCCGCGTCATCAGGTCATCCCTTTCCGTTGCCGGCCATGGCTCGCCGTCCTCTCCGAGCGGCACGCAGTCCCTGAACGCCGGCAGTTTCAGGCGGTCCACCAGAAGATAGAGGGAATCCGGATACTCATCTTTCCCGGCGAGCTGCATCACATCTTCGATCTTCAGCATGCCGTCCTTGCCCCAGAAGCGCGAAAACCCCTGCTCCTTGAGGCGCAGCATCAGTTCGACCTTGTCGTCGCGGCCTGACCATCCCAGGTCCGAAAGGATGTACACGGTCCTGGAATCCCCCTTCAGGATGCTGGCCATGATGTCGTTGACGCCGTGGCATTTCACCTCCTGCCCGCTGACCGGGGAATATGTGCGGCCGATCCTCGCGAATATCAGCTTGAGGGAATCGTAGATGCCGGTGGTCGTCGCAACCGTGGAACGCGGATTCCTGGTGTTGACCTTCTGCTCGATGGCGATTGCCGGAGGGATGCCCTCTATGGACTTCACGTCAGGTTTGCTCATCCTTCCAAGGAACTGCCGGGCATAGGAACTGAGGCTTTCGGCAAAACGGCGCTGTCCTTCGGCATAGAGGGTGTCGAAGGCGAGGGACGACTTCCCGGAACCGGATATTCCCGTGATTACCACGAACTTGTTCCTGGGGATGCGTACGTCGATATCCTTGAGGTTGTTGACCTTTGCTCCTTTTATTATGATGTAGCCTTCCTCTGCCATGTAGCGATACGGATGATGGAGCCTCAAAGATACTCATTTTTCCCGACTCGCGAAAGCATCCGCAAAGGCTCACCTTTCCCGGCACGGGCCAGGCTGTCCAGTGGCACGGGACCGGATTTTCGGTGGCACGGGCAAGGCTGTCCAGTGGCACGGGCCAGGCTGTCAGTGGCACGGGACCGGATTTTCTGTGGCACGGGCAAGGCTGCATCGGCTGCCGCCCCTGGGAGGGCGATCTTCCGGCAAAAGGGATGGCAAGACCGGTCTTCAGGACATTCTGGCAGACGTAAGTGCCAATATGTCAGGCGTTTATGACAAAATGTCGTTATTTTCCGACCAAATGGCACCAGAATGCAAATGGTACATGGATTGATAAAAAGATAAGCGACCGTCCGAAAGGGACGGCAAAGAAAATAAAACAAATAAACTTAAAATAGGAGATGTCAATCATGTTACCAGTATCAAGAAGACACAACCAGAATTGGATTCCGTCGATTTTCAACGATTTCTTTGACAACGACTGGATGGAAAGATGCAACACTACCGCACCGGCCATCAATGTACTGGAAAAAGAAAACGGCTACGAGCTAGAGCTTGCCGCCCCCGGAATGACAAAGGAAGACTTCAAGGTGAGCCTCAACGAAGAAGGCGACCTGGTCATCAACATGGACAAGAAGCATGAGAAGAAGGAAGAAGGGAAAGAGAATGGACACTACCTGCGCCGCGAATTCTCGTACACGAAGTTCCAGCAGACAATGCTTCTGCCAGACGATGTCGACAAGGAAAAGATCACTGCGACCGTAGAGAACGGAGTCCTGAAGGTGGAAATCCCTAAATTTGAAAAGAAAGAGGTCCCCGCTACAAATAAAATGATCGAAATAAAGTAAAAAAATTTGCATCTAAAGCAATTTTAGCTATCTTTGCATCCGCGTTTGGGAGACAATCCCCCGGACGCGGATGCAAAGCCTTGGTGCGGTAGTTCAGTTTGGTTAGAATGCCGGCCTGTCACGCCGGAGGTCGAGGGTTCGAGCCCCTTCCGCACCGCAAAAAAGATCAGCGATCAAGCTGGTCTTTTTTGGTATATGCCGGTCCCACAACCCTCGACCTCCGTCCCCCCGAGGGGGAAAGACGCCGAAGGCGGCAGGGGGGCAACGTAAACAGCCGTTTGCGGCGCAGCCGCGGGTTCGAGCCCCTTCCGCACCGCAAAAAAATCAACCATTCCTTTTGGGATGGTTGATTTCGTTTATAGTAGGACATGATTCAGAACCCTCGACGATATAATTGACATATATGCACGGCCGAGCGCCCGGTTATTTTGTAGGTTACGACGGTTCGGCTGGGCAACCCAGTAAGCCTCGGGGAAGGCTGCCCAGCCTCGGGCTC
>ONRD01000040.1 GCA_900320185.1 uncultured Bacteroidales bacterium
ATGGATTTCGACCCGTCCCGGAAGTACCCTGTCCATGTGGACATCTACGGCGGCCCGGACACACCGATGGTCAGTGACGAGTTCCTCGGCTTCCCTTACGCCTGGTATGCCGCGAACGGAATCATCGAGGTTGTCGCAGACTGCAGGGCCGCCGGACACAACGGACGGGCAGGCCTCGACATGATCTACAGGCAGCTGTCCAAGGTGGAGGTCGAAGATTTCGTGGAGTGGGCATCCTACCTGAAGGGCCTCCCTTATGTCCAGGCTGACAAGATCGGGGTCGAAGGCTTCTCCTTCGGTGGCACGATGACCGCCCTTCTGGTGATGGAGCATTCGGATGCCTTCCATTACGGAATCGCAGGCGGCGGAGTCTATGACTGGTCCCTCTACGATACCCATTACACCGAAAGGTTCATGGACACCCCGGCGAACAACCCGGAAGGATATTCTTCCACCAGGGCGGTGGCCCATGCCGGAGCATATCCCGTGAAAGAGAGCAACTACGATGGCTCGGTGATGCTCAAGCTCACCCATGGTACCGGGGACGACAACGTCCATTTCCAGAACACCCTGATGCTCGTCGACGCCCTGCAGAAGGCTGGGGCCAAGTTCGAGTTGATGGTCTACCCCGACGGGATGCACGGTTACAGGGGCTACCAGGGCAGCCATTTCGAAGAGGCCAACCACGCGTTCTGGCTCAAGTATCTCAAAGGTGAATGATGCATGACCTCCGGAATGGATGCCTTTGAAAGTTTCATAACCGAGAACGCCCAGGCCGATACTTCCAGGCTCATCCTGTCGCGGAAAGACTGGCCGTCGCCCTCCGATCCGGGCCTTGCTTCAATCCCTGGGAGGGAACTTGCCGTCGGGACCATCGAAGCCCGGAAGAAGCTTCGCCGCAAAGTCCCCCAGTGGTACTCGTGTACGTCCCTTGTCTTCCCGTCGGCCTTGAGTGCCGAACAGTGCAGTTCATCGGACACGGCGTTCTACAAGGCCGCCCTCGTCAGGGAGACCGTGGGGGCAGGCGCCAGGGTGGCTGACCTCACCGGAGGCCTCGGAGTGGATTCGTGGGCGTTCTCCAAGGATGCCTCCATGGTGCTGTACAATGATTCCTCAGCCTGGCTCGCCGCATCCGCAGTCCACAATTTCAAGGCTCTGGGAGTCTTTAACGTGGCAGTCTCCAGCGTGGAGATATCCTCTGGCACGCTCGAGGCCGTGGCAGGTCCTTTCCGCCCCGACCTCATCTACCTGGATCCGGGCAGGAGGGATTCCTCCGGCCGCAAGGTCTTCCTTCTTGAGGACTGCAGCCCGGATGTGTCAGGCTTGCTGCCCGCTCTTTTCCGGATAACCAGGTACGTGCTCCTGAAACTGTCTCCCATGATCGACCTATCCCTTGCCGTTTCCAGGCTTGACGCCGCCGCGGAAGTCCCGTCCATGGGTGAAGACGGTCCCTGGAACGTAAGCAGGGTCCGCGAGATACATGTCGTGGCTTCGGGAGGCGAGTGCAAGGAGGTGCTCGTCCTGCTGGACAGGGAATGGGAGGGAGAGTACAAGGTAGTCTGCCGCGAGGACTCCAGGACGGTCGTCTTCTCTTCCGGCGAGATTTCCAGGGCGCGTCCCACTCTTGTCGGTTCAACATATGCCAAAGTCCTTTTCGAACCCGGGAAATCCCTCTCCAAGGCTGGGACTTTCAATGTGCTGTGCGAGCGTTTCTCCCTTTCAAAGCTGGCGCGGTCGACCCATCTGTACACACTCCCGGAAGCTCTCACGGAATCTGAAACGGAGCAGGCCTGCGGAAGGCTTCAGGGGCTGGGCAAGGTGTTCCGTGTCCTCGAGGTCCTTCCCTTGGACAGGAAGGGACTGAAGGAAGTCTCCCGCCGCTGGCCGGTCTGCGAGGTTTCCGCCAGGAACATATCCCTTTCTTCAGATGAACTCCGTTCCCGGCTCAAGGTCTCTCCGGGCGGGGAAGTACATGTCTTCGGGGTACGTATCGAGATGCCCCACGGGGCGGGGAACTACCTGATTGTCTGTACGAAGGCCTAAGGAGGAGCGGCAGGTGGCACGTTGTTGATAACCATGTCGAAAACTTGATGCGGCTTCATCGTCTTCGAGTCTCTGATTTGGTTATTTTTGTATAATCGGACATTAAAATAGATACTGTATATGGCACAAGACTATAACGAGGCAGCCAGGAAATGGCTTGAAGGGGATTTCGATCCGGAGACAAGGATCAAGGTGATAGAACTCAGGAACAGCGATCCCGCCGGTTTCGAGGACGCTTTCTACAAGAACCTGGATTTCGGTACGGGCGGCCTGCGCGGCCTGATGGGAGTGGGCACCAACCGGATGAACAAGTACACGGTGGGAATGGCGACCCAGGGCCTTGCCAACTACATACTCAAGCACACCACGGATGACGACGTCAAGGTCTGCATCTCCTACGACAGCCGCAACAATTCCAAGCTCTTCGCCAGGATTACCGCCGACGTGCTGAGCGCCAACGGCATCCATGTGTTCATATTCGACAACATACGCCCTACGCCGGAGCTGAGCTACGCCATCCGCAAGACCGGGGCGATCGCAGGCGTGATGGTCACGGCCTCGCATAACCCCAAGGAATACAACGGCTACAAGGTCTACTGGTCCGACGGCGCCCAGATCGTCCGCCCCGTGGACAAGGAGATCATCGAGGAGGTCCGCAAGGTCTCCGACCCTTCGATGGTGAAATTCGAGAAGGGGGAGAGCTGCGGCGAAGTCGAACTGATGGGGAAGGCCATGGACGAGAGCTACATCTCCGACATCCTCTCGCTTTCTCTCAGCCCCGAGGCGCGTTCGAGGCACTCCGACCTCAAGATAGTGTATTCCCCCCTGCACGGCTGCGGCGTGCGGATCATCCCCGAATGCCTCAGGAGGCTGGGCTTCACGAACGTGTACCACGTGCCCGCCCAGGATGTCAGCGACGGGGATTTCCCGACTGTCGAGTCTCCCAATCCGGAAGAGCCCGCCGCCATGAAGATGGCCATCGAGATGGCCGACAGCAAGGGGGCGGACATCGTGATGGCTTCCGATCCCGACGCCGACCGGCTGGGCATAGCCGTCCGCGACGATGAAGGCAGGATGGTGCAGTTCAACGGCAACCAGACGGCTTCCATGCTGACTTATTACATCCTCACCAGGTGGAAGGAACTCGGCAGGCTGGACGGGACGAAGTACTGCGTCAAGACCATTGTCACGACCCAGCTGATCGCCGACATCTGCAAGAGCTTCGGGGTCAAGTGCTACGATGTCCTCACCGGTTTCAAGTGGATCGAGGAGATCGTGAGGCTGAATGAAGGGAAGGCCGAATTCATCTGCGGCGGCGAGGAAAGCTACGGCTTCAACGTGGGCGAGTTCGTCCGTGACAAGGATGCTCCCGTGGCATGCATCATGGTGGCCGAATGCGCCGCATGGGCCGCCGACCAGGGACTCACCCTCTTCCAGCTGATGCAGAGGATCTACAAGGAATATGGCTACCGGAAGGAGAGCATGGTCTATCTTGTGAGGAAAGGGAAGTCAGGCGCCGAGGAGATCGCCCGTCTCATGGAGGAGATGCGTGCCAATCCTCCTGCAGACCTCGCCGGGAGCCCCTTGGTCAGGACGGTTGACTATAATGAGCCCGAGAAGACCGGACTTCCCAAGTCGAACGTCCTCCAGTATTTCGACGAAGAGGGCGACGTCGTGACGGTCAGGCCTTCAGGAACGGAACCGAAGATAAAGTTCTACTTCGGAGCCACCGGCGACTCCGCCGACGAGAAACTCCGCCGTTTCGAAAAGCAGTTCATAGTCTGACGGCGGCCCGGAGCAGGTCCCTCCTTGATTGCCGAAGGCGCTTCCCGTCCTTGCCGGAAGGGGAGCGCCTTCGCCGTCTGCAGGCATTTCCGCCCAGGGCAGGAAGCCGCACAAAAAAAAAGGGAAAGCTATGTACATCGCACCGCTACGACCTCCTACCCTTGCTACCTTCCGGTCCTGGGGGAGTTCAGAGGGAGCTGGTCGTGTACGACTTTCCCTGCTGCAAATATACTACTTTTCGTAGAAACTGTCAAAAATGAATGGAAGAATGTCGTCGACCCTGTCGAACTTCCATGTCTGGGCGGCTCCGAACATGATGACTTCGAGAGGGCGCCCTCCCAGGTTCTGATACTCGGCCATCACTTGCCTGCATGCTCCGCAGGGTGTGCAGGGCGTGTCAGACACGGTGTGGTCGAAGCCTCCCACTATCGCCAGGGCCGTCATGGCCTTTCCCGGGTTCTGTGCATTGGCCGCGAACATGGCGGTCCTTTCGGCGCAGAGTCCGGAAGGATAGGCCGAGTTCTCCTGGTTGGCCCCTTTGACTATCGTCCCGTCGTCCAGGCGGACGGCCGCTCCCACGTTGAATTTCGAATATGGAGCGTAGGAACCCTTCTGGGCGTCGATGGCCGCTTCCACGAGTTCGCGGTCCCGGGGCTCCATTTCCTCGATGGAAGAGTATTCACGATAGTTGAAAGAGAGGTTGACTGTTTTCATGCGTCCTTGGTTTCTGTGTTCGGGGCTAAAGTTAGCAAAAATTGTACAAAACCCATCATTTGACTAACTTTGCCGGTGTTATGAAAGTGTGCGTCGGACTTTCCGGTGGAGTGGATTCCAGCGTGGCCGCCCTTCTGCTGAAGCGGCAGGGCTATGATGTGTTCGCCATGTTCATGCAGAACTGGCACGATGCCGGCCCTACCCTCCACGGTGACTGCGAATGGGAGGAAGACCGTTTCGTGGCCGAGATGGTGGCCCGCAAGATCGGGATCCCGTTCTACTTCGTGGACCTGAGCGAGCAGTACAGGCACAAGGTGGTTGACTATATGTTCTCCGAATATGAGGCCGGCCGCACTCCGAATCCGGACGTCCTGTGCAATCGTGAGATAAAGTTCGACGCCTTCCTGGAGACGGCCAGGAAGATGGGTGCGGATGCCGTGGCAACCGGCCATTACTGCCGGCGGCTTCCACTTCTGGACTCCGACGGCTTCCAGGCCGTTGTGGACGCCCGCCCGCAATGGCGGCTCCTGGAGGGAGTCGACCCTAACAAGGACCAGAGCTATTTCCTCTGCCAGATATCCCAGGAGCAGCTTTCCAGGGCGATATTCCCTATCGGCGGGATGACCAAGGCGGAGGTCCGCCGTATCGCAAAGGAAGCCGACCTCCCGTCGGCCGACAAGAAGGACTCACAGGGAATATGCTTCGTCGGGAAAGTCGACCTTCCGACCTTCCTGCAGCAGAAACTGCAGCCGCGCGAAGGCGACATCGTCGAGGTTTACGACAGCTATTACGGTTCCAGCAGCCATTACCGGTTCGTCCATGACACCCTTGCTTCATTGCTGGCGGTCCCCGGCGAGCCCCGGATGGTCACTGCATATTCCTCGGAGGATTCAGGCGGGGCGGCATTCAACAACCAGTCCGTAGGGCCCGCCCGGGGAGGGAACGTGTTCGATTCCGAAAAGGTAGGTTCGCTCCGGGGCGAGACTCTCCTGAGGCTCTCCGAGCCTTTCGGCTACGGCGACCTCGTCTTCGAGACCGAGACTTACCGTTCCGGAAAGAAGCATGTCCGCCGCACCCGTTACAAGGACAATCCGTTCGGAAAGATTGTCGGCCGGCACGACGGAGCGCAGTTCTTTACCGTGGGCCAGCGCAAAGGCCTTAATGTCGGTGGCCACAGGGAATCGCTCTTCGTGATAGCCACCGATGTGGAACGTAACGTCATCTACGTCGGTGAGGGCCATTCGCACAAGGGCCTCTCCAGGAGCTGTCTCCGCATAAGGCCGGAGGATGTCCACTGGATGCGGCCGGGACTGGAAATGGTCGAAGGGGAGACCCGCAGGCTGAAGGTCCGAGTCCGTTACCGCCAGCCGCTGCAGGATGCCTTCCTCCTTTCGAGGAAGGAAGGGCTTTTCATCCTTTTCGACATGCCTCAGAGGGGACTTTCGCATGGTCAGTTCGCAGCCTGGTACACCTCGGAAGGGGAGTTGCTCGGTTCGGGAGTGTATTGAATCCGGCATTACGGAAAAAGGAGATGGCCAAGACGGTCATCTCCTTTCCTTGAGCCACTTAACAGACTTGAACTGTTGACCTGCGCGTTACGAATGCGCTGCTCTACCGACTGAGCTAAAGTGGCCTGTCTGCATTTCTCGATGGAAATGGATTGCAAATATAATGATTTTTTCGGAAGTTAAGACTAAATTTGCAAACATCGGTTGAAAAGAACAGTTCATTGTCCATTTTCAATCGCGCAGACTCTAGAAATTCTGGACAGATGAGATCGGATATCGTCATAATCGGCGGAGGGGCCGCAGGCTTGATGGCGGCCTATGGCGCCGTGAAAGCCCTCCCTGAAGGAAGCCAGGCCCGCATCACAGTGCTCGAGAAGATGCCAAGGCCCGGGCGCAAGATACTATTTACCGGCAAGGGTCGGTGCAATTTTACCAACCTGAAAGGCTGGAACGACTTCTCCAGGCACATCCGCACGAATCCCAATTTCGTCAAGCCGGCATTCTTCTCCTTTACTCCGGAGGACATGATAGACTTCCTGGAAAGCAATGGCCTCGAGACTATCGTTGAAAGAGGGGACAGGGCCTTCCCGTATTCCCACAGGGCCTCCGACGTGCTGGACACCATCGTGGAGACGGTTCTCCGGCTTGGTGTCGTGGTCCTGACCGAGAGGGAAGTCGAAGAAGTCGCTCCTGGCTTCAGCATCAGGTGCACCGGAGGTGAGACTTTCGAGTGCGACAAGCTCATAATCGCCACGGGAGGACTGTCCTATCCCATGACCGGCTCGACCGGAGACGGTTACCGCTGGGCCGGTTCCTTCGGCCATGCAATCACTCCGTGCTTTCCGTCCCTGACCGCCCTGGTCCCCAAAGGGTACAAGGTCCTGGGTGAACCGGACGCTTCCATGCGCGCCCATATCGACAGGACCACTCCGATGACGGCGGCCGGAGAGGCTCTTCAGGGATCCAAGCTCAAGAACATCAACCTCACCGTCGATTTCGGAGGCGGCGACGTGATGACCGAATTCGGTGACGTCGATTTTACCGACGGCGGGATCGAAGGGCCAGTGGGCTTCCAGGTAAGCCGCAAATGCGTCAAGACCTTGCTCAACGGCGGAAGGGTCGCCTTCTCCCTCGACTTGAAGCCGGGAGTCCCTGTCGAGGAATTGTCCGCGAGGGTGGAGAGTCTCTGGGAGTCCATCAAGAACGATCCGAGGACCCGCCGTGCAAAGGACGGACGGGGAATTAACGGCAAGGAAATGTACCGCATCCTGCTCGGAAAGCTGATGCCATGGGAGTTGATTCCGGGCTTCCAGGCATGGAATCCGGGAATATTGAAAACTTCACTGAGGCAGGGCTCCTGGCAAGGGCGCTTCCGCCGGCAGCCCAGGAGCGTCTATGACGTGGACCTGAAGCTCCTTGCCTCCACCCTCAAGGATTGGAGGTTCGAGATCATCGGCTTCGTCGGTTACGAACGTTGTGTCATCACCGCCGGAGGAGTCTCCACCGACGAGGTGACTGCCAAGACCATGGAATCGAAGAAGAAGGAAGGACTCTATCTCTGCGGGGAGGTCCTCGACATGGATTGCGACACCGGAGGGTACAACCTCCAGTGTGCATTCTCTACTGGTTATCTGGCGGGTAAGTCCGCCGCAGAATCCTTGGGCGATGATTGACAGGAATCTTCAGATGATGGATGCCGGGATGAGGCTCATCGAGACCGAGAAGCCCTTCGGCAACGTACTCGGCGGTATCAAGCACGAGTTGGAGCGTTACGGGAAGGTCCTTCGCCGAAGCGATGCCGAGTTTTCATCCCTGCCCGATTCCACAGGCGAGTGCGACCTGTTCCTGGACTGGTCATCTCCGCTCAGGGTGCGTTGCATATCCTGCCGGCTTGAAGACGCCGGAGCCGCCGGCACCACCCCGGAAGGGGAGGAAATCCACCGTTATGCCGTTTCTCTCAAGGAAGGAGACCGGCCGACGACCCTTACGCGCATCCTGACAGGCATTTCGGTCGTCCTTTGGTTTGTCCTCCTTCTTTTCGTGATGCGGAGGCTTCCGCTTGCCATCCCCATTATCCTGGCCGCCGTGATAAGCGCTGTCGGGGCAATCAGGGTCCTGGGCCCCGACAAGACCTCCATCCAGCTTGTCCGTCAGTTTCTCTCCACCATAGAGGAGGCGAAGTAGGTTACCGTCCCGACTGCCCGGCCTGAAGTTCTGGAGCAATCACTTTATTGCTCATTCGTCGGTGAACCTCAAGTCTATCCCTTTTTCTTCAAGGGCGCTGATGAATGCGAGGCTGTCGTCGAAGGATGTGACATATTGTTGAATGACGCTATCCCGATAATCATAATCTTTCTGACATTTGTCAGCGTAAATAAAATATTTATTCTTGTCTACATAGAAAGATTTATCAATTAGATAATAATACAGCGTATCCCCCATCCCTTTCGCAATAACATATTGATCATCTTTCTTTACACTAATTACTTCAACACGACCTTCAGTTTCAAGCGAAGACTCGTTTGGGATAACGCGAACACCATCAAAGACATATCCTCTGGTCTTATACGAATGCACGATTTTCTGACCGTGCGGATCAGTATGCACATAGTATAGGCCATTGCCAAGATTGTCGGATCCATACAATGATGGGAATACTTCTTGGCTCAGCATTCCGACAATGGCCATCACCGGTAAGAATAATAGTAAGACAATTACGAAACCTATCGATACTTTGTCCCTATGTTTTCTCTTTCCTTCCATAGTTATCAATTTTATCATTAACAATCGTTCACTATCCGCCCAGGGCGGCCAGGCCGGAGAGTGACAGGAGTAGGAGAAGGGTGTTTTTCATCGTGAAAAGTTCTGACTCCTCCCGTCCGGCACGTTGTCGTGTGCTTGAACCTTGATGACCGTCATCCCTTAAGGTATGATCAGGTGTTTCTGCCCTTTCTGTCAAAATAGATTACCACGGCCAAAACTATCATGTTTATCAGTATATATGCGCAAAACTCTGTTAATGTTCTTATGGACAAATCAATATCAGCCGAAGGTGTATACTTTTGGCTAACCATGAGATTAACAATCCCATAAGCATTGATCAACAAAAGTATGGCGGATAAGGATATCCAGATGGCCATCAGCAGCCGTGAGCCCTTATTTCTTGACATATTGAACAGGGATATTAGATTTTTGCAAGTGATTCAGAAGTGATCTCGGATTTACAAAACGATGCGTAACCGGCACCGTTGAATAGATATATGCGCCAAAAGAACCGGCGGGCTGGGAAGTCTGTCTGAGTTTTGTAACCGGTTGCCTGGCAGTCTGGATATAAACCATAATCAATCCCGATTTACTGTCATGTTCTATCTTGATGCTTAGGACCCTTCTTTTTCTTAGCCGGACAAGTCTCTTCACGTCCTTCTTTGTCGTTACCGGTTCATCATTGACTACGTATAGAAGACTATCCTGGTCCAGTTCTCCCTCTGATTGTTGGATATAATCCTGTATACATCCGTTCACATAAAGATAACCAGTTTTCGCTTTCTTTGAACGCAAATTAATGACATTACTTTTCTCGGTATGATTTCTTTTTACGGTACCTTTATAATCGGAGGGACCAAGACTATTATAATACTCTCTATAGAATAACTCTGGGATTATCTGCAACGGCAAATTGTCTAAATAATAGATCGACTTGTAACCAATTGGTTCATAAATTTGGGCGTTTAAGTTAGCGCACAAATACAAGACAGTTATGAAAAGCGGGAATGGCTTCATTGCTAAATTAGTGGATATTTGTAGCTATGAGTTACGTCATATGGACGTACTGGTAGTCCGATGACTTTTCTAACATGGTTTTCATAATCAATGACTGACCCTCTAAAAGTGTTGGTTGTATTCCTCTCTCCAATCTCGTGAAATAAGGCTGACGTGGTGTTTTGCAGGACTCTTTGAGTTGGGAATAATGAACCAGCCGTATTAGTCTGAAAATAATCTAACTCAACTTCAATCTCCCCAACGCTTGGAGCGACAACTATCAGATTATCTTCTTTTGCTGTCAATGCCCCGCCAAAATCAGCCACAACATCCACATACCTCTTCCTGAAGGATCTATAAGATTCACCGGATTTCCTGCGCAGTAGACATACTGTCCGACCGGATGCGTATGTTAATAAACATGCATTGAATGTCTTCTTAGGATAGTGCCGTCGTTTACTTCGGCTTTCTCTCAGGAAATAACTCATAATCCTCTTTTAGCCAAATACAAGGTACTTTATTATAATAATCACGTATCCTATCAACTATATTACCGCGATCCCATACAGCTGCTCTTTCCAGGTATTTACATTCATCAAAAGTTGATGGCGTTATTGCGCCTGTATTTGGGTTATAGAGTTCGAATTCTTGTTTGTCAAAGCGATGGTGAATAAACTCATTGGGCATTTCACGAAACTCTTCTCGAATAGGCATTGTCCCAATGATGGGCCAATAGCCACGAGTGATAATGTAACTATATACTGCCGCAACAAACATAACAGGTTTATTATGTAGTATCATTAGTGTCCACTAAAACTTTAAAATAGTTCTTTGAAAATATTGTTTGTTAGATAGTTACAAGGGTTTTGTGAGCGCAACGATTTGAATTTACC
>ONRD01000033.1 GCA_900320185.1 uncultured Bacteroidales bacterium
GCACGAGATCGTCAAGAGGTTTTCCTTCCCCGACCATCACAACTACAACAAGTTCGACATCGGGAAGATAATGGGCGCAGTGAAGGAGCACCCGACGGCGGTAGTGATGACTACCGAGAAGGACAGCCAGAGGCTCCTGGACTTCAAGGACATCCCCGCCCAGCTCAAGGAACGGCTCTTCCAGGTGCCCATCAAGGTAGGGTTCCTCTCGGAACGCGAAAAGGCGGTCTTCGAAGACACGCTCCTGACCGCCTTGAGGAACTTTCACACAGATTACTAGAAGGAATAGCCTATCCCCGCGGTAATGGTGTTGCCGATGACCTCGTTGGCCGTAAGGTAAGCGAGGTTGATGCTTATTCCGGAGAACTTGACTCCCGCTCCAAGGGTCACGAACGTAGGTAGGACAGCATTCCCCGTACCTACATGGAGGCCTGCACGGAGGAAGAACAAGTCATTGTAGCCATACTGGGCGCCGAAGGCGGCTGCGACGTTCCCACTGAGGAAATAGTCGGCATCGGCCGCCAGTTCTATTCCATGGACGTCTGAGAATGTGGTGCTCCAGTCCACTCCTATGGTAGCCGAGGCCGGAAGCTTGTAGGAGGCCCCGTCGTCGCCCTTTACCGAAGATCCGATCGAGGAGATGCCCGCGGTCATGTTCACGCCGCCCATCCTGTAGAGCAGGAAGGCGTCGGCGCAGAACGCGGAAAGCGAAACTCCGTCGGCTATCCCCTGGCTTGCGTACCTTGCATTGACTCCAAGGGAGAGGCTCTCCGTGAGAAGGAAGCCTACTCCCGCGTTGATGACCATGTCGCTGGGCTTGAAACTGCCCTTTGCGTGGCCGCTGGCGTCGAAAATGTCATATTCCTGCCCCATCTGGTAGGCCCCGCCTATCGAGAAGCCCATCTTCTCGCTTAACTTGTAGGCGCCCCCGAAGTTGAGGTTGGTGTTCTTCACCCCGGAAGGAGCCCAGCCCTGGTAGTTGAATCCAAGGTCCATGGTCTTTGCGGAGAAAGGAATGACGGCCGAGTTGCGGAACGAGGAATATGCGGTGGCGGAGGTTGACGCGGCGCCTGCGAATCCCATCCCTGCGGAGACCGGGTTGCGGTCGATCCTGATGAAAGGAAGGGCCTCGGTCCCCTGGGCGGAAGCGACGGCGCAGCAGAGCAGTCCGCCGAGTACGAGTGCTGTAAATCTATCTGAAAGTCTCATCATTTCTTCACGATTATTTGCGTGTACTCCTTCGATCCGAATTTCAGGGTCAGATGGTATTTGCCCGGAGCACATGCGGACATGTCAACTGAAGCGGGGACGAACGCGCTTGCCTGCACCGTGTCGTCGAATACGACCGCTCCGGTCTCGGAGGCGACCCTCACCTGCGCCGGTTCAAGGTTCTGGCCGGTAGCTATGTAGAGGTTCTTCACCACCGGGTTGGGGTAGGCGCTGTAGGCCTGTTTGGGATCCCTGACCAGGAGCATGAAGTCGATGCTGGCGGAGTCGCCCTTCGCATCCTTCGCAGTGATGGTCACGGAAGTGAGACCGTACTTGAGCGTCGTCCCGATGATCTGCGAGGCGGAAAGGTTCAGGTAGGCGACGGAATTGTCGCTGTAGGTGAACTCATAGGTGAGCGGTTCCCCGTCAGGGTCTGTGAAGTAGTCTCCCAGATTGATGCTGAACTCTTCTCCTATGGAAGTAAAGAGCTTGTTGTCAATGCCCTTCGTCGCCTGCGGAGGATTGTTTTCAAGGATGGTGTAGACAAGGTCGTACACCGAAGATTCCCCGTACCGGTCCGTAGCTGTGAGACGGGCGGTGTAGGTGCCGGCATCAGCCTTCACGCCCACTATCGTGGCCTCCCCGGAGGTCTTGGATTTCGTGGTGTAGCTGTCGGCTTCCGAGGCTCCCTCGTAAGTTACCGTGAAATCGTGGGTGTCAGGTTCGGAGAATGTGAAAGAGACCTTGGCCGTCTGGAAGGCCTTGAGGGTAACCTTGCCGGAAGGGCTTGCCGTGATGACCGGAGGATTGTTCTTCAGGGTGGTGACCTTTATGGTCGCGGAAGGCTCGGCATAGAGCGGGGAATATGAATGCGCCACTACCTTGAAATAGTAGTCGGACTCGAAGTCAAGTCCGGACAGGGTGGCGGACGCCTCCTTCCCGACGGGAAGGTTGGGGGTGACTTCGAGAGTCTTCACTCCGCTTAGCGACTTGCCGGCAGGATCGGCAGCATCCACGGCGGCCTTGTCGGTGGAATAGACGACGGTGAAGCCGTAGGCCGGACGGTTGTTCCCGTCGGCGGGCACGGTCCAGGAGAGGTCCACGAAATTCGAGCGCGGGGTGCCGGAAAGGTCGGTGACGGCCGCGGGAGCAACATCGTTCTGGTAGACCAGGGAGCCAAGCACGTCCACAAGGCCTCCGAGCTTGAAGGAAGGCGTGATGAGCTTGCGGTTGGCTCCTTCCAGGAGTTTCTCTTTCAGCATCTCGTTGGTGAAGCCGGGGCCGCCGAAGTATGAGACCAGGAGGGCCGCCACGCCGGAGACGTGTGGACAGGCCATCGAGGTTCCGTTCATGTTTGAATATGTGGCACCTGGCACCGTGCTCAGGATGTTCACCCCGGGTGCGCAGAGGGACACATAGTCTCCGTAGCAGGAGAATGTCGCACGGGTTCCGTTCTTGGTGATCGCGCCGACGGCGATCACATCCTTGTGATTCGCAGGCGCCCCGTTCTGGATGGCGTCGTTGCCGGCCGAGAAGATCACGACGCCGCCCTTCATGGGCGAATCCGGAAGCTGGTTCCCCTGGTTGTCGCAACCTGCATATTTTATGAAATACTCGATGCCGGCAGCGTCCGAAGCGCTTGGCTGGGCAGCCATGGCACGTGTGACTTCATCACCGGTCAGCTTGCCGTCATGGTTGGCGTCATAGTCATACCCCCAGCTGTTCTGGCAGATGACGGCGCCATGGTCGGCACCCCACTTCAGGGCGTAAGAGGTATTGCCGGAGAGCGTACTAGTCTCGCCATCGGACGTGACGGTCTTGAAGATCATGCTGGAGATGAGGGTCACTCCCCTCTTCCCGAGCGCATAGTCGCCGCCTGCCGTCCCGCAGACGCCGGTGCCGTTGTTGTTGACCGCGGCTATCGTACCGGCAACGTGGGTACCGTGGCTTCCGGCCACTATGTTCCGGTTGTCATCGACGAAGTTCCAGCTCCTGTCAGGAGAGCAGTTCCACTCGAGGTCGGGGTGCGTCATGTCGATACCGGCATCCACCACCGAGACAATTACCGAAGGGTCGCCCGTGGTGTAGTTGTCCCACGCATACTGGACGTTTATGTCCGCTCCCTTCAATGAAGTGTTGCCGAACCCCCACTGGTCGGGAAGACTGGGGTCGTCGAAGGCAAGCATCCTGACCTTTTGCCTGGGCTCGGTGTACTCGACTCCCGGGATGGCCCCGAGCTCAACCGCAGCCCTCGTCTGGGTGACGGCCTCGTCGTAGGTCACCACATACCACTTGTGGAGTCCTTCCTTCCTGGTGCGCGGCTCGAACTCCCCGGCATCCGGGAAGAGCCTCTTTATCGATTTGATGCCAAGTTCATCAAGGGCCTGGTTGAGCCCCATGGACCTGGTCGCAACATGACCGGCTGAGAGGTCGCCCTCGATCAGGTCTATCATGTCATCGCTGAATTTGACGATGGTCACTCCGGGGACGAAAGCCCCGGTGTCCTTCGCCGAAAGAAGTTCAGTCTTTACTTCCGGCGTCTCCTCATCCTGCGGGACCGGCTCCTTGGAACAGGAGGCCAGGAGGCAGACTGCGAGAACCGGGAAAAGGATTCGCTTCATAAATGTATGTCAGATTATTTGTTTTTTTCGGTTGCAATGAAATCCACGACCTTGAGAAGGGACTTCGGGTTCTTCCAGTCGATCTTGATGGACTTGAGGAAGGCCTTCGCCGTCGCCTTGTCGACATAAGGGTTGTCCATGAGCCCCCTCTTGCTGGCCGGAGTCAGGTTCATACCAACCCGCAGATAGGTATTCTCCTTCATGGCAATGACGCTTCCCGAAGCCTTCTGGTCCATGACGGTAGTGAGGGCCATGTCGACCATGGCGTCCATCGTGCCGCCCGCAAGGGTGGTTATGTTCTGGGTGGAAGCCGTCGCCGACTTCACGCCGTAGCCGATGTCAGCTTTGCTCATCTTGTCCACGTCGATGGAGGATTCAAGGACCACCGCCCCGTTGTCATTCTCCGCAAGGACCTTCATCAGCTTGCCTCCGGCGTTGACATAGACATCATTGCCAAGGCGCGCCGTGTACACGTTCTTCATGTCGACGGCAAGTATTTTCTCATCCCTGATGAAGTGGAGTTTCCCGTCCACGGTGACGTTCATCATCGCCTCCTGGACCTGCACGCCTGAAGCTGTGAAGACAAGGGCATTCTGGAAATCAGGATAAAGGTAAGGCCATGTGTCCTTCGGCTGGTATCTCTGCGCGGAACAGGCCAGCGCTCCGGCCAGAAGAAGTACCGCCATGGCTGTGATTCTTTTGATTGCGTTCATCTCGTTGAAGTTTAATGGCCCGCGATGCAAGCCGGGTAATCAGTTTGTAAATATCGCAAAGTATTTCCATAAATGCAAAAAGGAGCCGGCCCATGTATGAGCCGGCTCGCAGTAGATATTCAGATCCGATTACTGCTTCTTCTGGAAGTAAGTAGGATAATTCGGGTTGAAGTTGGAGTAGTTCACCGCATAGTAGTAGAACAGGTCGGGATATTTAGCGAGATCGCTCGGGTGGCTGATTCCGAAACTGTCGGCGGTGATCCACATGCCGGACGCTTCGTCAAGGGTGAAGACGACTTCCACTTCGTCGGTGACATAGACTCCGCCGAAACCGGTGTGGCCGAAGGTGTAGGCCTTGTCATCGATGCCAAAACCTGAGAGGGTACCGGAAGCCTGAGGGAACGGGAAGGTGATGGTCTTCCTGTCGTCGGAAACGATTCCGTAGACAGGGCAGTCCTTTGTGTCGGAATGGTAAGCGACGGCGGAGAAGTAGGTCACGTTGCTAAAGACGAGATGGGTGACATCCTCATCATCGGGACCGACTTCTACATCCCATGAGGGATACGACAGGCCGTTATTGGAATTCGCGCACACGCCTTTCATGGTGTAGTCTCCGAAGAAGTCCACGAGAGGATGGTCGTTGTCCTTGATGGTGATGGTGACATTGTCATGGGGACCGAGCTCGACATCATCGGACTTGCTGTCGATCGACACGTTGAATGCAAGGTTCCCGTCAAAGATGCCCGGCCTGTCGATGAGCTTGATGACGATGTTCTTCACGGTGTCGCCGGGAGCTGCGTTCAAGACTCCGGATGCAGGCTCTACCAGCTGGTAGTTCGTCCCTGAGACGGCTGTCCTGTCCGTGCACTTGACGGTGATCGTAGCTCCGTTCTTGTTGTTGTAGATGGAGACCGGAACAGTGATGTTTCCAGCATCCTCGGCAAATGTCTTGTTACCACAGTATATCGAGATGAATGAGTGGTGCTGGAAAGTCAGTTCCCTGTTGCAGGATGCAAGGGCCGCGACCATCGCGACGCCTGCAAGTATGTATGCTAATTTTTTCATATTCATTATGCTTGGATTCTGTTAGTCCAACATTTGAACTACTCGGTAGCGGTTGTGTATCCAGGGTTCTGCACGAGGTTGGGGTTGACCTGCATCTCGTAGGTAGGAACAGGATAGCACATACGATGGTCGGTTGCAGGGACAGCAGGACGATCATAGTAGACAGGATTTCCTGCCAGGTACATCAGGACACCGGCCTGCTGGGCAATTTCCTGGGGACGGCGTGCGGGGATGGGATCGCCCCAGCGCTTGAGGCAGCTGTAGCGGAGGCCTTCTCCGACAGTCTCCTTGAACCACTCGTTCTTGACATTCGCAAGGGTACCGGCTGTGGCGGAAGCGCCACGTGCAGTCTGGAGGGCATTGAGGTAGACGGCAGCCTGGTCGGCATTGCCTTCCTGGGCGTAAGCTTCAGCTGCGATGAGGTACATCTCGCTGATGAGCAAAGGCTTGCGTGCATGGGCACCGGTAGGGACCTCACCTGAACGCAGGGCAGGATTGTCGTAGTACTTGATGAATACGTAGAACCCATCCCTGTGGAAAGTGCTGGCAGCCCTCAGGGGACGCATCTCGGTAGGATCGTACCAAGTGGAAAGACGGAGGTCGCCATCTTCATAGGTGTCCATCAGGTTGGCTGAAGGAATGTAGTATGAAGCGTAGTACTGGCCTTCCTTGTCGTCATTGCTGATCTGGGTGAAGATGGTGTTGCCACCGGTTCCCTCGGCCATGCTGGCGAACATCTGAAGGATAGGCTCCTTCCCGTTGTCGTTGACCCATTCTTCCACCATTTCGTCAGCCGAGGAAGACAGGGTGTAGCCGGCGGCGGAGTTGATGACCTTTTCCGCATAGGCTGCAGCCTGGGCGTAATTCTTGGTGTCGATGTAGTAGCGGGCGTACAGCGCGTTGACGGCGTCGATGGTAGGCTTCTGGGACCTGACGGCACCCTTTGCGTTGGCGAGGATGACGGCGGCGGAATCAAGGTCTTCCTTGATCGCGGCGTAAACCTCGGCGACAGTGGCGCGTGCGGGCTTCTCGACCTGGTTGTACTTCAGGACGAGGGGAACGCACAGGTCGGTTGAAGCAGACGGGCCGTAAGCCTTTCCGAAATGACGGGCGAGAGTGAGGTAGGAAGATGCGCGGCCGAAGAAGGCATATCCCTTCATGGTCCTCGCCGCAGCCTTGAGGTTGTCGGCGACACCGTCAGCGTTCTCGATGGCGATGTTGTAGTTCTTTATGGAACCGTAGTTGCCGGACCAGAGGTCTCTCGTGTCATAGTTGTCAGCCGAGAAGGAATCATCCATGCGGTGCTCCGAACCATAGTTGTTGCCATAGTCCACGACAGCGTTGAAACCGTCGCACATGACCTCGGAAGTCTGGGAATAGACTCCGTAGTACAGGCCTCTGTAGGAAGAGAGGACACCGTTCGTGAATTCATTCACGTCGGTTGCGGTCAGCATCGGAGACTCTCCTGGCGTGTATGCGATGGACGTCGTAGGGACGAGATCCAGGTCGCAGGAAGCCAGCATCACAGCAGCGATACCTGCTGCAAGGGCGTATTTGAGTATATTTTTCATATTCTTCATAATTTTAGCAATTAGAATGTGATCTCGATACCGCCGAGGAACTGCTTGGTGTTACCACCGATACCATAGGTAAGGTTGGAGTCAACCTCAGGGTCGATACCATCATACTTGGTGAAGGTGAGGAGGTTACGTCCGGTGAAGGTGAACTTGATGCCTTCCACGGTACCGTTCGTCCATCCAAGGATGCTCTTTGGAAGCGAGTAACCGATCTGGAGGTTCTTCAGACGGAGGAAGCTCGCGTCCTGGAGAAGGTGGGTATCGAACCTCATGATGTAACCCTTGGACCAGTCAGGCCACTTGGCGTCGGTGTGGGTAGGAGTCCAGAAATCGTTGACGGACTTGATGGCGTTGAATCCGGCGAAGTTCGCAGGGTTGCCATAGAAGTAACCGTCATTGGCGATGAGGGACTTGCCGAGGACGTAGGAGAAGTCGCACAGGAACGACAGGCCCTTCCATGCACCGGAGAATCCGAAACCTCCGTTGATAGGAGCGTTACGCTTGTTGCCGGTATTCTGGGTGAGGGAGGCCTCGTCGAAGGTCTTGGTGATCCTGCTCTTGTCCTTGGTGGTGACCGTCATGTCATCGCCACGCATGTACCAGGTAGGTGCACCGTCCTCAGGGTCGATTCCTGCAAAGATAGGATAGTAGAAAGCGACAGGCTGTCCGACGACATAGGTGATACCTGTGTTCGCGATCTCCCAGCGGTCACGTCCGTCGAAGAGTTCGGTGATCTTCTCCTGGTTCCAGTTGAAGGTCGTCTTAGCCCTGAGGAAAGCGTCGCGGGTGCGGATGATGTCGAGTCCGAGCTCGATATCGAATCCCCTGTTGAGGAGTCCGCCCACGTTTGCCGTCAGGCTGGAGAAACCGGTGGTGTAGGGATAAGGAACATCCATGAGCATGTCGGTGGTCTGCCTGTTGTAGTACTCGAAGTCAAAGTCGAGCTTGTCGAACACGCGGCCGGAGAGGGCTACGGTCAGCAATGCCTGCTGCTCCCATGTAAGTTCGGGATTCTCAGGCTGGCTGATGACCTTGGAGTTGGCCTCTGCGTAGGAAGTACCCTTGCCGATGAGGGCGAGAGAGGAATAATCACCGATACCGGCGTTACCCTGGGTACCGTAGCTGAGCTTGAAGTTGAGGTCGTCGACCCAGTTGACATCCTTGACGAAAGCCTCTTTCTTGAGTTTCCAGAGGAAACCGGCAGACCAGAACGTTGCGTTCCTGCGGTCGATACCGAAGCGTGAGCAGGCATCGTTACGGACGGTGGCGTCGAAGATGTACCTGTCGAAGAGGGTGTAGTCGGCATGTGCGAAGAAGGAGAGGAACTTGCTCTCGGTGTGCGATTCGGTGATCGAATATGTCGACTGCTTACCGTCCTGGAGGTTCACCAGACGGTCGTCGGTCTGTCCGGTTGAAGAGGCAGCGTAGTAGTCGTAGTAGTTGGCGATGCCTTCCTGGCCTCCGAGGAGGGTGAACTTGTGGTCCTCGCCAAGGTCGAAGCTGTACTCAACGGTGTTGGTGATGGTCGCTGAATAATCGAGGGCGGTGTACTTTCCCTTGAGACCGTCTCCGGGACTGGAAATGTAGGTAGGCTTGCGCTTCCGGTTGTCAAGGGTGATGGCGCCGTCGATACCGGCACGGGAGGCGATCTTGAGGTTGCGGATGGGCTCGATCTCGACGAACAGGCTTCCGAGGAGGCCATAACGGTCGTACTGGTCAGGATTGTTCTCCATGTAGTACTTCGGGTTCATCGCGTTGTTGGAGTACCTCGGGCTCATCTCTTCGCCGGTCTTGGGATCGATGGCGTAGTAGAGAGGGTTCTGGAGATAGGAAAGACCTCCGGAGGTGTAGTTCGACATGTTGTCGGAGTCTCCCCAGTTGGGGTTCCGCTGGCGCTTGTCGAGGGAAAGGGAAACGTTTGCTCCGACCTTCAGCCAATCCTTGGGATGACCCTGCACGTTGGAACGTACGGTGTAACGGTCATAGAAGTTGCCGGGGGCGGTACCTCTCTGGTGGAACTGCGAGCCACCGACCATGTAGGCGATCTTCTGGCTTCCGCCTTCGACCGTGATGTCGTTCTGGTACTGAGGATTGTTCAGGTTCTGGAAATACTCGTACCACTTGGTGTTGCAGGTGTAGCCCTTGGAAGTGTAGGTGTTGTAGATGTACTCGGGAGTATAGATGCCGGCCCTTACCCAGAATTCCTTGAGTTCGTCGCCGCTCATCATGTTGTTGTAGAACGTCATGTCGGCGAGGGTGGAAATACCGTACTGGGAACGGACGGTGACGGTGGCCTTCTCGTTGTAGCTGCCGGACTTCGTGGTGACGAACACGACACCGTTCGCAGCACGGGCTCCGTAGATCGAGGTTGCGGACGCATCCTTCAGGATGGAGATGGCCTTGATGTCGTTAGGGTTCATAGCCATGATGGAACGGCTGGAGGAAGGGATACCGTCGATGATGAACAAAGGTGTCGAGCTTGCACCCAGGGAACCGACTCCGTGGAGTGTCATGGACACGTTGTTGTCACCGGCGACACCACCGGTTGTCAAGACCGAGAGACCGGCGACCTGTCCCTGCAGCTGGTCGAGAGCCGAGGATGAAGGTGCATTCTTGATGGTCTCGGAGTTGACCGTGGAGACGGATCCCACGAGGGAACCGACCTTCTTGGCGGAACCGTAACCGACCACGACCGCATTTTCGAGAACGTTCCTGTCCTCCTCGAGGGCGACGTCGATAATGTTCCTGCCTTCAACGGGGATGGTCACGGTAGTGAAGCCGATGGCGGAAACGACGATCGATCCCCTTGCAGGGACGTTGATCGTGAACTTTCCGTCCACGCCGGTGGAAGTACCGGTCATCGTGCCTTCAACCATGACGGTGGCTCCGGGAACGGGCGCTCCGTTCGCAGCCTCCGTGACAGTACCAGACACCTTGTGCGTCTGGGCGAATGCTGTGCCTATGCAGACGATGAGGCACAGCGCCATAGAGAATAATTTTTTACCCATAAGCTTAAAACTTAAACTTAAATTATTGAATAAATAGTCTATTCAAACCGCGGCCCGCAAAAACCGAAACCAAAGGGAAAGGCCCTCCGGTCCGGCCAAAAAGCTAGGGACCTGCTTACAAATAAAAGAATAAATTTGGAATATTCCAACAATTTAAAATGCCGGAAGCTTGAGAATCCGCCGATTTTGCATCGTTTTATGCAATCGTCAATTGCATCGTGTCCGATTAAACACTTCTAAACTGTTAGCGCGGATTCTAAAATTTTAATAAAATGAAAGTTTCGCAAAAAGGCGATTTTTTTTATTTCTCGAGGATTTTATTCTGCTCCGAGACTGAAAATTCATGGATTGCGGTGAACACGGCCTTGATGAAATCTTCCGGCAGCCCGAGGTCCTTGCCCTTGGACACCATGTCATTGAGGATGCTCTCCCAGCGTGAGGCCTGGACGATGGCTATGTTGTGCGCCTTCTTGAACTCACCGATCATGCGGGAGACCTCCATCCTTGAAGACAGGATGCCCAGGAGGTTCTCGTCAAGGACGTCTATCCTCGTACGGAGCTGCTCGATGTTCTCGTTGTATTCCCTGTCGTTGGTCACTTTCTGGCGGACGGTCAGGCTTTCGAGCAGGACCTTGAGCGCATCCGGGGTGACCTGTTGGGAAGCATCGCTCAGGGCACAGGACGGGTCGCAGTGGGACTCCACCATCAGGCCGTCCAGGCCGAGGTCCATCGCCCTCTGCGAAAGTTCCTTCAGATAGAGCCTGCTGCCGCCCATATGGCTCGGGTCGGCGAAGAACGGGATGAGAGGATAGCGGGTCCTGAACTCAACGGCCATCTGCCAGCCGGGGAAATTGCGGTACGGTATCTTCTCCGTGGTGGAGAAGCCGCGATGGATGACTCCGAGTTTCTTCACTCCCGCCTGGTTGATCCTCTCCAGGGCGCCGATCCATAGGTCGAGGTCCGGATTGACAGGGTTCTTCACGAGGACCGGCATGTCGGTATCCCTCAACGCATCGGCTATCTCCTGCACGAGGAAGGGGTTGGCCGTGGTACGGGCCCCGATCCAGACAAGGTCGATTCCGTACTTTATGCATTCATAGACGTGCCTGGCCGAGGCCACCTCGGTGCCCACCTTCATCCCATATTCCTTCTTGACCTTCTGCAGCCACTTCAGGCCCGGCGTCCCAACCCCTTCGAAACTCCCGGGATGGGTGCGCGGCTTCCATATCCCCGCACGGAAAACATGGATGCCGAAGGAGGCGAGCCCCTTCGCGGTCATCATCACCTGGAGTTCCGATTCGGCGCTGCAGGGGCCTGCAATGACGATCGGCGGAATGCTTTCGTCGAAGAATCCCCACTGGGATACGGGTATGGTGTCAAGCGGTCTGGGCATTGTCATCTGAGTATTTTCTTGATCCGGTTGGCTTCTTTTATCAGTTCCTCGATCTTCTTGCCGTCACTGCGGTCTATCGCCTCGCGGAATTCGTTCATCCTTGCGATGTAGGTGTCCATCACGTGTAGCACGTTCTCGCGGTTGCGGGTAAGTATCGGCACCCACATGTCGGCGGAGCTCTTCGCGAGCCTCACGGTCGAGGAGAAGCCCCCGGAGGCAAGGTCGAAGATGTGTTTCTCGTCCCTTTCCTTGTCCAGCACCGTCAGCGCGAGGGCGAAGGATGTCACGTGGGATATGTGAGAGACATAGGCCGTGTGGACGTCATGGGCGTCGGAGTTCATGTAGATGGGGCGCATGTTCAGCACGCCGTAGAGTTCCTCGACCTTCCTCAGTGCCGAAGGGTCCGACTCTTCGGAATCGGCGAATATGCACGCCCTCCCGTCGAAGAGTCCGGGCATGGCCGCCCATGGTCCCGAGTATTCGGTCCCGGCCATGGGATGCGTGGCCACGAACCTGCCGCGAAGCGGATGGTAGTGGACCGAGCGGACGACCTGGGCCTTGATGGAACAGGTGTCGATGACGATCTTCCCGTCCGCATCTCCCGGGGCCGTGCCGCACTCCGCCATAAGGTCAAGTATCCTCGGAAGGGTCCTGACAGTCGCGTCGGCGGGGATGGCGACTACGACCAGGCCGCTCCTGCGGACACATTCCTCCAGCGCGACGACTTCGTCGCAGAGTCCCATCTTCAAGGCGGCGGTAGCGTTCACGGGGTCGGTCTCGACCCCGAGGACCTTCCGGGCGAAGCCCCTTCTCCTGAGATCGAGCGCCATCGAGCCTCCGATGAGGCCGAGTCCTACTATTCCGACTGCCTCCATGTCAACCTACATATTCACGTATGCGCGCGCAAGCCTCGTCAAGGACGGGTGCGGGAGCGCAGAGCGACACTCTCACATAATCCTCGCCGTTCTTCCCGAATATGAATCCGGGAGTGATGAAGACCCCGGTGGCATGGAGGATCTCCTCGGAGAGGCGCTCGCCCGGAGTCATGGGGCCGCCGGTGGGAGAATCCCAACGGGCGGGGACGCGTCCAAACAGGAACAGGCCGGCGGTGTCGTGGTCGTAATCCACCCCCAGGGTGTCGAATATCCTTCCGGCAGCACGGCGGCGTACCTCATATTCGGAATTGAGTTTGACGAACCAGTCCTCGCCGCGTCCGAGGGCAGCCACGGCGGCCATCTGCATGGCCTTGAACTGTCCCGAGTCCATCTGGCTCTTCACTTTCAGGATCTCCTTGATCAGCGCCGGGTCGCCGGCCACCATCCCGAGCCTCCAGCCGCTCATGTTGTGGGCCTTGCTCAGGGAATTGAGTTCCAGGCAGCATTCCTCGGCACCGGGCACGGAAAAGATGGAAAGCGGCTTGTCGGTAAGTATGAAGGAATATGGATTGTCGTTGACTATGAGTATCCTGTGCCTCCTTCCGAAATCCACGATCCTTTCATAGAGCTCGGGAGTCGCCTTGGCCCCGGTCGGCATGTTCGGGTAATTGGTCCACATGATCTTCACCCCATCCAGGTCCATGTTCTCGAGCTGGTCGAAATCCGGATGCCAGCCGTTCTCCCTCTTCAGGTCGTAAGGGACGAGCTGCGCCCCGGCCAGCTGTGCGGAGGATGCGTAGGTGGGATAACCCGGGTCCGGCACGAGGATCTTCTCGCCGGGATTGACGAAAGTCAGGCTCACCAGGAGTATTCCCTCCTTGGAACCCACGAGAGGTTGGATGCCGCCGTCCGGATTCAGGGTAACCCCGTAGTAACGCGAGTACCAGTCCGCAAAAGCCTGCCGGAGGGCGGGGATGCCACGGTAGTTCTGGTAGACATGGTTGCCGGGCTGCCTAGCCGCCTCGCAAAGGGCGTCTATCGCCTCCTGAGGCGGCATGCCGTCAGGGGCTCCGATCCCGAGATTGATCAGTTTCTTCCCTTTCTTCAAAAACTCGGCGCCTACTGCGTCAAGGTCTTTCTGCTTCCTGGAGAAATAGTACTCCTGAACCCCCTGGGTTCTCTTAGCCGGTTCTATGATCATGGGTCTGTGTGTTTTGCGCGGCGCTCCGGCGCCGCAGGTTGCTTTCGTAGCTTTCGTATTCGCCGAGCACGGCGAGTCCCGCCATCAGCGGCTTGACAGCCTTGAGGGCCTGGCGGTAGCGGGGATATGAGGCAAACGTGATGTCTGCATAGAAGAAATACTGCCACTCCTGTCCGGGGATGGGCAGGGACTGGATCCTGGTGAGGTTCATGTCGTAGAAGGACAGAACCGTCAGGACCTGGGCGAGGGATCCGGGCTTGTGGGGAAGGGTGAAGCAAAGGGTCGCCTTGTCAACCGCCCGGGAGGGCACCTTCAGCGCTTCGTCCAGGACAAGGAAACGGGTCAGGTTCTGCCTGCAGGTCTCTATGTTCCGGGCAAGGATCTCCAGGCCGTTCTGCTCCGCGGCAAGCACGGACGCCACGGCGCCGACCCCCTTCTCCCGGGAAACTGACAGGTCGATGGCGCTCTTGGCCGTGTCCTCATACTCGACGACCGTCATCCAGGGACATTTCTCTTCAAAGAACTTGCGCGTCTGGTTGATGGCCATGTAATGGGTGCGGACCACCTTGATGTCCTCGAGCCTCTGGCCCGGAACGGCCATCAGGTTCTGGTGGATGGGGATATAAACCTCCCCCTTGATCTTGAAGGGGTACTCCCTCAGGAGTTCGAAATTGGGGACCAGGCCGCCGGAAATGGTGTTTTCGATGGCTATCACCAAAGCATCCGCCCTGCTCTGCTTCATCGCTTCGAAAAGGCTGGTGAAGGTAGGGCACTCCACGATCCCGATCCCGGCTCCACCTGATGGGTAGAACTCCCTTGCGGCCTGCTCGTGAAAGCATCCGCGGTAACCTTGTATCGCGACCCTGGTCATATTTCTGTCAAGTTCGTCGTCCTGGGGAATGGGAGGGGGAAACAGGATGGATTTTCCTCCGAATGGATCAAAGTAAGGGAGAGGGGGCTACACGGTAAGTATCTCCTTCTCCTTGGCTGACACGAGGGTGTCGATCTCCTTGACCTTTGCGTCGGTCACTTTCTGGATCTCGCCTTCGGCCTCCTTCTGTACATCCTCGCTGAACTCACCGGCCTTCTGGCTCTTCTTGAGTTGCTCGACACCCTCGCGGCGGGCGTTGCGCACTGCCACCTTGGCCTGCTCGCCGGATGCCTTGGCCTTCTTTATGAGTTCCTTGCGCCTGTCCTCAGTCAGAGGGGGTATGGGGCAACGGATCACTTCGCCGTTGTTCTGGGGAGTGAATCCCAGGTTGGCGGCCATGATGGCCTTCTCTATCGCAGGAATCAGGCTCTTCTCCCAAGGCTGGACGGCTATGGTCCTGGCATCGGGCACGCTGATGGAAGCGACCTGCGACACCGGGGTCTCTGTCCCATAATAGTTTACGGAGACACTGTTGAGGATGGAAGGATTGGCCTTGCCCACCCTGTAGGTCTTGAGCTCTTCTCCGAAGAACGCCACGGTGTCGTCCATCTTGGACTCTACACCTTTCAAGATCTCTTTGGCTTTGTCTGTAAGCATGGTATTCAGGATATAATCGTTGTTCTGTCTATGCACGAGGCCCCATTTCCCGGCCTTCTCTATCTATGCACGAGGGTCCCTGCTCTCCGGCCTTCCCTACTTATGCACCAGGGTTCCCACCTTCATGCCCTCTCTATCTATGCACGAGGTCCCATTTCCCGGCCCTCGCTATTTATGCACCAGGGTTCCGACCTTCCGGCCTTCGACAAGTTTCATGAGGTTTCCCTCTCCGTTGATGTCGAAGACAATGATAGGCATGTTCCCGTCGCTGCACAGCGCGTAAGCGGTCTGGTCGAGCACTTTCAAATGCCTTGCCATGGCCTCGTCGAATGTCAGTTCCTCATATTTCACAGCGGACGGATCCTTCTCCGGATCGGCGGTATAGACTCCGTCCACGCGGGTTCCCTTGAGCATTGCGTCGGCATTCAGTTCCAAAGCCCGGAGGGCGGCTCCGGAATCCGTGGTGAAGAACGGGCAACCGGTTCCGCCGGCGATCAGGGCGACGCCGCCTTCCTCGAGGACCCTGACCGCGTTGTCACGGTTGTAATAGCGGGCCATAGGCTCCATGGGAGTGGCAGTAAAGACTTCGGCGTTGACCCCTTCATCCTTAATGAACTGGCTGAGTGCCAATGAATTGATAATGGTAGCCAACATACCCATGCGGTCCCCGGTCACCCGGTCGAATCCCTTCTCAAGGCCCTGGAGGCCCCTGAATATGTTGCCGCCGCCGTTTACAACGGCCACCTGCAGTCCGGCCTTGGCTGCATCCGCTATTTCTTTTGAATACTTGCGGAGGTAATTCTCATCCAGTCCCTTACCGGAAGGGCCTGCCAGGCTTTCCCCGCTGAGTTTCAGCAATACTCTCTTGTACATCCGTTACCTGTTATTGGTCAATTATGCAAAAATAGTTTTTACGGAAAGAAAATCAAAACAAATTTGGCTGTTTGCGGAAAAGGTGCTACCTTAGCGGTCCGATTCAGGGGCGTAGCTCAGCTGGTTCAGAGCGCTTCAGTCACATTGAAGAGGTCATCGGTTCGAACCCGATCGTCCCTACCGCTTCCCCGGAAGGGGAATAAACAGTTTTCCGTGAAAGGGAATAAACCGCTTCCCCCTGGAAGGAAATATAATGACGGCGACTGATAAGAGATTACCGGTCGCCGTCATTTATTTGATATAATAGACATTTCTGGTTGGTAAAATCCTTTATTTGACCCGCGCAGGCGGAGTCTGCCTCCTTAAGGTTCCGTTCGCGGCCGCTCACTCCATCCCTCCCGGCGTCTCCTTCGTCATCGCTTCGCGATAACTCGTATCCGCCAGGTCCCTCCCTCTGACGTACCCGAGGGTGGGCACGCCTTCCTTGAGGCGGACTCCGCCTGCCCTCTGTTTTGCATGGAACTCCAGCGTGGATGGCTGCGGCTCCAGGCAGGTCCCATCCACAAAAACCGGCCTCCAGCGTGGATGACTTGGCCCGAGTCATCCACCTTTAAGGCCTGTTTTTGTGGATGGCCTCTTTAACTCAGGCATATTCCTTTCTTTTTTGTCCATGCTTTTCAGAGCCATCCTTGAAAGGGCTCATAGGCGGCATCCCCGAATGCCTTGAGGTAGGTGGCGATGGAGAAGCCGTCCTTGGTTTACCCCAAATTTTCAAATAGCTAACACGCTCGGCTTTTGCTATGGGTTGTTAATCAATGCGTTAAGTTTTGATGGCGTGTTAAGTGGACGTTTTTTGGGGGTACCTTCACACGCCGCCGGTTTGTAATATATTAATAATGAGGAGCTTATCTTTTTAGAGCGTGTTAGCTATTTGAAAAAGACTATCCGTGGGATAGCCGATGGTCCCATACTGCACGATGGTATATGGCCCCATGCCGTATGATGGTAGATAATCCTATGCAGGAAGATAGATTAGTTGTACCCTCAAGCGAAGTGAGGTGGGGTAGCTGAGCGAACTGTTTGCGGGTGGACAGTGCTGGCAGGCATGGGATGGCTACTGTGGATTTATGCATGGGCCGTAAGCTGTGTTGTCCTGAGGACCCTGGCCACCCGCGGCCGTAAGCGGGAGGCACCGCGCCGTCAGGCGTGGGGGGATGGAGCGAAGCGGAAGGTCCGAAGGACAACAATACCGCTTGCGGACACCGCGCCGACCATGAAAAGGATTTACCACGTCACTCAGGCGCGGCGCGTGGGGGGATGAAGCGAAGCGGAAGGTCCGAAGGGCAATGCCGCTGGCGGACACCGCGCCGACCATGAAAAAAGAGGATGACCTCCAAGTCAACAGACTTGTCAGTCATCCTCCTTGTTCTTGTGCCAGTCTCCGATCACCCGTTCCCGAGCGACTCCTCGACCGCCTTGAAATAGCGGTAGGTGTTGACCTTGAGCTCACCTGCGGCGGGCTCGTCCAGCACCAGGATACCGTTCTCGTGGAGCTGCAGGGCGGACAGGGTCACATAGTGGCTCACCGGGCCTTCCACGGCCTCCTTCACCACGCGGGCCTTCCTGCCGCCAAGCGCCAGGATGAGCACTTCGTCTGCACTGCAGACCGTCGCCACGCCTACGGACATCGCACGCTTGGGAACGAGGCTGGTGTCACCGCCGAAGAAACGGGAATTCACGACGATGGTGTCCTGGGTGAGGGTCACTACCCTGGTACGGGAGTTGAGCGAAGAGAAGGGCTCGTTGAAAGCGAGGTGGCCGTCTTCGCCCACGCCTCCTAGGAAGAGGTCGATCCCGCCGGCATCCATGATGGCGTTCTCATATTCACCGCATTCCTCGTCGAGGTCAGGAGCGTTGCCGTTGAGGATGTGGATGTTCCCGCGAGGGATGTCGATGTGGTCGAAAAGGTTCCTGTACATGAAACTGTGGTAGCTCTCTGGATGGTCCTCGGGAAGTCCCACATATTCGTCCATGTTGAAGGTTATCACATTCTTGAAGGAGACCTCGCCGGCCTTGTTCATCCTGATGAGCTCGGCGTAGGTGCCCAGGGGGGTCGATCCGGTCGGAAGGCCGAGGACGAAAGGCCTGTCCGTCAGGGTCTTCTTATAGTTGATCGCTTCCGCGATACGGTGCGCCGCCCAGAGCGAAGCCTGGTGGTTGTCGTCTTTTATTACAACTCTCATGTCGGTTTTGGTTTAATGGTTCATTTCAGTTTCAGGAAGACTTCGAAGGCCTGGTATTCGGCCATTCCAAGTTCATCGTACAGCCGGGCCGTGTTCTGCGTGCGCTCCTCCGCCCTCTGCCAGAACTCACGGGGGTCGTCACCGGGGAAAGGCACTATGTCCTTCTGGGAGAGGTGGCGGAATATGGCATGCCGCTTCTCGATCAGTTCGTCCGGGCTCAGAGGCACGGCCATGTCCACCCTCCAGAGTTCCCACTCCATCCAGGCTCCGCGGTACAGCCAGATGGTGCTGTCATCAAGCCAGGTCTCCCCTTCCGCCTTCAGCTGCTCGATCGCCTCAAGGGCGGCTTCGGTACACACCCTGTGGGTGCCGTGAGGGTCGGCAAGGTCTCCGGCCATGTAGATCTGGTCCGGTTTGATTTCCTTGAGCAAATCCTTGATTATGTCAATGTCGACCTGAGTGCGCGGGAACTTGGTCACTCCGCCGGACTCATAGAAAGGAAGGTTCAGGAAATGGACGTTGGAGTCGACATTCAGGCCGAAGCTCCTGCAAGCGGAGCGGGCCTCGCTGCGGCGGATAGCCGCCTTGAGCGCGAGAAGTTCCTTGGGCTCGGGCTCTCCCGGCTTCTTCGAACTGATGACATAGCGGACCTTGTCGAACTCATCGGCGAAGCCAAGCTGGTTCGCGGTGTCCAGATGCTGGAGAACCACGTCGTCGTGGACGGCAAGGTCCCCGGAGGTCTCGTAGGCCACGTGGACGTCATGCCCCTGGTGGACAAGGCGGATGAACGTACCTCCCATAGAGATGACATCGTCGTCCGGATGGGGCGAGAAAATCAGCACTTTCTTAGGGAAGGGAGAGCTCTTCACGGGACGGGTCGAATCGTCGGCGTTGGGCTTGCCTCCCGGCCAGCCTGTGATCGTGTGCTGGAACTCGTTGAATACATCTATGTTGATCTTGTCGAACGGGCCGTGAAGGTCAAGCAGTTCTCCAAGTGAATTCTCAAGATAGTGCTGCTGCGTCAGCTTAAGGATGGGCTTCCCTACCTTATGGCAGAGCCAGACGACGGCCTTCCGGATCAGCTTCGGCGTCCACTCGCAGGGGCCCACCATCCACGGGGCCACCCTCCTGGTGAGGAGCGAAGCCGACATCTCGTCGGTAAAGAAAGTGATGTTGTCATGCATCTGGAGGAAGGAAGCAGGGCACGAAGGGTCCATGTCCCCTTCCACTATCCGGTTCACCACCGCAGCCTTGTCCTCGCCCCAGGCCATCAGGATTATCCTCCTGGCGCTCATCATCGTTCCGACACCTATCGTAATGGCCGACTTGGGGGTCACGGAGACGTCGCCGTTGAAGTTGCGGGACTGACGCTTGCGGGACTGGTAGGACAGGAGAACCACCCGGGTCTGGCTCTTGGGGGAAGTCCCCGCCTCGTTGAATCCGACCTGGCCCCCTTCGCCGACTCCTATGACAAGCAGGTCCAGCCCGCGGGCCGCCTTGTCGAACTCTGCACAGTAATCGGAGACCTTCTCCTGAGGGACGGTCCCGTCAGGGATATGGACGTTCTCCCTGGGCACGTCCACGAGGTCGAGGAACGCTTCGTGGAGCCGGCGGTTGCGGCTCTGGGGGGAAGAAGCCGCGCAAGGGTAATATTCATCGATAGAGAATATCTCCACGTTGGAGAAGGAGACCTCTCCTTCGCGGTACTTGCGAGCCAGGATCTTGTAGACGGAGACAGGAGTCGCCCCCGTGGTCAGGCCAAGCTTGAAAGGCCTGGGGAGACCTGATTTGGCGTGGTCGGAAATCGCCTTGACTATGATCGCGGCGATCTTCTCGCTACCGACTGTGGAATCGTCATGGATCTCGGTCGAGATCCTCTCGAAAGAGTGCAGGATGCCCCTCGGGAGGTCGGTTTCAATCAGTCCGCCATCCTTGGGCAAGGAAAAATGTTTCATTGAGCTTTTGGTTTCGTTGATGATGAGATATTTCGTCGCCAATAAGTGGCGTCAAGCTCGGTGGCCGGGCCAACGACCGGGACCTGGTTCTCCGGATGCCGGGTGCCGGATGCCGGGTGCCGCGTACCGGGTGCCGGGTGCCGGAGCCGGATGCCGCGTGCCGGATGCCGGAGCCGGATGCCGCGTGCCGGGTTCCGGGTGCATCCCGGGCGCAGCGGAGAATCTTCTCAGCCCGGCTTGTCCGGAACGGCCTGCATATAACCCGCAAGCCGCCTTCCGCACAGCCCCGTACGGCCAGTCAGGCTACAGCTGGTTGTATGAAGGCGAGAAGGTATCCCCGTGCGCGAAGTCGCCATAGGTTATGCCCCTCTTCAGCCAGTTGTAACGCTGCTGCGCGGTCCCATGGGTGAAAGACTCGGAGACCACGTAACCCTGTGACTTCTTCTGCAGATAGTCGTCGCCGATCTTTGCGGCACAGTTGAGGGCCTTCTCGATCTCCCCCCTCTCGATGGAGCCATACTGCTCGTTGTCGTTCTTCATCCACACCCCTGCGTAATAGTCAGCCTGGAGTTCAAGCCTTACGCTGTACTGGTTGGAGAGAGTCTGGCTGGACTTGGACATCTGCTGATGGACCTTGCCGAGGGTACCGAGCAGGTACTGGACATGGTGTCCGACCTCATGGGAGATGACATAAGCATAGGCCAGGTCGCCGCTCGCGCCAAGGGACTGCTGCATCGTGGAGAAGAAACTCAGGTCAATGTAGACGCACTGGTCAGCCGAACAGTAGAACGGTCCAACCGAAGAAGAAGCCGTACCGCATCCGGAAGAAGTGGTCCCGGTGTAGAGGACGAGCTTCGGGGTCTGATATTCATAGCCCTGCTGGGCGAACAGCCTGGTCCAGATGTCCTCGGTGCCGGCGAACACCTTCTTTGACAAGGTCGCCAGCGCCTCTTCCTCTGCCGTCGGGGTGTACTCGCCGGTAGTAGTGGTCGGCTGGAGTCCGCCCTGCTGGACTACATTGTTGAACACATCTCCCAGGTTACCGCCCATCAAAAGGGTGATGAGACCTATGATGAGGACGCCTCCTATTCCGAGGCCGGCGACTGTTCCGCCGCCCATTCCCCTGCGGTCATCTACATTGGTGCTCTCGCGCCTTCCTTCCAGTTTCATATTCTGAATGATTTAGATTTATCCTTACTTCTCTGCCAGCCAGGCTCCGCCGCACCTATCGCGGAGGCCAATTCCAACTGCAGCAATTCATTATTATCAGTTGACAAATATAATCAGTTTTCAGAAAAAACACTATATTTGCAGAACCAAAAGTCTACTGGACGAAGGCCACATGCCCGAATGGCGGAATTGGTAGACGCGCTGGACTCAAAATCCAGTGTCCCTTAAAGACGTGCCGGTTCGAGCCCGGCTTTGGGCACGAGAGCGACAGGAATCGCTGGCATTTCATAGCACAGTCCGTGATTTGCCAGCGTTCTCTCTTTTTGTCACCTACATACCTGTCGCTCTCGAGCCCAGGGGGCGCCTTTTTTCATTGAGGGGCGTTCCCCTCAAACTCCCCCAGTCGCTGCGCTCCAACACGACAGGAATCGCTGGCATTTCAAAGCACAGTCCGTGATTTGCCAGCGTTCTCTCTTTTTGTCACCTACATACCTGTCGCTCTCGAGCCCAGGGGGCGCCTTTTTTCATTGAGGGGCGTTCTATGGCTCTTTATTTGCACATTATATAAAGAACGACAATTAGTTATTGTACCATGAAGAGAGTTATATCAAGTATTTTGATTTTTACATCGGCAGTCCTTGCCCAGGCTCAAACAAAATCTGTTACTCTTGATTTGCTTGGTTCTTCCGGAATAGCCGGTGTGTCTTTTGATTCACGATTCAAAGGGAACCTCGGCTTCGGGTATAATGTTGGACTCTCCTATGCCTACGGAACGGGGACTGCCTACGGAACGGGGCCCCTCAGCAGCTATTCAGTGAATGGGATAGGAATTCCTCTGGAAATCAACTATCTCTTTGGACAGCGGAACAGCCATCTGGTTCTTGGACTTGGTATGACAAATGGTATTTACAAGTATTCGGCTAAGTCTTTCATAATAGAATATGGTGATGACGCGACTGAAATCAAGCCAGAAGATATCAGTGGAACAGCCTGGGGGTACAATCTCTTCGGTGACATAGGATACCGTTTCCAGAAGGAAAAAGGGTTCACATTCGGTGCAGGCATCAAGCCAACATTCACATTTGATAATGGAAATATAAACGGATGTTGGCTTATGCCCTATCTTAGTTTCGGTATCTCATTCTAACTAAATAGTAGGCTCGGTAAGAAGAGTAAAGGGAAAGATTTGCGGGTATCAAAAAACTTTGTACTTTTGCTAAGCATTATAAAGATTACCCACTCTTGTGGGATAGAGTCTCAAAGAATAAAGGTGTTTCAACCCTCACTGAAATGCCTTTTTTTTCAATAGAAATAGAGCCGCAAGGGTACTTTCATACCTCCCGAAAACCTTTTACGAGACTCAAAATCTTTATAATGAAACAGAAAGGAGTTTTTCGCATAGGTTTGAGCCTGTACCTTGGGCCTTGGGTTCGAGGCTCCTAAACTTGTCAAAGTGAAGGCGTACCAGCGCATTCGCAACGGCAAGGTCGAGAAAGTCCGCTCCCATTACCGGAACGTTGAGGGACGTTTGGTAATCCGGAACGAACTGCGCCGATAAGGTGCTGCTGACTTTACCTGCGGCTTAAGGATGGCTTCGGTCCTCCTTTTTTATGACTGGGATTTCCAGTTGCGACCAACACGCCGAACAGACCTAAACCTGCCGGACTTATTGACCGGGTACCCCGATAGAATGAGGGACTACCGTCCTGTAAAATGTTGAGCATAGGGAGGTAGGAGGCTGTTGCGATTATATACTCCGGAGTTATTTCACTTACCATTACTCTTTCACTTCCGTGGCACAAGGAATCGTCGATAGGAACGGATTCGTCGGGTCCGGAATGATGAACCTCAACGCTCAAATCATCTCTAAATCTTCAAGCATCTGGTTCGAGAGAACCTCGGTGGAGGGCACCCGAGCGGAATTTCCACTGGAACTTGGAGATTCCGCTTTTATTTTCCTTGTAAATGTTTGATTTCACTTTCTGTCATCATAAGTTTCCTTTTTTGGGGTACACTTTTTTCAGGACGATTCAAATAGCTCACACGCCCCGAATTCAGAAAGAACTATGTATCAACTCGTTAGCTTTTTCTAGCGTGTTAAGTGGGCGTTTTTAATGGCCTACTTCACACGCTGTTATTCTGTAATATATTAATAATAAAGAACTTATCTTTTTATGGCGTGTTCGCTATTTGAAAAAACCGCCATGTCTGACCAGCGGGCATCACCTGCGCCTGACCGGCGGGCATCACCTGCGTCTGACCGACGGGCATCACCGGCGTCTGACCGGCGGGCATTACCGGCGTCTGACCAGCGGGCATCACCGGCGTCTGACCGACGGGCATCACCGATGTCTGACCGGCGGGCATCACCGGCGTCTGACCGGCGGGCATCACCTGCACCTGCCCTCCAGGGATAAGCCAGACAATCCTGACATAAATGTAGCCTGAGGTGGACACTATCAGCAAATATTCGCTATCTTTGCGCCCCCCAAAGTCCTGGCTGGTGGTTTTCTGAATATGGCAGAGGACAGCCGCAAGGGCAACCGTCCACCGGACCGCCCGGCCAGGGTCGGGAACCAGGATGCCGAGGGAGCAAAACCGGGGACCGCTCGGCCAGGCTTGGGAGCCCGGATGCCGGGGGGGAGCAAAACCAGCTAACTGGGTGGCCAGGAACCATAATTCTGTGGAGCCGCTCGGCCAGGCTGCGCAGAAGGCGCATGGAAACAGAGGGGACGAAATAAACGGAGGGGAGAAAACGAAAGGAATGAAAAAAACAGAGGGGACGAAATAAACGGAGGGGACGAAATAAACGGAAACAATGGAAACAATGGAAACAACGGAAACAATGGAAAAAACAGAAAAAATGAAAAATACTTCTGCCGTGAAAAGGTTTGCCGCCGCCATCGGCTGCGCCATAGTTGCCATTTTGCCATATTCATGTGAAATAACCCTTCCTGACCCGCCTTCGCCGGAAAGTGCCGTCAGGACGGACACTTTTGATTTTGAGACACGCTACCCCGGCGCAAGGATCCTGGAAGCCTATCGCCGGGGTGGTGACGAAACCATCACTGACATCAAGTTCATCGACCGTGACGGACTGGAAGGCAAGGCAATATACTGCGGCGGCACATGGATGGTCACGGAAAAGAAATACGACACCGGCAACTTCCTTTACATGATTCCGCGGAAAGTCGCCCGCGCCTACATCGGGACCGGGGTGGAATATGAAGACTACTGCAGCGACAACTACTATGTCGTGGAAATATCCAGGAACGGGATCGACAGGAAACAGTACGAATTCCTGTTCGACGCACCCTACTCCGACGGTACCGAATATCTGGAAAACCTTGTGCACCATATAGTCATCGACGAGGACGGAACCCTTCTGACATGCTCCCACCATTCATTCAACCGCTCTATTTGGTGGCATGACATGCGCACTTCTATCGGATGCGTCCGGGCCAGGTATCCGGAAGCCACCTTGCTGGGAGCCGTCAACGATTGCGGTAACAATACCCTTTTCATCCGTGACGGGGGAATCCTCAAGAAGGTGGTCACCCATGACCGCGGATTCGGCTTCGAATGGCAGGAAACCACATATTCACTTGACATGGGCACTCCCCTCCCTGCTTCGGTAGTCGCCGAAAAGGAAGCGTACGAGAAAGCCCACCCAGGCCAGAAGTTCTTCGCCCTTTCATCCGTGGAGCGCCCGCACGGCTTGTTCTACGGACTGACTTTCGGGGAAGAACTCAACAACACGACTATCTACTCAAAGGCCGAATAGCGCCGTCAGGCGACAACCAAACGCCAACCAAGGAGCCGGTCGGACCAAAGCGAGAGGCAGGAAAGCCCATTTTATATTTTCATATTATCCCCAAAAAGCGTATCTTTGAAGGATAATGGAATCTCTGGAATCCAATATTCTTCTAAAGATATGAAAAAGGTACTGTTGATTTTTGCCGCGGCTGCCCTGGCATTGGGTTTCCGCGCTGCCGAACCCTTTGAAAGAGAGCATGTAAAAGAATCCGGGACGACTTACGTCCACGATGCGCTGGAGCCTTATGTCAAGAGCGGCGAACTGCCGGGCGCAATCAGCATTCTCTACAAGGACGGAGTCCAGGAAACATGCTGCATCGGTTTCGCCGACGTGGCCACCGGACGACCCATTACCCTCGACAGTCCTTTCATGCAGTGCTCCCAGACCAAAGGTTTCTGCGGAGTCACAGTCGCAAAACTTGTAGAGGAAGGCAAACTCAGCCTGGACGACCCGGTCTCCAAGTATCTTCCCGAATTCAAGGAACTCTGGATCCTCACGGAACAGACCGGCGACACCAAGACACTGAAGAAAGCCAAGAACGAACTGACTATCCGCATGTGCCTCAACCACACCGGAGGTTTCCCGTTCGAGATATGCGCAAAGCGTCCTGACATCCGCGGCGGCGGATGGTCCGGAGGCGCTCCCCTGAGGCAGACGGCGACGATCGCCGCCGCTTCCCCAATCATGTTCGAGCCAGGCACCAAGGAGATGTATTCCAACACAGGGATCGACATCGCCGCAGCCGTGGTGGCCGAGGTCACCGGGATGAAATGGGAGGATTATCTCAAGAAAGAGATCCTCGACCCCCTGGGGATGACTTCGTCCACCTTCGTACCCACCGACGAGCAGCTGTCCAGGAAGATCGAGCTTTACCAGTACGTCGAGGGCAAGCCCGCCGTCTATGTGTCTGAAAACGGCAACCAGCAGCGCCCCTACAACGACAGCCATGTATTCGCCTCCGCCGGCGCAGGCCTCTGGACCACCGCCAGGGACCAGCTGAAATTCTACAAGATGCTGATGAACCTCGGCATGGGAGACAACGGCGTGAGAGTGTTGAAGGAAGAAACCGTAAAGAACCTCCTGGCTGTGTCCTCGAGGCCCAAGGGGATGGGTGGATATTCACTTGGCCTGGCCGCTCCCGAGGTTGACGGCGAAAACGAGTGGTTCGGCCACGGCGGCGCATGGGGCACCCACTGCATCGTGAACTGGCACAAGAGGCAGCTCAAGCTGTGGGTCATCCAGTCCAACGGAGGTCCCCAGCCCTGGGGAACCGCCCTTGCCAAGGCGCAGCAGGATTTCCTTGATTCGGAATTCGCCACGAAGGACATAGACGCCTACACGGGACGACTGAAATAAACGCCTGCGCGAGGCGCGTGAGGCGCACGGGGCGCACTGGACGCATGGAACAGACGCCCGCACCGGACGCACCGGACGCACCGGGCGCACTGGACGCACCGGACGCACCGGACGCAATGGACGCATGAAATAACAAACCATACGCAGACATGAGCAACTACCGTATCTTCGTAGAGAAATATCCCCAGTTCAGGGTGGAAGCAAGAAGCTTGCTGTCCGAACTGAACGAGAACCTGCAACTGGAACTTGGAAGTCTCCGCCTCCTGAATGTCTACGACCTGTTCGGATTCACTCCCGAACTGCTCGAGAAGACTCGCTACACGGTTTTCGGAGAGGTCGTGACGGACAACGTGACGGAAGACAACCCCGTTGCGGACCCCGGTTCCAAATACATAGCCGTGGAGTATCTCCCGGGTCAATTCGACCAGAGGGCACAGTCGGCTGTCGACTGCGTCCACCTGATCGACCCCAAGGCCGACATCAGCATAAAGAGTTCAAAACTGCTGATCCTGGACAGGGACGTCCCGGAAGAGACCCTCGAAAAGATACGCCATTACTACATCAACCCCGTGGAGTCCAGGACGAAGGACCTCGGGAAGCTGGCCGACACGGAGCAAGCCCCCGTCAAACCGGTCCCGGTGCTGGAAGGCTTCAGGGAGATGGACGGAGAAGAGGCTGAAGGATTCCGCAGGAATATGGGCCTGGCGATGAGCGGAGAGGACTTGCGCGAGGTGGTACGCTATTTCACGAAGGAGGGCCGCGACCCCAATGAGACCGAACTGAGGATCCTGGACACCTACTGGAGCGACCACTGCCGCCACACGACTTTCACCACCGGCCTCGAGAGGATCGACGTCGACGACTCGTTCATCCGCAAGGACATAGAAGAGACCCTGGGCCTCTACCTGAAGATGAGGAAGGAGACCGGGAGGGAGGCGAAGGAAGTAAACCTCATGGACATGGCCACGATCGGGGCCAGGTACCTTCGTTCCAAGGGTCTTCTCGACGACATGGAAGTCAGCGAGGAAAACAACGCCTGCAGCATATTCATTGACGTTGAGGTAGGCGAAGGGAACGACCGCAGGACCGAAAGGTGGCTGCTCATGTTCAAGAACGAGACCCACAACCACCCTACCGAGATAGAACCGTTCGGAGGGGCCGCCACCTGCCTGGGAGGGGCCATCAGGGATCCCCTGTCGGGACGCTCCTATGTCTACCAGGCTATGAGGGTGACCGGAGCGGGCGACATCTACAAGAGCGTGGGAGAGACCCTGCCGGGGAAACTGCCCCAGAAGGTAATCACCAGGAAAGCCGCCCAGGGATATTCCAGCTACGGCAACCAGATCGGCCTTGCCACCACCCATGTAAGAGAGATCTTCCACGAAGGCTACACGGCCAAGAGGATGGAAGTGGGGGCCGTGGTCGGTGCGGTCAAGGCAAGCAACGTCAGGCGCGACAGGCCGGCTCCCGGAGACATAGTGCTGATGCTGGGAGGCCGTACCGGCAGGGACGGCATCGGAGGGGCGACGGGTTCCTCCAAGGAGCACACCCAGGAGTCCCTGGAGACCTGCGGGAGCGAGGTCCAGAAGGGCAACGCCCCTGAAGAAAGGAAGCTGGAAAGGCTGTTCAGGCGTCCGGAAGTGACCTCGCTGATCAAGAAGTCCAACGACTTCGGAGCCGGCGGAGTCAGCGTCGCCATCGGCGAACTGGCAGACGGACTGGACATCTACCTTGACAGGGTGCCTGTCAAATACAGCGGGATGAATTCCACCGAACTCGCCATCAGCGAATCCCAGGAAAGGATGGCTGTCGTCGTCGAGGCAAAGGACGAGGCCAAGTTCCGGGAATATTGCCACGAAGAGAACATCGAAGTCACCCATGTCGCCGAGGTGACCGATTCCGGAAGGATGAGGATGTTCAACGGCGGCGTCCTGGTGGCCGACCTGGCAAGGGAATTCATCGACAGCGCAGGAGCGAGGCACCATGCAAAGGCGACTGTCGGCGCCGTCGACGGGAGCGACCCCTTCTACCGCCCGGTTCCGGGGAAGGACCTGAAGGAAAGACTGTTCTTCAACCTGCAGGACCCCAACGTGACCAGCCAGAAGGGACTGGTCGAGATGTTCGATTCCACAATTGGAAGGTCAACTGTGCTGATGCCGTTCGGCGGCTGTCTCCAGTCCACCGAGACCCAGGTTTCAGTCCAGAAACTCCCTGTCGAAGGAGTGACCGGGACCGCAAGCATGATGGCGTTCGGGTTCAACCCCGACCTGTGCGAGTGGAGTCCCTACCATGGGGCCGCATATTCATTCGTGGAGGCCTGCAGCAAGGTGGTCGCGGCCGGAGGAGACTTCCGGACTATGCGCTTCTCCTGCCAGGAATATTTCGAAAGGATGACCTCCGACCCGCACACGTGGGGCAAGCCCACGGCCGCCCTTCTCGGCGCCCTCAAGATGCAGCATGACCTCGGCCTGCCTTCCATCGGCGGCAAGGATTCCATGAGCGGATCGTTCGAGACCCCGGACGGGCCGATCCATGTCCCTCCGACCCTCATAGCTTTCGGAATCACTCCCGTGAAGGTGGAAAAGGTGATTTCGCCCGAGTTCAAATGGGAGGGAGACAGGCTTTACCTGGTCCGCCACACTCCCCTTGACAACAGGATGCCTGACACGAGGCAGCTCAAGGAGAACTGGGATTTCATACACCGCAAGATCGAAGACGGCACCATCGTCTCCGCCTGGGCCGTCGGCTTCGGCGGAGTGGCTGAAGGTCTTTGCAAAATGAGTTTCGGCAACGCCTTCGGCTTCGACGTGAAGTGTTCCGAGGAAGACCTGTTCAACCTCGCCTACGGCTCCATAATAGTGGAGACAGACGGCCCTCTGGACTACGCCAATGCAGTCCCGATAGGGGAAGTGACATCAGGCGAGGACGGCTGCGTGCATGTCAACGGCGTGAGCGCCGACATCTTCGAACTCGCAGACTTCAATTCCTCACTTTTCAGGAAGGTTTATCCGGATGTCAGTGAACCGGATTCGACGGCTCTCCTTCCGAAGGGGATGCAGGGGGCCAGGCCGTTCAAGGCCAGGAAGGCCGATCTCGAATACAAGGGTCCGGAAGTCGACCGGCCGGTGGTCTACATACCTGTATTCCCCGGTACGAACTGTGACTACGACACCGCCAAGGCTTTCAGGAAGGCAGGAGCAAGGGTCACCACATCCGTGTTCAGGAACCTTTCGGACAAGGATGTCTTCGAGTCCATCGACGAGATGGCAGCCTGCATCGATTCCTGCCAGATACTCATGCTCTCCGGCGGCTTCTCGGCAGGCGACGAACCGGACGGGAGCGGGAAATTCATCGCAAACGTCCTGTGCAACGCTACCGTAGCCGCAGCGATAGGGCGTCTCCGCGAAAGGGACGGCCTGATCCTGGGAATATGCAACGGCTTCCAGGCCCTGGTCAAATCCGGACTGCTGCCGTTCGGGAAGCTCGGAGAGGTCACACGCGAGTCCCCCACCCTCTTCCGCAACGACATCAACCGCCATGTTTCGCAGATGGTTACCACAAGGGTATCGACCACCAATTCTCCCTGGCTCAGCGGAATGTCGGTGGGCGACGAGCACACCATCCCGGTAAGCCACGGCGAAGGCAAGTTCGTGGTGAGCGAGGAGATGGCAAGGCATCTCTTCGAGAACGGCCAGGTAGCTTTCCAGTACGTCGACCCGCTCACTGACGAGCCTACCATGGAGTCGCCCTACAATCCCAACGGTTCGTGCTATGCGATAGAAGGGATCGTTTCCCCTGACGGAAGGATACTTGGGAAGATGGGCCACTCGGAGCGCTACGAGGAAGGGCTCTTCAAGAACATCGAGGCAGACAAGGAGCAGCCCCTGTTCGAGAACGCCGTGAAGTATTTCACCCGCCGCAGGTCCTCCTGACGACGGCAGGGTCCTCCCGGGAGAGTTGGATATTGGAAGAATGTGTTTAATTTTGCCTGTTAGAAACTGTTGAGCCGACTGACATGAAATTTGTTTCCTGGAATGTGAACGGACTGAGGGCCTGTGTCGGAAAAGGTGATTTCGACAAAGCGTTCAGCGAACTCGACGCTGATTTCTTCTGCCTGCAGGAGACCAAGATGCAACAGGGTCAGCTGGACCTCGAATACCTCGGTTACGAGTCCTACTGGAACTCCGCCGAGAAAAAAGGCTATTCGGGGACTGCCGTCTACACAAGGCACCACCCTCTCGGCGTGACCTACGGAATCGGGAAGGAGGAGCATGACACGGAAGGACGCGTGATCACCCTCGAGATGAAGGAGTTCTTCCTGGTGTGCGTCTATGTGCCCAATTCGCAGGACGGTCTCAGGAGACTGGACTACAGGATGCGCTGGGAAGACGATTTCAGGGAATATGTCTGCGCCCTCGCCCTGAAAAAGGGGGTGGTGATCTGCGGGGACCTCAACGTCGCCCACGAGGAAATCGACATCAAGAATCCCGCCTCCAACCGCCGCAACGCCGGATTCACCGACGAGGAGCGCGCCAAGTTCAGCCAGCTGCTGTCTTCTGGTTTCACCGACACCTGGAGGAGCCTGCATCCGGACGAGGTGAAGTATTCATGGTGGTCCTACCGCTTCCACGCCCGGGAGAACAACGCCGGATGGCGCATAGACTACTTCCTTGTCTCCGACTCCCTGAAGGACAGGATCGCGGGGACTGAAATCCACAACGAAATCTTCGGTTCGGACCACTGCCCGGTCGAACTGACCCTTGACCTTCAGCCTTGAAGGACATAACAATAATCTTTGAAACATGAGAAATCTCTACCTTACCAATACCCTCAGCAGGAAGAAGGAACTCTTCACCCCCATCAATCCCGGACATGTCGGGATGTACGTGTGCGGCCCCACCGTGTACGGAGAAGCGCATCTTGGCCATGCCCGCCCCGGCGTGACCTACGACGTGCTCTTCAAGCTGCTCCGGCACCTTGGCTACAAGGTCCGCTATGTCAGGAATATAACCGATGTGGGGCATCTGGAGCATGATGCCGACGAAGGAGAGGACAAGATAGCCAAGAAGGCACGGCTCGAGCAACTCGAGCCGATGGAGGTGGTGCAGCATTTCACCTTCCGCTACCATGAGGCGATGCGGCTGCTGAACGTGGCGCCTCCCTCCATAGAGCCGCGTGCATCAGGACACATCATCGAGCAGATCGAGACGATAAAGAAGATCCTGGATGCCGGCTACGCCTATGTCTCCAACGGGTCGGTCTACTTCGACGTCGAGAAATACAACCGCGACCACAACTACGGGATCCTCTCCGGGCGCAGCCTGGACGAGACCCTGGAAGGGACACGGGCCCTGGACGGACAGGGCGACAAGAAGGCGCCCTTCGACTTCGCACTCTGGAAGAGAGCCGAGCCGGAGCACATCATGCACTGGCCCAGCCCGTGGAGCGAAGGTTTCCCGGGATGGCACCTGGAGTGCTCCGTCATGGGAGAGAAGTATCTTGGCAACGAATTCGACATCCATGGCGGAGGAATGGACCTCATGTTCCCCCATCATGAATGCGAGATCGCCCAGAACCAGGCTTCCAGGGGGACGAGGGGTGTCCACTACTGGGTCCACAACAACATGATCACCATCGGCGGGCAGAAGATGGGCAAGTCCCTTGGCAACTTCATCACCCTGCCGGAACTCTTCAGCGGCAGCCATCCGAAGCTCGACCAGGCATATTCCCCGATGACCATCCGCTTCTTCATCCTCCAGGCCCACTACCGCAGCACCCTTGATTTCAGCAACGAAGCCCTCCAGGGAGCCGAGAAGGGGCTGCGCAGGGTGATGCTGGCGGCGAAGGACCTCAGGGAGATGTGCGCGAAGACCGGTATCGTCTCTCCGGTGAAGGGTTCCGAAGGCAACCCGGCTTACGCCCTCGTTTATGGAGAGATGCCTGAAGGCACGGCTCCTGACACGTGCCCTGCCGACTCGGAAGCCGTCAAGGGCGTGTTCAACGGGGTGTATGAAGCACTTTGCGACGACATCAACACTCCCGTCGCGATTGCGCACATATTCGAAGCCGTAAGGATAATCAACGCCGCCAAGGCAGGCGAACTAGTCCTGTCGGAAGGCGACCTCGAGACGCTGCTGCGCCTCTTCGACGACATCGTGTTCGGAGTCCTTGGGCTTCGCGACGAGGCATCGGCCGGCGCCGGTGCTGACGGCAAGGTGGTGGGAGGCCTGATGGAGATGGTCCTCGAAGAAAGGGCGCAGGCGAAGGCCGCGAAGGACTGGCCGCGCTCGGACTCCATCCGCGACCACCTCAAGGCCCTCGGAATAACCGTCAAGGACACCAAGAACGGTCCCGAGTGGACGCTTGAATAGATAGTAGTCAACACACAGATAACCAATATGCACCGACATCCCATCACCGCAGCCGTAGCGACGGCTGCCCTGTTGCTGTCGGGATGGCAAGCCGCCGCGCAAACGGTGGACATCGCTCCCGACCAGTCAGTCCTTTCCGCCCCATTCTCGGCACAGGATGAATCCGCTTTCCTGCAGCCGCCGAAGGTCTTCTGGCCTGAAACATGGTTCCATTTCATAGGCGGCAACGTTTCCGAGGCCGGCATCGACGCCGACCTCAAGGCAATCAGCGAGGCAGGGCTTGCCGGCATACAATGGTTCCACGGACATTTCGGAGGGCAATGGCCTGGCACTAAGGAACAGGTACGCGCGCTCACGCCCAGATGGGAGGAGCTTGTCGGCTACCTTGGCAACAAGGCCGACAGCCTCGGGCTGCGCCTCACGGTGCAGACATGCCCGGGCTGGGCGATGGCCGGAGGTCCCTGGATACAGCCGGAGGATGCCATGCGGATGCTCGTCTGGTCAAGGACGGATGTGGAAACCGTCGGACAACTGTCGGTAAAGCTTCCGGTCGGGCAGCCTTCGGACGAAGAATGGCGCGACTACCGGGACATCTGCGTGCTCGCCTTCCCGACTCCGGAAGGAGACACGGGTACACCGATAGTACCTCAGGACATCCGGTCCGACAACCCGGCTTGGGAAGCATTGCTCGAAGGGACGGCCGGTGAAAGCCTTGTCCTCGAGGAAGGCGCTTCCAGTACGGTTTCCTTCAAGGTTCCCGATGGTTGCGTGATCAGGACCCTGAGCCTTCCCAACGTACAGGGGATGACCGGGAGGTGGACCTACGACCCGGGGATCCATGTCACCCTCAAGGCCCTTGCCAAGGACGGGTCCGAGACGGTCCTCGCCGATGCGGACGTCCCCATGACCAACTGGCAGGACTACGACGCCGAGATGGACCTGGCCTGCAACGAAGTAAAGGATGCTGACGGATACACGTTCACCATCAGCGCCAAGCACCCCCTGACCCTCCGCTACCTGCGCTTCCTTTCCGCTGCCAGGAAGAACAACTGGCGCGGCGAGGCCGGATGGAACCTTGTGGCCAAGGAACCGTTCCAGGAACACACCCTTCAGAGCGAGGCTGCATTCGTGGACCCTCTCCAGATCCACGACCTCAGCGGGATGATGGATGCCTCCGGCACACTCAAGGTGGCAAATCCCGGAGGCAGATGGACGGTTCTCCGGATAGGCCATGTCAACTCCGGACAGCGCAACGGACCCGCCCCGCCCGAAGCTACGGGATGGGAGTGCAACAAATTCGATGTCAAGGGAGCCAGGATGCAGTTCTCCAATTATGTCGGGATGCTGCAGGAAGGTCCGCTCGGAGGAAGCGCCGACGGCATGCTGATGGACAGCTGGGAATGCCGGACACAGACTTGGACCGCCACGATGGAAAGCGACTTCGCAAGGGAGAGAGGGTATTCCCTGAGGGAATGGATGCCGGCCCTGCTGGGCTATGTCATCGGCAGCCAGGAGAAGACAAGCCGCTTCCTCATCGACTGGAGACGGACTGTCAACTCCCTCTACTGCAACAATTTCTTCAAGGAGATGACTGACCTCGCCCACGAGAAGGGCATGAAGGTGCAGTACGAGACGGCAGGCGGGGATGTCGTGACGATGGACCCGATGGAGTACTACAAGTACGCCGACATCCCCATGTGCGAGTTCTGGCAGCCGCTGACGGTCCAGATGCTGGGCAACCTCGACTTCAAACCCATAAAGCCCACAGTCTCCGCTGCCCACATCTACGGAAAGCCGCGCGTCGCTGCGGAAAGTTTCACCAGTTTCGCCCTGACCTGGGATGAACACTGGCAGATGCTGCGTGAAGTGGCCAACGTCAACATGAGCGAAGGCGTCACCCACAACGTGTTCCACACCTACACCCACAACCCGCAGGTCGGATTCCTCCCTCCCGGAACGAGCTTCGGCTCAGGTATAGGAACACCGTTCCTGCGCGGGCAGACCTGGTGGAAATACATGCCATGGTTCACCTCGTTCCTCTCAAGGACCAGCTACATGCTGGAGCGCGGCAAGCCCGTCGTCGACGTGCTCTGGTACCTTGGCGACGAAGTGGGACACCGCCCGTTCCAGTACACGGGGAACGGCACCAGGCAGTCCGGGACGGTCAGGTTCCCTGAGGGGTACAAGTACGACTACTGCAACACCGACGCCCTCCTTGGCCGGCTCAGCGTAAAGGACGGAAAGATCTGCACTCCCGAAGGCATTGAATATTCAGTCCTGTGGATTCCGGAGAACGAAAGGATGCTCCCGGCCACTATTGAAAAGATCGGGCAACTGATACGTGAAGGTGCGAAGGTCGTCGCACAGGCTCCACTGAGCCCCGCGACCCTGGGCAAGGACTCGGAAGGCTTCGACAAGGCCGTGGAAGAAGTCTGGGGAAAAGCACGCAACGGGCGGATTACACGCCTGGGAAAGGGTTCCCTCGCTGTAGGGATGTCCCTGGACAAGGCTCTCAAGTCATTCGGCATCAAGCCCCATCTCAAATGCGACAATCCCGACCTGCTGTGGTCCGAAAGGGCTGCCGAAGGCGCGCATTGGTATTTCATCGCAGCCCCTGTGGGGGATGGCGGTTTCCACGGGACGGTTCGCCTGCCCGGAAAGGGAAAGGCCGAATGGTGGAACCCCGTGGACGGCTCGGTCCGTTCGCTGAAGACACGCGGCTGGGGACGTTACAAAAAGGTCAGGCTGGACCTTGAGCAGGCTGAAGGCGGATTCGTGGTATTCCGCAAGGACAAGGACGCAGGTTCCCGCAGGGAGAAAGCTTTCGCCGGAACCGGGAAACACCAGGTCGAGGTAGGCGGATGGACGGTCCGCTTCCCGGAAGGCTGGGGCGCTCCCACGCAGGCCGTAGCCATCGATTCCCTCAAGGCCTGGAAAGACCTCGGACTCGGAGATGAGGCCAGCGCCTTCAGCGGGACCGCAACGTACGAAACGACCCTTAGCCTGCCGGCATCGCTTGTCGGCAAGGACCTGGTGCTGGACCTCGGCAAGGTGGACTTCATCGCTGACGTCAAAGTCAACGGTTCCCCCGTCGGCGTACTCTGGACGGCACCTTACCGCCTGCCGGTCAAGGGCCTCCTGCACGAGGGCGAGAACACGCTGACGATCGAGGTGACCGGAACCTGGTACAACCGGCTCGCCTACGACGCCGCGCAGGAAGAATCCCAGCGGAAGACCTGGACCATCAACGGCCCGGCTCCCGGCAGCCCGCTTCGCGAATCCGGCCTGATGGGACCCGTAGTGCTTCGCTACTGAGACCGTCCGGCACGGATTACCTCTTTATTCACCACGTACGAAAAAATAAAGGTAAACTTTTTTCAGGACGACACATTTCGGGTGCAACGGAAATACTTATTGTTCTGCGGATTATACAATCAGACGGTGCCGAAATCGGCACCGTCTGATTGTATTTATGGCTGATAATCAGCTATTTCCATTGCACGGCAGGGCTTCTTTATTATCAACGAAATGGTACGGAAAGAGTGAGCCTGCTCATCGTAATCGTATCTTCTGAAATAAAACGCGTCTTTGCTGGTCAGCAAATCGATTGAGTCATAAACAGCGAATTGGATGATAATGGATTCGCTCTTATGCTTGGCTTTCTTCTTGATGGCGAAAGGTATCTTTTGCCATTCCAGAGTCTTATACTTCATCACATCAATATCCCTGACCCGACATTCTTTCAATACGGCAGACATCGGTATCCTTATCGTCTTTTCCATCTGAGGTTCTATTGCTATGAAATGATAACTCAGGACGTTATGGGTAATCAGCCAGTCAGCACTGGGGCGAAAGTATACGCGCCCGCCCAGAACTACCATATCCTGCCTCGTATTTACGGTATTATCGTATCTCAGATACGGGAATAACGGAAGAAACGAAAGGATATCGTATCCTTCGTTGAAACGATGAAGATAATCCGAGAACCAAATCTGTTGTGTTAATGGCAAGTCACAGGATCAGGAAGGCCAGGTCTTTGGTGAAAAATAGGTGTCGAATATAAACTGGGTGCGGGAAGATGCATTACAGAACGTTACCTCCATAGAATCCTTATCAACGGAAAAATGTGAAACGAATACACTATCCGCAACAGGATCCGTCTGGAACAGAAAGGAAATGCAAAGTATCAAACCAATCATAAGCATGAAGATATCTTTTGTGTATTACCAAATAATTTTGTTTAAGTAATAATCCACATCATTTCCATATCCACGATTATCATTTAAATTAAAAATGCCATCGGCCAGAAGATCTAAACGAATAACAAAAGTATCTAAATCCAAGAAGTCCTTTATTATCAGTAGATTATTCCGCACTTCAACCTTGCGGAAATCTTTATCGAAACATACTTCGTCAGGCAGAGTCCTTAGTATCACACCAGTAGTTATAAGAATGGTCTGATTAATATTATATGCTTCCAATGTTAACCTGAAATCGAAAGTGGTAAAATAACATTTCAGATAAATAGTCAAGCCATACTCTTTTACTATGATCTTTTTAAAAAGCCACTCATTCTTGTAGCCTTCATTCCGAAAGGAATCATGAATACCCTTCAGTGTGTCAAAAGGAATTCCTGTATCTGCTGTATCAGCAGCAAGGCGATACCCGCGCTCTAATAGGGAAAGATACCATTCGTAACGGTCTATCAGACTAGTCATTCCTCTATATTTAGTTATTTCCTCACATTGTACTTCAAGATGTGAGTCAATTACATGAAAAGTCTGTGATTCTTTTAAATACTCCCTATTATCTAAAGATACACAGAGCTTTGAGAAGGGATTCTGTAATTGAATTTTATGTTTTCGTACTTTTTTCGATAGATAGTTACAAATAAATCTAGTATTAAAAAGAAAACTATAAGCAAGAGGATCATCATGACTAAAATAACCAGGCTCAATTCTGAAAGCTATATAATAGAGGTACATATTCTATGGTTTTGTATGATAATATTGGTCTTGTAACATACCCTTCTTCCTTAATTCAAAAGCTCTATTCTTTTCGTATTGAAGGATTTTTGCTCTTGCACCTTCTCCTTCTGGGGTTTGATTTGTAATATCTGAAATCATAAACTTATCCCTGAGGGAGTCTTGGAGACTGAGGGGGAAGAGCAGCTACAATCTCCTTGTAAAAGACAGTGATCATCCTTACTCTC
>ONRD01000041.1 GCA_900320185.1 uncultured Bacteroidales bacterium
CGACAGGAACAAGATGCTGATCCTGGCCTTCCTCCTCGGCCTCGCCATCCCGGCGGTCATCCTGATCGCCAAGCTCTTCATGGACACCAAGGTCCACACTCGCAAGGACATCGAGGACTACATCTCTGTGCCTTTCGTAGGGGAGGTCCCCATGTTCGCGAAGAAGAACAAGATGAAGAAGGCCAAGATAGCAACCAACGGGATAGCCTACGACGGCAACTCGAAGGCCATATTCACGGAGGCCCTCCGCATGCTCTGCACCGACATCGACTTCATGCGCGAGAGCAAGGAGAAATGCCCGGTCCTGTCGACAGTCTCGTTCAATGTCGGTGCCGGAAAGACCTTCGTCACGACCAACATGGCGGCTTGCTTCGCCGACGGTTCCAAGAAGGTATGCATCATCGACATGGACCTCCGCAAGAGGACCATGTCGAAAGCGTTCGGACTCGGGAAGAAGGTCCGCGGCGTGTCTTCCTTCCTGCATGACGACACCGTCACGGTAGCCGACGTCCTGCACAAGGACGTTGCTCCAGGAATCGACCTGGTCCCCGCGGGACACATCCCGCCGAACCCGGTGGAACTCCTCCGCAGGCCCAGGCTTGAGCAGCTCATCAGCGAGCTCCAGAAGGACTACGACTACATCCTCATGGATGCCGTCCCGGTCAACCTCGTGGCAGACTCCCAGGTTCTCAATCGGGTAGTGGACATGAACCTCTTCGTGGTCCGCAGCGGCCTCCTCGACAAGAGGATGCTCCCCAGCCTCGAAGAATACTACAGGTCCGGCAAGCTGACAAACATCGGTATCATCCTCAACGGTACCAACGGTTCGCACAGCTACGGCTACGGCGGCTACGGCTATGGTTACGGCTATGGCTATGGCTACGGTTACGGTTACGGCGAAAAGAACGATTGACGATGACTATCGCTGTGGATTTCGACGGAACCATCGTCGAGCACAAGTATCCGGAAATAGGCAAGGAGAAACCCTTCGCCATCGAAACCTTGAAGAGTCTGCAGGATGACGGCCACAAGATCATCCTGTGGACCTCCAGGGAAGGAGAACTGCTTCAGGCAGCCATAGATTTCTGCAAGGAGCGCGGCTTCGTCTTCTATTCGGTCAACAGCATCTATCCGGAAGGATTCATGTTCAAGAAGGCCGAGGGAAGGAAGATAGTGGCCGACCTGTACATCGACGACAGGAACCTCGGAGGCCTCCCGGACTGGGGGACCGTCTATGAGACGATTTCCGGACTCCGGCGCAAGAAAAAGAAGAAACGTTCCTTGCTGAAACGCATTTTCAAGCCCCATCGGAAGCATTGAAACGTTTCCATTTCATTATTCTTCAATTATTTGTTTGGATTTTCGTGCTATTTTACGTACTTTTGGGGGACTTATGTAAATAACGGAGCAGAAATTTGTTTTTCGTACCTCTTTTTTGACCTGAATATTATTGTAATTTTATAACTGTACCATTATGAAAAAAGTATTGATGGCGTTTGCAGCCCTGTTGCTCTTTGCTGCCGCCGCAATTGCCCAGGAGAGACCTGTCTATGATCACTCCGGTTCTTTCTTCATCGCTGCCCAGGGTGGCGTGAGCTACTCTGTCAACGAGAACCACTGGACCTACAGGGATGAAGGCAAGCTGGGCGACCTTATCCAGCCCCTCGGCGGCCTTTCCGTCGGCTACTGGTTCAATCCCGAATGGGGCGTAAGACTCAATGGAGCCTATGGCAACAACAGGTCCGCCCTCAATGTAAAGCAGAAGTCAGCCGGTAAGTTCTGCCCTTACGAGTTCAAGAGCATGTCCGTCTTCGTGGACGCCCTCATCGACATCCGCGGAATCAAGGGTGACATCGGCCGCTGGCGTCCGATCATCTTCGGCGGAATCGGCTATGGCCATTCCTGGGGGATCAACAACCTGGGCGATCCTGAGTATTGGAGGAACCACTGGCAGACCTATTTCCACCTGAAGGACCCGAACAATGTCTTCGGTTTCCGTTTCGGAGGCATCCTCGAGTACACCCTTCCCAACGGTCTGGGATTCTTCGGCGAGATCACCGGTGAGGCCTACACCGACCGTTTCAACGGGCTTCAGCCTACCAAGGCCAACAACGAGGCCGTCCCTTCCGGTATAGCCGGCTTCCCCTTCGACTGCCGTGCCTATGCGAATTTCGGAGTTTCCTTCCATTTCTAGAAGACAGGTTTGAAACATTATAAAGGATAGTGATATGAAAAAGATACTGACCATTCTTGCCATCGTCGCCGGCGCATTCATGTGCACCAGCGTCAAGGCTCAGGACACCAACTGGTTCCTCGGGACCAACGCCGGCCTCAATGTCGGCTATGACGGCCAGAGGGAATTCTGGAAGTTCTCAAACTACGGTTACGGCCAGAGCGCCGAGGCCTATGTCGGCAAGTGGCTGTCCCACAAGGTCGCCCTCCGTGCCGGTTACCAGGGTCTTGCGACCAGCGTAGACCGTCTTGAGACCAACCAGAGCAAGTACGGTTATGTCCATGGCGACCTCATGCTCAACCTCCTCAACCTTATCTGCGGCAATGATGTCGACAGGACTGTCAACGTCAATCCCTATGTCCATGCAGGTTATGTGATGAGTGAGAACAAAGGATTCGGCGCAGGTGCCGGTATCCAGGTTCCCATCCGCCTGAGCAGGGTAGTGAGCGTAGTTCCTGAAATCCGCATGAACTTCTTCAACGACAAGATCTTCGGCCAGACCCGCGATTACGGCGCCATGAACGGAACCGCTTCCCTCGGCCTGCTGTTCGACCTTGGCAGGAAGAAGCCTACTGCACCCGTGGTCGTTCCCACTCCTATCGTCGTTCCCGTGCCCGTTCCCGAACCGGAACCTGAACCGGAACCCGAACCGGAACCCGAACCCGTCGTAGAGGTGGTCGAGGAAGTCCTCAGCATCGAGAACATCTACTTCCCGTTCGATGTCTATACCCTCACCGAGGCTGACAAGGAGACTATCCGCAGGGATGCCGAGGCCATCAAGAAGATGGGCAAGGATGTGGTCATCGTCTACGGTCACACCGACAACATCGGTACCGACACCTACAACAAGGGCCTGTCCAAGAGGCGTGCCGAGAGTGTAGCCAAGTACCTGATCGAGTGCGGAATACCTGCCGAGAAGGTCACCACCGAGGCAATGTCCTTCCACCAGCCGGCAGCTACCAACAAGACCAAGGAAGGCCGTGCGCAGAACCGCCGTGTCGAGATCCTCGTCCAGTAGGAGACTGCACATTAAACCTGACGAGGCTGACTCAGAAGTGAGTCGGCCTCGTTATGTTTTAGGGGTATATGCTTTCGTAGCGTCTTGAATCCGGACTTCCCGTGGCCGCCGTGTAGCGTCCAGGGTAGCGTCTTATCAGTGCGGCTGGAGTAGCGTTAGGCCGCCGGCGGCGGTCTTTACAGGTTGCCCTTGGTGAGGTCCAGCAGGGTACCGAATGTCTCGCGTGGGGATATCCTCAAAGAGAAGGGGAGGCGCCCGATGAAACGGCGGACGGTGTAGGACTTTGAGAGCCGGAACCCATCCGCGTGCTGGCCGAAATTGCCTCCTTCCATGACAATCCGCATAAGGGGAGAGGCTGACACCGTCCTGTGGGCGGGGAGAGTCTCCGCAGGTGAGCCTAGGAACTCGGCAAGGGAGGAGCAGAGAAGGTCGTTCCAGCGCCTGAGGCCGCATTTCCTGATGCAGGTTCCTAACTCCTCCTGGTCATATTTCCCATCCAGGGCGCTGAACGCCATGGCCATGTCGCAGAACTGCTTGAGGCCTATCCCGACCCCTATCGCATGCTTGAGTATGTGGGAAGAAAGCATCAGGAGTTCCGCACATGCAGACGGAACCTCGGGAAGCTTTTCATCCGGGGCATGGAGGTCGTAGTACTTTCGATGCAGCTCGACGGTTACCCCGTCCAGCGAGAACCGGAAGGCCCCGTCAGATTCCTTCATGACAGTCAGGCCCTTGTCCCGGAAAAGCCCTGCGGCGGCTTCGAGACGCTGTGGAACCCAGACGTCCACGTCACCGCTCGTCCTCAATTCCGGCTCACGGTAATACTTCCCGACGGCGGGGCCCTTGAAGACCAGCGGAGAGAATCCGGCCTCGGTGAGGGTCGCCACGACCTCCCGGGCAGTTTCCCTTACCTTCGCAGCCTGTTTTTCGACCTTTCCTGCCTCCACCATCAGTTTCATCCTTTCCGGCATCGGCGGCATCTGGTTTTCAGGCAGCATTGAAGCGCCGCGGAAGACAAGGCCGAAGACGGCCTGGCGCCTGGCGAGGGTGAATATGCTGTCCCAGTCGGGCTCCTCTCCGGCAAGGTCTGCCGGGCCGCTATCCCAAAGACCGCTGCGAAGGAGGCTGAAGAATATGTCCTCGGTGCCGTTCATCCTTCTTCCAGGAGCTTGTTTTCTTTCCAGGCCCTGATTATGGCTTTTGCACCGTCTGCAGCCTGGGCAGGAGTAGCATCGTACTCGGAGAGTAGGAGAGCGGTGACGGTCTCCTCGGTGAAGTCCTTGCCTTCCAGGGATTTCCAAAGGAAGGCCGCGGACTCGTTCACCGGGAGCACGCGAGTCATGTTCACCGCCTCTCCTTCGTTGACGAGGATGCGGGTCTGGCCCATCTCGCGCAGGACGTATTCGGGTTTGAGTCTCATATGGCTGCAAACATACTTAAAAATCAGATTTTCTCCAACCAGGCCCGTGGGATGTGCGCCTTGGCCTGGAGGAAATCGAAGAGGGTGACCACTATGTAGGTGCTGTCGCTGGTCTCCAGCACGTTGCCTTCCACTCCGGCAAGGTCGCCTTTCGTGACCCTGACCTTGTCACCCGGTACGACGGGGGAGTCCACCAGCCCCCCTTCATCCTTCGACATGTCCAGCACCCTCATGAAATCCTCCATCTGCTTGTCCGGGACGACCAGCAGCGACTTGCTCACCCGGTCGATGATGAAATGCAGGGGGATTGAATATTCATTCGCGAGGCTCAGCGCGGTTTTCTTGGTCGCCCTGAGGAACACGAGGTTCCGGATCAAGGGTACCTCAGCCGGCCTTTCCTTGCCCCTTCGCACCACGATGGTCCTTTTCGTGGGGATGAAATGCTCCACGCCACGCTGCTCAAGCGATCGCTTTATGCTGAGTTCCTGGCCGAAACGGGTCCTGGAGGCAAACCAGCGGAGTCTCTCTTGCATGGGAAGGTGGCAGGGTTAGAAGATTTTCCCGAACACAATGTTGCAGAAGGTGTTCCAGAGCACCCTGCAGTCAAAGGCGATGGACCTGTGGCTGAGGTAGTACAGGTCGAGGTCAAGCCTTCGTAGCATCTTGTCCATCGAATCGGTGTAGCCATTGTAGAGGGTGGCGTAGGACGTCACTCCGGGCCGTATCTGGTAGAGGTACTTGTAGCGGGGATTGATCGCCATTATCTGGTCGATGTAGTACTGCCTCTCGGGCCGGTAGCCGATGAACGACATGTCTCCCGTGAAAACGTTCCAGAGCTGTGGAAGCTCGTCAAGGTGGTGCTTCCTCAGGAAGCGGCCTGTCTTCGTCAGCCTCGGGTCTTCGTCACCGGCATACAGGGCAGGCCCTGCGGCTTCTGCATCCAATTTCATGGACCTGAATTTCAGGATGTTGAATGGAATGCCTCCTCTTCCGATGCGCTCCTGCCTGTAGATTGCAGGCCCTTTGTCTTCGGCCTTGATGGCAAGCCAGCAGATGAGGAAGAGGGGAGAGAAGACGATGAGCAGGAGCGCGGAGAGCGCAAGGTCGAAACCCCTCTTTATCACCAGTTGCCCAAGCGGCATTGCATCCTTGATGTAATCAGGATCGATATCCCCGGCAGATGCGGCTGCCTTATCGACGGCTCTCTTCTTCGAAAGGGATTCAATCCTGGGGAACTGGATTACGCTCAGGCCGAGCCCGAGGCAGATCTCCATAAGCTTTTGGTCTTTCTCCCTGTCCGTGTGCGGGAAGATTATCCCGTCGATCCCCCCGAGGTTCCAGCTGTATTTCTCCAGATCCTTTTCATCCTTGAAGTAATAGACTTTCTGGTCTCCGAGGATACTGCCGTTGAGTTGTTTGTTGGTGGTCAGGAATCCGAGCAGGTTGTACTGGTTCTGGACGTTGAGCACGGCGTTGACGGCCACCGATTCGTTCGATGTCCCGCTGATCAGGACGGAGGGTTTGTCGATGTCCTCGGCTGGGTTGATGGCTGAGGTGTCGTAAATCCTTGCAGAAAGGATCCTGGAGGTCAGGATGATGGTCAGCATCAGCAGGAAATCCGTAATCAGGATGAAGAGAGCCATCTTCGGAGGCACGTTGATAATGTGCGTGAAATAGACTGCTCCCATCAGGAGTTCCTTGATTATGCCTGCCCAGAAGAACTTTTCCATCGACATCATCGACGAATGCCGTACGATCACCTTGTGGGTCCCCGTGAGCTCGAATGCGATAAACGAAGCGATTCCCGCTGCAGCGACGCTGGCAAGGACTATGTACTTGAAGTTGAAGACGGGGTGGGAGAGCCACCGCGCTATCAAGGTGGCCAGCAGGGTAGCCAGCATCGAGAAGGCGATGTCTTCGATCAGGACGATCGAAGACTTGGCGTAGCTTGTGTTCCTCAGTTTTCCCACGTTACAAATATAATAATTCTCCTGGAAATATAAATATATGGCTGTCGTTCTGCCCGTGGCACCGTCCTTTGTCCCCTGAGCCCCGCCCTGCCGTGCACAAAACCGCCCTCCGGCGTTCCCGACAGCCAAGGCTTGGGCTCCGACCGCTCCCAGTGGTCCCTCGACTGGACCATCTGGCGCAGTAAGGGGGTGAGTGGTGCTGGTCAGTGACGCCCGGTGCTTGTCACTGGCTCAGTGCTTGACGCAGAGCACTACGGGACCGATCAGGCCGCTGTCGTGGAGGGGTGAGCCGGGTGGGGGATAGTTCGTGGTCCAGGTCTTCCTCATTTCCTCAGGCTGATTGGAATCGTAAACCAGGCGGTTGTACCAGGTGTTTGTCGTTTCGATTGTCAGGGTGTTGGTTCCTTCACGGATAAGTCCCGTAACGTCGATCTTGTATGGCCAGGTCCACAGCGGGCGGAGCCGATGTCCGTTCAACGAGACCATTGCGATCTGTTCCACACGGCCGAGATCAAGCTGGCACCGGTCTTTCTCGCCTGTTCTCTCTATGTTGAATACTGTGTGGTATGTAACGGTACCACTGAATGCCTTGGCTTCATCTGGAATGGGGAGGTCACGCAATGGTTTCAGTTCCTTGAGGTTGACCGGTGAATCCAGTCCCCAGCCTTCGGGGAATGTCAGGGTCCAGGACGTATCGACCGGGACTTTTTCCAGGTCTCCGGTACAGTAGTCAGCACACCTTGCTTCAGTCCCCGCCGCGTCAGCCGTACCGGCTTTGGTATCCCTGACGGTGCTGGAACCGGTAGCCGTACCGGCGTTGGTATTCCTGACGACGATGAAGCGAGTTTCCGTGCGCGCGAGGGACAGGTGGATCTTCGTCCTGCCACCGGTCATTTCGCTGGCGATATGCTCCATCTTCCCATCGACCGGATTCCACACGGACACGCTTCCGGTTGCCCTCAATGTGATATCCCCGTCGAAGTTTCCTCCCTTGGGCGCGCTGACGAAATACCAGTCCGCCCCTTTCACCTGCCGGTGCGACCACATCAGGCCTTCCGCCATCAAGTCGGGTTCGATATGGAGCAGCTTCAGGGCCTCCTCGAGGGACATTCCGCTGATCACTTGCCCCTTTCCTACGGATCGCGCCTCCTTGTCGCCGGACTTGCTCCAGAGCGTGCCGACAGCGGTGTCAAAACGCTGCCGGGATGATTCCGGATCCTTCAGCGTAGCCAGGCCCTCAGGGCGGTCGCCCACAATGACTGCGCCGGCCTTGACCATCTCAACCATCTTCTCCAGCGTTTCAGGCAGGAAGCGATGCGACTCAGGCAGCCAAAGCAGGCGATAACTGAGGCCTTCGGGAGTGACTATGCGGCCGCCACGGACTTCCAGCCTGTTGAGGAGGATGTCCGGATTGCAGTAATCATATTTATAGCCGGGGACGAATGGCGCTTCCTGATCGGGCTTGTGGTCTATCTCATCGCCAAGATACCAGAGAATGTCCGATACGGGCTTCCCGCGTTCGAGCAGGAAGGAGGTGCGGGCCATACAGTCGTTGAAATCCTGCATATACCTCCACCACGTCTGTGAACGCAGGAAAGGTGTGCCTATGCCGTCTCCGAAAGAGCTGCCCGGGACCAGGCGGTCGGGGCTTGGATTATGTGTATATGCCTGATAGATGAGGTAGCTCGCGCCTTCGATGCAGTTCTTGTTGGCGGTTTCCTTCAGGATGCTCAACTGTTCGTCCCAGGTCTGCTGCATTGAGGTGAAGGCTTCTGCGGCAATCCTGGGTTTCCCATAGAGACGTCCGGCCGATACCGTGGGCTTGATGGGCTTGAAATTCAGCGTCCCGACGAATATATCCGGGTCGTGGACCCAGAACTCGCACATTGGGATGTCAGCATATTTGAAATACTCCAGGATGTCGCTCGGGAATACATCGCCGCCTGCGGTCTCATAGGTGACCGTGAGGCCCTTCTGATGCCCAAGCTCAGCCATCCGCCCGTAAAACTTGTTCACGACCAGGTCATTGACGGTGGCACGCCAGTCTCGGAGGAAGCGTGCGGTCGTCTCAGGGTCCTTGACGACATATCCCATAAGAGCCGGCATCCACGGGCGGAGGTCGTAACCTGCCACCCGGGCGAATTCCTCTTCCATATCCGCGGTCCAGGTCTGGGTCTCGCACTCCCAGCTGTCGAGCAGCATACCGTCCAGCAGGCCGTGGAGCTTTCCATCGGCCAGCTTCCCGATGTAGCCGGCAAAATGACTGTCAGCACCCTTCGTGTCGAACTTGTTGCATTCGAAACCCGTAGCCTCGGGAGGGGCCGGAGCGTTTTTCTTTCCCGTGTTGACGTGCCCGATGCGGACGATGACCCAGTCACCCTCAGGCAAAGAGGTTTTGAGGTGTCCCGTACTGTCCATTTCGGCCGACAGGTCCAGGACCCCGTCCACCCAGCAGCCGGGATCCTGCACGACGCCGTCGTCGTTGCGCAGGATGCTGCGCAGGCACCATCCCGCCTCCGATTCCCAGCCATTCTTCCGGGCGCCGGAGAACAGCCGGAAGGAGGTGATGCTGGCATTTGCGTGGGTGTTGGCCAGCGTGAGCCGGTAGTTCCTCGTGGGACTGACCTCCCTGCACGCCAGACTGAGTGGACGGTCGTCCTGCCAGTTGCTCTGCGGCCAGTCCGTATCGAACATCACCTGCGTCGAGCCGTCAGGATAGACAGCTTCCAGTTTGCCGTGTATTCCGGGATCGTAGCAGAACCAATGGTTGGCAAACTGCACGCTGCTGAATTCGGCAGTCCGTACCGGTTCGTCGCTTTCGGTTACGATATTGAATACGTGTGGATTGCCGGCATCGGTAATACCAAGGTTCCCGATCAGGCCCGGCTCTGCCCGGTACTGCAGTTCGCCGGCCCTTTCACCCAAGGGAGCCGGAAAAGCCAGCACCATAAGGTCCTGGTAATCGCGCCAGTCTTCACTGGAGCCTTCAGGCAAGGGCAACGTGACCTCATCGCCTGCGTGGGCAAGGGTCTTGGACCACACGAGGTGCCGCATCGCCTTGTCGGGCGTTATCCAAGGCCCGCCTGCCATAGCCCATCCCGGACAGTTCTGGAGGGTGAACCGCAGACCCAACCGGTGAGCCTCCTCAGCCGCATAAACGACAAAATCTTCCCATTCCGGACTTAGACAGGAGATCTGCTCGACACCCGGCCAGGCACCACCGCGGTTGCCGAAGAACAGCTGTACCCCCGAGAATCCTGCATCGTGAATGGCTTCCAGGTCGGCGTGGATGCCTTCCTTGGAGAGGTTGCCGCACAGGCAGTCCACCCATATTTCCGGATAGAACACCTTCGGCGGGTGGACGAACAAGGTTTCATCCGCTTTGCCGAAGGGGCGCTGCAACAGCTTGTCCGATGGCAGGAATACATCGTCCTGCCTGCCGCCCGCACATCCCGAAGCCATAACGACGGTGCAGATCAGCACAGTGCGGAGGAGTAATCTCGGAATCGCCATCATTATTTGCGTTTTGATTCTTAAAAATACGGATTTCTTTCCCGAGTGTAATGGTCACTGCTTATATACAAGTCGCAGCGACTAAGCCGTGAGTGATGGTAAGTCGCTGCTTCTAACGTTAAGTTGCATGCTATTCGCTGCGGGAGCACATTGCGTGCTTTATGCTGCGAGTCGAAATCAATTCTCACCCGGTTTAATCCTCTTCCCAGGCGATGTCTATTTCGGTGATATACAGTGTCTTGTCATAGCTGCGAAGCGCAATATACTCCCAGTCGTCATTGATCTGGATGCTCGTCGAGGGCCAGCCCATGGAGAGATAGCCCAAAAATACGCCCTGGGTGGACTTGGCATACAGGTCATCGGCGGACTTGAACGGTGTATGGCTCACGTAGATGGCCAGGCTTCGTGCGTTTGCCGTCAAGCCGTTCCAGACGACGGACACCTTTCTGACTTTTCCGCCAGATCCGGTCGTGACGATCCCTGCCTTATTGTCATCATTGAATTGGAGTGAAGCATTGCCGCTGGCGGTATATCCGGCGTAGACAGCCTTGCTGGCCGACCCGGGCATACCAGCCCATTCCCTGTAAGTGGAACCAATCAGGGCTGGGTTGACCTTGAGCCATTCAATCGTCAGTTCATCCACCTTCAGGGATGCCATGGTTTCGTCTTCTGAGCGCGTTGCCGTACCCAAATCCACCGTGAATGTCCGAGAGTGCGAACGGGCGAATGTAAACTCGGGAATCTCCTTCGTGTATACCGCGGCATTAGTAGTTACTGTCAAGGTAGCCTTGAACGTGCCGGGGAAAACGACCATCTTGATGGGCTGTGCATTTTCCTGTGAAACTGCGACCGAGACTTTCTCGTCCACGCGGATGGAATTGACCGGAGCGTTTTTGGCGTCCGTAGTAAGTTTGAGGGATTCCTCATTTCCCTCGGACACGGCGGTCAGGTCGATGTAGCCGACCCCGGCAATGGGTACCGAAGCGTCGAGCCGGACGGACTTCACGGTCTCGGACCGATATTCAGATATGGAGGACCAGATCTTGAAATTGATGAGGGACCCGAGATTGAGGAAACGTATACGTCCGTTCCTCTCTGTGTCTTCCGTACCGATTTCCTCCTTTACATCGAACGGGATGCCGGCAAGCGGCATAGCAGAGGATTGGTAGCCGTTCTGGGTATTACTCAAGAAGATACTTACCTTCTCCGGTCCATCGCCAGCTGTCTCCGGATCGTAGGGATAGTAGGCGTAAGCCTTCGTCCCGGCTGGGATAGCCGATTCACTGTACAGGACAACGGTCTTTGGTGACGTGGAAACGTCAACATCGGCACTTCCCTTGAAACTGCCGACGAACATTCCTACCTTGTCACCTTCAGTCCATTCTACATTCTCGTCTCCTATGACGGCACGGGTGTTATCATCGATAGTGAAAGAATACTTGTTCCCTATCCCTTGCCGCTGATCCATTTCAATACCTCGACAACCCGAAATAATGGATATCGCCAAAGCAATGGCGACAAATGATTTAAAGTATGCTGTCATGGTCCGTGGCTATTAAAGATTCACCTCATCATCCTCAATGAACTTCTCAGTGCTCTCTTCCTGACTGAAATTGTCCGAGGTTGCAAGGTAATTCTCTTCGAAACGAATCTCAAGAAGCTCTGCTTCGGGAGTGGAGTAGGTGTGTTTGAGCATATTGACAATCGATTATTTATTTTAAAATCGAGGGAGGCCATGGCAGGTCTCCCTCGAAAAAGAGTTGAAAACTAGATGGGTTCGTAATTCACTCGGATGTTGGTCATTCTATGACGAGAGTTCGTGATATTGCCATTATTGGTATAGGTAACAGCACTGGACGAGTTAACCGTCCAAGTGACAGTATTTCCACTCACTGTTTTTGATCCAGTGGAAACAGTCGGATTAGAATCCACATAATAGTTCGAGGAATACGTCACTACAACAGTGGTAATCTTCATGCCACTTATAGGTGTAATCGTAATCACTCCATTCTGACCATTATAGGCTGTTTGGATATATCCGCTGTAGTACGATCTTTCACAATTCGCGAGATTCACCGTAATGTAACCATCCGAAGATGTTGCGGAAGCAGAGCCACTGAAGTTACCACCAAAGCCATTATAAGCAAAGTCCGAATAGGTATTCGGGGCCCGTAGCTGCGTGATGGTTGTACTTGCGGTTGCTGCAGGATCAGTCATCGTAGTCGTGACCGTGAACTGGCGCTGAGTGGTATTCGTATTGGCCGGCAAGGTAACCGTGAGGGTTGTCGTACCCGTTCCGGAAGTGGCGGATAAGGATGGATTCGTGCCGTTCGGGCCGCTTACACTTGCTGTCCAGGATTTTCCTTCCTCAGCGTGGATCGTAACCGTTGCCTTGGTCGCACTAGCGATGATGGTAGGAGTATCCGTAGTGACGGAGAACTCAAGCGGGCTCTGGGTGATAGTCACGGTATGAGGCGTACCATTATAGGTGACCGTAGCCGTGCGAGTAACACTGGCCGTCGTACTGTTGTTGGCCAGGAATCTCATTTCAAAAGTGCCATTTCCTGTAGGGGTACCTTCAAACGCTTCACCATTACTATTAACGATATTGGCAATGGTTACCCCAGCACCGCCCGAAACCGTCCAACTCTTGCCGTCAGGTTCAGCGAACTCGACTTCGACCTTTACGGAAGTCGTGTTGAACGGGACCGTCGCTTTCACCGGATTGACATACATGCCATCGTTGAGCAGGTTGATGCTTTGGGTCTTGAAGTACTCATTCGCCACATAGATGGTCGTCGCACTGGCGTCCTTGTTGGTCTTGAACTGGGTGGAGATGGTATGGTTATTCAGATATTCACTCTCGTTGACTGTACGGATGAAGTAGAACGAATTCGTCTTTCCGTCCACGATGCTATTGTCGGTCTTGACAGGGACAATGATGTCGTTTGTGCCATCGGAGCCGGTGGAATAAAGCGTGTGGTTGATGTCCTCAATGTAGAACTCCATCGGGAACATGGATGAAGGAAGATTATCCGGGAGAGTGATATTCAGGAGCGTCGATGAACCCTGACCTTCAACCTTTTTCGGAACCAGGGACAGAGACATGTCCATCTTCTTCAGCACACGGAGCGTGATGTCTCGATACAGCGTCGAATTATCATCACCTTCCACGCCATTGCTTGCCTTAATCTGCAGCTTGGAAACCAGATCTGTCGTCTCGCTCTGATCGTTCAACTCGAACTCGAGGACATAGGCTCCGGTATCAGAACTTGTAGCAGACTTCGTAACAGTCGCACCTTCAACGAGGGCCGTACCCTGTTCCTTGATGGACCAGGTAATCTTGGTATTGTCGACGACTCCGGTCGACACGTCCGGGACATAATAAACCCAGAGAGATTTCTTGCCGCCGGAGGTGAAGCTCTTCTCCACATATTCGACATACAGACGGGAAGTACCGTCGGAAATGTCCGTCAGCTTCTGGGCTTCCGTAGAAAGGGAGACATTACCACCGCTGTCGCGATTCATCGCTTCGGCAATGGTTCTGGCACCACGGTTACCCACCTTATGGATCCTCACCTGGTACCGGTAGTTGCGGTAAATCGGAAAATAGCCGCCTACAGCCTCGTCCATCAGGTCAATCCGGTAGTAGGTATAATAATCGTCCTGCGACTGTCCTTCGGCCTTATACTTACCCTTCACCAAGAGACATGTAGCCTTCTCGGAACCCGGATGAGGACGCTCGTACATGAAATTCAGGCCCGAAACCGGTGTGGTAATCGTCGCATCGGTGGGTTGGGTGAAATCAACGGGTTTGTTTTCCTCATCATAATCATCAAAGAGGAAGCCTTCATAAACCTTGGAACCATTGACCATCCGGCCCGTCGAGGCGTTGTAGGTATAATCCTTGAAGTCATCCACGAAGCCATCGGCCATCGGAGCGACCGAGCCGGAAACCGGCGTATTTACGAGCGTCCAAGAAATGTCGTCAAGGTTCGTGACTGTGTCGTCTATAAGCAGTTTGATCTCGGCGAAGTTGCGCACCAGCACCAGGTCTTTGAAAAGATGGGCCGTACCGTCACTGGGGATGTAATTACCCTCGTCGTCGGTCTGCATGATGCCGTTGTCGTCCAGCTGGGTCAGGATGCCGTCCGGCATGACGATGCGGGCCCAGTAGGCACCGACAGGAGATTCGGACCGCATCGTAGCCATAATGGAATCCTCATCCTGGTCCACGAAGGGAATGCTTGCAGGACCGTTTGCGATGATGTGAACATGGGCCTCACCCTCGTACACCGGAAGAAGAACCTTGAAATAGTAGGTCCTTCCATTCTCGGTAGCATAGTCGGAAAGCGCGTTGCCACTTGCATCTACAGGCTCTGCAATCGTATAGGCCTGCGGATAACCGGAGGTGCCGAACACGGCCACGTGGATGTCCTTGATGCTCGGGGTGTCGGAGAAGTCGCCGAGGGCCCGGGTATAGGCCTGGAGCAGCGGGATATCAGCCTTCATCGTGATGGCCACGAGGCCGGTAGGCTCAACGTCCTTCTTGACTTCAGGCGTCTCCAGCTCCGTCATGGTGCAGGAAACCAGGCCAAGCAGGAGCGCTGAAAGAATGTATAGTATCTTTTTCATATTCTCACAAGTTTATTTATCCTGGTAACCCAGCCAAGTGGTAGCATTCTCCTGATAAGGTTCTTCACCCCAATACCAGGCATCGTAGACGCAGCGGACAGCCGTAATCTCTGTATTGGTGGAAAGATAAGGAAGTTTGTTAGCATCACCACTGACCTTTCCATTCGCACACCAGTAACCTTCGCCATCGTTCGCGCCTAAATTATAGAGGGAAGGAATAAATCCCATATTAGACAACGTCATCATAAAAGTGATTTCCGCAAGCGTAGGCACTCTCCATCGACCAGCAGGATAACCATTTTCCTGATATGCTGCACATCTCTTTTCAGCAGTCGCCTGATTAAAGTAATAGTTACTTCCCATAACACCATAAGATGACGCGATAAGGAGTTTCGGTGCAATCGTAGCCCGAGTCCCAGAAGAGGGATCAGTCGGATGATAGTTTGTGAGAGCCAGGTTCGAGAGATTGTCCACATCGGTTTTACGCGGATCACCCAAAATGGTGCTTTCCTTAGTGCTGCCGTTACCGGTGCCGATCTGGACTTTCAGCTCCGAGGAAAGCATGGTAGTAGTAATGATATAGTTGTAAGGGTTATCATTATCATCATCCGATCCGTCCAGAGTACCGGCTCTGTTAGAAATGTTCCCAAGACGATAGTTGTTACTGCCTGTCCCTCGATCATCATAGCAAACAACTGATCCATTGGCATTTCCATAGCTATTCACAAAGGTATAGCCATTGGAAAGCCGACTTTTCACATATAAGGAAGGATACTGCGTAACGGTGATAGTACGGTCGAAAGAAGTATCGCTGCCGGCAGCTTCCAGATGCAGTCTGACTTTGAATACATAGGGTGCCATGTCAAAGGCCGGATTCTTCTGGTTGTTGATCGTCATCCTATTATCCATCTCATGATCGATCTTCAGGTAAGAAGTATTCTCCGGGATCGACACCCATCCTAGGATGTCATTATTCGTCAGTCCCTTGGCATTCTTCAGCGCCGTAGTGGCCGTAACACTACCATTCTGCATGAAATAATCCTTGGTCTCCCCAGTAGCATTGCTATAGTTGAGCTGATAGATTTCCAAGACGACCGGAATGACCTTACCTGAGGAGACGAACGTAATGTCGATCTCGTCCACATACATATCATACTCATCCTTGGGGATGTCCAGGGAGATGTAACGACCAGTGGCGACGCTGGCGGAGACAGGATCCTTGGTGATCCAATCCTTCACTTTGTATTCCTCACCGATGATCTTCACTTCCTTGTCGGAGCCGACGATGTTCACGGTAACGCTGAACTCGTAGATGCGGTTTCCCTCGTTGATGGAGCTGGACGGAAGGACGATCTTGTAATAGACTTCCTTCTGTTTGTACATTTGCCAGCCTGCATTCGAAGGGTTGACCGTCTCCGGAGCATCACCCTCACCAATCCACTTGTAGCCGTACCAAGGGAGGACGAGTTTGAGGTAGGTCTGGTTGTCATCGCCCTCCTCCATCTGGATGGGGTAGGTGTAGTAGTGGGCGATTTTCTTTCCGTTCTTGTCCGCCGCGATGTCATTCATATAGTCATACGAATACTCGAAGATGTCACGGGTACCGTCACCGAGGGGCTTGGTCGCTGTCTCCCAGGAATCGGCCACCAGGGAATGCTTTGTCTGATCCAGCGGGCCGCCGAGGGTGGTATGCTCGATGGCGTTGGAAAGGTACACGCGCGTTTCCTCATCGCCGGGCTGCGGCACCCAGTAGATGTTGCCGCTCGTCTTCTCTTCCACGACGGGCTCGTAGGTGAAATTCACGGTCACTTTGGAAGCCAGGCGCTTGAGGGGAATCTCGGCATCCACGGCATAGGAGCCGGAAGTGCTGAGTTCGATTTCCGCCTCACCGGTCATGACGAAGAACAGGTCGTCCGTGACGGTTTCTTCCACCTCTTCGCCTCCCTCACCCTCGCTTGTGACGGTGTAGGGGCTGGGCTGCATCACGCGGGGCCAGCGGAAACCGTAGCCAGGACCGCCGTCCTTGAAGAAGGTCTCGCCGACCTCCAGGGCATGGAGGCCTTCCCAGGTCTTCGCCGTCTCAGGAATCGTCGTGTTGGGACTCTCAACGGCAGCGCCGAACTTGTCCACATAGTTCGCTACGGCGAAAACCACGGCCTTGGTAGCGCCGTCCGGGAAAATCTCGCTGAGGATACCCGGAGCGAACGTCTCTTCGTAAGAGCCGGCAAGACCGTCGTCTTCAGGGGTAACAGTCCCCTTGTACACATATTCAGTCGTTCCGACCATGTTACCTTCGTCATCCACATTGTACGGGAAGATGAAGTAGTCGATCTTTTTGATCAGGTTCTCATTGTCCACACCATCCACAGTAGTAGCACGGGTCATGTCACCGGTGGTGAACCGGATAGTGAGCCCCTCCCCGGAACGGTCGGGCTTGACGGAGTCGAACTCCGCCGTCTTCGCGCAGGACACCGCGGCGAGCGCAGCCGCCGCACAGGCAATATAGATTATCTTTTTCATACTTCTCATCTCCGGTTAGTTGGTTGCAGGAATGACAAGCGCATAATTCGCACGAATCTCGGAGTAGGCGCTGATCCACTCGTCGCTGCCATCCGGCTTGAACAGGATATTGATCTGGGCCTTGTGCTGGGCACCGTCCTGATTAGCTGCGGCCGCGATCCGGAAGTAGACCGTGTTGTTGGTGATATCCTCACCGTCCGTATCGATGGCCCGGAAAGCAGCGGGATCCGTAGAATTATCGTAGATCAGGATCTGATACTTGCTCGGATCCACCTCTGTTTCACCGTAGGCGGGAATCAGTTCGATCTTGAACAGACCGGCCTTCGGGTAGTTGACCGTGAAATAGCCCTGGGCGGGATAGTAGCCGCCATACTGGGTATACTGGCTCCAGGTCTCGACCCCGTCTACGGTCTGAAGGACCCACGGTTTGTAGTACATGTTCACCGCATAGCCGCTGTTGTTCACCGTATTCTCCGTCTCCGTGGCGCCCTCCGTAAGTTTCACCTTGGTGTTCATCCAAGTCACGTTGGACATGTTGATGGAACCGGTCTTAGTGTCGATCTCGCCGGCCTCGCCGCTGTCCCACGGCTGGACGACGAAGACCAGCCGGATGTCGGACGGCAGGATCTGAAGTTCGTAATCGTACTTCTTGCCGGCCTCCCAGGTATCGGCGGGAAGGGTGACGGTCTTGTCCGCGAAGGTCGCCCCGTTAAGGGTGTAGCTGACGGTGACGGTGACGGCATCCTTGGCGAGGGCCTGGGGCCAGACCATCTGGTAGCCCTTCACATCGGAGACGGCCATCTTCAGGACATCGATCGACTTCTGGGAATCCAGGGCGGTCGCGCTGCTGATGGGGGTCGCGCTGACGAAGGAGCTGGAGGTGCTCACGGTCGGAGTCGTATACGTGACGTCAGCCGCATTACTGGCATAGCTCACAGTAGCGCTGCCGACGTTCGGAATGGCCGGAGCGGTGACCTTGGTCACGGAGGCCTCGTAGTCGGTGCAGTTCTTCAGCGTGATGCTCACGGCTGAGAACAGGTGCTTCATGTGCAGGGCCACGGGGGTGTCCACGGTGTGGGCGGCGTCGGCCTTCCAGGCAGCCGCCGTGGTGGAGAACACCTCGGAGTAGAGGAGGTCTGCCTGGTCGGCCTCGGCCGTGGTGAGGGTCTTGCTCACGGTGAGCACGTTAGCGGACAGCGTTCCGGCGTTCTGGGTGAATCCGAAGAACTTGTGGGTTCCGTTCTTCCAGAGATAGGTCTGCTCGTCGCCGTAGGTCCAGGCGCCACTTGCGTATGAAACGGTGTTCTCGATGTACTTCGCACCGTCGAGGTAGTCGTAGACCTGGAAGGTCTGTGCCTGGAGGGCGGCCTCATCCTCGATGAGCGCACGGGTCTTGACGGCGGAGGGAGCGAAGGTGATGGTCCCTTCGGCTGCGCCGACGGGGCCCTCGTTCTTCTCGCAGGATGCGAGGCAGGCGGCGAGAAGGATTATGATGGAATATATAGATGATGCCGGGGGCGTAGAAGATCTTCCAGAGGTTGCCGGGAACGGCGACTCCCTTGATGCGGTGCTTCTCGCACGCTCCGAAGGTGATGGGCTGTCCGCCCTTGCTGAGGGTGCCGGTAAAGCTGGCATCTTCTCCATCAACTTTCACGTAGAACTTGAGCTTGAGGCCCGCGATGTTCTGCGGAAGTGCAAAGACCGTGAAGGTCACGCTGGAGGTCTTGTTGACCTTCGTGTCCGCCGGAAGGGTGTAGGTAAGGTTGCCCGTTGCAGGGGTGCAGTCATAGGTGCTGGCCCCGATGGTGTGGGCCACTTCACCTACGGTGTTGGTGCGTGTCCCGGGTGCGCACCTTCTTGACGGTGATGTCACCGTCGTAGTCGCTGTCTGCGGTGAGCGTGAGCTCGAACGCGGTGAAGGCCGGATAGAAGTCGAGCTGCACTTTCTCGCCGGACGGGGCGTCCTCCTTGCATGCGAACATCCATGCGTTGGACATGTCGGCGGGCAGGGTCGCCGTGGCTGCCGTGGCACCGGACTTCATCTGCTGTGCGGCAGGGATCGTGAATGACGCCTTGCCGTCCACGGGTGTCCCGCTGATGGCAGGCGACGAACCCCAGAACTTGTAGGTTTCCTCTCCGTCGACCCAGACGAGACCATTATCACCGGGAGCGTTAGACAGGTGGGCCTGACTCTGGACGTCACTAGGGGTCACTTTCTGGATCTGGTAGACAGCGTGCTTTGCCGGAGAGGCAACATTATTTTCCACGTCGTTGCGGTCAACCGCATTGTCGCTCCAGACGACGATTTTTTCGCCCTCTTCCCAGTTGATACGCTCGAAGTTGTCGACAATCTCACCGCTGTAGGAAGTCCTTGTGGCGGCGGGTTTCAGGCCTGCAGTGAATTTGACGAGGCTGCCGGCCTTGCTGGTAGTGCCATCCTTCTGGCATCCTGCCAGAAGGATGATGCCCCCGAGAACGATGGAGGCGATGCTGATGATTTGCTTTTTCATCTTCATTTCCTCCTTACTCCCAAGTGACATCGAAATCGCTGGAGGCGGAAGAGAAGTCATACTCCTCGACCTCCTGACCCATCGTGTTGACGGTCATCGTGTCCACCACTGAACCGGCCAGGATGCAGGCCCCCGTCTCGAGCCTCACCTCCGGGTAGATCATAGGTGTTTGGAATTGTTTTTTCATTGTATTGTTATTAAATATATATAAATATTAACTGCTGTGGATGCCTTGCCTGTCATGGTTGACTCAGCTTCTTTTGGATTCAGGCATAATGCCTAAAGTCCTGGCTTGAGCCATTCCAGCTGGGAGGTGCATTTCTCCTGCATCCGGTGTTTCGTTTCGTCAGTCTTGTTCTCTCCTTGGTTTCCTTTGCTTTTAGATGACAAAAATCTCAATTCATGTGTTCAAGTGCTAGTACGCGCATGATGGAGTGCGCGACGGGATAGTGGTACGACATGTTTAGGTTATAATAATATGTGTGGCCGGGGAGCCTGTGTGGCAACTCTCCGGCAATGATTGTGTCAGTGTCGTGTTCGGCGATTGCGTAAGTGCTGTGTGAGGCGGTTGCGTGGTTCCTGGTACGGCTGATGGATGCCGCCGGGCAGATAACACAAAAACACGTGTCGCCAAAAAGACGACCCGCGGGGGTGTTCATCTGAAGATTTCTCCCTGTCGAAAGGGTGAAAGAACCACACAATTCTTTCATCTCAAAATTATTTGAGTTATAATAAAATAGCAACCAATTTACTGGGGGTTCCTACATGCTTTCGCATTCCATCAGAGGAACAGGGTTCAACTGGTTTTTCGTATCACACACACAATCAGGTACGATATACGCTTGGCAAATATAGGTAAAAAATCTTTGCGTACAATGTAATACTGACGATTTTTTTGGATTTTTTTGCATGTATCGTTTTAATCCATAATTCCTTTGTCCCTACGTTCCGACCCGGATCCTTGGCTGCCCCGGCCCGGAACCCTGGTTGCTCACGCCCGGAGCCCAGCATGAAATTGCGGCCATGCCCGCTGGATACGAAAGATGGCTGCCGGGTCAAACCAGGCAGCCACCTCTTCAATTATTTGAGGGAAGCCCTGCTTCACCTCAAGCAGAGGGAAGCCTTACTTCTCTTCTTTCGGAGCGATCGCGCACCACACTACGGCGCTCAGGGCACCACCTACCAGCGGGGCGACGATGAATACCCAGAGGTCCTTGAGTGCCTGTCCACCTGCGAAGAGAGCCGGGCCGATCGAACGGGCGGGGTTCACGGAAGTACCGGTCAGGTTGATGCATACCAGGTGGATGAGGATCAGGGTCAGACCGATTGCAAGTCCGGCAAGGTTACCTGCACCGACCTTGGCATCAGTCGTACCGAGGACCACAAGCACGAAGAGGAAGGTTGCGACGACCTCCACGAGGAAGGCTCCGCCGATTCCGCCAGCTCCGGCCACTCCGTTGGTTCCGAGCCCAGCAGGATTGGCACCTTCAAATGCAACGGAAGGAGTCATTACCTTGGCGAAGAGGAGAAGGAGGGCACCGGCGACGATGGCGCCGATGATCTGGCCGCACCAATAGCCGCATGCATCCTTCCAGCTCATCCTTCCGGACAGTGCGACACCGAGGGTGATCGCAGGGTTGATGTGGCAACCGGAGATCCCGCCGATAGTGTAGGCCATGGCGATGACAGAAAGACCGAAGGCCGCTGCTGTCGCAAACAGGCCGGCAGTGGATCCGCAACCCACGAACATGGCCGTGGCGCATCCGAGGAACGTCAGGACGAAGGTTCCGATGCATTCTGCAATGTACTTTTTCATAAGCGATAATGTTTATAAAATGCTTTATTGTGTGTGCTAATTTACAAAATAATCATAGAATTTATTCTTTTTTTGATAATTTTACAATTGGTTTGAAACGATGGCAGCCACCGTGGCAGCTGCGGGGCGGCAACTCCCTCCACAATGGGACCGCCGTCCGGACCGCAGGCAGTCTGGCAGGATCGTTGCTGCCGCATATTATTAATGAATATTCACTTATCCGTACCATGCAGACACATGTAGTAATAATGGCCGGCGGCATAGGCAGCCGCCTCTGGCCGATAAGCACGCCCGCGCGCCCGAAACAGTTCATCGACTTGCTCGGAATAGGGAAGTCCCTCTTGCAGATGACCGTCGACCGCTTCCTTCCGGTCTGCTCCATGCAGAATTTCTGGGTGGTCACTTCCGAACGCTACACCGGCATAGTCAGGGAACAACTTCCGATGGTCCCTGCCGGCCACATCCTGGCCGAACCCGTTGCCCGCAACACGGCTCCGTGCATCGCATATGCATGTTGGAAGATCGCCAGGGAATGTCCCGACGCGAACATAGTCGTGACGCCTGCCGACGCCCTGGTCATCAATGTCGAGAAGTTCGCCAACGTGATCCGCAAAGCTCTCAACTTCACGGTCATGGACGGGCGGATAGTCACCGTGGGGATCGAGCCTTCACGGCCGGAGACCGGCTATGGCTACATCTGCGCAGCCGAGAGGCGCCCCGACGAGGTCGTCCCGGTCCTGTCGTTCAAGGAGAAACCAGACCTTGAAACCGCCCGTGGGTACGTCGAAGCCGGGAACTATTTCTGGAATGCGGGAATATTCGTATGGAACGTCCGCACCATCATGGCCCAGATGCGCCTGCACGCTCCGCAGATAGCGGGAGTGATGGACCGCATAGCCGCATCGTTCGGCTCCTGGAAGGAAGATGAGACCGTGCAGGAACTTTTCCCTACATGCGAGAAGGTCTCCATCGACTATGCGGTGATGGAGAAGTCTGACTGTATCAGCGTGATTGCATGCAACATAGGCTGGTCCGACCTTGGCAGTTTCTCCTCCATCCGTGAGCATATTCCTCTCCCGGAAGGCATAATGTCCGGTGCGGCCGATGCCGGTGCAGGTGATGGCTGCGCACCGACGGTTTCCAGGGCTACGGCGGGTCTTAACAAAGTAGTCGGAAGGGATGTCCGCACCATTGGCTGCGAAGGCTGCATAATCCATGCTGAGTCTATGGAAACAGTTGTAGCCGTTGGACTTAAGGATTACATCGTGGCGGTGAAGGACGGGAACGTCCTTGTCTGCCCGCTTTCGGAGGAGCAGATGATAAAGGAATATTCGAAGCCGGATCCCGGGAAAAAATAAAAAAAACGAAAAAAAACTTGTTTTTTTCCCGCGAACGATATACCTTTGCAAACCCAATTCGGAGACAAACCGAAACGGCTTGGAAGAATCGTTAGCTCAGTTGGTAGAGCACAACACTTTTAATGTTGGGGTCTCGGGTTCGAGCCCCGAACGGTTCACAAAGGAGCAACGTTCTTGCACAGTTCTTTAAAATGCTTTGTTAGCTCAGTTGGTAGAGCAACTGACTCTTAATCAGTGGGTCTAGGGTTCGAGTCCCTAACAGAGCACATGAACGTAGATATAATAGACATTTCTGGTTGGTAAAATCCTTGCAATTTGCTGATTAATTGAGTTTTAACGGGATAGTTGGTTTCGTTTATGGCAGGCTGATGCCCGCCAGGCTATGTTGTATCGTCCTGAAAATAGTTTACCAAATGAGGAGCCTGAAACGAAGCGGCCTAGAATGAGAAGGTGTAGCCGATGCCGATCCAGGACATGAGCTTCTGGTCGTAGGTGAGTGACTTGAGCTTGGTGCCTTCTGCGTTGGTGTCGATGTCCTTGTCG
>ONRD01000042.1 GCA_900320185.1 uncultured Bacteroidales bacterium
GGTACCCCCAAAAAACGTCCACTTAACACGCCATCAAAACTTAACGCATTGATTTACAACCCATAGCAAAAGCCGAGCGTGTTAGCTATTTGAAAATGTGGGGTAAACCAAGGACGGCTTCTCCATCGCCACCTACCTCAAGTCATTCGGGGATGCCGCCTATGAGCCCTTTAAAGGATGGCTCCGAAAAGCATGGAAATAAAACGAAAGGGATATGCCAGAGTTAAAGGGGCCACCCACAAAAACAGGCCTTCAGCGTGGATGAGTCTAGCCCAAGTCATCCACAAAAAGGTGGGGTTTCCGTAGATGAAACCCGACGAAGGCCCTGGCCATCCACGCTGGAGCTCCATGCAAAACAGAGGGCAGGCCGAACGCCCTTTAAGAGGCCTCTGCGACATATCAGACTGCTCTCCGTGGGGTAAAAAGCCTCAGAGAGCGGCAGTAATACCTCCTGGGACACTTTCAGCGCGGGTGGCGCTGCTCTCTGAATTTTGTGAGGGTGGTCAGGCGGCCCTTCAGCGGAAAGAATTTGGAAATATGGAATTTGTTAAGTATCTTGCCCGAGGGTAGTTGCCTTGTACAGAAGAAGCCACATTGCTTTTTTGCAACTACACACTGTGGCTTGTAGCTTTACCCAGGCTTGAACTATTCTGGATGTAACCACTTATCTCTTTACTGCCATAGTTTGTCAATGACCGTCGTGTCAGAGTCCTTCCTGGCTGCTGGTCATTTCAAGTCAAATTGACTTGTTGCCAAGCTATCTGTTTTTTTTAGTCAAACCTTTATGAGAAGGATGAATGATGACGTGTTTTTCAATCACCGTGCTCATTCCGGTTTGCAGTTTCCGTATTACCTTAATAATGCTTTAGATGATTGATTCGAAGAAAAACCTGTTCAGATTACTGACAGTATCATTACTTCTTGTCCTGGCCTTCGGCTGCGACAAGGAGCAGCCCATCAAACCTGATGATCCTCAGGGACAGGATCCGGGTATTACTATTGATCCTGATCTTCTCGAACTCCCCAAAAAGGAACTTCGAGGAGCATGGATTGCTACTGTCTGGGAAATTGACTATCCGCAAGGAGCTCGCGGAGAAGCCGCCCAGAAAGAGAAGTTCAGACAGTACCTTGACTTGTACGAACAGATTGGCATAAATGCCGTTTTCTTCCAAGTCAGGGGAATGGCCGATTCTTACTATGATTCTCAGTACGAGCCTTGGAGCAAGACAATTACCGGAGTCCAGGGCCAGGACCCGGGCTATGACCTCCTGGAGTTTCTGGTTGAAGAAACCCATGCGCGTGGCATGCAGTTCCATGCCTGGATCAATCCCTACAGGATTTCAACCGGCTCCAACGGTGTCTTTCCCGACCTGGATCCGAAGATACCGAAAGAGTTGACGAAGGATTACAATTCCATTCGGATCTATAATCCCGCACTGCCAGAGGTGCGTGAAAGGATTGCTGCGATAGTCAGGGAGATTATTACTAATTACCCCGTAGACGGCCTGCATATGGATGACTACTTCTATCCTTCCCTTGGGGGAGGCGAGTCCATGAATGACGAAGAAGAATTCATTGAATATGGAGGATCCTTTTCCTCAATCGAAGATTTCCGCCGCGACAATATCAGCAAGTTGGTCCAGATGATCCAGAAGACGATTGCAGATGCCAGGCCTGAAGTGATTTTCTCTATCAGTCCCCAGGGAAACTACGACAATAACTACAATGTCCAGTACATAGATGTCGCTGCCTGTGCCAGGAACGGGTGGTTCGATGTCCTGATCCCTCAGCTGTATTGGACCGGGACAACATTCAGTTCCCGCCTGGAGTGGTTTGCTGCAAACTCCGGGCAGACCCATCTTATGGTAGGCTACGGAATCTACAGGTATGAGTCCGGAGCGTCAGGAGACTTCGGAGACCCTTCCTCTTTCGTCACTTGCTACAATCTTGCCCGATCCTACAGCAAGGTCTCAGGTTGCCTGTTCTACAATTCTTCTTCTCTCGTGAAGAACAATATCGGAATCACTGACACCATCAAGGGAGTCCTTGGAAGCAAAGTCCTGATTCCATATCTTGGGAGGACACCGGAAAACAAACCTGAAGCACCGACCGGTCTGAAGGTCAGCGGTTCTACATTGACATGGGAAGGCGACGGCTCATATTATGCGATATACAAACTTGACCCTGGTGGCAAAAAGGTTTCTCTGTCAGGCACTACCAAAGACAAGTCCTATATCCTTCCTGGGAAGGGACGGTTTTTCGTGACTTCTCTCAGTCGTGCCAATGAGGAAAGCAAGTTGTCGGAGATGGCAGTCTGCGAATGAGACAGATCCGTCATTCTTGACTAATGGAGGCTGAAACCAAAACACAATTCTATCCCGTCCCTCTCTCCGGTGCCGCATAGGTTTCACTTTGGGAAGCTGTCGGTTTCTTCATGGTCGCAGGACTGTCATAATCCCCAGTCGGAGGCGTTGTAGGTATCCTTGGGTGCGTTCGGCACGTTGGCGAAGAAGGTGATGCCGGTGAGTCTTTCCAGGTCGGAGATGCTCATCAGTTCCTTTGCGGAAGGCTTCTGGCCCTTGAGGCTGTTTGTGTGCGCCCTCACGAAGGCTACGCACTGGAGCTGGTTTGCGTCGCAGTCCGCCACGGAATCCTGAGTCGAGCTGTTCTTCTTCTTCAGCACGGCATAGTAGAAAGCGGCAGGGAAGGAGACGTCGTTCCTGCCCCCGAAGGAGATCTTGCTGGAGGTGACCTTGTAGCCGTAGCCGTCAGTCACTGTCCCGAATATGCATCCTACGACTTCATAGAGGGTGTCCTTCTGCGAGGAAGGTACAAGTCCGTCGATGAAATCCTCCAGGAGGTTCCATCCGCCTCCGCCCGTATTGAATCCTGTAGAGAGTTGCGGGGCTATGTTGGAGTAGAAGAACACCTGCTGGTTGGTCGCCTTGCTGGATGTCCTTTCCGCGGAGCCGAGCATGTGACCCTTGTTGCAGCCGCCGCCGGTGGATTTGCTGTAATACTGGATGCCGGCGGGGATGCTCGCGTCCGCTTTGTAGGCATCGGTCCTTCCGGAGCTGCCGGTGTACATGGAGTGCCTTGGAGCTGCAACCCAGAGAGGACAGTGGTGCTCGGCGCTGAAGCAGACGGTATAGTTCCTGGCGGTCTTTCCATTCGGTCCTTTCTCTCCTCCTGCGCAGAGGTGGTAGGCGTAGTACTCCGCTTCAGGATTGGACCAGTTGGTGAGGTAGGTGTTGCTTCCTACGGTTACTTCCTTGAGGTTCATCTGCGGCAGCTCGAACCATTTGTAGCCATGGGAAGTCTCCGAAGACGTCCTGAATGAACGGGTCTCGCCGTAGTAGTAGGTGCCTTTCCCGTTCTCCCACACGATGATGTAAGCCCTATACCAGTAGGTGATTCCGTCGCTGAGGTTGTCGACCGTTGCCGAGAAGCTGCCGCTTGTCCCGGACGGAGCCGCAGTGCACAGGGCTACGTCCTGCAGGTTGTCCTCGGAAAGGCCCCACTCGAATCCGGCATAGCGGGGTGAGGCGGAAGCATTCTCGAACGAGCCGTTGAGGGTCGCATGGTATCCCGTCACGCCGGACGCCGAAACGGTAGTGACCGTAGTCTGTTCCACTGCGCCGCTGCCTTCGCTGCCGTCCTTCCTGTAGAGGTAGACGGATTTCTGGTGATTCTCATAGCAAGCGAACCTGGGAGCAGAAGCGTTGTACTCCAGGAATCTGCCAGGAGTGTTCGCATTCGTTATCACGGAGTAGCCCCCGGAGAGAGAGATGTTCCACTGGTAGCTATCGTTTCCCGCGCTGTTGCCGAAATACAAGTAGTTTTTGCTGGAATTTTCCCATCCCAGGAACTGCCCGGTCGCAGAGTACTCGATTGAATAATTATCACCGGAAACCTTGGTGATCGTGACGTTGTAAGGCGAACCGTCCGCCAGGGAGATCCGTTTGTCCGAGATGCTTACGTCTTCATAGGCGCCGTAGTTGCCTGAACTTGATTTTCCTGCGAGGAGTCTTCCGGTACCGTTGGCGCTATTCTCGGCATAGACGATGACATAGTCTCCTGACCAGTCGGAGGGTGCTGATTCGACCAGCACGTAGCCGGGCTCCTTCCACTGCAGCCCTTTCACGGAACCGAGGTTCTTGATGACTCCGGCCTTGAATTCCTTCAGCGTGGCGGTCTTGGTGGCCACCGATCCGTCGGTGGCGATGAAGGAGATCGTCACTTCGCCTCCGGGGTTGGGCAGCAAGGTGAGGTAGTAGTCGCCGTCAGCCATCCCGCCTTCCTTTGATATTTCCACGGAATTGACGGTGTTGTCCCCGCCTGCAGCCTTTATCTCAGATCCGAACGTGACCACGACATCGCCCGCGAGGGGGTAGGACGAAGACAGCTCGACAGCCTTGACCGTCTTCCCGCCAAGCTGGCCGGAAGACAGGGTCAGCTTTGCAAACGAGAGCAGGTTCTTGAAGGAAAACTTGTCATCGGTACCGGAAACTGCGGCTGCTATGTTGATCCCGTCGGCGAAGGTCCCCTTCGAGGCGGCCTGCGACTGCGGAAGGGTCATCTCTGCGATGTAGTTGAAGTCCTCGTCGTAGTCGAAGTAGAAGTCGTGTGAATATGGGGTCAGCGCGAAGAACTTGTCCGTCCCGGACTGCACGTTCCCGGTGATCTCGACCTGGTTGCCGGAACCCTTGACCTCGAACTCATGGGTGTAGTATTCATCGAAGACGAGAATCTTCTCGCCGTTGGAGAACAAGACCTTGTTCTCCTCGCCGAGGGTGCTCTTGGTGGCTTCGGATGAGCACTTGAACGTCTTCTGGACAAGTTCTTCCCCGGGGGCCTGGTCTTCCCGGACATTCTTTTCTTCTTCCGCTTCCGCGCATGAAGCTGCCAGCAAAACGGCAGCCGCCATCATCGAATATATCGCTCTTTTCATCGCATTGTCGCTCTTTTATCGAGTTATCGCTCTTTCCGTCGGAGATTTCGCTCTATCCATCTCTTCCGGCATTAAAACACAGGCTCCTCCTCTTCATCCAGCTGGCCACCGCTGACTGCGAGGACGGTTTCCTTCATCATCACGGGGACGACCACGCACTCCGGTGCCGCATATTCCCCGATTTCAATATCTTTCTTCATGTGATTCAGTTGTTTCAAACTCAAACTCCCAAAAGTAGCAATAATTTGAATATCTCCAAAATCGACCGCCCCCTGCCGGCCCGCCATGGCCTGTCCGCTGCCCGTTCATCCCGGTCGAAGAGGAGGCAACCGGCCCCTTGCGTGTCGGTCTGTCAGCAGCAAGTTCTGCTGCCCGCAGTGCTTCCATCCCGGCTGCAGCAACTCATCTGTCAGCAATTAATGGAATTCTCAAATAAAGCTATTATCTTTGTATGAGTACCCTCTGCCAAAAACTATCTCTGTTCATTCAAAACGAGACGTTTAGGAGAGTTCTTCCATAACAGGAGGTGTTAATTATTAAACCCTTCTCTTTGCCACGCATAAGAGAACAATACCATATGCAGATGCCACTCAAAAAGCGCCTTTACTTTGACATGGATAACGTCCTTGTCGATTTTGAATCCGGGATAGCCCGGTTGGATGAAGCCACCCGAACTGCTTATTCCGGCCGGCTGGATGAAGTTCCCGGTATCTTTTCCCTGATGGATCCGATGCCGGGGGCTATTGCCGCAGTGCATCAGCTTGCCAAGGATTTTGACGTCTACATCCTTTCCACTGCTCCATGGAAGAATCCTTCTGCCTGGGCAGATAAAGTAACATGGGTCACAGAATACCTGGATGATGTCCTGCATAAGCGCCTGATCCTATCCCACCACAAGGACTTCCTGAAAGGAGATTACTTGATTGACGACCGGCCGAAGCATGGTGCCGACAACTTTGAAGGCGAGTGGATTCAATTCGGAAGCAAGCGGTTCCCGGATTGGAAGACAGTAATCGAGTATCTGGAAGAAAGGAATTGAGGAAGAGCGTCCTCTGCCCAGCCAGCATTGTAGGCCCCCGGCGGGATCCATCCACGAAAACCCTGCCTTTTTGTGGATGAGCCGGGCCTTCTTAGTAGCCCATCAGGTAATTATATTCCTTGTCAGAGCGGGAGTTTCCAGGGGGCGCGGTAGGCGGGGGTGATGAGGCGGTTGGCGGCCTTGTTGTGGAACGTGCGGCGGGCATCGTCATAGGTGAGGGCCACGCCGGTCTTTGCGGCGATATTCCCAAGGTGGGCCGTCTTGGCACACAGGGCGCCGTTCTGGATGGTGCAGGCAGTGTCGAAGCGGCGTGAGCGCACGCAGTCTATGAAGTCTGTGGTGTGGTCCAGATGCTCATTGTTCGTCGGCTTCCATTGCTGCACTGGCTTGGCCCCTCCCTGGGGGTAGAGCTCCATCTTTTCGCGGTTGACGACCAGGGTCCCGTCAGTGCCCTTGAATTCCAGTCCGTAATTCATCCCGTAGGGTCCGGATTCTACGGCGACGTTGCTCCACTGGATAAGGAAACCGGGATAGTCGTACAGGACGCTGAGAGTGTCGAAGGTCTCTGCGAAATTATCCGGGTAGGCGAGGTTGTCCCCGACGGCCATTACCTTGGAGGGCATGCCGTCGACATTCATGCCCCAGAGGGCCATGTCGAGCAGGTGGACGCCCCAGTCGGTCACAAGGCCGCCGCCGTAGTCCCAGAACATCCTCCAGGAGCCATGGAACCGGCTGGCGTTGAACGACCTCTTGGGTGCCGGCCCAAGCCACATGTCGAAGTCGACGCCTTCAGGGACTGGTCCGTCCTGGGCGTGGGAGCGGATCGCCGCATATGCAAAATTGGCCCAGACATTCACCCGGCCCACATGTCCGAGCTCCCCGCTGTCCACGATCCTCTTCATCTCGTGCCACAGCTTGGAGCTGCGCTGCTGCTGCCCGACCTGGACAACCCTGCCGTAGCGCTTCTGGGCGGCCACCATGGCGTCACACTCGGCGATGCTGTTCGCCGCCGGCTTCTCCACGTAGACGTCCTTCCATGCTGAGCATGCATCCGTCATGATGAGGCAGTGCCAGTGGTCCGGAGTCCCTATCACCACTGCGTCGATGTCCTTTCGCTCAAGGATGCGCCTGTAGTCAGTGTAGGTGTCCGGACGGTTTCCCCAAAGCTTGGCGGCTTCAGCCGCCTTGCTCTCCAGCACTTTGCTGTCGACATCGCACAGCGCGGCGCAGTACATCCCGGGGTGGTTCATCAGGTCCGTCAGGTCGTACCATCCCATGCTCCTGCACCCGACGAGGGCTAGCCTCAACTGGTCGCTCGGGGCTCCTTTGGAGGCGGAGGCCTGTGACTTGAGCGAGTGCGGCATGATGACGGAAGCCGCGAGGGCCGATGCTGAAATACGGAGGAAATCTCTTCTGGTGGTCATGGTTGTGAGGGTATTGGTTTCTTGTGTGGTTTGAAATGTGGTTTCGGCTCTTCTCCTTGCTGCCGGCCGCCCGGCCAAGCGGGACCGTCAGTGCCTGCAGGGAGGCTTCGCCTTCCCAAATATACGAAATATCTCCGAAATCACTATCTTTACACGGACACGGCTTCCTGCCGGTCTCTACAAGCCATGAAGAAAAGTTGCATCCTGACAGTGACGGCGCTGCTGGCCCTTGCCTGCGCGCAGCCCGCCCGTGAATATTCAAACACCATAGCCGTTGACCCCGATGACAGCCCCGTCGAGATAATCTCCAAGGCGGCGCACGTGGTCCCGACTGCGAACCAGATGAGGGCGCTCGAGCGCGAGTTCATCGCCTTCGCCCATTTCGGGCCGAACACCTTCACCGCCAAGGAGTGGGGCTCCGGCATGGAGGACCCCGGCGTGTTCGACCTCAAGACGCTGGACACCGACCAGTGGTGCCGTGCCCTGAAGGCCGCAGGCATGAAGATGATCATCCTGACCGTGAAGCACCACGACGGGTTCGTGCTGTGGCAGAGCCGCTATACCACCCACGGTGTGATGTCGAGCCCGTTCCAGGACGGGAAGGGCGACGTCTTCAAGTCCCTTTCCCAGTCATGCGCCAAGTACGGCCTCGACCTGGGATTCTACCTCTCTCCAGCCGATCTCTACCAGATCGAGAGCCCTGACGGACTGTACGGCAACCTGAGCAAGCCCACGTGGCGTACCATCCCCAGGGCGGTGGAAGGGCGCCCTTTCGCCGACACGACCACCTTCCGTTTCTGCGTGGACGATTACAACGAGTACTACCTCAACCAGCTTTTCGAACTGCTTACTGAATATGGTCCCATAAAGGAGGTCTGGCTCGACGGGGCCCATCCCAAGCGCAAGGGCGGCCAGACGTACGACTACCATGCCTGGAAAGAGGTGATCCACACCCTTGCCCCCGAGGCCGTGGTCTTCGGGCGCGAGGATGTCAGGTGGTGCGGCAACGAGGCCGGCGAGACCAGGGAAACCGAGTGGAACGTGATTCCCTACCAGGAGAATCCTGACACGCTCGGGACTTTCCACGACATGACCGACATCGACCTTGGCAGCGACTCAAGGCTCCTGGAAGCCAAGTTCCTCCATTACCAGCAGGCTGAGACGGATGTCTCGATCCGCAATGGCTGGTTCTACCGCAATGACGATGAGCAGGAGGTGCGTTCCGCTGACAACGTCTTCGATATCTACGAAAGGTCGGTGGGGGGCAACTCCACCTTGATCCTGAATATTCCCCCGAACCGCGAGGGCCGTTTCCCTGACAGGGACGTGGCGGTGCTCGAAGAAGTAGGCAGGCGGATCCGCTCCACCTACGGGAAGGACCTTCTCGACATTCAGGGGAAGAAGGTCGCCGTCACCCGTGTTCCTGCGGGGAAGACTGCCGTAGAGGCCCCTGACTCGCAGGCGGGGGCAGATGTCCTGTCAGCGGCACCGTCGGACGGAGCTCCCGCAGGGAAGGCCGCCGTAGATGGTCCTGGGGCGCAGACTGCTGCAGTAGATGTCCTGTCAGCTGCACCGTCGGGCGGAGCTCTCGCTGGGAAGGCCGCCGTAGATGGTCCTGGGGCGCAGACTGCTGCAGTAGATGTCCTGTCAGCTGCACCGTCGGACGGAGCTCCTGCAGGGAAGCAGGCGGGAGCCGGGAAGAACCAGGTCATAGAGATCTCGCTGCCGGAGGCGGTGACCTTCAACCGGCTGGTCCTCCAGGAAGACGTGATGCACTCCGGCGAAAGAGTGGCGCGTCACGCCGTTGACATATTCACCGACGGGGGCTGGAAACAAATAGCCTCGGCGACGAACATCGGCTACAAGAGGATACTCCGCTTCCCAGTCCAGACGGCTTCAAGGATCAGGATCCGCGTCCTTGAGTCCCGCGCCGAACCCTCGATAAAGACCATTTCGGCCCATCTGTACGAAGGCCCCTCCCCGGACGGCTCCAGCCCGGAAGGAGCTGAGCAGGAGGCTTTTACTCGTTGAGGTTCACGCTGGTTTGCCAGCCATGGGCCCGTTCCATGGCGCGGCCGACGATGCTGGCGGTGCGGCCCCACATTTTCAAATGGCTCACACACTTGATTGTCAGAAACAGCTGTTAACCAATACGTTAAGTTTTGTTAGCATGTTAGGGGGCCGTTCTTTAGGGATACCTTCACACGCTGCCGTTTTGTAATATGTTAATAATGAGGTGCTTGTCTTTTTAGAGCGTGTTAGCTATTTGAAGGCTGCCCCTCAGGGGCATCGGGGGCCGCTCGGCCGGGCCGTCGTCAGCAATATGAAACCAGAAAAGGCAACCTTACGGCTGCCTGTCTGCTTTCAGAGCGGAAAACGAGACTCGAACCCGAGGCTGCGCCTCGGACTGTCTCGCGCTATCTACGGGTCCCTGCCGATACACCTTGCTCCGAGGGTAATCAAAATGGCTCCGGCTGAGAATTACACGGCGTTAACTTTGCCTTCCTTTAATTCAGCGCGAACAGGTAGGCGTTGAGAGCCTCTGTCTCCGGAGTTTTTTGTTGATAAT
>ONRD01000046.1 GCA_900320185.1 uncultured Bacteroidales bacterium
GCCGTCGGGTGCTCCTTCACTGCGCCCATTATCTTCCCGATGTCGAACTTGTTGTAGTTGTGATGGTCGGGGAAGGAAAACCTCTTGACGATCTCGTGCCTGTCCGAAAGGTACATCCGCAGGGGAGTGTCCTTCGCAATCCCCGAGAATAGGATCAGTTTCTTGGAATATGCGTACCTCGGGTCGGCCTCCTCGAAGACCTTCTCCGGTTCGTCGTACCAGATCGTGGTGAAGAGGAGGACCTTCCTGCGCCCCTTCCGGTCGGTACCCGAGCAGGTGGCCAGGTCGAAGTCCTTGAGCCCGAAGTCGTGGGCCCACCGGAGCCTGTCTTCGTCTTCAAGGAAGGCCGGGCATTTGGAGACTATCAGCATGTCGGCGCAGCGCAGCCTCGAAGGCAGGTCCCTTAGTTTCCCCATAGGGATGAGGCTGTCCTTGTCGACAGGGTTGTTGTAGTCCACCAGGACAATGTTGTAATATGCCCTTAGCGCCCTGTACTGGAATGCGTCGTCGAGGATTATCAGTTCGGAAGGCCTCGGCAGGTCCTTGACCTGGAGGTTCTTCTCGGCCCGCATCTTCTCCGGATGGACGAGGAGGTCGCAGCCCTTGATGCGGTTCTTTTCGACGGCGACCATCACCCCGGGGAACTTCTTCTTTATCTGAAGGGGCTCGTCCCCGCAGCTGCGGGCGGTCCCGTCCCTTTCAACGATATGGAAACCGGAAGTGGAACGCTTGTACCCTCGGGAGAGTACGGCGATGTCGCGGAACGCCCAGTCGTCGCTGCGCAGGAGGGTGCGCAGAATCATCTCTGTGTGAGGGGTCTTTCCGGTGCCGCCGGCATTGATGTTGCCGACGCAGATCGTCGGGACTTCGCAGGTCCGTACCTTGCGGAGGCCGTGGTCGTAGAGGGCGTGTCTTGTAAGGAGTGTCAAGTAATATGGGGAAAGGACGATCTTGTCAAGCATATGCTTCCGGTATATCTTGACAAAGATAGCAAAAAATGTCAGACTCCGTACACGTTCCCCGCTTCATTCAAGGGAGTGTCTCCCCACACAGAGGCGATGCCGTCCAGTATCTCGAGGACTTTCCCGGGATCGTCTTCGGTGACGAGCCTCATCCTCGTGGCCTTGAAGTCCGGAAGGCCCTTGAAGTAGCAGCTGAGGTGCCGGCGCATCTCATACACTCCCGTGGGTACCCCCTTCAGGCGGACGGATAGTGAGAAGTGTTTCTTCGCCAGGGCGACCCGCTCCCTTACTCCGAGCGGCGGAAGCTCCTCTCCTGTAGCGAGATAGTGCTTGATCTCCTTGAATATCCACGGATGGCCGAACGAGGCCCTTGCTACCATGATTCCGTCCACTCCGTAGCGGTTGAAAGCCTCGGCCGCGGTCCTGGCCGACACGATGTCGCCGTTGCCTATGATGGGTATGGTCATCCTGGGGTTCTCCTTGACTTTCCCGATGAGGGTCCAGTCAGCCTCTCCCTTGTACATCTGGCATCTGGTGCGGCCATGGATGGTCAGGGCGGATATTCCCGTGTCCTGAAGCCTTTCGGCGAGTTCCACTATTATCTTCGAACCTTCGTCCCAGCCGAGCCTGGTCTTGACCGTCACGGGCTTCTTGACGGCCTCTACGATCCTTCTGGTTATGAGGACCATCTTGTCGGGATCCTTCATCATCCCGGATCCTGCGCCCCTGGCTGCTATCTTGCTCACCGGGCAGCCGAAGTTGATGTCTATGAGGTCGCAGCCGTGCCCGCCCACGAGGGAAGGGGCGTTGTCGGCCATGACTGCGGCCCGGACCATGGCGTCGGGGTCGCTCCCGTAGATCTGGATGCCGACCGGGGCCTCTTCGTCGGAGGTCAGGAGTTTCGCATATGCCTTCCTGGCGTCCCTCACCAGGCCTTCGGCAGGGATGAACTCCGTGTAGACCATGTCGGCGCCCTGCTCGCGGCATATTCCCCGGAAGGAAGCGTCGGTCACGTCCTCCATCGGCGCCAGCAGCACCGGCTTGTCTCCCAAGTCTATGTTCCCTATCTTCATCCGGAAAAATTTGTGCAAATAAAACTCTTTTAAGGGATAATTCAAAATCCACCCTGCCAGCCTGCTCTCCTGCTATGCGTCCTGCTTCATGCCCCCTGCCGGCACCGGAAGTGTTTCAGTTTTCTTTGATTAAATCAAAAAAAATTCCTACCTTTGCCACCCCTATATTGTGTAGGGATCGCAATTTAATATGTTAAACCATTAAAGATCAAGACAGTGGACACACTTAGCTACAAAACGGTATCCCTGAACAAGGAAACCGTGAAGAAAGAGTGGGTTGTTATCGATGCCACGGATCTGGCACTCGGACGTCTTGCTTCAGGCGTGGCTTACGTTCTTCGTGGAAAGAACAAGCCCGGCTTCACTCCCCACGTGGATTGCGGTGACAACGTCATCGTCATCAACGCCGAGAAGGTCGCCCTGAAGGGGAACAAGATGACCGACCGTGTTTACGTTCGCTACACCGGTTATCCGGGCGGCCAGCGTTTCACGACTCCGAAGGAGATCCTCGCAAAGAGGCCCGCTGAACTCGTGAGGAGGTCCGTGAAAGGGATGCTCCCCAAGACACGTCTTGGTGACAAGCTCATCAACAACCTGTATGTCTATGCAGGCCCTGAGCATCCTCACCAGGCGCAGAACCCCAGAGAAATTAAGTTGGACGAAATCAAGTAGAGCAAATGGAAAAGAAAAACGCCCTTGGAAGACGTAAATCAGCCGTAGCTCGCGTGTATCTCGCATCCGGCAAAGGAAACATCACCATCAACGACCGTCCCCTTGAAGACTATTTCAAGGAGGGTTCCCTTCAGTACATCGTCAACCAGCCCTTCGCCGTCACCAAGACCGAAGGCCAGTTCGATGTGACTGTCAACGTCGTCGGCGGTGGTACCAAAGGACAGGCAGAGGCTATCAGGCTCGGTATCTCCCGCGCCCTGAGCGATCTTGACCGCGAGGCCTACCGCTCCGCCCTCAAGGCCGAAGGTTTCCTGACCCGCGACGCCCGTGAGGTTGAGAGAAAGAAGCCGGGTCAGCCCGGAGCACGCAGGCGCTTCCAGTTCAGCAAGCGTTAGTCCGCTTGCAGCTGAGTGCTGTTTTATTGAAAAAAGCACGGTCCGGTGCAGACAATCAGGACGGGGTCCTGATGCCGAGACCGCGGAAAATCCCGCAGACCGGCTTACAGCCGCTACTATGGGACTGAAGCAAAGAGTTATTAAACAAATCATTGACACAAATGTCACGCACAAATTTCCAAGAACTTCTTGATGCAGGTGTACATTTCGGACACTTGGCCAGGAAATGGAACCCCAAGATGGCTCCATACATCTTCGACCAGAAGAACGGAATCCACATTATCGACCTGCACAAGACCATCGTCAAGATAGACGAGGCTGCCGAGGCAATGAAAGAACTTGCCCGTTCCGGACGCAAGATCCTCTTCGTGGCCACCAAGAAGCAGGCTAAAGAGATCGTTGCCGAAAAGGCTGCGGCAGTCAACATGCCCTCGATAACCGAGCGCTGGGCCGGTGGTATGCTTACCAACTTCCCGACCATCCGCAAGGCTATCAAGAAGATGAACACCATCGACAAGATGAAAGAGGACGGTACCTTCGAGAAGCTCGCTAAGAGGGAGCGTCTCCAGATCAGCCGTCAGAGAGAGAAACTTGAGAAGAACCTCGGCTCCATCAAGGACATGAGCCGTCTTCCTTCCGCACTTTTCGTAGTCGACATCCAGAAGGAGGCCAATGCCGTCAAGGAAGCAAACCGCCTCAACATCCCGGTATTCGCAATGGTTGACACTTGTTGCGATCCTTCCCCTATTGATTATGTGATACCGGCGAACGATGACGCTGCGAAGTCCATCGAACTGATCATGGACATCCTCTGCAAGGCTGTCGAAGAAGGCCTCAGCGAGAGGAAACTCGAGAAGGACAAGGAAGCCAGCGAAGAGGCTGCCGAAGGAGAAGCTCTCGTCAAGCCTACAGGCAAGAAGCTGCGCGCCCGCAGGGGTGCAAAGCCGGTTGATGTCGAAGCTGCCGCCGAGGCCGCCGAGACCGCCGAGCCTGCCGCTCCCGCCGTTGAGGAGGAAGCTGCTCCTGAAGCTCCTGCAGCAGAGTAATTTTTCCCAAAACCCTTAAAAAGCAATTACAATGGACATCACTGCAAAAGATGTAATGAAGCTTCGTCAGATGACGCAGGCTGGTATGATGGATTGCAAGAAGGCCCTTATCGAGGCTGAAGGCGATTTCCAGAAGGCTGTTGACATCATCCGCGAAAAAGGTAAGCTCGTGGCAGCCAAGAGGGCTGACCGTGAGACTTCCGAGGGAGCGGTCTGCGTTCGCAAGGCCGAGGGAAAGGCTATTCTTGTCTGCCTCGGTTGCGAGACCGACTTTGTCTCCGCAACTCCTGAATTCAAGGCTCTCGCAGCCGAAATCGCCGATGCTGCGATCGCTGCGTTCCCTGCCGACATGGACGGACTGAAGGCTGCAAAATGCGCCAACGGCCACACCGTGGAGGAGGAAATCTCCGCCCAGACCGGCAAGACCGGTGAAAAGCACGTCCTCGCTTGCTACGAACACCTTGAGGCTCCCTACATCTCCGAGTACATCCACTTCAACGGAAAGCTCGGTTCCATCGTAGCCTTCAACAAGGAAGTTCCCGCCGAGGCCGGAAAGGCTGTCGCCATGCAGGTCACTTCCATGAACCCTGTCTCCGTTTCCGAGGCTGACTGCCCCAAGGACGTGGTCGAGAAGGAACTCGCCATGTACAAGCAGCAGATCTCCGAGGATCCGAAGATGGCCGGCAAACCTGAGGCCATGCTCGAGAACATCGCCAAGGGCAAGCTCCAGAAGTTCTTCAAGGAGCAGACCCTCGAGGCCCAGGATTTTGTCCAGGGTGACGAGAAGATGTCCGTCGGAGCTTACCTCAAGTCCGTGGACAAGGACGCGAAGGTTCTTGCCTTCCGCCGTTACTCTCTCAGCGACTAATAAGGCTCAGATAGCCAACGAAACCTTGAAGAGGCTGACCCCATCGGGCCGGCCTCTTTTTTTTGTTTATTGCCCCTCGTGGCTGGTTGTCCCGCACATTACCAGCTATTTCTCGCCCTGCGCTGCGCTTGTTTGTCCTATTCTTCTATCTTCCTGCATGGGAACCATCGACTTGCGTACGGTATTGGACCATCGGCTTGCGTACGGTTTGGGAACGATCGACCTGCGTACGGTTTGGGACTATCGACTTGCGTACGGCATGGAACCATCGACTTGCGTAAGGATGGCCTTTTCAAATAGCTAACACGCCTCGAAAAGATAAGGGCTTCATTATTAGCGTATTACAAATTGGCAGCGTGTGAAGGTAGCCCGAAATCAGGTCCACTTAACACGCTCGC